>CALBDS010000001.1 GCA_937927415.1 uncultured Rhodospirillaceae bacterium
TGAATCACACCGAGATTCCTCTCGTCCACCCTTATCCTAGCGCATATGGGGCGGCAGCCCCGCTCATACCCTTACCCGGCGCTATGCTTGGCGCGGAACCTCTCGATGTTGGCGAACAGATCCTGGGCGGTTCTGGCGTCCTTCAGCACCTCCACCATCGCCTCGATCATCCCCAGTTCGCTGAGCTTCCCCCCGGCCAGATGCAGCAGCAGGTTGGGCAGCATCTTGAACTGCATGGGTGTGGGCGGGGTATCCGCCGGGGACGGCGGGTTCGCCAGCCGCGCGGCGGCGGCAGGGGCCAGCGCCAGGGTGGGAACGTCGTCGCGCAGCGTCTCACGGGTCAGCACGCTTTCAAAGGTGGGGGCGTGCGCGACCCGCTGGCCCATGCCCACCTTTTTGGGATCGATCCCTTTCCATTTCAGCAGGGTGGCGATCAGCGAGGTGTGATCGAACGGCACGTCGGTGGGTGACCGGAACACCACCCCCTCGTCGATCCACGGGGACGCCATGATGGTGGGCACCCGGATGCCGAAACGGTTGAAGCGGAACCCATGTTCCAGGTGCACGGGCGGTTCGGCGTCACCCCACGGCGGAACGGCCCCCCACGGGGGCGGCACATGGTCATAGGTGCCGCCGTGTTCGTCGAAGCTGATGATCAGCAGCGTCTTGGACCACAATTCAGGCTTGGCAGTCAGCCTTTCATACAGCTTCAGCAGGAATTCCTCGCCGGGCACCAGATCGGACGGCGGATGGTAGCTGTTGCCGTTGTTTTTCAGATGCGCACCGAACCACGCCGGCTCCAGGTACGAGAAGGACGGCAGCTTTCCCGCCTCCACCATCGCGAAGAAATGGTCGATGTGCTGCAGGTGGTTGGCGGAGTCGGGAATATGGAACGCCTGCTGGGTCAGGCACCATTCCCATTCCTCCTTGTCCTGGTAATAGATCATCCAATCGTCGGGGGATGCATAGCCATGGGCGGACAGCACATCCCAGATGCTGAGCGCATCATAGGCGCCCGGCACCAACCCCAACAGCTTACCGTGATTGTCCACCAGCCCGCAGGACGTGCCGCACACCGAAAAGGCCCGGTTGGCCATGGTCTGGGTCGGCACCGAACTGAACCACTGGTCCGACACGGCGAAATGCCGGGCCAGTCCGTTCATCACCGGCACCTCTTCCGGGGCATAGGTGTGGAGGATGGGCAGCGCCTCCTCCTTCGTCAACCGTTCGCAGACGAAGGGAACATGCTCGCCCAGCATCTGGGCGATGGTGGAAAAGACGGTGTCACCCTGATCGCACAGAATCCCGGCGAACCCCTTGTACGCCTTGTGATAGTTGCGCAGGAAGCCGCTCATGACCGCCTGCGATCCCTCCAGCGGGGCCACGCCGTTGTATTCCCCGAAAATCTGTTCACAGACGTCAAGGAAGGGTTCGTTGGGATCGGGGTTGGGAACGTCCATTACAAAGCCGGTCCCGCGCTGCACATAATGCCGGATCGGATCGTCGGCAAAACAATTGTAGTAGGTATTCTCCGTCAATCCCTGGAAAGGCATGTCCTGCTGTTTCGGATTGGCAATGATTCGTGACGGTTTTTTGTTGTCATCATACAGCCAGCCCAAAAGATTATCAAAAGATCGATTCTCAAGCATGAAATAAACAACATGCTCAATCTGAGGCATTATTTTATTCATAAAAACCCTCTTTCATATACAATGCCCAAAAATCAGGGATCAAAATACGAAAGTAGGTTGGTAATTTAATTCTGTCAGCAATAAATACCGAGAAAAGGCACGGAAAGAGAAAAAGAAATATTACGATTGTATTCGATATGGCAAGACAGACTGGCGGGCTTTCGGAAACCCGCCTGCCTCGGCCCGCCGTTCAGCCCCCTTCCCGGATCCGGGGCGGCGGGGGAACATCCATCGGCTGGGGCAATGGGGCCGGCAGGCTCTGCGCACGCCCTTCCAGGGTGTCCGCCGCCGAGCGGTTGCGGGCGCGCTCCTGTTCCAGCCGCTGCATTTCCTTGTCCCGCTGGGCCTGGGTGCTCAGGTTCCTCGGCCGGGCGGGAACCGTCCCCAGATTGGGATAGCTGGTCACTTCCCCCGTCATTGATCGGATGGGCGTGGGCTGCTCGACGCGGGGTTCGGCGAACAGGTAGTTGGTCAGCCCGGTGTCCAGCATCCGGTCGCTGCAGCCGCCCAGCAGGCCCGCCGCAACGCTTATACCCAGAATCGCCAGACCACGGCATCGCGCCGGCATACCCATCCCCCTCATTCCTACGTCTCCATCTTGCTCCGAAAGGCGAAGCGTTATGACTTTCCGCTGCGGTCTTCCATCAAATCTTCATACGAAAGCGGTATGAATTGTCGCAGCGCACACCTTTCCCGGTGTTTGCTGAAGGAAGCCGTTTCCAAAACCATACGGCTTTGTATAAACCTGAGTACGTCCCACCTGAAGTCCAAACTGGAATCAAAGGACCCCCAACATGGCCGAACAACAGGCCCCTGACGTCAAGCTCCCCGACCCTGTGGAGCTGTCGCGCGCGATGACCCGCATCGCCGAGCAGAGCCAGAAGCTGGTCACTGATTTCCTGGCACGCCAGGCGGCGGACGGAAAGCCCACCGCCAACCCGGATCCCATGGGCATCGGGCAGGCTTTCCTGGAAATGACGGCCCGCATGATGGCCGACCCGGCCAAGCTCATGAAGGCCCAGATGACCCTGTGGCAGGATTACCTGACCCTGTGGCAGCGCACCACCCAGCGCCTGCTGGGCCAGGAAGCCGCCCCGGTCATCAGCCCGGCCAAGGACGACCGCCGGTTCAAGGATTCGGCGTGGGACGAGAACACCCTGTTCGACTTCATCAAGCAGTCGTACCTGTTGTCGGCCCGGTGGATGCAGTCCACCGTGAACGAGGTGGAGGGTCTGCCCGACCAGACCGCCAAGAAGGTGGACTTCTACACCCGCCAGTTCGTGGACGCGATGGCGCCCTCCAACTTCGTCATGACGAACCCGGAGGTGCTGCGCACGACCATCGAGACCGGCGGTGAAAATCTGGTCAAGGGTCTGGAGCATCTGCTGAAGGATCTGGATCGCGGCAAGGGCGAGCTGCGCATCTCCATGACCGATTACAACGCCTTCCAGGTCGGCAAGAACATCGCCGTCACCCCCGGCAAGGTGGTCTACCAGAACGACCTGATCCAGCTCATCCAGTACACGCCGACCACGCCGGACGTTGCCAAGCGTCCGCTGATGATCGTGCCGCCGTGGATCAACAAGTTCTACATCCTCGATCTGCGCGAAAAGAACAGCTACATCAAGTGGGCGGTGGATCAGGGTCACACCGTCTTCGTGCTGTCGTGGGTGAACCCGGACGAACGGCTCGCCAAGAAGACCTTTGAAGACTACATGATCGAAGGCCCGCTGGCGGCCCTGGATCAGATCAAGATCGCCACCGGCGAAGACACGGTGAACGCCGTCGGCTATTGCCTGGGCGGCACGCTGCTGGCTTCCACCCTGGCCTACATGGCGTCGAAGGGTGACGAGCGCATCGTCTCCGCCACCTTCTTCACCACCATGCTGGATTTTGCCGAAGCGGGCGAGCTGTCGGTCTTCATCGACGAAGAGCAGCTCAACTACATCGAAGGCAAGATGAGCGAGCGCGGCTATCTCGACGGTGCGGAGATGGCCACCACCTTCAACATGTTGCGGGCCAACGACCTGATCTGGTCGTTCGTGGTCAACAACTACCTGCTGGGCAAGGATCCCTTCCCCTTCGATCTGCTGTACTGGAACAGCGATTCGACGCGGATGCCGGCCGCCATGCACAGCTTCTATCTGCGCAACATGTACCAGAAGAACCTGCTGCGCGAAGCGGGCGGGATCACCCTGGCCGGTGTGCCGATCGATCTGCGCAACGTCAAGACCCCGGCTTATTTCCTGTCGGCCCGCGAAGACCACATCGCGCCGTGGAAGTCCACCTATGCCGGCACCCAGCTTTTCTCCGGCCCGGTGAAGTTCGTGCTGGCGGCGTCGGGCCACATCGCCGGCGTCATCAACCCGCCGGCGTCGGGTAAGTACTGCTACTGGACCAACCCGAACCTGCCGAAGGATCCCGAAGCCTGGCTGAAGGATACCGCCCAGTCGCCGGGTTCCTGGTGGACCGACTGGCAGGCGTGGGTGTCGCAGTATTCCGACGGCACCGTCCCGGCCCGCGATCCGGTCAACGGCACCCTGCCGGTTCTGGACGAAGCCCCCGGTTCCTACGTCAAGGCCCGCCTGGCCTGACCACGGGTCCCGTCAGGGAATGGAAAAGCCCCGGAGACGTCTCCGGGGCTTTTTTTTATGCATGGCGCACAGGGGTTACGGGTTACGACGTCGGGCCGCTGACCCGCGGAATGATCTGGCCGCGGCGGTTGGACGGCTCGCGCACGTTGGCGCCGGTCTGGACCAGAAGCTGGGTTTCACCGCGCCCTTCGGTCATGATGGCCGACGCGGGAACGCCCTTGGCCACCAGCGCGCTCTTGATCGATTCGGCGCGGCGCATGGACAGACGCTGGTTGTAGGCGGGCGGGCCGGAGGTGTCGGTGTGGCCGACCACCTGGATGCGGGCCGACTGGTTGCGGTTCAGCGCGGTCACGATATCGCTCAGAACCTTATCCGCCGCCGGGGTGATGTTCGACTTGTCCCAGTCGAAGAAGACCAGATATTCGGGCTGCAGCGTCGGCAGGGCCGGGGCCGGGGTGGACACCGCCGTCGCCGGGCAGGGATAGCTGTCCTTATGGATGGCATAGCCGCCGCTGGCGGTGCGCACCGGCGTGTTGCCCCAGCCGATTACCGGGTTGCACCATACGGTGTCCTGGGTCTGTGCCTGGGCCGGCATTGCCATCACCAGACCGCCGGCCACCAGGGCGGCCGCCGCCAGCCCATTGAGAATACGGGTCTTCATCTACGGTCTCCTTAAAATCCTGTCCCATCCCGTGGGATGCTGCGCGAAAAGCCTTCACCGAAACGGGCTTTCTCTCATGGCAGCGCCCCAGCTTGTATCCAGGTGAACAGATAGGATCGGAAAATGTTCCCGACCATAGACCGTAAGCTGTACCACACATCCGACAATGAGCCGGCATCAGGGCCAAGGTTATAGGAATGGCCCTGTCCTTGGATGTTTGTCCTTATCCCTGCCGATATTCGGCAGCCAGGGCTGCATACTGGGTCGCGGACACGGGGAAATAGGCCAAGTCCTGTTCGGTCAGGTCACGGATGGGACGGGCGGGCGATCCGGCCCACAGTTGCCCGCTTTTGACCCGCTTGCCGGGCGTGACCAGCGCCCCGGCGGCGACCATGGCGCCGCTTTCCACATAGGCCCCGTCCATGACGCAGGCCTTCATGCCGATGAAGCAATTGTCTTCCAGGGTGCAGGCGTGCAGCAGCGCCATGTGGCCGACGGTGATTCCGTCGCCGATGTAGGTGCCCTGCCCCTTCGCCGCCACATGGATGATGGTGCCGTCCTGGATGTTGGTGCGCGCACCGATGCGGATTTCATTCACATCCCCCCGGACCACGCAGCCGTACCAGATGCCGGTTTCCGGACCGATGTGGACATCGCCGATAACGGTGGCGGTGTGGGCGATGAAGGCGGAGGAATCGATGGTGGGCAGAACGCCCTTATAAGGAAGGATGAGGCCGCTCATGGGGGTTCCTTCTGGTGTTGTCCGGCGCGGGCGGATTGAACCATCGCCCACGCCGGCAAGCCAGAGGAAACA
Source organism: uncultured Rhodospirillaceae bacterium (assembly GCA_937927415.1). Lineage (GTDB taxonomy): Bacteria > Pseudomonadota > Alphaproteobacteria > Azospirillales > Azospirillaceae > Azospirillum. Next base: position 5,761 of record CALBDS010000001.1, read on the forward strand.
GGGATTACGGGAACAGGGCCACCTGATCCAGGCCGGTGGTCTCCCCCAGCCCCAGCATGACGTTCATGTTCTGGATGGCCTGACCGGAGGCCCCCTTCACCAGATTGTCGATGACCGACACGATGATGGCGCCGCGCGGGGTGCGGTCGGCCACCACGCCGATGCGGGCGTGGTTGGAACCGGCCACATGGCGGGTCGCCGGCATCACCCCCGCCGGGGTGACGGTGACGAAGGGTTCGTCGGCGTAGCGTTCAACCAGCTTGGCCCGCAGATCGTCGGCGGTGATGCCCTCGGCCATCTTCACATAGATGGTCGCCAGCATGCCGCGGTTCATGGGCACCAGATGGGGCGTGAACGACACGGTGACCGGACGGCCCGCCGCCAGCCGCAACTCCTGTTCGATTTCCGGCATGTGGCGGTGATAGCCGACGCCATAGGCGTTGAAGCCCTCCGACACTTCGGTGAACAGGTTGGCCTGCTTGGCATCGCGCCCGGCGCCCGACACGCCCGACTTGGCGTCGATGACGATCCCGCCCGGCTCGATCATCTCTTCCAGCAGCAGCGGCATCAGCGGCAGCAGCGAACAGGTGGGGTAGCAGCCCGGATTCGCCACCACCCGCGCCTTGCGCACGCCCTGGCGGTTCAACTCGGTCAGGCCGTAGGCGACCTCCTTCTGCAGCTCCACCGCCCGGTGCTCATGGCCGTACCATTCGGCGTAAGCGGCGGGGTCGGACAGACGGAAGTCGGCGGACAGGTCCACCACCTTGATGGAATGGGGGATGCCGGCGACGATTTCCTGGGTGGTGCCGTGCGGCAGGGCGCAGAACACCACGTCCAGCTTGTCCCAATTGACCTCTTCGATCTTCACCAGACCGGGCAGGTCATAGCCGCCCAGATGGGGAAACACCTCGGCCATCGGCTTTCCGGCCTGTCGCTCGGCGGTCAGCACACACAGTTCCGCCGCGGGGTGGCGCAGCAGCAAACGGATGAGTTCGGCGCCGGTGTAACCGCTGGCGCCCAGGATGCCGATCCGAACAGGGGAGACGGAGGGAGTGCCCATGAATCTGTCCTCTGAATGAGCGAGGCCGGAGAAGCGAAGGTGCGAAGACACGGAAAAGGGGCGCCCCGCGTGGGACGCCCCTTTCCTTGTATACCAGAAAGTCCGGGACCGCGCGCGGATTAACGCTTCGAGAACTGGAAGCTGCGGCGAGCCTTGGCGCGGCCGTACTTCTTACGTTCAACGACGCGGGCATCGCGGGTCAGGAAGCCGGCGGCCTTCAGCGGGCCGCGCAGAGCCGGCTCGAAGTAGGTCAGCGCCTTGGAGATGCCGTGACGGACGGCACCGGCCTGGCCCGACAGACCGCCGCCGGTGACGGTGCAGTACACGTCGAACTGGCCTTCACGGTCCACGATCTGGAACGGCTGGTTCAGGATCATGCGCAGCACGGGACGGGCGAAATACACCGTCACGTCGCGGCCATTGACCTCGACCTTGCCCGAGCCGCGCTTGATCCACACGCGGGCAACGGCGTCCTTGCGCTTGCCGGTGGCGTAGGAACGGCCGTACTGGTCGATCTTCGGTTCAGCGGATTCGACGGAGACGTCCGCGGCGGCCGCACCGGCGCCCGGAAGATCCTTCAGGCTGCTGAGGGTGGTGGTGACCTGAGCCATGGAATTACGCGCTCCGCTTATTCTTCGGGTTCGCCGCGGCGATGTCCAAAACTTCGGGCTGCTGCGCGTCGTGGGGGTGCGCGGCGCCCGCATAAACCTTCAGGTGCGTCATCTGACGACGGCCCAGCGGACCGCGCGGAACCATGCGTTCCACGGCCTTGGTGATGACACGTTCCGGGTACTTGCCGTCCAGGATCTGGCCCTTCGAACGGCCCTTGATGCCGCCCGGATAGCCGGTGTGCCAGTAGAAGATGTCGTCGCGGCGCTTGTTGCCGGTCAGCTTCACCTTCTCCGCATTGATGACGATGATGTGATCACCGCAATCCATGTGGGGGGTGAAGGTGGGCTTGTGCTTGCCGCGCAGCATGTTCGCCAGAATGCTGGCGAGCCGGCCGAGAATGACGCCGTCGGCATCGACGACGTACCACTTCTTCTCGATATCGGACGGCTTCAGATTGAAGGTCTTCATCGCCTTGACTCAATTATCAAAAGGGTTTCGGCGCGCCGCCCGGATCGGGGCACCGAAGCGGGGCTGGTTCTACGGATCTGAACACACCCTGTCAACGGAAAAATTTCTCTTTCGTTCCAATGACTTATTTTGACGGTATCGAAATACCGCCAAAGCAAAGCCATTGATATCAAACGCTTTTTTCGCCACCCTCAGGATCACGGTAACCAGACACCGCCAACGACACCGGGTCGTGGGGCGGAATCGAATAGGTGCCGGTCGCGTGCGCCACCGGCTCGGCGGAATCGTCGGAAAACACCAGCACCTCACCATAGGCCAGCCGCTTGCCGCACTTGAGGATGCGCGCCTCGGCGGTGATCCCCACCGGGGCGGGGCGCCGGAGGAAATTGATGGTCATGCTGGTGGTGACCGCCAGTTCCACCCGGCCGATCAGGCTGAGCACCGCACCGTACAGCGCCACGTCGGCCAGACCGAACATGGCCGGGCCGGTCACGGTGCCGCCGGGCCGGACGAAATCGTCCTTATAGGGCATGCGCATCCGCACCCGTCCGGGCACCAGTTCCTCCACCGTGACGCCGAAGCCGCCCACCAGCGGCACGCCCTCGCGGATCAGCTCTTCCAGGTCGGGGATGGAAATGGCGGAACGGCCGGTCATGGTGCCTCGTCATCTGCAATCAAAGGATGGAGACATCATCATGCGCGGCCATCGCCGCCGCGCGCAACACAACGAAAGGCAGGGAAGGTCAGGATCACGGTGGTCCCCTTCCCCACCACACTGCGCAGGGTGATGGTGCCGTCGTGGGCTTCGATCAGGGCCTTGGTGATGGTCAGCCCCAGCCCCACCCCCCCGGCGGCCCGCACGTCGGGGCTGCCCGATTGGGTGAAGGGTTCCCAGATGCGTTGAAGATCCTCCGCCGGGATGCCGGTGCCGGTGTCGCTGACGGTCAGGCTCAGCCCGTCGGCGCCAGAGGCGGCACTGATGCGGACAGAGCCGCCGGCGGGGGTGAATTTGATGCTGTTGTAGGCCACGTTGACCAGCATCTGCATCACCCGCCGCACGTCGCAGCGCAGCCGCGGCAGACCGGCCCCGGTTTCAATGGTCAGCGCCACCCCGGCACCGGCGGCGCGGTTGGACAGGATGTGGCCGGCGCGGGCCAGAATCTCGCCCACCTCCACCACCTCGTCGGTCAGGTCCAGCACGCCCAGTTCGATGCGCGACACCTCCAGAATATCGTCGATGATGCCCAGCAGGTGCCGGCCGGAGGTGTGGATGGCGGTGATGTAGCTGCGGTAACGGTCGTTGCCGACCGGGCCGAACATTTCCGCCTCCATCACCTCCGAATAGCCGAGAATGGCGTTCAGCGGCGTGCGCAACTCGTGGCTGACCACCGCCAGGAAATGGGTTTTGGAGCGGTTGGCGGCCTCCGCCTCGCGCTTGGCGGCCAGCAGGGCGGCTTCGGTGGCCTTCAGATCGGTGATGTCGTGTCCTTCCGGCACGATCAGCACCACCGCACCACTGTCGTCGAAGATGGGGCGCAGGGAGAAATCCACGCTCATCACCCGCCCGCCGGGGCCGGGATGGGTGGTTTCGAAGCGCACCATCTGCCCCGCCGCCGCCCGCGCGATGCCGGCCCTGAGCCGCATCTGGGCGGATGGATCGTGGGTCCACCACGGGGTTTCCCAGAACAGGCGCCCGCACACATCCTCCGATTTCTTTCCGATGTAGCGCAGGGCCGGGGCGTTGGCCTCCAGCACCGTGCCGTCGGTGGACAGCAGGCCGATGAAGCTGGCCGTGTGATCGAAGATGGCGCGGAACCGGCGTTTGCGTTCCGACAGAGCCTGATCGGCGTCGCGGTGTTCGGTGACGTCCATCACCACCGCCTCCATCCGCTCCGGCCCGGTGCGCCAGGCGCTGACCGACACCCAGCGGGCCTCCGCCTCCTCCGTCTGGAACCGCACCACCGTCTGCCACAGCCGGGTTTCCGCCGGGCAGGAACCGGCCCAGGCGACGAACCCGGCGCGGTCGTCGGGGTGCACCAGATCCAGAAGCCCGGTGCGCCCTTCCCCCAACGCCGCGGAATCCAGCCGCAGCCCGGCGTTTTCCGTCACATAATCCACCGGCCAGCGGTCCACCATCCGCCACGCCATCCCCACCACCGGGCTGCGGTTCATCATAGCCGCCAGCCGGATGCGCTCCTCCTCCGCCCGGCGGCGGGCGGTGGTGTCGCGGCCCACCGTCTGCACCGCCGCCAGCGTTCCATCGGCGGTGAACAGCGCCAGCCGCCGCCACGTCACCCAGCGCAGCGAACCGTCGGGCTGGGGCCATGCCTCCTCGGCGGATTGGGTCGGGGCCTCGGGGGTGGCGCTGCGCAGGAACTCGTGCGTTCCCTTCACGCTGTCGGGAGGCAGGTAATCGGTCACCGGCTCCCCGATCAGATCACGGGGCACCACCCGCCACAGGCCGGCGAATTCGCGGTTGGCCAGGGTAACCGACAGATCGGGCAGGAAGCGGACGATCAGTTCCGACTGGTCGTCGATGGCGGTGCGGAACTTATCGCGGCTGGAAAACACCTTGCAGATGAAGCAACGGTCGTCGGTGACGTCGGCCAGGGTGACCACCCGGTTGCCGTCGGCCAGAAGGGCGACCGTGTAGGTCACATCCCGCTGCTCCCCATTCGGCCGCCGCAACAGGCCGGCCCCCTTTCCCATGAAGGGAAGGACGGCCCCCCCCGCCACAGCGGATTCGCGGCCCAAGGGCTGCAGCAGGTCGAAGGGGCGCCCTTCCAGCGCCGCCCGGTCCCAGCCGGTCAGAGTGGCGAAAGCGGCGTTGAGCGATACGATCCCGCCATCGGCGTTGACGACGCACAAGGCCACGGGGCTTTCGGCGAAAACCGCCTCCCACTCCACCGGCGAATGCGGCACGGTCTTTTCCCCGGTCACCTGGCCCCCGATCCGTCACGACCCGCCATTGGGTGCTGCGGAAATGATGACTGAAACACCCCCGTCCGCGCCACGATCCTGTGCATCCTCCGGTTTTTTCAGGAAATCATGGAATACGGATCCATTTTTGTTATATAATTTATACAACAGTTTCGATTTGTTCATTTATCGGGCTTTATGGGGCATGGGGGACTCCTGATCGGACGGGTTCCCGCGCAAGGTGGGGGCGCGCTACAGTCAGGCACCGACACCGCAATCAGGGCCGGATCAACGGCTCAACCCTGAAGGGGAGAGGACGTATTCCATGACCGCAACGGACCGGACAACCCCGCCGCTGCTGCGCGATGACCGCGACGGCGTTGCCACCTTGACCATGAACCGCCCCCAGGCCCGCAACGCCCTGTCGTTGGGGCTGATGACGGCCCTGCTGGACGCGCTGGACGCCATCCGCACCGACGCCTCGGTGCGGGCGGTGGTGCTGGCGGGCGCCGGCCCGGCCTTTTGCGCCGGGCACGATCTCAAGGAGATGCGCGCCAGCCCGACCCAGGAGGCATACGAGGAGGTGTTTCGCACCTGCTCGCGGCTGATGCTGGCCATCACCACCCTGCCCCAGCCGGTGATCGCGCGGGTCCACGGCATCGCCACCGCCGCCGGCTGCCAGCTGGTTGCCACCTGCGATCTGGCCTATGCCGCGCAGGAGGCGCGTTTCGCCACGCCGGGGGTGAACATCGGCCTGTTCTGCTCCACCCCGATGGTGGCGCTGAGCCGCGCGGTGGGGCGCAAGGCGGCCATGGAAATGCTGCTGCTGGGTGAGATGGTCGCGGCGGAGGACGCCGCGCGGCTGGGGCTGGTGAACCGCGTGGTCCCGGCGGCGGACCTGGACGCCACCGTCACCGCCGCCGCCCAGCGGATCGCCGGCAAATCGCCCCTGACGCTCGCCATTGGCAAGGAAGCGTTCTACCGCCAGATCGACATGGGGCTGGAGGATGCCTACGCCTACGCCGCCGAGGTGATGACCCGCAACATGATGACCCACGACGCGGCGGAGGGGATCGACGCCTTTCTGGAAAAGCGTCATCCCGTGTGGTGCGGACGGTGAGCGGGCCGATGGATCACGATTCCTACAGCGATGCCTATCTGAAGGGCGTGCTGGAGGATGTGCGGACCATCGCCGTGGTCGGTGCATCCGACAACCCGCTGCGGGCCAGCCACTTCGTCATGAAGTATCTGGGCGACAAGGGGTACACCATCATCCCCATCAACCCCGGACAGGCGGGGAAGGAGATTCTGGGGCACCGGGTCTATGCCGCGCTGTCCGACCTGCCGGAGCCGCCGGACATGGTGGACGTGTTCCGCAACAGCGATGCCGCGGCCGGTGTGGTGGACGAGGCCATCGCGGCCGGGGCCAGGGTGGTCTGGCTTCAGCTTGGCGTGCGCAACGACGACGCGGCCCGCCGGGCCGAAGCCGCCGGCCTGCGCGTGGTGATGAACCGCTGTCCCAAGATCGAATATCAGCGTCTGTTCGGTGAAATCGGCCGCATCGGGGTCAATTCCAACATCATCACCGCCAAAAAACGGCCGGTGAAGCCCACCAAGAAACTGATCTGATACATCATAACAACCCCTCCAGGGAGTCACCATGAGCGAGAAGAAGAGCTTTGGGTTCGAGACGCGCGCCATCCATGCCGGCGCTGCCCCCGACCCCACCACCGGCGCACGCCAGACCCCCATCTATCAGACCACCAGCTTCGTCTTCGACGACGTGGACGAAGCGGCGTCGCTGTTCAACCTGCAAAAGGTCGGCTTCATCTATTCCCGCCTGACCAACCCGACGGTGGCGGTGCTGGAAGAGCGCATCGCCAATCTGGAAGGCGGCATCGGCGCCACCGCCACCGCGTCGGGCCATGCGGCGCAGTTGATGGCGCTGTTCCCGCTGCTGTCGCCGGGTGACGAATTCATCGCGTCCACAAAGCTTTACGGTGGTTCGCTCAACCAATTCGCCAACACTTTCCCCCGCGCGTTCGGGTGGAAGGCGGTGTTCGCGGACACCGACACGCCGGCCAACGTCAAGGCGGCCCTGACCGAAAAGACCAAGGCCATCTTCGTGGAAAGCCTGGCCAACCCCGGCGGCATCGTCACCGATCTGGAGGCCATCGCCACCATCGCCCGTGACGCCGGCATCCCCCTGATCGTGGACAACACCCTGGCGTCGCCCTACCTGATCCGCCCCATCGAATGGGGGGCGACGCTGGTGGTGCATTCGACCACGAAATTCCTGTCGGGCAACGGCACCTCGGTCGGCGGTGCGGTGGTGGACAGCGGCACCTTCGACTGGTCCAAGGACGGCAAGTACCCCGCGCTCAGCGGGCCGGAGCCGGGCTATCACGGGCTGAAGTTCCATGAGACCTTCGGCAATCTGGCCTACACCATCCACGGGCACGCGGTCGGCCTGCGCGATCTGGGGCCGAGCCAGTCGCCCTTCAACGCCTTCCTGACGCTGAACGGCATCGAAACCCTGCACCTGCGCATGGAACGCCACTCCACCAACGCGCTGACCGTGGCGCGCTTCCTGGAATCGCACCCGGCGGTGGAATGGGTCAGCTACGCCGGTCTGGAATCGTCCAAGTACCACGCGCTGGCGCAGAAGTACCTGCCCCGCGGGGCCGGCGGTATCTTCACCTTCGGCATCAAGGGCGGCTACGACGCCGGCGTGAAGCTGGTGGAAAGCGTGGAGCTGTTCAGCCACCTCGCCAACATCGGCGACAGCCGTTCGCTCATCATCCACCCCTCGTCCACCACCCACCGCCAGCTTGACGCCGAGGGCCAGACCGCCGCCGGGGCCGGGCCGGAGGTGATCCGCCTGTCCATCGGCCTGGAAAGCGCCGACGACATCATCGCCGATCTGGCGCAGGCGCTGGAAAAGGCCGTGGGCTGACGACCCAACCGCCGGGGGGTAAAAGCACCCCCCGGCGGCAGCTTTTTCGGGCAAAACTATGGTAAAAGCCCGATTGTTTCGTTGGATTTGTTGACAAACCCCGCTTTCCTATCGACCTTTCTTTCCAGGGGAAAAGCCGCGAGGGGGGAACAGGCCGGTGACGGGGAACAGGACGCTGATGACCACAGCCGCCATGGCCTGCCTTGGCGTGGGAACCGTTGCCCTGGGTGCCCTGCTGGCATGGCCCGAGGAAAAAGCCGTGGCATCCGGTTGGGACTGTGCCCAGCTGAGCGGCGATGCCCCCTGTGCCGAGATGGAACCGCCCCAGCTTCTGGTGGCTCACCTGTCGGCGGACGCCGCACCGGACGCGGAGGAGACGGATTTCGCCCCCATCGCCGCCGTGTCTCCCGCCGTTGCCGCTCCGACCGTGGAAACGGCACCGGCGCGGCCCGAAGCCGCCGTCCCGACGGCACGGCCCGCGTTTCTCGTGGTGGTGGGCAGCTATGCCCAACGTTCCCAGGCCGAAGACCGCCTGCGCGCGCTGGGCTGGACCAATCTGGACATCACCGAGGCGGCCATCCAGGGCCGTACCCTGTACCGGGTGACCATCCGCAGCGGCACCCGCGCGCAGGCTCTGCGCGCCCTTGGGGCCGCGCGGGCGGCGGGGATCAGCGATGCCTGGCTGTTGCCCGCCACCGGCGATACCGGGATCACCCCGGATACCGCCATCGCCACGCTGTAACCCCGTTTCCGATACCACCTGTTTCCGATCAATCCGCCCCGGACGCCGCCGGCACCGTGCCGGGTGCCGGTTCCGCCGCCTTGGCCGGATCGGTGTCCGCCGGCAGCAGCAGGGCGGCCAGGAAGGCGACGCCGGCCAGCACCGTCAGCGTGGCGTACAACAGCACGAATTCGTGCGACATCTCGTAAAAGAACGCCACCATCTGCACCGCCAGCGGCCCGGCGCCAAAGGACAGGATGAATTTGGCGCCAAAGGCCAGACCGCGGTGGCGGTCGGGGGTGTAGCGGGCCAGCAGCATGTTTTCCGCCGGGATCTGCACCTGCGACGCGATGATGACCAGCGCCGCCGCCCCCACCAGCGGGATCCCGGCCAGAACCGCCAGCGCCGCCATCATCGGCACCTGCCACAGCAGGCACAGGGCATAGATGCGCCGCAGCGGAAAGCGGTCGGCCAGATGCCCGCCGATCAGTTGCGGTACCGCCGCCGTCAGATAGACCATGGTCACCAGCCCGCCGATGCCGAAGGTGCCCTCGCCCACCAGCCCCTGAAGCCGTTCGCCGAACAGCTTGGGCAACACCACCTGCATGGCGTTGAACATCAGCCCGGCGCACAGCATGGTCACCGACAGAACGACGAAGGCGCGGATCACCTCGCCGCGCGACGGCTTGGGCTGCGGCTTCACATCGGCCAAACGGTCGCGCACGATGCCGAGCGCGATGCACACGGCCAGCGCCACCCCCAGGGCCAGACACACCGCCCCCGGCACCAGAAACGCCGCCCGCCACGTCAGCCATTCGGTCAGCCCGCCGGCCACCACCCCGGCCAGCGCCACCCCCAACGTGCCGAACAGGCCGAGATAACCCAGCGCCTTGCCGCGGTTGGGGGCGTTCTTGACCATCCACGACATGCCGACCGGATGATAGATGGAGGCTCCCAGCCCCAGCACCGCCAGCCCCAGCCACAGGGCATCCGGCCCGTTGGCCAGCCCCGCCGCCACCGATCCGCCGCCGGTGATGAAAAAGAACACCGCCATCATCCGGCTGTCGCTCCAGCGGTCGCCCAGCCATCCGGCCAGCGGCGCCCCCACCCCGATCATCAGCGACCCCAGGGTCCACAGCCGGATCAGATCGTCATAGGGCAGTTTCCATTCCTGTTCGAGCGCCAGAACGACGGTCAGATAGAGCGCCGCGGTGATGTGCATCAGCGTGTGGCCGATCCACGAAAACCCCACCGACAGGCGGGCCGACACATCGGACGCCGACACTTCGGACATGAAACATCTCCGCTACCGGGAAAAATACCGCACAGGCTCTCACGCCGCCCCGGACGCGGCAACGGCGCCACCTGCATAGCGGTCATGCAACCGGGGTGTTATGGCGCGCTTTCGGCCCGCAGCCAATCCAGGTAGGGGGCATCGCCCCGCCCCAGCGGGATTTCCACGATGCACGGCACGGCGTAGCTGTGCAGCTCACGCACCCGCCGGGCCAGATCGTCGAAACGGTCACGGCGGGTTTTGGCGATCATCACCGTTTCCCGCCCTTCCTCCACCGCCCCTTCCCAACGGTAGATTGAAGTCATGCCGTCGATGACGTTGACGCAGGCGGCCAGCCGCTCGTCCACCAGCGCCCGCGCGATGCGGCGGGCCTCGTCCGGTGAACCGGCGGTCATATAGATGAACACGGGGTCCATGGCGCCTTTCCCTCCCCTTCCGGTTGGTTTTGCCGTAAGATAATCCACCACGACGCCCCAGCGGAACGAGATGACCGATGCCGCCCCGCCTTCCCGGACGCCGCCGCAGCCCCACCCCCGGTCAGGCGGCGTGGCTGCGCCGTGGCCTGGACCAGCCGGGCGGCAAGCTGCCCCTGTTCGACGAGCACGGGCAGAAGGTCCGCGCCACCATCATCCGGTCCTGCCTGCACAATGGTTGGGCCGAACGCTGGTTCAACAACCCCTTGAAGCCCGACTGGCTGGTCTGCCGCCTGACCGCTCAGGGGCGTGCGGTTCTCGACCGCCCGGCCCCACCCGCGCCCGAGGCATAGGCCGTCACACCGTCACGGCGTCCAGCGCCGATTCGATCATGCGCCGCAGATCCACCGCCGACACCGGCTTGTGGATGATCGAAAAGCCGCTGGCGTGCGCTTCCTGGATCCGCTCCGGTGCGGTGTCGCCGGTCAGCACGATGCTGGGCATGGCGTGGCCGCAATGGGCGTGGATGGCCCGCAGCGCCTCCGGCCCCGTGTGACCGTGGCGCAGGCGGTAATCGGCGATGACCGCATCGGGGGATCGGCCATGCTTGGTCAGCAGGCGGATGGCCTCGTCCCCCCCGGCGGCGGTCAACACCTCATAACCCCAGCCTTCCAGCATGACCCGCAGCCCCATCAGGATGATGACCTCATCGTCAATCACCAGAATCAGCCGCTTTCCGGCATGATCGGCGGCAGCCTCCTCCACCGGAGCGGCGGGCACCACCTCCGTGATGGGGGCTTCGTGGGGAACGGCCCGCTGCAGATCGATGGAAAACACCGACCCGCGCCCCACCACCGACACCAGCCCCAGACGGTGATCCAGCAGCCGGCACAGGCGGCGGACGATGGCCAGCCCCAGCCCCAGCCCCTGTTCCCGGTCCCGTTCGGCGTTGCCGAGCTGGGTGAACTCCTCGAAAATCTCATCCTGCCGTTCGGGGGGAATGCCGATGCCGGTGTCGCACACCTGGATCCGCACGGTGTCGTCCCCCCGCCGCCGGCAGCCCATCAGGATGGTGCCGTGCGCGGTGTAGCGAAGGGCGTTTTCCAACAGATTGCGCAGCACCCGTTCCAGCAGCGCCGCATCGCTGTGGACGATGGCCCTGGACGGCAATATCCGCAGCCGGATGCCGCGGCGTTCCGCCTGCGGCCCGTATTCCAGACGCAGACGCTCCAGCAACGGCCCAAGGGCCACGTCGCCGATCTGCGGGGTCACCGCCCCGGCGTCCAGGCGGGAAATGTCGAGCAGGCCGTCCAACAGCCGCTTCATGGCGTTCAGCGCCTGCTGCATGGCTTCCAGCGTGCCATAGGCGCTGTGCCCGCGAAGCTGTTCGGCGGCGGCGGCGGCGAAGAACATCAGCGATTGCAGCGGCTGGCGCAGGTCGTGGCTGGCCGCGGCCAGGAAGCGGGATTTCGCCAGGACGGCGCGCTCCGCCTCCTCCTTGGCGCTGCGCAACCGTTCCTGCACCGCCAGCCGTTCGGAAATATCGCGGATGATGGCGGTGAACTGGCGGGTATCGCCGTCGTGCCATTCCGCCACCGCCAGATCGGCGGCAAACACGCTGCCGTCGCGCCGTCGGGCGGTGATTTCCTGGGTGGCCGCCACCGTCGCATCGGTTTCACCGTCAAGGGAACGGCGCAGGATGTAATGGCTGCCGCCGTTCTCGTCGCTATCGGGCAGCAGCAGGGACACCGGCCGCCCCACCACCTCGACCGAGGCATAACCGAACAGCCGTTCCGCGGCGCGGTTGAACACCTGAACGATGCCGTTGCCGTCCAGCAGCACCATGGCGTCGGCGGCGGTTTCCAGAATGGCGCGGTAGCGCGCCTCCGCCCGGCGGATCACCCGCTCGGCCCGATGCCGCAGGGTGACATCCTGGACGTACAGCGCCAGCCCCTCGGGCGAGGGGAAGGCGCGAATGGCGTAACAAATGCCGTGGCTTTCCTGATTGACCTCGAACTCGACCGGCACCTGGCTGCGCATCCCGACCATCAGGTTGCTGCGCAGATCGTCGCCCGCCTCGGCCGGCAGCAGCGCCCAGATTTCCTCACCGGTGCGGTCAACGCCCTGGGACAACAGGATGCGCGCCCGGTCGTTCATGAACGCGACCCGCCATGTGCGATCGATCTCCAGCACGCCGTCGGTGGTGCTGCTCAGCACCGCCGCCATGCGCCGTTCCGCCGCCCGGCCGGTTTCGCGCAGGGTGTCGCGGGTTTCCAGCTCGGTCGCCATGGCGTCGAAGGCCGCCCCCAACTGCCCCAGCTCGGACCCGGTGTCGCTCAACCGGACCCGCGCGGTATAGTCACCCACGCGCCACCGCTCCACCGCCCGCATCAGGCGATGGACGGGCCGCTCGATCAGCCGGCGCGCGCCCAACCACGCCACCAGCAGAACCAGAACGAGGTTGGCGGCCGCGGCCATGATCGCCCATGGGTCCTTGGCGTTGATGCGCATGAACCCTTCGGGTGCGGTGACGCCAAGGGCCAGCAACAACCCCTGCCCTCCGGCCGCGGGCGGGCTGTAGGCCATGATCTGTTCCGCCCCATCGAACCCTGGAATGACCGCCACCCCCGCCGCCGGCCGGGTGCCCAATTGGCTGATGTGCGCCGGCAGCCGGTGCCCAGCCCAGCCGGTCCCGCCATCGGGATAGCGGCCGAGGATCACCCCGTCGCGGTCCGCCGCCACCAGAACCGCCCGCGAGGGCAGCGGGTGACGTTCCAGATAGGAATCGAGCCATGTGAGATCCAGCGTCACCAGGAGATGCCCGATGGTGACGCCCCCCTCGCCCTCGATCCGTTTCACGAAGGAACGGACGGCCTTGCCTCCTGCCGGCAGGAAGGTGACATCCCCGCCAACCAACCCGGTGCTGGCAGCCGGCATCAACGGCAGGCGGTTGCCGAACCATTGGCCGACCAGCCCGCGGTCGCTGGCGCACAGCACCGTCCCGCGGGCATCGGTCAGCAAAAGCTGCTGTCCCTTGGGCAGATGGGCGGCCAGCCGGTCGAAGTGAATCTGGCACTCGGCGGGAACGACGGAGCGCACCGCCTCATCCTCGGCCGTGACGCCCATCAGGATGGTCAGCCCGTCGATGATTCGCGCCTGCTCCTCGGCGATGGCGGCCAGGGTGTCCGCCACATCGACGTGCAGGGATTGAACATCGTCCTGATGGCCTTTCCAGACGTGATAGGCCTGGACGCCGATTCCGGGCAGCGCGGCGACAAGGATCAGAACGATAAGCCGCGCAAGAATGCTCATGCAGGGTCCGGTGCCGCACCGCACAACCAAAAGGGATGCAAGGCGAGGCGTTTGCGGGTTGACGACAGTATGGGATTTAGCAAATTCAGGGCTTTCGGACAAGCTGCCCCGGTTGCATGCTTCGCACATGCCCCGACGACGCTACGGTTGACCATCGCCGCTGTATGCGCTATCCCCGAATTATCAGCGCCGGATGGGTGGCCGAGTGGTTTAAGGCAGCGGTCTTGAAAACCGCCGTGGGTTCGCGCCCACCGTGGGTTCGAATCCCACCCCATCCGCCAGATTTTCAGCCCGGTGACGGCTGCTCGCTCCGCAACGGCGGCAAGACGGCCAAGCTGACGACCCCCAGACCGTGCATGATAAGGGCAATACCGGCCAGTGGAGCCAAGCCCCACTCGATCCAGGGCGACGCGCACGCCGTGCCGAGGGCGGCAGATCCCAGAATTCCAAGAACCACCAGGGCGCTGCCGCGGGCATCGTCGCCATGGGACGCCACGATCGCACGGTAAAAGCCCGGCGGCCCCCGCAGCCCAAGGCCGATGTTGGCGGGGATGAACAGCAGCGTAATTACAAGCGCATCTTCCCCACCGGCAAGCGCATAGGCAAACTGCCCTGCCGCCCCGACGGCCGCGAACAGCGTTCCAAAGCCGATGACCGGCTCGGCGCCGAACCGGGCCACGGCGCGCGATGCCATGTTCGCAGCCGCGATAAAGGTCACAATCGCGCACACCTGCATGATGATGAAATCAGTCACGCTTCCGCCAAGAGCGCGGACGAAGACCGCCGGCATGCCGAAGACAAAAGTCAGCAAGCCCCCCAGCACCATGGCCTGGCTGAAGGCGTAGCGAATGAACGTCGGCCGGATCAGCAAAGTCACATACCGCCCCCGTAGCCGGCGGCCGACCTGGGGGATTCCCCGTCCCAGCAAAAGGAGAACACCCAGCACCGCCGCCACGGCCGCCAGCACATCGAACGACAGGCGCCAACCGCCCCATGCCAACAGAACCGCCCCCAAAATCGGCGCCAGAGCCGGCGCCACTGATTCGATGCTGCCCAGCATTCCCATCACCCGCACCGCCGACGCCTCGTCGAACATCGCCTTCACCACCGCCGGGGCGAACACCGCCGGCCCCGCCGCGACTACGCCGTGAACGAAGCGAAGGGCAATGAGCGTTTCAAGCGACGGCGCCATGCCGCACGCCCAGGACACCAACGCCGTGGCGAACAGGGATCCCGCAAACAGCCGGCGGGTGGGCACGTAATCGCTCAAGGCGCCAAAAATCAGCAACCCGCCACAGGTTCCGGCGACATAGGCCGCCAGCACAAACTGGGCTGTAGCCGCATCGCCGTGAAGCGCGTCGGGCAAACCGGGAATCGCCGGGAGAATCAGGTCGGTGCCCATCAAACCGACAACCGTGCTCGCCACGACCAGAGCCAGCGTCATCTTTGTCCGGTTCACCCGCATCCCCCATCCGTCCCGCAAGCCGAAGGAGAGTGATGCTGTGCCGGTATCATCCTGGCAACTTGAAAATACACTGGTTGACTTCTCTGCAATCTGGCGTTTTGATGATTGCAGAGGCCGTGAGAACAAAAAAGCGCGCCTTCTCCCCCAGGAAAAGGCGCGCCGTACGGACAAGACAGGTGGTTGGGGCGGCCGGAGCCTCAACCGGCCATGTGATGGGGCAATTTCGGCGGCGGGCCCAACGGGGCGGCATCCTCGTGCGGGTCACGCAGCACATAGCCGCGGCCCCACACCGTTTCGATATAGTTGTCGCCCGACGTGGCCACCGCCAGCTTCTTGCGCAGCTTGCAGACGAACACGTCGATGATCTTCAGTTCCGGTTCGTCCATGCCACCGTAAAGATGGTTCAGGAACATCTCCTTGGTCAGCGTGGTGCCCTTGCGCAGGCTCAGCAGTTCCAGGATGCCGTATTCCTTGCCGGTCAGATGCAGCGGCTGGCCGTCCACCTCCACCGTGCGGGTGTCGAGGTTGACCGTCAAACGGCCGGTGCGGATGATCGAATCGGAATGCCCCTTGGAGCGGCGGACGATGGCCTGAATCCGGGCGATCAGTTCACGCTTGTCGAACGGCTTGGTCAGGTAATCGTCGGCACCGAACCCAAGCCCCTTGATCTTGTGGTCCAGCTCCGACAGCCCCGACAAAATCAAAATCGGGGTGGTGACCCGCGCCGCCCGCAGACGGCGCAGCACTTCATACCCATCAATGTCCGGCAACATCAGGTCAAGAATGATGATGTCGTAGTCGTAAAGCTTGCCGATCTCAAGCCCGTCTTCCCCCAGGTCGGTGGAATCGACGATATACCCTTCCGATTGCAGCATCAGCTCAATGCTCTTTGCGACGGAGGAATCGTCCTCGACTAGCAGAACCCGCATGGCGCTATCCCGACGTTGGAGCTTCGTTTCCCGATCCGAACCCGCTTCGGTAGCGGATATCTTCTTCTTAACAGATTTTTCGGCCCGTTTACACAGGTTAACAGGGGATTCAGCTTAATGCCACAGATATGCTATTTCACAGTCCGTTAATCATTACCGGCCATGATCGGGATGGCTAAAACTGGAAATATCGGGAGACATTTCGTTTTCGTTCTCCTCCATTATGGTTAACCCAACAGCAACATCGAACACAAAAGGATGTCCGTTGTGCCTGCGGACGTTGCACGCCTTGTCAACGACATAGCAGCCCTGCCCGATTATCGCCGCTTCGGCCGCGTCACCGCGGTTCTGGGGCTGCTGGTGGAGGTTGGCGGCATTGAAAAGGAACTGTCGGTCGGCGGCCGCTGCGTGGTGGAGGCCCGCGACGGCCGCCGCGTCCCGTGCGAGGTGGTGGGTTTCCGCCAGAGCCGGGCGCTGCTGATGCCGTACGGCACGCTGGACGGGGTGGGGCTGGGCTGCCGGGCGCTGGTGTCGGATGGGCAGCCGTCGGTGTTCCCCACCGACGCCTGGCTGGGACGGGTGGTCAACGCGCTGGGCGAGCCGGTGGACGGCAAGGGGCCGTTGCCCAAGGGCACCCACGGCGTGCCCATCCGCAACAACCCGCCGCCGGCCCACGCGCGCCAGCGGGTGGGGCAGAAGCTGGACCTGGGCATCCGCGCCATCAACACCTTCCTCACCTGCTGCCGCGGCCAGCGCATGGGCATCTTCGCCGGGTCCGGCGTGGGCAAATCGTCGGTCATGTCCATGCTGGCGCGGTTTTCCGCCGCCGAGGTGGCGGTCATCGGGCTGATCGGCGAACGCGGACGCGAATTGCAGGAGTTCATCACCGAGGATCTGGGGGAAGAGGGCCTGTCCCGGTCCATCGTCGTCTGCGCCACGTCGGATGAGCCGCCGCTGATGCGCCGTCAGGCGGCCTATCTGACCCTGGCGATTTCGGAATTCTTCCGCGACGAAGGCCGGGACGTGCTGTGCATGATGGACAGCGTGACCCGCTTCGCCATGGCCCAGCGCGAGATCGGCCTGTCCGCCGGCGAACCACCCACCACCAAGGGCTATCCGCCCACCGTGTTCGCCGAACTGCCGCGCCTGCTGGAACGGGCCGGGCCGGGGGTGAACGGGGCCGGCTCCATCACCGGGCTGTTCACCGTGCTGGTGGAAGGCGACGACCACAACGAACCCATCGCCGACGCCGTGCGCGGTATCCTGGACGGGCACATCGTGCTGGAACGCCAGATCGGCGAGCGCGGGCGCTATCCCGCCATCAACATCCTGCGCAGCGTGTCGCGCACCATGCCGGGCTGCAACAGCGAAAAGGAAAACCAGCTTGTGGGCGCGGCGCGGCAGCTTCTGGCGTCGTACGACAACATGGCGGAAATGATCCGGCTGGGGGCGTACCGCCGCGGCACCGACCAGCAGGTGGACCTTGCCATCCACTACCAGCCGGCGTTGGAAGCCTTCCTCAAGCAGGGCAAGCGGGAACAGGCGGACCTTGCCACCGGCTATGCCCAGCTTGCTGAAATTCTTGGGGTGCCCTGGCCGTGAGTTCCTTCAAGACCCTGATCCGCGTGCAGAAATGGCAGCTCGACGAGAAACGCCGGGCGCTGACCGAACTCCAGAACCTGGAGGACCGGCTGCGGAATGAGGCCGAACGCCTGGGCGAGGAACTGCGCGCGGAGCAGGAAACCGCCCGCAACGACTTCAACGCCTCCTTCACCTACGCCGGCTTCGCCCGCAGCACCATCGAACGGCGCAAGCGCATCGACGATTCCATCCGTCAGGTCCAGGAACAGATCGTCGCCGCCACCGAACAGGTGGCCGAGGCCTATCAGGACCTCAAACGCTATGAACTGGCCGAAGAGGAACGCCTGAAACGCGAACGGGAGAAGCAGAAACACAAGGAGGAATTGATGATGGACGAAACCGCGCTGATCGGGTTCCGTCGTCGCCAGGAACAGGACGGAACAGGCTGATTCTGCACCCTGTTCAAAACAATCCCGGCGTCATTCATTTTTGTTTGTTTGCGTTGTGATATTGTTGCGCAACAAACGCCATTTCGTTACCGTGCCTCCCAAATGCCTCTCTTCCCGGCCTTTTCGTTGGGAAAAGAGGGAATATTAAGGAACATTGGGAATGCGAAACGTTTTGGACCGCCTGGGTTTCACGCAAAAGCTTGTGGCTTTGAACATCGTCGGCACGATCATCAGTTGCGCCGCAATCGTTTTCATTGCGCTCTACTTCGTCTCCTCGCAGTTGAAAGGGCAGGAGATCGACCGACAGGCCATGAACCTGCGCGTGGCGAAGGAGGTCATCAACCCCAAGGCCGAACCCTACCGCATCGCCGACGGCAAACTGTATGTCGGCGACCGCCTTCTGGACGGCGCCTTCGACGTGGTGGACCGGGCCAAGGGGTTGCTTGGGGTGACGGTCACGCTGTTCCGGGGTGATACCCGTGCCGCCACCACCATCATCAACGCCGACGGTTCGCGCCCGGTCGGATCCAAGCTGCCGCCCGACATCGGGCAGCGCGTCCTGGGCCGGGGGGAAACCTTCCTCGGGCAATATCCGGTGCTGGGGGTGGATTACCTCGTCACCTACGCCCCCCTTCTGGATCAGGCGGGCAAACCGGTGGGGGCGCTGGCGGTGGGGATGCCCGCCGGTGAATTCTACGCCATCGTCTCGCAACTGGGCTGGCGGATCGGGGCCGTTTCGCTGGCCATCGGCCTTGTTCTCAGCATCCTGACCTATATCTACGTCCGCCATCAGATGGCATCGGTGCATGGGCTGGTCGGGGTGATGGGCGCCCTGTCGCGCAAGGACTTCGCCGTCGCGGTCGATGGCACGGACCGCAGCGACGAGATCGGCGCCATCGCCCGCGCGGTCGCGGGGTTCCGTGAATCCCTTGCCGCCGCCGACGATATGGCCCGCCGCCAGCAGCAGGACCAGCAGGAACAGGCCCGCCGCCGCGACGAAATCGACCGCGCCACCCAATCCTTCGCCGGCACCATCGACGCGGTGGTGCGCTCGGTGTCATCCTCGGCCGAGCGGATGCGCGGCAATGCCGAAAGCCTGGCCCGCAGCGCCGAGGAAACCCAGTCGGCGGTGTCCACGGTGTCGTCGGCCTCGCTCCAGGCATCGGCCAATGTGGAGACGGTCGCCGCGGCGGCGGAGGAACTTTCGGCCTCCATCGGGGAAATCAGCCGCCATGTGGGCGAAGCCACCCAGGTCGCCGACCGGGCGGTGCAGGAGGCCCAGACCACCAACGCCACCGTCCAGGGGCTGGCCAACGCCGCCAACCGCATCGGGGAGGTGGTGGAACTCATCAACACCATCGCGGCGCAAACCAACCTGCTGGCGCTCAACGCCACCATCGAAGCCGCCCGTGCGGGCGAGGCGGGCAAGGGCTTTGCCGTGGTGGCGTCGGAGGTAAAGAACCTCGCCACCCAGACCGGCAAGGCGACCGAGGACATCCAGGGGCAGGTTGCCGCCATCCAGGGCGAAACCCAGCGGGCGGTGGATGCCATCGGTACCATCGTCGGCACCATCCGCCGGGTGAGCGAGATCACCACCATCGTGGCGGCGGCGGTGGAGGAGCAGGGGGCGGCCACCGGCGAGATCGCCCGCAACGTGCAGGAAGCCTCCGCCGGCACCCGCGAGGTCACCGGCAGCATTGGCCGGGTGTCGCAACAGGCCAGCGCCACCGGCGCCAACGCCGGGGAATTGCTGTCGGCGGCCCGTGGGCTGCTGGACGAATCCCGCTCGCTGGAACAGGAAGTGTCACGGTTCCTGACGGTGGTCCGCCGCGGGTAAGCTGATCCAGATCATTGCCCCGGATCATGGGGTGTGGGAGGTCACGGCGGTGACATGGTATGACAGGTGCGGGACGCCGCACCTGTCCTTGAGCGCCCTTGCCGCTGGAGATATCCGCCCATGTGTCTGGGAATACCCATGCAGGTCATCGAAACCGACGGCCTGATCGCCCGCTGTGCCGGGCGGGGGGAGGAGCGGATGGTTAATCTGCTCCTGCTGGGGGAGGATGAGGCCCCCGTCGGCGGCTGGGTTCTGGTCCACATCAACAACGCCGTGCGCGCTCTGGCCGATGACGAGTTGGGGCCGCTGAACGACGCCCTGGACGCCATCCTGATGGCGGCCCGCGGGGAAAACGTGGATCATCTGTTCGCCGACATCGCTGCCGCCCGGAACGACGCATCATGACCGCCACCCCTGGAACCGCCGACGGCATCCCTTCCGCCGGTTTTTCCCCCGCCGACCGTCTGTCCTGCAACGGCTGCGGCTTCGTCTATGATCCCGCCGCGGGCGACCGCCGGTACGAGGTGCCGCCAAGCACCCCGTTTGCCCGCCTGCCCACCGTCTGGCGCTGCCCCGGCTGCGGTGCCGCCGCCCACCGCTTCTTCGCCATCCCGGCGGGCATGGACCCGTTGGACGCACGCCTTGCCGCGCTGGAAGCGGCGCACCGGCATGTGGCCGGCACCGACATGGCCGGACTGGCGGTGTGCAACCCGCATCTGGCGGTGGAAGCGGTGGGTTTCCGCCCCTTCGGTCCCGGCTGGGTCGGCTGTCTGATTGCGCCGTGGACGCTGAACGTGGTGGTGCTTCCCGCCGATGCCGGGCTGTGGGCCGGGTTGAACGACGGCGACAAGGAGCTGTTGGACACCCCCGCGGGACAGTTCGCCGTGACCGCCGCCCGGCTGGGGGCGCTGGGGGTGGCGATGACCATTCCGGCGGTGTCCGACATGACGCTCTTCTCCGATCAGGAGGACGCCCGCGCCGCCAGCATGGCCGCACTCGACGCGCTGCTGCTGCCCAAGGCGGACGAAACCGCCGAAACCGCGGACGAGGTATTCCCGGAACCGGCCCTGCCCGCCCCGCCCCCCGCCGTGGGAACCAAGAAGCCCAAGGATGCCGTGTCGCGCCGGTCGCTGTTCCGGCGGGGCGGCTGATGGCGGGCGCGCCGGGCATCGAGGGCGCCCTCTCCGTCCGGCTGCAGGTGAGCGGGGGACGGGTGACCGCCGCCCGCGTTCGGGTTCAGCGCCCGCTGGCCGCCGCCCGCGCTCTGGGCGGGCGCACGGCGGTGGACGCGCTGAAACTGGTGCCTTTGCTGTTCAGCGTGTGCAGCACCGCCCAGGGCATGGCGGCACTGGCCGCGTGCGAACAGGCGCTGGGCATCGCCGTAACGCCGGACCAGCGCATCGCCCGCGATCTTCTGGTCATGGGGGAAACCGCCACCAGCCACGGCTGGCATGTGCTGATGGACTGGCCCCGTCTGTTGGAGGAAACCCCGTCCACCGAACAGGTGGCGGCCCTGCGCACGGCCACCGGCAGCCTGTCGAGCGGACTTTACCCGGAACGGGACTCCCTGGCCCTGGGCGGCGGCGCGCTCCACCCCAAAGAAGCGGTTCTACGGCTGGTGACCGCACGGCTGGACGCCCACATTACCCAATCGGTGTTCGGCGGCGCCCCCTGCCCCACCACGGTGGACGAGCTGCAGGCGTGGGCCGGTACCGGCGATACCGCCGCCGCCCGCCTGATGGCCGAAACCCTGGATGAACCGAACCCCGGCTATGGCAGCACCGACGTTCCGCTGCTGACCGGCAAGACCGCCGCCTGGTTCGCTGCCCGGCTGGCTGCCGATCCCGCCTTTTCCCTCGCTCCGCTGACCGAGACGGGACCGGCGGTGACCGGCCCCGCCGCCGCGGCTGCCGACAGCCCCCTGGTGCGGGCGGTGACGGCGCGGTTCGGGGCCAACGGGCTGGTGACCCTGCTGGCCGCCCGGCTGGCAGCACTGGCCGCCCTGCCCGGCCGGATGGATGCGGCCATCGATGCGCTGCTGGCCTGCTCCGGCGGCACCCCTCCGGCCACACCGTCCGGCACCGCCGGCACGGGAACCGCGGTGGTGGACACCGCCCGCGGCACCCTGGCCCATTGGGCGCAGATGGAAGGCGGCATCATCACCGATTACCGCATCGCCGCCCCCACCGAATGGAATTTCCACCCCGACGGCACCCTGGCCCGCGGCCTGACAGGGGTTGAGGCCGGGCCGGGGCTGCACGGGCTGGCGGCCCGTCTCATCACCGCGCTGGACCCCTGCGTGGGGTGGGCGCTCGACATCGACCGGAACGGCTGAGCCGGGAGCATCGACCATGCACGAAATGGCCCTCAGTCAGGGCATCATCGACGTGATCCGCGACCAGGCGGAAACCCAAGGTTTCCGCAGCGTCAAATCCGTCCGGCTGGCCATCGGAATGCTTTCCCATGTGGAGCCGGAAGCGATAGAGTTCTGCTTCGAGGCGGTCAGCCGGGGAACGCTGGCCGAAGGGGCTGTCCTGACCATCGAGCGGCCACCGGGGCAGGCCTTTTGCATGCCCTGCGGCCAGACGGTGGCGATTGCCCAGCGATACGATCCCTGCCCCCTGTGCGGCGGGCATGAATGGGTGCTGACCGGCGGCGACGAGCTGCGCGTCAAGGAACTGGAGGTCGAGTGATGTGTACCGTCTGCGGCTGCGGCGAGGGCGAAACCCGCATCGAGGCTCAGCCTCATTCCCACGAGCATGGCCACGGGCCGGGGCAGCATTCCCACCACCTTCACAGCCACGAGCATGAACACACCCTGCCCGACGGCACCGTGATCCGCCACAGCCATTCCCACACCGACGATCACGGCGACGTGCCGGGAACCCACCATTCGCACGAACACACCCACACCGCCCCCGACGGCACCACCCTGCGCCATGCCCACGACCATGGACACGGGGAAAGCGACCACGGCCATGGGCACCACGGGCACCACCACCATCACCACGCCCATGGGCATGACCATCATGACCACGGGCATGACCATGGGCATGATCACGACCACCATGACCATGGGAGCGGCGACATCCACGTCGGCCTTGGCCCGGCGGGGACTCAGGTCGCGGGCATGAGCCAGACCCGGCTGGTGCAGATCGAACAGGATATCCTGGCCAAGAACGACAGCTTCGCCGCCGTCAACCGCCAGCTTTTCGCGGCCAAGGGCGTGTTCACCGTCAACCTGATGTCCTCGCCGGGATCGGGCAAGACCACGCTTTTGACCCGCACCCTGACCGACCTGACCGGCCGCCACCCCATGGCGGTGATCGAGGGCGACCAGCAGACCAGCTTCGACGCCGACCGCATCCGCGCCACCGGCATTCCGGCCATCCAGGTCAACACCGGCAAGGGCTGCCACCTGGACGCCCAGATGGTGACCCAGGCCGTGGGCCGGCTGGGCGTAGCCGATAACAGCCTGCTGTTCATCGAAAACGTCGGCAATCTGGTCTGCCCCGCCGGCTTCGATCTGGGGGAGGCGCACAAGGTGGTGGTGCTGTCGGTGACCGAGGGGGAGGACAAGCCCCTGAAATACCCCGCCATGTTCGCCGCCGCCGACCTGCTGCTGGTGAACAAGGTGGATCTGCTGCCACACCTGTCCTTCGACGTGGACCGCATGATCGCCTTTGCCCGGCAGGTGAAGCCGTCGCTGCAGGTGATCCGGGTGTCGGCCACCACCGGCGAAGGGATGGAAGACTGGTACGGCTGGCTTGCGGCCGGTCTTGCCAGGGCCGCCCGCCCCGGTGGCTGATCCGGCGTCCGGTTCCATGGAACGCCGGCGGGTGCGGGTGCGTGGACGGGTACAGGGGGTGGGCTTCCGCCCCCATGTTCATGCGATGGCCGCCCGCTTCCGCCTGACCGGCTGGGTGCTCAACGACGGCGGCGGCGTGCTGATGGAGGTGCAGGGGGATGCCCTGCCCGCCTTCCTCGCCGCCCTGGTGGACGAGGCTCCGCCGCTGGCCCGCATCGACGGGGTGGAATCCGATACCTGCCCCGTGGTGGCCGGCGAAACCGGTTTTTCCATCCGTGCCAGCGACGGCAACCACCCGGTCACCACCGGCATCCCCCCCGACGCCGCCGTCTGCCCCACCTGTCTGGCCGAAATGTTCGACCCGGCGGACCGGCGGTACCGTTACCCCTTCATCACCTGCACCCATTGCGGGCCGCGCTACACCATCACCCGCCGCCTGCCCTATGACCGGCCCCAGACCAGCATGGCCGGTTTTCCCCTCTGCCCCGCGTGCGCCGCCGAATACACCGATCCGGCGGGGCGGCGGTTCCATGCCCAGCCCATCGCCTGCCCCGTCTGCGGCCCGCACCTGAGCCATCCCATCGAAACGGTTCTGGCGGCCCTGCGCGCCGGCCGGATCGTGGCGGTGAAGGGGCTGGGCGGCTTTCACCTCGCCTGCGACGCCACCAACGAAGAGGCCGTCGAGCGGCTGCGGCGGGTGAAGCAGCGCAACGGCAAGCCCTTTGCCCTGATGGTGGCCAACAGCGCCAGCGCCGCCGCCTTCGTCACCATGACCGGGGCCGAGCGTTGCCTGCTGGAAAGCGTGGCCCGGCCCATCGTGCTGATGCGCCGTCGTGCCGACACCATTGCCCCCGGTCTGGCGCTGCCGGACGCCATCGCCCCCGGTCTGGCGTGGCTGGGGGTGATGCTGCCCTACACACCCATCCACCATCTGCTGTTCCACGAGGCCGCCGGGCGCCCCGCCGGCACCGGCTGGCTGACGCAGCCGCAGCCGCTGGCCCTGGTGATGACCTCCGCCAATCCCGGCGGCGAGCCGCTGGTGACCGACGAGGCCGAAGCAGTGGCGCGGCTGGACGGCATCGCCGACCTGATCGTCGGCCATGATCGGGCGATCGTCATCCGCGCCGACGATTCCGTGATGCGGATGGTGGCGGGTGCCCCGGCTTTCCTGCGCCGGGGCCGCGGCCATGTGCCGGAGCCGGTGCGCCTTCCCCGCCCGATCCCGCCGGTGCTGGCCGTGGGCGGGCACCTGAAGACCGCCGTCTGCCTGACCCGCGGCGACGAAGCCTTCCTGTCCCAGCACATCGGTGATCTGGACAACGCCGCCACCCTGGCGTTCTTCGAGGAAACCGTCGCCCACCTGACCCATGTGCTTCAGGTGACACCCGTGGCGGTGGCCCACGACCTCCACCCCGATTTCCTGTCCACCCGTGCGGCCCAATCCCTGGGCCTGCCCTTGGTTGCGGTCCAGCACCACCACGCCCACCTTGCCGCCGTCGCCGCCGAACACCGGCTGAGCGGTCCGGTGCTGGGGCTGGCGCTGGACGGCTTCGGGCTGGGGGAGGACGGCGGTTCGTGGGGCGGCGAGATGCTGCTGCTGGACGACGGGGGCGAGTTCCGCCGCCTCGGCCACCTCGCCCCTCTGGCGCAGCCCGGCGGCGATGTGGCCGCCCGCCAGCCGTGGCGGATGGCGGCGGCGGCCCTGGTGCGCATGGGCCGCGCCGACGAAATTCCCACCCGCTTCGGTGCCCACGGCCCGGCGGCGGGGGTGCGGCGGATGATCGAGGGAGGGATCAACGCCCCCCTCACCTCCTCCTGCGGGCGGTGGTTCGATGCGGCGTGCGGCCTCTTGGGGGTGCGGGCGGTGGCGGGGTACGAAGGCGAAGCGCCGATGGCGCTGGAATCCCTGGTCACCCATCCGCGGGTCATGCCGGGGGGATGGCGCATCACCGACGGCTGCCTTGATCTGCTGCCGCTGCTGGAAGAATTGTCGCAGGTCAATGCCGCCGAGGGCGCGGACCTGTTCCATGGCACCCTGGCGGCGGCACTGGTGGACTGGACCCTGCCGGAACTGGTCCGCCGCGGCCTGACGGCGGTGGCCTTGTCGGGGGGGTGCCTGATGAACGCGGTGCTGGCCGGGCTGCTGGCCGACGGGTTCGCCGACCGCGGCATCACCGCCCACCTGCCGCGGCTGGCCCCGGCCAACGATGGCGGGCTGGCGTTGGGACAGGCCTGGATCGCCGGCCTGCGGTGTGTGGAAAAAGGAGTCTAGTGATGTGTCTGGCCATACCGGCCCGCGTGGTCGAGCTTCTGGACGACGACCGTGCCGTGGTCAATCTGGGGGGGGTGCGCACCACCGTATCCCTGGCCCTGGTGGACGGGGTGAGCACCGATGATTACGTCATCGTCCATGTGGGCTACGCCCTGGCCCGCCTGAACGCCGAAGAGGCCGAACGCACCCTGGCCCTGCTGGCCGAAGCCGGTGTTCCCACAACCGCGGACCTGTCCCATCATGCGCCCTGATCGCCTGTTCGCCCGCCCTCTCGACCTTGTGAACGGCACCGTGGACATGACCCACGGGTCGGGCGGCAAGGCCATGGCCCAGTTGATCCGCGACCTGTTCGCCGCCGCCTTCGCCAACCCGCTGCTGGCCCAGGGCAACGATCAGGCGGCGTTCGACCCGCCGCCGGGACGGATGGTGGTGTCAACGGACGGCTTCGTGGTGTCGCCGCTGTTCTTCCCCGGCGGCGACATCGGCAAGCTGGCGGTGCACGGAACCATCAACGACGTGGCGATGGCCGGCGCCGTTCCCCTGTGCCTGACCGCTGGCTTCATTCTGGAGGAAGGCTTCCCCCTGGCCGACCTCAAGCGCATCGTGGACAGCATGGCGGCGGCGGCCGGTGAGGCCGGCGTGCCCATCGCCACCGGTGACACCAAGGTCGTGGAGCGCGGCAAGGGCGACGGCGTGTTCATCACCACCACCGGCATCGGCGTGGTGCCGCCGGGGGTGGCCCCGTCCGGCGACCGGGCCGCACCCGGCGATGCGATCCTGGTCAGCGGCACCATGGGCGACCACGGTGTCGCCATCATGTCCACCCGCGAAAACCTGAGTTTTGAAACGGACGTTCTGTCGGATGCGGCGTCCCTGCACGGGCTGGTGGCGGCCATGGTGGCGGCGGTGCCCGGTGTGCATGTGCTGCGCGACCCCACCCGCGGCGGGCTGGCGACCACGCTCAACGAAATCGCCCACCAGTCGGGCGTGGGCATGATGATCCGGGAAGCCGACATCCCCCTGCGCAGCGAGGTGGCCGCAGCCTGCGAACTGCTGGGGCTGGATCCGCTTTATGTCGCCAACGAAGGCAAACTGATCGCCATCTGCGCGGAATCCGACGCGCCGGCCCTGCTGTCGGCCATGCGGGCGCATCCGCTGGGGGCGGACGCCGCCATCATCGGCCGGGTCCAGGAGGACCGCCATCACTTCGTACAGATGGAAACCCGGTTCGGCGGCAAGCGCATCGTCGATTGGCTGACCGGCGAACAGCTTCCCCGCATCTGCTGACGCGGGACGGGCGGGCCGCGCCGCCGGTCGCCGATAACGGCAACCGGCCCGGCGGCATTACCCGGCAAGCTGGGCGTTTCAGCGGGCGACAGGAAGGTCGGCGTTGGCCGCCAGCGGCACATCGCGTTCCTGGCGGGCGCGGGCCAGAGCTTGGCTTTCCGGCAACCCGGCCTCGATGCTTTCCAGATAGACGTCCAGATCGATCCCGACCGGATCGCCGACACAGGAACACAGTTCCGACACCGCGGCGAGCGCCCGCTCCAGCGCACGGCTGCGGACCGGCGGAGAAGCCAGCGGGATCTTTTGGGCGATGAGCCGGAGCGCAGGGCGCTTGGTACGCAGCATGATAAAATCTCCTTTGTCCCTGCCCCGACAGACAGAGACGTTCGTCATGACCGGATCAGGATGGATAAGCCACCGGCGGGTGCAAAACTGACTGTGAAGATATCCCGGCAACTCTCCACCCCAGCACCGTACGCACGCCACCCTTGCTAAAAACCCAGCAGAATACACACTGCGCTTCATTTTGGATTGCAAAGACTGGCGCTTAAGACCGGATGACTAGCCTAAAGCAAAACAAAGCCCCGGAACTCCAGACTTGCGCTTTCCCATCAAGGGGGTATCTTGTTTTTCGATCTTCATGGCTTCTCCAGCTTAATGCGGATCAACGTTGCACCCGATTTCTGGGTTGCCAACGGAGCGCCCGGTTGCCGACACAACCGGGCATTTGTCCGTTAAGGCCACCCAGCAATCATTTTCATCAGACCCCGGAGATTTCCGCGGCCTGCTTCACCGCGATCAGGCAGGCTTCCGCGTTCCGCGCGGCATCGGTGATGTGGACGGCCACAAAACAGGATTCGGCATCACGATCACCGGCCGGCGTCGCCGCATCGGAACGCCAGTCAACCGGCAGCTCGATGCCTTCGGCGGCGAAAGCGGCCCGGGTGTTTTCCCACGCCTTGACGAACTCGGGGGTGCCGTAGGCGAACGGGTCGTGGATCACCAGAGCGCCAGGGCCGAACACCGCCTGGCTGATCTGGACATGCCCCATGGTGTCCAACAGCAACCCGTGCAGGGCACGATCGGCCCCGACCGTCAACGCGAAAGCCTTTTCCGGCTCCCGCTCCATCGCGTTGAGAATAATCATCAAATCCGACCAGGATGAGTCCCGCTCGACTTCCGAAAAGCCGAAACGCTCAACCATGGCTTTTTTATAACGATCAAAATTGATGCTATCAATTTTAGACATATCAGCCTTCCTTTAATGCCTATATTTCCGCAAAGGCAAAGAAATTGCTGCGATTTTAGCGACAAGGCTGGCTATTCCGGCCAGATCATTGGCCGCGAACCGGGAGCGCCGCATGGTGGCGCGCACCGATTTGATTTGCTTATAAGCGGTGTCTTCGGTCACCCCGCGCGCGGCGGCGATTTCGGACACGGACATGCCGGTGCTGATCCCCGAAATCACCTCGGCCTCCGCCGGGGTGATCCCCAGTGCCTGGCGAATGGTGAGCGCCAGTTCGGCCTGGTCCTCGCCAAAGCGGGACAGGGCGACCACCGCCGTGCCTTCCACATCGCCGCGGCTGACCGCCATCATCAGCGGCGGGGCATGGCGCCGGCGCAACGGCACGAACAGGTGAGGCAAAATACCCGCCGCCACATTTTCCAGCGCCTGGGCCATGACAAGCCCGTCACAGTCATCGGTGGCCGCCAAGCGCCCCCCCTCATCAAGCAGCAACCCGTCGCCGACGATCAGCAGATCGTCCAGGCTGGCGTTGCGATGAAGCACCCGGCCACTGGCATCAACCAGCCCGACAGCCACCGACAGGGCGTCCAGGGCGGTCTGAAGGCTGCGCATCCGCTGCTGCATCTTCAACGCCCACAGAACCCCCACCCCGCCATCGAAATCAGGGAAGAACTGCGCAATGCCGGACGAGGTGTAATCGATGCGGGATTGGACGCTTCTGCCGTCGTCAAGCCGAAGATGCGACACGATCATCCGCCCCCACGGATAAACGTTGACGAAATTCATGTTGGGGCTGCACTGGCGGGCGGCCACGGCCTTGGCCAGCCACGCCTGGGGATTCTCCCGGGCGGCCTTGTTGCCGTTCCGCCCGGCTTTCAGCAGGCTCCAGAACAGGCTTTCATAGGTTTCGTCCGGTTCATAGGTGCTGCAGGGCATCAACGTACGCTGAGCGGCGTTGGCCCAAACAATGTGGTCGGAGGCATCGAAGACCAGTACGGCGCCCCCCGCATGATCGGTGGCGCGAACCAGATCGATGGCCGGCGATGGGAAATCAGCCACGGCACTGGGAAGGGACATGGATCGGTGCCAAGTGTTGTTTTCCGAACCATAGCACAGAATAAGGCTTTGTCATTCCGATTTTTGGGAATGCCGAGAAACACCACCGAACCCCAACCTCATACAAATGCGTGATCGCCATAGTTGGAAAATGAAAACCATAAATTTCATAGTATTAATTCATATGATTGTATGCTCTTGATTTTATACATCAGTTCAAATTTATAAACTGATATAATTCATATGGCAAAAGTGGACCGCATTGATTATTTAATTGCTATATTCTATCACAATTGATGCGCATAAAAATAAATTTTATTTATGAATAAAGTGCTGCGATTAATATCCTGTGTCAGGAATTTCGATTTTACATATTACAAATTAATTATATTTTATGCGTGTGATAGAAAATATTTAAACCAAGCGATTTTACAGTCGATGTTACCAATAGCGACGCCATACACGTTCCGGCTGATTTTATTTTCACGGATTTTTTATCGCGGTTGTCATGGCAAATCCGAGGGTACAAATCACGTGAAGAACCCCCGCCCTCCATCCAAGCGCGCAGTGGGCTGTTGCCGATTACCGCGCACGATGGCAATTCCCTTCCCCGCATCACTCATATATGGCCAGCCTTATCCCTTCACGACGGGCGCCGGCACGCGCCGCAGGGGCAAATTGTGATCCTCGAACGGGCGTGGTAGCTTGGGCGCCATAAGGTCGGGGGGAGCGCCGTTTTCCTCCCCGCGCCTGCACCGCTGGACGAATGCATCGATGCCGTTGACGTTGCCGGGCCTGCCGCCCCGCCAAGAGGACCGCAGAATGGCGAAAATCTTTTTTGCGCTGTTGCTGCTGCTGTGTGCCACCGGAAGCGCCTGCGCCGTGTCGCCCAACAGCCGGGCGGAGTTGAACGGTGCCCTGGACCGCTACCGCCATGACATGGCCCGGCTGCGCCCCTCCGGCACCATTCCATCGCCCAACGACCGCAATGTGATCCTGTTCGCCGATGTCTTGCGGCGGGTCGGGCAGGAATACGTCCGCCCCACCACCCCGCAGGCCCTGGTGGACAAGGCGCTGGAGGGGGCGAAAAAGAAAAAGGCCGAGGATCCCAACGCCAGCGACCGCGACCTGACCGAAGCGGGGCTGGACGCCATGCTCAGCTCCCTCGACCCCTATTCCGCCTTCCTCGACAACGAGCATTTCCGCTACATGCGCGAACAGACCCAAGGGGAGTTCGGCGGGCTGGGAATCGAAGTGACGATGGACGAGGACAGCGGGCTGGTCCGTGTCGTCTCCCCCATCGACGGTTCTCCGGCGGCACGGGCGGGCCTGCGCTCGGGCGATCTGATCGCCCGCATCGACGATTCGCCGGTCAAGGGTCTCAACCTGCGCGATGCGGTGGCGAAGATGCGCGGGCCGGTCGGCTCGTCGGTGGCCCTGACCATGCAGCGGGCCAACACCCACGCCCCCTTCCGCGTGGCGCTGACCCGCGCGGTGGTCAAGATCCAGCCCGTCCGCGCCCGGATGGAAGGCGATGTGGCCTATCTGCGCATCGCCGCCTTCAACCAGCAGACCACCCACGCGCTGGAAGAGGCGGTGGCCGACCTGCGCCGCCAGTCCCACGGCAACCTGTCGGGGGCGGTGGTCGATCTGCGCAACAACCCCGGCGGGCTTCTGGATCAGGCGGTGGGCGTGGCCGACCAGTTCCTGCAGGCGGTGGACATCGTGTCGGTCCAGGGCCGCGACCCCACGGAAAACCGCCGCTACGGCGGCACCCCTGGCGACCTGATGAGCGGGCTGCCGGTCGTGGTGCTCATCAACAGCGGCTCCGCGTCCGCATCGGAAATCGTGGCCGGCGCCCTGCAGGACCATGGCCGCGCCCTGCTGTTCGGTGTGCGCAGCTACGGCAAGGGATCGGTCCAGACCATTTCGTCGTTGGCCGGAGATGTGGGCATCCGCCTGACCACCGCGCGCTATTACCGCCCGTCGGGGGCGCTGGTGGATTGCTTCGGCGTGCAGCCGAACGTGGAGATCCGCCCGGCCATGCCGATCACCAACGGCGGCCCCCCGCCGGAGGAGGTGCACGCCGATCCCGCCGCCTGCGACCCGCATGCACCCCCGCCGCCGCCGCAAAACACGTGGCGGATGGAGGATTTCTGCCCCGACGTCGCCGCCACCCCCGTCCGCCCCGACGACGACCGGCCGCTGCAATGCGCGGTGACCGCCATCCGCACCCGGCTGATGGGGCGGATGGCGGCGTTGCCGTAACCCTCGAATCCCATTTTCCGCCGAACCCGTGGGGGAGGCTTGCGCGCTTCTCACAGCGCGCGGGTCTTTCCTTTGCTACAGTGGCCGCCATGGAAAACACCCCCCTGCCCGCCTTCGAACCCCGGCTGGTGGACAGCAACGATCGCGCGTCCTCCCCCGAATACCGCACCGCCCCCCATAACGAGGAGGCGGAACAGGCGCTTCTGGGCGCCATCCTGGTCAACAACAAGGCGTTCGAACGGGTCGCGGAATTCCTGCGCCCCCAGCACTTCTACGATCCCGTGCACGTGCGGATCTATGAAGCGATCTCCAAGATGATCGAACGGGGCCAGATCGCCAACCCGGTGACGCTGAAGCCCTATTTCGACAACGATCCGGCGCTGGCCGCCGACGGCGGGGCCGAATATCTGGCGGAACTGGCGGCCAACGTGGTCACCGTCATCAACGCCGCCGATTATGGCCGCACCATCCACGACCTGTTCCTGCGCCGGCAGTTGATCGAGGTCGGCACCGACATGGTGAACGAGGCGTACCGCCACGACCTCGACATCACCGCCATGGACCAGATCGGGGAGGCGGAAAAGCAGCTTTTCGACCTCGCCACCACCGGCGACGTGCAGGGCGGGTTCGTTCCCTTCGCCGACTCGGTCAAGCTTGCCATCGCCACCGCCGAGGTGGCGTTCCGCGCCTCCAGCCACGTCACCGGCGTCACCACCGGCCTGATCGACCTGGACCGCAAGCTGGGCGGCTTCCATCGTTCGGACCTGCTGATCCTGGCCGGGCGTCCGTCGATGGGTAAGACGGCGTTGGCCACCAACATCGCCTTCAACGCCGCCAAGGCGCACCTGCGGTCCGGCGGGAAGGAAGGGGCGTGCGTCGGTTTCTTCTCGCTGGAAATGTCGGCGGAACAGTTGGCAACCCGTATCCTGGCCGACGAAACCCAGGTGCCCGGCGACAAGATCCGCCGCGGCGAGATCCGCCAGGACGACTTCCCCAAATTCGTCCAGGCCAGCCAGGATCTGGCCCGCGTGCCGTTTTTCGTGGACGACACGCCGGCGCTGTCGGTGGCGGCGGTGCGCACCCGCTGCCGCCGGCTGAAACGCACGTCGGGTCTAGGCATGGTGGTGGTGGACTATCTCCAGCTTCTGCGCGGCTCGGCGGTGAAGGGCAGCGAGAACCGGGTGCAGGAAATCTCCGAAATTACCCGCAGCCTGAAGGCCATCGCCAAGGAACTGGACGTGCCGGTGCTGGCCCTGTCGCAGTTGAGCCGCGCCGTCGAACAGCGCGAGGACAAGCGGCCCCAGCTTTCCGACCTGCGCGAATCCGGCTCCATCGAACAGGACGCCGACGTGGTGATGTTCGTCTT
This sequence comes from uncultured Rhodospirillaceae bacterium, assembly GCA_937927415.1. Taxonomy (GTDB): domain Bacteria; phylum Pseudomonadota; class Alphaproteobacteria; order Azospirillales; family Azospirillaceae; genus Azospirillum. Next base: position 39,080 of record CALBDS010000001.1, read on the forward strand.
CCGCGAGCAATATTACCTGGAGCGGTCGGAACCGTCACGGCGCCCCGATGAATCCGACGACAAGTTCAACGACCGCTATCAGCGTTGGCAGCAGCGGCTGGGCGAAGTCCACAACACCGCCGAAGCGATCATCGCCAAGCAGCGTCACGGCCCCGTCGGCACCGTGCGCCTGTTCTTCGACGGCCAATTCACCAAATTCGGCGACCTCGATCAGCGGCATGACTCCAATGACTATTGATGGTGCGCTCAGCACAGCGGCCGACCGGGCCGGGGCGATTCTGTCCATCGATCTCGACGCGGTGGTGGAAAACTGGCACCGCCTGTCGGCCCGTCTGGCCCCTGCCCCGTGCGCGGCGGTGGTGAAGGCCGACGGTTACGGGTTGGGGGCCGCCGCCGTCGGGCGGGCGCTCCACGCCGCCGGTTGCACCCGCTTCTTCGTGGCCCAGTTGGACGAGGCGCTGACGCTGCGCGCCGCCGTGCCGGAGCCGGAAATCTTCTGCCTCGGCGGGCTGCCGGCACGGACGGAGGCGGAGTTCGTCCATCACCGCATCACCCCCGTGCTCAATGATCTGGGAGAGGTGGACGCCTGGGCCGCCCTGTGCCGCGCCCGCGACACCGCCCTGCCCGCCGCCGTCCACATCGACACCGGCATGAGCCGACTCGGTCTGACCCCGGCGCAGGTGGATGAACTGGCCGCCGACCCGACTCGCCTGAACGGCATCACCCTGGCCTTGTGGATGAGCCATCTGGCCTGTGCCGAAGCCGATGTGGCGATGAACGGCGAACAGCTTGCCCGCATGAAGGATGCTGTGGCCCGGCTGCCCAAGGCGCCGGTCAGCTTCGCCAACTCCTCGGGCATTTTCCTCGGCCGCGACTATCATTTCGACCTGGGGCGGCCCGGATTGGCGCTGTACGGCGCCAATCCGACGCCGGGGAAACCCAACCCCATGCTGCCCACCGTCCGGCTGGACGCACGGGTGCTTCAGGTGCGCAGCGTTGACTTGGGTATGACCGTTGGCTACGGTGCCACCCACCGGATGACCCGGGCGGGCCGCATCGCCACCATCGGCGTGGGCTATGCCGACGGGTATTTCCGCTCCCTTGCCGGGCGCGGGCATGTGTTCGTGGATGGCGTGCCGGCCCCGGTGGTTGGCCGGATTTCCATGGATCTCATCACGGTGGACGTATCCGGCCTGCCCGAAGGGGCGGTGGGGCCGGGTAATCTGGTGGAACTGATCGGTCCCAACCGGCCGGTGGACACCGTGGCGGACGAGGCGGGGACCATCGGGTACGAGATCCTCACCTCTCTGGGGCGGCGCTATCACCGGGTCTATGCCGGTGGCGGTGCCGGGAAGAAGGCCGTGTAATGCAGTTTCTCGCCGCCATCGGGCGCACATTCCTGGTTTTCCTGACGCAGACGGGACGTCTGGCGCTGTTTACCAGTTCGGGCGTGTCGCACGCGATCCGCCCGCCGCTGTTTCTGCGCCAGATCATCCGGCAGATGGTCGATATCGGCTATTATTCGCTGCCGGTGGTCGGGCTGACGGCGCTGTTCACCGGCATGGTGCTGGCGCTGCAAAGCTATTCCGGCTTCTCCCGCTTCCAGGCCGAAGGTGCCATCGCCACGGTGGTGGTGCTGTCGATCACCCGCGAACTGGGGCCGGTGCTGGCCGGGCTGATGGTGGCGGGGCGCATCGGGGCGGCCATGGCCGCGGAAATCGGCACCATGCGGGTGACCGAACAGATCGACGCCCTGTCCACCCTGTCCACCAACCCGATGAAATATCTGGTGGCGCCGCGGTTGCTGGCCGGGGTGACCATGCTGCCGCTGCTGGTGCTGACCGCCGACATCATCGGGGTGTTCGGCGGTTTCCTGGTCGGGGTGTACCGGCTGAACTTCAACCCCGCCTCCTACATCGCCCGCACGTGGGAGTATCTGGAGCCGGTGGACGTGATCTCCGGTCTGGTCAAGGCGGCGGTGTTCGGGTTCGTCATCGCCCTGATGGGCTGCTATTTCGGCTACCGCTCCAAGGGCGGTGCGCAGGGCGTGGGGCAGGCGACGACCAATTCGGTGGTGTCGGCCTCGATCCTCATCCTGATCCTCAACTATCTCATCACCGGCCTGTTCTTTTCGACAAAATGACCGACACGCCCAAGATCGCCCTCAAACACGTTCACAAGCGTTTCGGACACAAGGTGGTGCTGAACGGCATCGACCTGGAGGTCGGACGCGGTGAATCCCTGGTTATCATCGGCGGTTCGGGGACCGGCAAATCGGTGATGCTGAAATGCATCCTCGGGCTGCTGCATCCCGATTCCGGCTCGATCAAGGTGGATGGGGAGGAAACCACCCGCCTGCGTCCGCGGGAACGGGAAAAGCTGCTGCACAAGTTCGGCATGCTGTTCCAGGGTGCGGCCCTGTTCGACAGCCTGCCGGTGTGGGAGAACGTGGCCTTCGGCCTGATCCAGGGCGAGCACATGCCGCGGGCCAAGGCCAAGGAAATCGCGGTGCGCAAGCTGGCCGCCGTCGGCCTCAACGCCGACGTGGCGGAACTGTCGCCGGCGGAACTGTCGGGCGGCATGCAGAAGCGTGTCGGTCTGGCCCGCGCCATTGCCGACGAGCCGGAAATCATCTTCTTCGACGAACCGACCACCGGCCTTGACCCGATCATGGCCGACGTCATCAACGAACTGATCGTCAAGTGCGTGAAGGATCTCGGCGCCACCGCCGTCACCATCACCCACGACATGGCGTCCGCCCGCAAGATCGCCGACCGGGTGGCGATGATCCATCAGGGTAAGATCATCTGGACCGGCCACGCCAAGGACATCGACAATTCCGGCAACCCCTATGTGGACCAGTTCGTCCACGGCCGCGGCGACGGCCCGATCCAGATGCAGGTGCGGGCGCTGTAACGGCGCCCCCTCCCCGCCGTCCCGTCAGGTCTGCGCCAGCCGTTGCGCCAGATCGCGGTTGGTGACCATCGCCAGCAGTGCGATCTGGGTCAGCAGCGGAAAGCCGCCCTTCCCCGCCAGGTCCGCCACCTCGGCCCGCGTCAGCAGCAGCATCCGCGAGTCCTCAAGATCGTCGGCGGTGGTGCCGCCGGTCAGCCGGCATCCCGTGGCGTGGAACATGTGCGACACCGCCCCGCCCTGGTTGGTGTTGACCAGATAGCCGCCCAGATCGGTCCACGCCGCCGCCTCGTACCCGGTTTCCTCGCGCAATTCGCGTTTGGCCGCGGCCAGCGGCTCCTCCCCCGGTTCGAGATGCCCGCCAGGAAAGGTGTAGCAACCGCCCCGCAGCCCATGGCGGTATTGGTGGAACAGGATCACCCGCCCGTCCTCCGTCTCGGCGAAGATGCAGGCGAAGGACGGCATGTCGAGCTGATAATAATCGTCCACCCGCCGTCCGTCCGGCAGTTCCACCGACTCCACCCGCACCCGCAGGAACGGCGATGCGTCCAGCAGCGTCCGGCTGTCCAGCACCCGCCACGGCTCAGGTTCATGTTTCATGTCAGACCCCATAGGGCGGCTTGGTGTAGCCGGCAGGGGACAGGGTGAAGATCTCGCACCCGTCCGCGGTGATGCCGATCTGGTGCTCGAACTGGGCCGACAGCGAACGGTCGCGGGTGACGGTGGTCCAGCCGTCGGACAGGGTTTTCACGTCGGGCTTGCCGGCGTTCAGCATGGGTTCGACGGTGAAGACCATGCCGGGCACCAGCGTCAGCCCCTGCCCCGGCTTGCCATAGTGGTCGATGTGGGGAGCGGCGTGGAAGTCGCGCCCGATGCCGTGGCCGCCGTAATCGCGCACCACCCCCAGCCGATGCCCTTCCGCAAAGGACTGGATGGCGTGGCCGATGTCGCCCAGGGTCGCCCCCGGCTTGGCCGCAGCGATTCCGAGCATCATCGCCTCATAGGTCAAATCCACCAGACGCCGCCCCTTCACAGGGATCTTGTCGCCCACCAGATACATGCGGCTGGTGTCGCCGTACCAGCCGTCGAGGATCACCGTCACGTCGATGTTGACGATGTCGCCGTTGGCCAGCCGCTTGTCGTCGCTGGGAATGCCGTGGTTCACCACATGGTTGGGGGAAATGCAGCTTGCCGCCGGATAGCCGTGATAGCCGATGGTCGCCGGAATGGCCCCATGGTCGCGCATGAACCCTTCGATCAGCCGGTCCAGATGGCCGGTCGCCACCCCCGGCACCACATGGGGGGTGATGAAATCCAGCGTTTCCGCCGCCAGCCGCCCGGCCCGCCGCAGGCCCGCGAAATCCTCGGCGGTGTACAGCGTCACCTCCCGCCCATCACGGTCGATGATGGCGGCGCTCTGTTCCGTCCCGTTCATTCCGTTCTCAAAGCCTCCTGTCACTCAAAGGCCGCACCATCGGCCAAAGCAACCGTTTGGCGCAACCCCGCCATTCCATCATAGGAACCTGATCGGCCCCATGATATACGCACCGCGTTCACCATCACGATTCTGAAACGGGACCGGCTTCGACTTGGCCAAAGCGACGTCACGCTTCGTCTGCCAATCCTGCGGCGCCGCCTACCCCAAATGGGCCGGGCGTTGTGACGCTTGCGGTGAGTGGAACACCCTGGTGGAGGAGGCGGTTCCGGAATCCGCGCCCAAGGGGCTGGGCAGCGCCAAGGGCCGCCGCATCGCCTTCGTCGGCCTGTCGGGGGCCTCGGACCCCTCGCCCCGCCGCCTGTCGGGCATCGGCGAGTTGGACCGGGTGGCCGGCGGCGGCTTCGTGCCCGGTTCCGCCGTGCTGATCGGCGGCGACCCCGGCATCGGCAAATCCACCCTGCTGCTGCAGGCGATGGCAAGACTGTCGCAGCACTCGACCTGTGTCTATATCTCCGGTGAAGAGGCGGTGGATCAGGTGCGGCTGCGCGCCCAGCGTCTGGGGGTGGCGCAGGCATCGGTATCCCTGGCCTCGGCCACCAGCGTGCGGGACATCGCCGCATCCCTGGATGCGCTGGAAGGGCCGGCCATCGCCGTCATCGATTCCATCCAGACCATGTATGTGGACACGCTGGAAAGCGCCCCCGGCACCGTGGCCCAGGTGCGCGCCAGCGCCCAGGAACTGATCCGCGTTGCCAAGCGCCGCGGCGTGGTCCTGCTGCTGGTCGGCCATGTGACCAAGGAGGGGACCATCGCCGGTCCCCGCGTGTTGGAGCACATGGTCGATACCGTCCTCTATTTTGAAGGCGAGCGCGGGCACCAGTTCCGCATCCTGCGGGCGGTGAAGAACCGCTTCGGCCCCACCGACGAGATCGGTGTGTTCGAGATGACCGACGGCGGGCTGGCCGAGGTGACGAATCCGTCCGCCCTGTTCCTGGCCGACCGCCGGGGGGAGGTGTCGGGGGCCGCGGTGTTCGCCGGGATGGAGGGCACGCGGCCGGTTCTGGTGGAGGTGCAGGCGCTGGTCGCCCCCTCCCCCCTCGGCACCCCGCGGCGGGCGGTGGTGGGGTGGGACTCGTCGCGCCTCGCCATGGTTCTGGCGGTGCTGGAGGCGCGCTGCGGCGTGCAGATCGGCGCCAATGATGTGTATCTGAACGTGGCCGGGGGCCTGAAAATCGGCGAACCGGCGGCGGATCTGGCGGTGGCGGCCGCCCTGGTTTCCTCCCTTACCGGCGAGCCGATGCCCTCCGATGCCGTGGTTTTCGGCGAAATCGGCCTGTCGGGCGAGGTGCGCGCCGTCAGCCAGATGGACGCCCGCCTGAAGGAAGCCGCAAAGCTGGGGTTTTCTTCCGCCGTCATTCCGGCTAGACGAAGCGCCAAACGCGGCGACACACCGCTGAAGGTGACGGAACTGCATCATCTGGGTGAACTGCTGCCCCTGTTCCCGTCGGGGACCGCGGCTCCCGGATGGACCGGCTGAAGGGTTATGCGAGGATAGCGACGATGGACGGTTTTCCCCTTAATCCCGCCGACGGGGTGGTGTTTGCGGTGCTGCTGCTGGCGGCACTCCTGGCCTTCACCCGCGGTCTGGTGGCGGAGGTGCTGTCGGTGGCCGGCTGGATCGGTGCGGCGCTGATCACCCTCTATACCCTGCCGTTTGCCCTGCCCATCGCCCGGCAGTACATCCGGATCGAAATGATCGCCTATGGCGCCGCATCCGCCGTGCTGTTCGTGGTGGCGCTGGTCATCCTGAACCTGATCTTCGGCCGGATTTCGCGGGGGGTGCAGAATTCCTCCCTGTCGGCGCTCGACCGGACGCTGGGATTCCTGTTCGGGCTGTTCAAGGGCTTTGTTTTGGTGTCGGTGGCCTATCTTTTCTTCTCATGGCTGGTGCCGCCGGAAAATCACCCGCAATGGCTTCAGAACGCCCGCACCCGCCCGCTGCTGACCGCCGGTGCCGCCACGCTGGAAGAGATGATCCCGGCCAGCCTGCGCGCCGAAACCATGGGGCAGGTGGATATGACCCGCGAACGCGCCCGCCAGGCCATCGAAGCCAAGGAAGCCTTGGACCGTCTGTCCACCCCGGTCCCCGTTTCCCCCGCCGCCAAGGCGCCGGCCGCCGCGGGAACCCCGGCCGCCGGCACGGCGGCGCCCGCTGCTCCGCCGCCGGATACCGGCTACAAGGACCGTGACCGGGGCGACCTGGAACGGCTGATCCAGAACAAGACCCACTGATATGCCCTGCCCCTCCCCCGCGCATGATGAGGATAGACCGATGCTGACGACGCACCCGTTCGACGACGACAAGCTGCGCGAAGAATGCGGCGTTTTCGGTATCTACAACCACCCCCAGGCCGCGGCCATCACCGCGCTGGGGCTGCACGCGCTCCAGCACCGCGGCCAGGAAGCCGCCGGCATCGTCAGCCATGACGGCGCCAGCTTCCACCTGCAGCACGCGCTGGGGCTGGTGGGCGATCACTTCTCCAACGAAGAGGTGATGAAGGCGCTGAAGGGGCCGCACGCCATCGGTCACGTCCGCTACGCCACCACCGGCGGCACCCTGCTGCGCAACGTCCAGCCGCTCTACGCCGATTTCGAATTCGGCGGCTTCGCGCTGGCCCACAACGGCAACCTGACCAACGCCCAGACCCTGCGCCGCCAGCTGGTGCGCCGCGGCTGCCTGTTCCAGTCCACCACCGACACCGAGGTCATCGTCCACCTGATGGCGGTGGCCCGCGGCGGCTCGGCCGTGGACCGCATGATCGAGGCGGTGCGGCAGGTGGAGGGCGCCTTCTCCCTGGTCGCCATCAGCCCGGACGAGGTGATCGGCGTGCGCGACCCGCTGGGCGTGCGTCCGCTGGTGCTGGGCAAGCTGGGCGGCACCTACATCATGACCAGCGAAACCTGCGCGCTGGACATCGTGGGCGCCGACTACATCCGCGATATCGAGCCGGGTGAGATGGTGGTGCTGAACGCCGACGGCATGCACAGCCTGCGGCCGTTCCAGCCCAGCCAGCGCCGCTTCTGTATTTTCGAATACATCTATTTCGCCCGTCCCGACAGCGTGATGGACGGGATTTCGGTGTACGAGGCCCGCCGCCGCATCGGCATGGAACTGGCCCGCGAAGCCGGCGTGCCCGCCGACATCGTGGTGCCCGTACCCGACAGCGGCGTGCCGGCGGCGCTGGGCTATGCGGCGCAGAGCGGGGTGTCCTTCGACCTGGGCATCATCCGCAACCATTATGTCGGCCGCACCTTCATCGAACCGACCGACCAGATCCGCCATCTGGGCGTCAAGCTGAAGCACAACGCCAACCGCGCCATGATCGAGGGCAAGCGGGTGGTGCTGGTGGACGACTCCATCGTGCGCGGCACCACCTCGAAAAAGATCGTGGAGATGGTGCGCGCGGCGGGAGCCAAGGAGGTGCACATGCGCATTTCCAGCCCGCCGACCTCCCACCCCTGCTTCTACGGCATCGACACGCCGGAGCAGAGCAAGCTGCTGGCCCACCGCATGACGGTGGAAGAGATGCGCGATTTCATTGGCGCCGACAGCCTGGCCTTCATCTCTCTCGACGGCCTCTACCGCGCCATGGGCGAGCCGAAGCGCGACCCCGAGGCCCTGACCTATTGCGATGCCTGCTTCACCGGCGACTATCCCATCTCCCTGACCGACCAGCACGACAGCGCCACGGTGGAACCGCTGCGTGTGGCCGCCCGCGGCTGATGGCCTGAAAGGAACCGACGCTCATGTCCCGCCTTGAAGGGCGCATCGCCCTCGTCACCGGCGCATCCCGCGGCATCGGGGCCGCGGTCGCCAAGCGGCTGGCCGCCGAGGGCGCCCACGTCATCCTGACCGCCCGCACCGTCGGCGGTCTGGAGGAAACCGACGACGCCATCTTCCAGGCCACCGGCAAGAACGCCACGCTGGTGCCGCTGAACCTGATGGAAGCCGACAAGATCGACGCGCTGGGGCTGGCGATCTATGAACGGTTCAAACGGCTGGACATCCTGGTGTCCAACGCCGGCGTGCTGGAAACACTGGGTCCCATCGCCCAGTACGATCCCAAGCACATGACCCGGATCATCGACACCAACATCACCGCCAATTACCGCCTGATCCGCAGCTTGGACCGGCTGCTGCGGGCGTCGGACGCCGGGCGGGCGATCTTCGTCACCTCCGGCGCCGCCGCAGCCCCATATCCCTATTGGGGGCCGTACGGCATGAGCAAGGCAGCACTGGAATACATGGTCAAGACCTACGCCATGGAAATCGCCGCCTCGCCGCTGCGGGTCAATCTGGTCGATCCCGGCAAGGTCGCCACCCGGATGCGCACCCAGGCGTTCCCCGGCGAAGATCCGGCCACCCTGCCCCAGCCCGACGACGTGACCAGCGTGTTCGTCGATCTGGCCGCCCCCGACTGCACCAGCCATGGGGAAGTGGTCGCGGCTTACTGATCCTTTGGGGCGATGGGCTACCGCCCAATCCCCCCTTTGATTTTGGCGATGGTTGAACGCCCTCTTCCCACCGGGGAGAGGGCGTTGCCGTTTGCTTAAAAGGATGAATCCGGCTCTTTCAGAAACGCTTCCTCTTCCGGCGTCGAAACGCGGCCGAGGATGGCGTTGCGGTGGGGAAAGCGGCCGAAGCGGGCAATGATGTCCGCGTGGCGCTGGGCGTAGAGCACCTGCTCCTTCAGCTTCACCCGTTCCGTGAACAAAATCACCGACAGCCGCTGACTGTCGGGGTCTTCGTGGTGTTCGAAGGGCAGGTAGAAGAAGGTCCGCTCCTCCTCGGAGCATTCCAGGTCATACCCGTTGTCGATGGCATAGGCGGCGAAACGGCGGGCCTTGTCATCGGTGGCGAAAGCCTGCGGCGTGCCGCGGTAAATGTTGCGCGGCACCTGATCCAGAAGGATGCACAGGGCCAGACAGCCATCCACATCGTCGGCCCAATGATCCAGTTCGCCGGCGGCGGCGCGCTCATAGGTTTCGCCGACACGCTCGGCGACCATGCGGTCGAAACTGACCGTCGCCTTGAACCAATAGGGCTTGATCGCTTCCTCGTCGAACCAGAAATCGATGATCTCGTCGATCAGGGGGTCGGCCATGATTGGGCTGCCTTCCAAAATGCGGGACACCCAAACAGAACAGGGCGCCCGAGGGCGCCCTGTCCAGTCTTTTTTGCACGGTCCCCGGAAAGAGGATCAGTGCAGGCCGCTCCACAGCTGACGCTTGGTGGCGTACATCAGGCCGGCGAAGACGATCAGGAACAGGATCACCTTCACGCCCATCTGCTTGCGGGCATCCAGATGCGGTTCGGCCACAAAGGTCAGGAAGGTCGAAACGTCATGCGCCATCTGCTCGACGGTGGCCTTGGTGCCGTCGGCATAGGTCACGCCGTCGGGCATCAGGATGTTGGGCATGCCCACCTGATGGCCGGGGAAGTACTTGTTGTAGTTCATGCCCGGCATCAGGGTGACGTCGGCGGGCGGATCCTCGAAGCCGGTCAGGAAGGCGTAGAGGTAATCCTCGCCACCGACGCGGGCCTTGGCGATCAGCGACAGGTCGGGCGGCAGGGCGCCGCCGTTGGCCGCGCGGGCCGCGTTGTTGTTGGGGAACGGGCTGGGGAAACGGTCCGCCGGCACACCCGGACGCTGGAACATCTCACCGGCATCGTTCGGCCCGTCGGTCATTTCGTAACCGGCGGCGATGTCCTTGATCTGGTCCGGCGTCAAACCAATGCCGGCCAGGGTCCGGATCGGCACCAGATGCATCGAATGGCAGGTGGAGCAGATTTCCTTATAAACCTGGAAACCGCGCTGGGCCGCCTGCTTGTCGATGGTGCCGAACACGCCCGCATGGGGCCAGTCCTGGGCCGGGATGTGCACGCCGCCCGACGCCAGCGCGGTGCCGCCGATGCCCAGAGCCAGGGCGGCGGACAGGATGACAGTCTTCAGAGCGCGCATTATGCCTTCTCCATCGGCTTGGCGGTGGCACCGGCGGCGACATGCCCGCCACCCTTCAGAACCGGCTCGCTGATGCTGGCCGGGAGCGGCAGCGGACGCTCCAGCTTGCCCAGCAGCGGCAGCAGGATCAGGAAGTGGAAGAAGTAATAGGTGGTGCCGATGCGGGCGATCAGCAGCCAGATGCCTTCCGCGGGCATGGCACCGGCATAGCCCAGAACCAGGGCGTCGATGGCCAGAACCCAGAAGAACTGACGGTAGATCGGGCGGAACTTGCAGCTGCGGACCTTGGAGGTGTCGAGCCACGGCAGAACGAACAGCACCGCGATGGCGCCGAACATGGCCAGAACGCCGCCCAGCTTGTCCGGGATCGCGCGCAAGATCGCGTAGAACGGCAGGAAGTACCATTCGGGGACGATGTGCGCCGGGGTCACCAGCGGGTTGGCCGGGATGTAGTTGTCCGGGTGGCCCATGTAGTTGGGCATGAAGAACACGAACGCGGCGTACAGGATCAGGAAGCAGACGACCGCGAACAGGTCCTTGACCGTGACGTACGGGTTGAACGGCACGGTGTCTTGCGGACCCTTGGCGTCGATGCCCAGCGGGTTGTTCGAGCCGCAGATGTGCAGGGCGGCGGTGTGCAGGATGACCAGCGCCAGGATCACGAACGGCAGCAGGAAGTGCAGCGCGAAGAAGCGGTTGAGCGTCGGGTTGTCAACCGAGAAGCCGCCCCACAGCCACGTCACGATCGGGTCGCCCACGATCGGGAAGGCCGAGAACAGGTTGGTGATGACGGTCGCACCCCAGAAGCTCATCTGGCCCCACGGCAGCACGTAGCCCATGAAGGCGGTGCCCATCATGGCCAGGAAGATCACCACGCCCAGGATCCACAGGATTTCGCGCGGCGCCTTGTACGAACCGTAGTACAGGCCGCGGAAGATGTGGATGTAGACGGCGATGAAGAACATCGACGCGCCGTTGGCGTGGAGGTAGCGCAGCAGCCAGCCATAGTTCACGTCGCGCATGATGCGTTCAACGCTGTCGAACGCGATGGCGGTGTTGGCGGCGTACTGCATGGCAAGAACGAGGCCGGTCGCGATCATGATGATCAGCATGACCGCCGCGATGGCACCGAACGCCCACAGATAGTTGACGTTCCGGGGCATCGGGTACTCGTTGTACTCGTGATGCATCATCGTGAAGATCGGCAGACGGCTGTCGATCCACTTCACGACCGGATTTTTAAAGGTAGAGGTGTGTCCCTGAGACATAACCTGGGGTCTCCCGTGGCCTTACAACGCTCAGCCGAGCTTGATGCGCGAATCGTTGAGGAAGGCGTACGGCGGCACCGCGAGGTTCAGAGGCGCCGGACCCTTGCGGATGCGCCCCGAGCTGTCGTAGTGCGAACCGTGGCACGGGCAGAACCACCCGTCGAAATCCCCGCGCGGATCGGTCGGCTTCTGCCCCAGCGGCACGCAGCCCAGGTGGGTACAGATGCCGATCAGCACCAGCCATTCGGGCTTCTGGACGCGGACCTCATCCTTCTGCGGGTCGCGCAGTTCGGCCGTGTTGACGGCCTTGGCCTCGTCGATTTCCTTGGCCGTGCGGTGACGGACGAAAATCGGCTTGCCGCGCCAGGTCACGGTGATCGACTGGCCCTCGGCCACCGGGGCCAAGTCCACTTCGATCGAGGCGAGCGCCAGCGTATCGGCGGCGGGGTTCATGCTGTCAACGAACGGCCAAGCTGCCGCGGCGACACCCACGGCGCCCACCGCTCCGGTGGCCAGATAGAGGAAGTCTCGGCGGGATGTTCCCTCACCGCCGGGGGCCGTGGGGGCACCCGTGCCGGACGGATGCGTGGTCTGAGCCATTAGCGTTCTTCTCCTCAAAGACATACGCAGGCGCCTTGCAACAGCGCCGGGTGGAGCCATAGACCTTCGTAGCACGAAACGGCAGAGCGTGTCCGCCGGTCGGATGACCCCCGGACACCCACGATCGGCGGGAAGTATGAAAACCCTGCCATTTTTGAGCGTGCGATATACAGTCGCGGAACGTTCTTGAAAAGACAGATATTTTGGACATTATGTCGCGTAACTCGAATTGCCGCCACACGTTGCCTCCGGCCGATGCGCCTTGTTCTTTTCGAACCCGATATCCCCCAGAACGCCGGCACGCTGATGCGGCTGGCCGCCTGTTTCGGCCTGTCCGTTGACATTATCGAACCCTGCGGCTTCGTCTTGAATGACTCAAAGTTGCGCCGAGCGGGCATGGACTACCTAGCCAAAGTTCATATGACCCGCCACACGTCATGGGAGAGCTACCGCGCGCAGCCGGCAACCGGGCGCCTTGTGCTGCTGACCACCCGTGCCGCGATCCCTTACACGCGGTTCATCTTCGACTCCGACGACCGCATTCTGGTGGGACGGGAAAGCGCCGGGGTCACCGACGCGGTGCATGACGCCGCCGATGCCCGGCTGCTGATTCCCATGCAGCCCCCGGCCCGGTCGCTGAACGTGGCGGTGGCCGCCGCCATGGTGCTGGGGGAGGCGCTGCGCCAGACCGGCGGTTTTCCCGCGCCGCAGGGGTGACAACGGCGCCATCCGCCCTATCTTTCCTGGCCCTGCCTGCCCTTTTTCACGGCCTGATGATGACCGATACCGACCGGCAAGCCCGTGCCGCCGAATGGTTCGCCTGCCTGCGCGACCGGCTGTGCGCCGCTTTCGAAGCCATTGAAGACGAGATGCTCGGGGAAGAGGGGGCCGACTCCGGCCTGCTTCCCAGCCGTTTCGAACGCACCACCTGGACCCGGCCCGACCATGCCGGCGGCCCCGGCGGCGGCGGCACCATGGCCGTCATGCGCGGCCGGGTGTTCGAGAAGGTGGGCGTCAACGTGTCGGTGGTTCACGGCACCTTCAGCCCGGAATTCAGCGCCTCCATCCCCGGTGCGGCCGACGACGGGCGGTTCTGGGCCGCGGGCATCAGCCTCGTTTCCCACATGCGCTCGCCCCTGGTGCCGGCAGCGCACATGAACACCCGCCACATCGTCACCAGCCGCGGCTGGTTCGGCGGGGGCGCCGACCTGACCCCCACCTTCCCCGATCCCCACGACACAGCCGATTTCCACGCTGCGCTGAAGGCCGCCTGCGACGCCCACGATCCATCCTACTACCCCTCTTACAAGGAGTGGTGCGACCGCTACTTCTTCCTGCCCCACCGGGGGGAGGCGCGCGGCGTCGGCGGCATTTTCTACGACACCCTGGACAGCGGCGACTGGGAGGCGGATTTCGCCTTCACCCGCGCGGTGGGGGACGCGTTCCTCGACGTTTATCCCCGGCTGGTGCGCCGCTCCATGCGCACGCCCTGGACCGCCGAACAGCGCGACGCGCTGCTGGTGAAGCGCGGACGGTACGTGGAATTCAACCTCCTCCACGACCGCGGGACGCTGTTCGGGCTGAAGACCGGCGGCAACACCGAAGCCATCCTGATGAGCCTGCCGCCGGAAGTGAAATGGCCCTGATTACAGCTTGGTGCGTTTGAACACCGTTTCGGGAAGAAGGCGGATGATGAGCATAATCAGACGCCAGACGGGGCGGACATAGATCACGTCGCGGCCCTTGGCCTGCGCCGCCAGAACGGCGCGGGCCACCTCGTCGGGGTCGGCGGTGAGGAGGCCTGGAAGCGCCATGCCCTCGGTCATGCGGGTGCGCACGAAGCCCGGCTTGACGGTGATGACCGACACGCCCGCCTTGGACAGACGGTTGCGCAGGCCCGACAGGAAGGCGGTCAGACCGGCCTTGGCGGCGCCATAGACGTAGTTGCTGGCCCGCCCCCGCTCTCCCGCAACCGAACTGACGCCGATGATGGTGCCGGATCCGCGCGCCTCCATACGGGTGGCGATTTCGCCCAGAATGCTGGCCGGGCCGGTCAGATTGCTGTCCAGCACCAGACGGGCGGCGGCAAAATCACGCTCGGATTCCCCCTGATCCCCCAACAGACCGACCACACACACCACCGTGTCCGGCAGAACGCCGAGCCGGTCGAGAAACGCCCCATGATCGGCAGTATCCAAAGCATCGAACGCGGCCAGCCGCACGTTGGTATTCCAGCGCAGCCGCAGGTCGGCCGCATCGGCCTCCAGCCGTTCGGGGCTGCGGGCAGCCAGGATCAACGCCCGCCCTGCTTCGGCGTAGCGACGGGCGATTGCCCGGCCCATGTCGGATGCGGCTCCCAGGACCAGGACGGGGCCGGTGGTGGCGGTCATATGGCCAGCCTTTCTGATTGAACGGAACGGAACACACGGTCGAGGCCGCGCGCCGCGCGCAGGGCCTGGAATCCGTCAAGGGCCGGATAGCCCCGGCGCAAAAGACCGGCACCCATGCGGGCATCCTTGGCCAAATAGAGCCGCCCCCCATGATCCGCGACGATGGCGTCGAGATCCAGAAGCAGCCCGAACGTGGCGGAACTGGCCGGGAAATCGAGGGCCAGGGTGTATCCTTCCATGGGAAAGGACATCACCCCGTCCTGCCGCCCGAACAGCTTCAGCACCGCCAGGAACGAGGCGTTCCCCGCCGAACCGATGGCGGTCAGCAGTGCCCGCAACCCAGCGGCGCTGACCGACGCCGGCAGCACGCACTGGTATTGGGTGAAACCGGGACGGCCATAGATGCGGTTCCACTCCAACAGGGAATCCAGCGGGTAGAAGAAGCGATCGTAATCGATCAGCGTCTCCCGCGGGGTGCCCATGCGCCAGTACAACTCGTTGAACGCCCCGACCGACCAGTGATTGAGCGCAAAGGCAGGGAAATCCAAAGGAATGGTCCGGGCATGCCGCAAACGTACGTCCAGCGGCGCGGACCGGACCGGAACCGGCAGTTCATCCACCCGCGCATGCTCGCCGCGGAACAGCAAGCTCCGCCCCATCCGCGGGCCACGGGCCAGACAATCGATCCAGGCAACGGAATAGGTCCAGTCGGCCGATTCCTCGAACATCGCCATGATGACGTCGAGGTTCTCTGCCCGCAGGGTTTCCTGGCGGATATAGCCGGTTTCCACAGGGATCAGCCGGAAGGTCGCCCGCAAGATCACCCCGGTCAACCCCATGCCGCCGCGGGTGGCGGCGAACAGTTCCGGATCCCGGTCAGGGCCGCAGGTGACCACGCGCCCATCGGCGAGCAGCAGATCCAGGCTCAACACATGATCGCCGAAGGAACCGGCAATATGATGGTTCTTCCCATGGACATCGGCGGCAATCATCCCGCCGACTGTCACCATCTTGGTGCCCGGCGTGACCGGCGGAAACCAGCCGCGCGGCACGAACACGTCCAGAATGTCCTTCAGCAGAACTCCGGCCTCGCAGGTCAGCGCCCCGTCGGCCGGGTCGAAGGCCAGCATCCGCCCCATACCCAGCATCGATACGGTGGCGTGCGGGTTCACCGCAGCATCGCCATAAGCGCGGCCATTGCCGCGGGCAATCAACGTCCGTCCCCCGGTCACCGCCCGTACGGCGTCGTCCTGGGTTCGCGCCAGGGCAAGGCGGGACTCGACCCGCGGGAAACGCCCCCATCCCGACAGTTTCATCACGCCGCTCCGAACACGAACCGCCGGTCCAGACGGTATTTCACCACGTAGCCCACGGCCAACCCCAACGCACCGCCGACATAGCGCCAATCGCCGCCGCCCACCGCATCGAAGGCCAACTCGCTGCCCCAGAAAATAACGGTCGTGAACACGCCCATCAGCGTGTAGAGGGAAAATTTGCGGGCGTGCGTCACCACTCCGGTGGAGTGATCGGCAAAAATCCACCGCTTGTCCATCAGATACTTCGCCACCAATCCGGTCAGCGTACCCAGCGCCAGGGCGCCATAAACCGCAAACGGACCGTCATACAGGGCGAACAGCCCTCGTTGGGTCAGCAGGTTCACGGCGGTGGCGATCAACGCAAAGACCGTGTAGCGCACCGCAAGAGCCGGCAGGGACAGGCTTTCCACGGTCACAGCGTCGCCCCCAGCAACGCCGCCCCGATCAGGGCACCGCACAGCAGACTTACCTTGTCGGTCACGGCATAGATCACCGGGTCGTCGTTCATCGCACCCCGGTGGGTCAGCACCAGAATCCGGCACAGCCAGTAGATCAACACCAGTCCGCCGCACCACAACATCTTCGGGTGATGGTAAAGCGTCGCCACCTCGGGATTGTTGATGTAGAGAGCGAGCACGAGGATGGAAACGAAGCCGCTGGACGCTGCTAGCATCTCCAGCACCGGCAGATCCTCCAGCGCATAGGCCCGCCCGGACGGCGGCCCCTTCCCCTGCTGTTGCCGCCCGATCAGTTCGGTGGCCCGCTTCACCAAAGCCAGACTGAGGAAAAGGAAGATGGAAAAGGCGATCAGCCATTCCGACAGCGAAACCCCGAAAGCAACACCCCCCGCCACCAGCCGGATGCCGTAGAGCGAGGACAGGGTCACCACATCGATGATGAGGTGACGTTTCAGAATCAGAGAATACGCGAGAGTCAACGCGTAGTAGCCGGCCAGCACCACCACGAAGGACGAGGACAGCAGCAGCGCCAAAATCAGGGAAGCCAGCAAAAGAACCGGAAACAGCGCCATTCCATGGGCGATCGGCACGGTTCCCGAAGCAAAGGGCCGCTGCCGCTTGCTGACGTGCAGTCGGTCACTGCGCAGATCCAGCAGGTCGTTCAACAGATAGACACTGGAGGCGCACAGGCTGAAACTGAGAAACGCCAGAAGCGCGCTTCCCAACGCGTCCAGCGAAAAGACGTGAGCGGCCAGCCCCGGCACCAGAATCAACAGATTCTTCAGCCATTGATGCAGCCGCATGGCGCGCAGGTAATCCTTTACGCCCGGCGTGGTGGTGGCGACCACATGCACCGCATCCGACACCTGCCGCGCCGCCAGCACCACCCCGTCGGAGGCGTTCACGACGAAAGCGGCCCGCGCCACCCGCCAGACCGGTATGTCGGCCATGGAGTTACCGACATAATCGAAGCCGCGCTCCCCGAACAGCTCGACCAAGGAGCGGGCCTTGTTGCCGGCACCCAGGTTGGTCACCCCGTCGGAGGCGTACACGCCATCAAATCCGCCCATATGATCGGCAAACGCCTGGACGTAACGGCGATCCGAAGCGGAAGCGAGATAAACCCGCCGCCCGGCGGCCTTCGCCTCCTGGATCAAGGTCAGCACCGCCTCGTTTACCGGCAGAGTGTGGAGATCGAGCAGCACCGTATCGGCCAACCGCGCCTTGAACGCCGCCTTCCCTTCCCCCAGCCACAAGGGCGTCCGCAGGGCCGTCAGCGGCCGTGTGGCCAGCAGAACGAACAACGCCTCGTACAGCAGGTCGGTCTTCAGCAGGGTTCCGTCGAGATCGACGACCAAAGGGACGTCCACCTCCAGCGAGGGGGCCGCCGGGGTTTTTTGAATTAGGATCTCCATCCCGATGTCCTCGTAATACCGCCGTGTGCTCGGGCAAGACACCTATACGTTTTTCAGAAAGGCGAGAGCAACCGGCTTTAGAAGCAATTCGGATTTCACGAGCATCATCCGCCAAGCCAAACGGATCCGAACCGATTGCCGGTCTTCTCACCGGCGTTCCTCCGCCTTTCCAGGAAACCGGCCCTCACGCATACCCAGCCGTGTCCGCAGCACCTCCAGGCACGCGGCGCGGCCGGGGATGAAGTCTTGCCCGGTCCACCAGGATTCCAGAGCGCGCAGGTAATGCCCGATGGCCGGACCGGGCTTCACCCCCACCGCCATCAGGTCACGCCCCGACAGCGGAAAGACCGGCGGGTCATCGGCCAGCGCCAGCGCCGCCGCCAAGTGCGGCGCCGACACCGGCCCGCCGCCCGCCGACACCAGCATCAGCGCATCGCGGAACCGCTCGGGATTCCGGCTGCGGTAAAGGGTGCGGCGCAGGGATGCAGCATCGGCCAACAGCCCCACCGCCGCATCCGGCGCCACCGCCCCCGCCAGCCGGTCGCGGTCGGCGTTGGACACGCGCAACGTGTGAGCCACCGCCAGCGCCCCCGCCCGGTCGGTGCGCAGAACCGCCGCCAGCCGCAGCAAAGCGTCGGGGCGGTGCCCCAGAGCGGTTTCCAGGTCGATGATCCGTTGCAGCCGGCGGGTGTCGGTGGCGGCGGGCAGCAGATGGGCCATGACGCCGGTATCCAGCATCAGCCGCCACACCGCCGCCGCCCGCGCCGCGGTCAGCAGCCGCAGGGTTTCCCCCTGCAACCGTTCCCCCGACAAGGTGGGCAGGCTGGGCGCCCAATGGCGGCAGGCGGCCAGCGCCTCCCCATCCGGTTCCCCATGGCCGTAGTGGGCGAAGAAACGGAAAAAGCGCAGCAGGCGCAGCACATCCTCGCCGATCCGCGCCAGGGCCGCGCCGACGAAACGCACCCGCCCCGCCGCCATGTCCGCCACCCCGCCGAACGGGTCGTACACCCAGCCGTCCAGCGTGCACGACAGCGCGTTCATGGTCAGGTCGCGGCGGGCGGCATCTTCCCGCCAGTCGTCGGTGAATTCGACGCGGGCGTGCCGGCCAAAGGTTTCCACATCACGACGCAGGGTGGTGATTTCGAAATGCTGCCGCCCCACCACCGCCGTCACGGTGCCGTGCTGAATGCCGGTGGGGATGGCGCGCACCCCCGCCGATTCCAGCAGCTCCACCACCCGTTCCGGCGGCGCGTGGGTGGCGATGTCCACATCCTTCACCGGGCGGTTCAGCCACGCATCGCGCACGCACCCGCCGACGAAACGCGCATCCGCCCCGCCGCGGGCCAGCGCGTCGAACACCGTCCGGGTTTCCGGGGCGATCATCCAGGGTTGGGGCGTCAGGCGGGCGGCAGGCTTCATGATCGGCAGAACCCGGAGGGGGGAGCGTTCCCCCCACCCTTACGACATTTCCCGCAAAACGTCGCGCAGGTTCACCAGCATCCCCGCCGTCGCCCCCCAGATGTACCGCTGCTGATAGGGGAAGGCATAAAAATACCGCTCCGCCCCCATGAAGGTGCGGCTGTGCCGCTGGGGATTGGCGGGGTCGAGGATGAAGGACAGCGGCACCTCGAACACCTCCTCCACCTCGGTGGGGTCGGGGTCGAGGGCGAAGGGCGGACGCACCAGCCCCACCACCGGCGTCACCCGAAATCCGGTGCGGGTGACATAGGTGTCCAACTGCCCCACCACCTCGATCCGGTCGCGGGACAGGCCGATCTCCTCCTCGGTTTCGCGCAGCGCCGTGTCATCCGGCGAGCGGTCTTCCGGTTCACGGCGCCCACCGGGAAAGCTGATCTGACCGGCGTGCGCGGTCAGGGTGGACGTCCGCAGGGTGAACAGCACCGTCACCCCCTCCGCCCGTTCCACCAGCGGCACCAGCACCGCGGCTTCGCGCAAGCCCTGGGGCGGGCCGAAGCCGGGGTTCAGATCATGGTCGCCACGAATCTTCAGCGGCCTCAGGCTGGCAGCCGCGCTGCCCGGAAACCGCTTGCGCACATCGTCCAAAGTCACGCGCCAGGCAGCTCTCCCAGCGCGAAGAAGGTGTTCCTGCTCCATACGCCGACCACAGCCTCCCTTTCTTCGGGCCCAGGCTCGCTCTGTTCCACCAGTTCATAGAAGACCGGACGGGACAGGCGGGCCTCCAGCCCTTTTCTTATGAGGATGTAGGGTCGCGGCTCCCCTGTTTCAGGATGTGTTTCAATCCTGATCGGATGATCCGGCCCGGCATCCACCCATTCGTCGAGATTGGTCCGGAACGACAACACCCGGTCGGGTCCGCTTCCTTTTACCGTCATCTCAACGGCGACAAACGGCACATCCTCGACAACTATGCGCCCCCTTTCGGCGGGCGTAATCAGCCAATAATCACCTGCGTCATCCCGCCGCAGAACAGTAGAAAACAACTTGCTCAATTCTATCCGGCGGATGGGATCGCCATTGTGATACCACGTTCCGTCACGCGCAATGCGGATATCGTACTGTTCCTCCATTGGCGGATGTCCTATCGCCTTGGTCAAGGTACCGGGATCAACACCAGCGGCCGCCTTGCCATTCCCTTGATCGCTTCCGATTTTCATCCGATGACCGTCCAACGCAATTCCGCCATACTCGTTCAAGCATAGTCACCGTTGCTCCATCATGACATAGGCAAAGGCCGCGGTTTCGTGTAGGGCTGCCCGGCTCAACCTTCAGGACGCATCCGTAGGAAAACAGGGGGATTTTCGGCTTGACCAGCTCCGCCACCCGCATTGACGACAGCCCCCGGCAGCTCGCATCCGCCATCGAAGCCCTGGGGGCCAGGATGGGCATGGTGCGCGAACGGATCGGCCGCATCATCTTCGGCCAGGACGCGGTGATCGACCAGACGCTGGTGACGCTGCTGGCCGGGGGCCATGTGCTGCTGATCGGCGTTCCGGGCCTTGCCAAGACGCGGTTGGTGGAAACCCTGGGCATCATTCTGGGGCTGAACGAAAAGCGCATCCAGTGCACCCCCGACTTGATGCCCGCCGACATCCTGGGATCGGAAGTGCTGGAGGAGGACGAGCACCACCGCCGTTCCTTCCGCTTCATCCCCGGCCCGGTGTTTTCGCAATTGCTGATGGCCGACGAAATCAACCGCGCCAGCCCGCGCACCCAATCGGCGCTTTTGCAGGCGATGCAGGAACGGCGGGTGTCGGTGGCGGGGCAATACCACCCGCTGCCCGAACCGTTCCACGTGCTGGCCACCCAGAACCCGCTGGAGCAGGAAGGGACGTACCCCCTGCCCGAAGCCCAGCTCGACCGTTTCCTGCTGCAGATCGACGTGGGCTATCCCGACCGTGACGCCGAACGGCGGATGATGATCGCCACCACCGGGCTGGACGACGAACGCCCGGTGCCGGTGCTGGCCGCCGCCGACCTGCTGGACGCCCAGCGGCTGGTGCGCCGGGTGCCGGTGGGCGACGGGGTGGTTGACGGCATCCTCGACCTTGTGCGCAACAGCCGTCCGGAAACCACCTCCCTGCCCGAGGTGCGGGCGAACGTGGCCTGGGGTCCGGGGCCGCGCGCCAGTCAGGCGTTGATGCTGGCCGCCCGCGCGCGGGCCGTTCTCGACGGCCGGCTGTCGCCGTCGCTGGATGACGTGCTGGCGCTGGCCGCCCCGGTGCTGCGCCACCGCATGGCGTTGAACTTCGCGGCGCGGGCCGACGGGCTGACCCTGGACGGGCTGATAAACCGTCTGTGCGCCCCGTTGCGCTGACCGCCTTTCACGGGTTCCGCGCCGATGCCCAACCGCACCGCCTCCGCCGCACACCCCTCCGCCGCACTCCAGGCCCGCAACCGGGCCGAGGCCCTGGCCTCCCGTCTGCCGCCGCTGCTGGTGGCGGCCGAGCGGGTGGCCGCCACGGTGGCCCAGGGGGTGCATGGACGCCGCCGGGTGGGGCTGGGGGAAACCTTCTGGCAGTTCCGCCGCTATCAGCCGGGGGACGCCCCCTCCATGATCGACTGGCGGCAGTCGGCCAAGACCGTCCCGGTCTATGTCCGCGAGAACGAATGGGAGGCGGCGCAAAGCGTGTGGCTGTGGCGCGACCGATCGCCATCCATGGATTACCGCTCGCAGCCCTCCCTGCCGCTGAAGCGGGAACGGGCGGAATTGCTGCTGCTGGCGCTGGCGGTGCTGCTGGTGCGCGGCGGCGAGCGGGTGGCCCTGTTGAACAGCGGCCAGCGGCCCGACCACAGCCGCACGGTGCTGGAACGCATCGCCACCCATCTGATGGACTCGTCCACCCCGGACCAGGCCCTGCCCACCCCCGAACCCCTGCCCCGCCACGGACAGGTGGTGGTGATCGGCGACCTGCTGTCGCCGCTGCCGGAGGTCCATGCCACGGTGTCGGCCCTGTCGGCGCGGGGCATCCGCGGCCATCTGGTGCAGGTGCTGGACCCGGCGGAGGAAACCCTGCCCTTCGACGGGCGGGTGCTGTTTCAGGGGCTGGAGGGCGAGGAGCGCCTGCTGATCCCGCGGGTGGAGGCGGTGCGCACGGCCTACCGCGAGCGGTTGACGGCGCATCAGGACGGGCTGGCCGCCCTGGCGCGGGCGGCGGGGTGGAGCTTTGCCATCCACGCCACCAACCGGCCGCCGCAAACGGCGCTGCTCGCCCTGTGGGGGGCGCTGGCGCGCGACACGGCCGGAGCCGGCCACCCGCAGGAAAAGGTGTAAGGTCATGCCGGGTCTGGGCGCCATCGCGTTCGCCGCTCCGTGGGTGCTTGCCGCGCTGGTGGTCCTGCCGGTGGTGTGGTGGCTGCTGCGCGTCACCCCCCCGGCCCCCCGGCGCGAACGCTTCCCCGCCATCCGCCTTCTGCAAGGGCTGATCGCGCGGGAGGAAACGCCGGCCCGCACGCCGTGGTGGCTGTTGCTGCTGCGGCTGGTCATCGCCGCCCTCATCATCATCGCCCTGTCGGGGCCGCTGCTGAATCCACAAACGGCGCTGCCGGGGCGCGGGCCGCTCATTCTGGTGGTTGATAACGGCTGGGCGGCGGGACGTGACTGGGCCGCGCGGCAGCAGGCGATGGACGAGGCGCTGAAGCTGGCCGAACGGGCCGAGCGCCCGGTGATCCTGCTGCCCACCGCCCGTCCGCCGGGCAACGGCGCCGTGGCCGCCACCGCCCCGCTGCCGCCGGTGGAGGCGCGGCGAGCGGTGCAGGGGCTGGAGCCGCAGCCCTGGCCCACCGACCGCGCCGCGGCGGCGGACGCGGTGAAGAAACTGACCATCACCAGCACCGCCCATTCGGTGTGGCTGGCCGACGGGCTGGGCGACAGCGCCGTTTCCCCCCTTGCCGCCGCCCTGCAGCGCCTGGGATCGGTGGAGGTGCGCGAGGACGGGGCCAGCCGCCCCGCCCATCTGCTGCTGCCCCCGGCGGCGGAGGGATCGGGGCTGGTGGCGCGGGTGGTGCGGGCGGACGGCACCCGCCCCGATCCGGTCACCGTGCGCCTGACCGCCGGCGACGGGCGGCTGCTGGCCCGCGAAACCGTGCCGTTCCAGCCCGGTGAAACCACCCGCGCCGTGCGGCTGGAGGTGCCCACCGAGCTGCGCAACGAGGCCGCCGCCCTGCGGGTGGAGGGGGACGGCACCGCCGCCGCCACCGTCCTGTTGGATGAACGCTGGCGCCGCCGCCCGGTGGGGCTGGTGTCCGGGCGCGGCGAGGGACGCTCGCAGCCGCTGCTGTCCGACCTGCATTACCTGAACCGCGCGCTGGAGCCGTACAACGAGGTCCGCCGCGGCGCCATCGCCGATCTGCTGCACCGGGATCTGGCGGTGCTGATCCTGTCCGACATCGGCACCCTGACCGGGGACGAGGCCCGCATCACCGGCGACTGGGTGAAAAAGGGCGGGGTTCTGCTGCGCTTTGCCGGGCCGCGGCTGGCCCAGCATTCGGCCACGGATTCCGACGGGCTGGTGCCGGTGCGGCTGCGCGCCGGGGATCGCAGTCTGGGCGGGGCGCTGTCGTGGTCGGAACCGGCGCGGCTCCAGCCCTTCGACGAGAAAAGCCCGTTCCGCGGCCTGACCGTTCCCCCCGACGTGACGGTGCAGCGGCAGGTGCTGGCCGAACCCTCCCCCGATCTGGCTGACCGCACCTGGGCGCGGCTGGCCGACGGCACGCCGCTGGTGACGGCGGAAAAGCGCGGCGACGGCTGGATCGTGCTGGTCCACACCACGGCGGCCCCCGAATGGTCCAACCTGCCGCTGTCCGGCCTGTTCGTGGATATGCTGCGGCGGCTGGCGGCCCTGTCGGGCGGCATCGCCGGGGCCGATGGGGCCGACACGCTCGACCCGCTGGAACTGCTGGACGGGCGCGGGCGGCTGGTGCCGCCGCCCTCCACCGCCCTGCCCCTGCCCACGGCGGAATTCGGCCCCACGGCCATCGGCCCGCGCCATCCCCCCGGTTTCTACGGCACCGAGGACGCGCGGCGCGCGCTCAACCTCTCCACCCTGGTCACCCGCATCGAGCCGTTCCCCACCCTGCCCCCCGGTGTTGCCCGCACCGGCTATGGCCCGCGGGGCGAGGTCAGCCTGAAACCGCTGCTGCTGGCCGGGGCGCTGGGGCTGCTGCTGCTGGATTTGCTGATCGCGCTGGCTCTGCGCGGCCTGCTGCGTGTTCGGCGGGCGGCGGCGGCGCTGCTGGTGCTTGGTGTGCTGGCGGGCCTGGACGGGCGCCCGGCCCGGGCCGACGACGCCCAGGCGGTGAAGGTCACGGCGGAAACCTACCTCGCCTATCTCGTCACCGGCGACCGGGGGGTGGACGATTCCTCCCGCGCCGGGCTGGAGGGGCTGGTGGAAATGCTGGGCCGCCGCACGGCGGTGGAAGCCCAGGGCGTCATGGCGCTGGATCCCGAGCGGGACGAGCTGGCCTTCTACCCCCTGCTCTACTGGGCGGTGACGCCGACTCAGCCGCCGCTGTCCGACACCGCCAAGGAGCGGCTGAACCGCTACATGCGCAACGGCGGCGTCATCCTGATCGACACCCGCGACCAGAACACCGCCCTGGCGCCGGGGGCGGGATCGGGCACGCTTGCCCTGCAATCCCTGACCCAGGGGCTGGACATTCCGCCGCTGGCGCCGGTGCCGCCCGACCATGTGCTGACCAAATCCTTTTACCTGATGCAGGATTTTCCCGGCCGCTACACCGGCGCCCCGGTGTGGGTGGAAGCGCGGGAAAGCGGGGTCAACGACGGGGTGTCGCCGGTCATCATCGGCGCCCACGACTGGGCCGCGGCCTGGGCGGTGGACCCGCGCACCGGGGCTGCCCGCTATGCCGTGGTGCCGGGGGGCGAGCGGCAGCGTGAACTGGCCTTCCGCTTCGGGATCAACGTGGTGATGTACGCCCTGACCGGCAATTACAAGGCCGATCAGGTCCATGTGCCCGCCATTCTGGAAAGGCTCGGCCAGTGATCGACGGAACCACCATCGCGCTCACCCCGCTGCTGCCGTGGACGGTGCTGGCGCCGCTGTTCGCGGTGGCGGGGCTGGTGCTGCTGCTGGGCATGGTGCGGCGCGCGCGCGGGATCCTGCTGCGCACGCTGGCGGTGGCGGTGTTGGCGGTGGCCCTGCTCAACCCCTCCCTCCTGCACGAGGAGCGGGAGGCGATCCGCGACATGGCGGTGATCGTCGTGGACGAATCCCCCAGCCAGAACATCGCCGACCGCAAGGTCCGCAGCGAACAGGCCCTGGCCGACCTGACGGAAAAGCTGAAGGCCTTCCCCGATCTCGACGTCCGGGTGGTGCGCACGGCGGACGGAGCCAACGCCGGCACCATCAACGAAACCCGCCTGTTCGACGCCCTGTCGCGCGCCATGGCCGACGTGCCGCGGCGGCGCATGGCCGGGGCGGTGTTCATCACCGACGGGCAGATCCACGATGTTCCGGCCAACCCGTCCGGGCGGCTGGCCGGCATCGGCCCCATCCACACCATCCTGACCGGCAACCATGACGAGGGGGACCGGCGGCTCGCCATCGTCCAGGCCCCGGCCTATGGCATCGTCGGCAAGCCGGTGGAGGTGGTGATCCGGGTGGACGACATGCCGGGGCGTCAGACCACCACCGCCACCGTCACCCTGCGCCAGGACGGCGGCCCTCCCCGCACCCTGCCGGTGCCGGTGGGCCAGGACGTGCGCATCGACATGACCGTCTCCCACGGCGGACAGAACGTGCTGGAAATGGCGGTGGAACCGGCGGCCCGCGAACTGACGCTCGCCAACAACCGCGCGGCGGTGGTGGTGAACGGGGTGCGCGACCGGCTGCGGGTGCTGCTGGTGTCGGGGGAGCCGCACGCGGGTGAACGCACGTGGCGCAACCTGCTCAAGGCCGATCCGGCGGTGGATCTGGTGCATTTCACCATCCTGCGCCCGCCGGAAAAGCAGGACGGCACCCCCATCCGCGAGTTGTCGCTGATCGCCTTCCCCATCCGCGAACTGTTCGAGGTGAAGCTGAGCGAATTCGACCTGATCGTCTTCGACCGCTACCGCCGCCGCGGGGTGCTGCCCCAGATCTATCTGGAGAACATCGCCGACTATGTGCAAAAGGGCGGTGCGCTGATGGAAATGTCGGGCGACGGCTACGCCGGCCCGCTGTCGCTCCGCCGCACGCCGCTGGGGCAGGTGTTGCCCGCCGACCCCACGGGGGAGGTCATCAACCGCCCCTTCCGCCCCACCGTGACCGAGCTTGGGCGCCGCCACCCGGTGACCGCCGACCTGCCCGGCGACCGCGAGGATGGGGAACCCACCTGGGGCCGCTGGTTCCATCAGGTGGAGGTGCTGGCGGGCAACGGATCGGTGGTGATGGCCGGGGCCGACAACCGCCCGCTGCTGATCCTGAACCGGGTGGGCCAGGGGCGCATCGCCCAACTGGCCTCTGACCAGATCTGGCTGTGGAGCCGCGGTTTCGAAGGCGGCGGGCCGCAGGCGGAATTGTTGCGCCGTCTGGCCCATTGGCTGATGAAGGAACCGGAGCTGGAGGAAAACGACCTGCGCGCCCGCGTGGACGGCAACCGCATCACGGTGGAACGCCGGTCCCTGGTGCCCGACCCGCGCAGCGTCACCATGACCACCCCCTCCGACACCGCCAGCACGCTGGAGATGAGCGAGGCCCGCAACGGCGTGTCGTCGGCCACAGTGACCGCCGCCGAACCCGGCATCTACCGCGTGACCGACGGCGAACGCACGGCGCTGGCGGTGGTGGGGGCGGTCAACCCGCCGGAACTGGCCGACGTGCGCACCACCGACACCCCCATGAAGCCGGTGGCCGAGGTCACCCGCGGCGGCATCCTGTGGGCCGCCGATCAGGATCCGAACCGGGGGATCGAGGTGCGCCGCACCAGCCCCGACGCCAGCGTCCAGGCCGGACGCGGCTGGATCGGGCTGCGTGCCAACGGCGACCATGTGGTGAAGGGCGTGAGCGAGGTGCCGTTGCTTCCCGTCGCCGCGGTGCTGGCCCTGTCGCTGCTGGCTCTGATCGCCGGTTGGCGGCGGGAAGGGAAATGATTGGGCAACATCCCAAACCCGTTCGGGGCGATGCCCCGATCCCCCTTTTCTTTTAAAAAAAGGGAGGTTTGGAGGCGCCAGCCTCCAAGTGGGGCCGGGGATACTGCCCCGCGTCTCACCGCCGTTTTGCGGCCGGTGCCGGCAGATACTGCGACAACTCCCCATTACAGCTTTCACTGACCCGCCGGTACTCCTCCACCGTGTCGAGGCGGGCCTGACGCCGGTCGCGCTCGCGGCCGAACTCTTCCAGGCTGCGGTTGATGACCGCTTCCACCGACCGCTGGAGCGTGCGGGCCACCTGATCGGTGGAGCGTCCCCGCACGGGGGGAAGCTGTTCCACCAACGCCTGCATCTGCTGCTGGAACCGTGGGCGGAACTCGGCCAACACCCGGTCATCGATCGCCACATGTTCCATCTCGTGGGCCAGAACCTCGCCGTGGATGCAGCTTCCCGGCGGCAGTTCGCGGGCGATGTAGACGGTGCGGCGGGCGTAGCCGAAAGCGATGATGAGGTTCTTCAGCGACCCGCACACGGCACCGCCCGGCTCCCCCTGGAACACAAGCTGAAAGCGCGAGCGGGCGGTAAACTCCGCCGCCGTCAGCCCCAGCGCCCGCCCCGCCTGCCGCCCCAGCGGTGACGGCGCCCGCCCCGGCATGGCGGTCAGTTGCGCCGCCGAGCGGGCGGTGTCGTGGGTGAGCGGTGCGTCCAGCGGCTCCAGGACCACCTGCGCCGGTCCAAGCTCCGGGCAGCCGGCCGGTTGGGCGGCGGCGGGCAAAGCCCACAGAACAACGGCCGCCAGAATGGCGGCCGTGCTCGTGCGACAGGGGGAAAAGCGCGGTTCCATCACACCCATATGGGATGCGTCCCGGAACCGGCCAAGACGGGTCAGCCCCGCCGGCCCGGATAAAGGAAGCGGGCCTTCAGCGTGCCGTCGATCTGCTTCAGATCGGCCAGCACTTCACCTTCATCCACATCGCCATCCACATCGATGACGACATAGCCCAGTTCGGGATCGGTCTGCAGATACTGGGACGCGATGTTCAGATTGCGGTTGGAGAACAGATCGTTGATCCGCCGCAGCATACCCGGCTTGTTTTCATGGATGTGCAGGAAGCGGGTCGCCCCCTCGCGCACCGGCAGGGCCACTTCGGGGAAGTTCACCGCACCGATGGTCGAACCGTTGTCGGAGTATTCGATCAGCTTCTGCGACACTTCGGCGCCGATGTTGGCCTGCGCCTCCAGGGTCGAGCCGCCGATGTGCGGGGTCAGGATGACGTTGGGCAGGGTGCGCAGCGGGCTTTCGAACGGATCCTTGTCGCCCGACGGTTCCTTGGGGAACACGTCGATGGCGGCCCCGATCAGGTGCCCGTCCTTCAGCGCCGACACCAGCGCGTCGATCACCACCACCTTGCCGCGGGCGGCGTTCAAAAGGTAGCTGCCCTTCTTCATGGCGCGGATTTCGCGCTCGCCCATCATGTCGCGGGTCTGGGGGGTGTCGGGGACGTGCAGCGTCACCACGTCCGACTTGCCCAGCAGTTCTTCCAGGCTGTCGCAGGCCTGGGCGTTGCCCAGCGCCAGCTTGCGCACCACGTCGTAATAATAGACGCGCATGCCCATGGCTTCAGCCAGGATCGATACCTGCGTGCCGATGTGGCCGTAACCGACGATGCCCAAAGACTTGCCGCGGACCTCGAACGAGTTCTTGGCCGACTTCATCCAGCCGCCCTGATGGACGAGGTTCGATTTGTCGAAGATACCGCGCATCAGCATCACGATTTCGCCGATCACCAGTTCCGCCACCGACCGGGTGTTGGAATAGGGGGCGTTGAACACCGGGATGCCCAGACGGCGGGCGGCCTTCAGGTCAACCTGATTGGTGCCGATGCAGAAGCACCCGACCGTCACCAGCCTGTTCGCCGCTTCCAGCACCTTGGCCGTCAGGTTGGTGCGGGACCGGATGCCCAGCATGTGGACGGAACCGATCCGTTTCAGCAACTCCGCCTCATCCAACGCATGGGGCAGGCGTTCGACCGAGGCGTAGCCGCGGGCCGCCAGTTCGTTGATGGCGTTGTCGTGAATCCCTTCCAGAAGAAGAATCTGGATCTTGTCCTTGGAGAGCGAAAGCTTGGTCACGGGCAGGCATCCGGCACAGAGGGATAGGACGAGCGCGCACGTTAATCCCTTGTCCGGGAGTTGTCACGGATCCCGTTTCGCAAACGCGCACTCCCCGGCGCATGGCATCCCCGCCGCTGGTGCTTTGGTCTGGCGCACGGTTTGGTATAAGGATGGTCCGTTTGCTTGGGAGGCACCATGACCGACACCGTGACCATCTATCACAACCCGCGCTGCTCCAAATCCCGCGAGACGCTGGAACTGCTGCGCCAGCGGGGCATCGAGCCGCAGGTGGTGGAGTATCTCAAGACCCCGCCGTCGGCCGATGAACTGGCCGGGCTGGTGGCGAAGCTGGGCATCCCGCCGGCCAAGCTGCTGCGCGCCAAGGAGGCGGCGGAGGCCGGGGTGGACAAAACCCTGCCCGACTCCGACCTCATCGCCGCCATGGTGGCCCATCCGGCGGTGATCGAACGGCCCATCGTGGTCAAGGGCGACAAGGCCCGCCTGGGCCGCCCGCCCGAACAGGTTCTGGAGATTCTGTAAATCCACGCCCTATCGGAGTCCGGGCGGCCCCCGCACCAGGGGCCGCCCGGCTACGTCAGTGCTTTGCCGGGAAATGATGGTGGCCGTGGTCACACTGCCCGCGGGAGTGTTTGCTGTCGCAGCTTTCACCCGGCGTCAGGCCGATCCAGGCGTTCACGCCGTTGGGATCGAACCCGCATTCCTTGCGCCCCTCTGCTTCGATCAGCGGGCGGCGGATCAGGGTGACGTCGGCGATCATGGCGTCCAGCGCCCCCGCCTCGTCCAGGGTTTCGGGATCGATGGCCCCCGCCTTGATGGCCGGAGCGCGCTTGTTGAACCATTCGGGAATGGGGCGGTCGCCGAAGAACGGGCGCAGGGTTTCCCGCGTCCAGTGTTCGGTCGCCAGATTGTGCACCTTCAGCCGGTGACCGGCGGCTTCGATCTGCATCTTCTGCTTGGCGTTGGCGACACAATCGGGAAGACCGTAAAAAACAACCTCGGCCATGGTCCGTTCTCCGGGGCAATCAGGACGAATTCAGTCCCTTATACCAAATGATGGCACCACGCACCAGTTTGCAATGCAACAATCAGCACCTTTCGCATCATCTCCTGCCAAAGGTTATATCTCTCTCCAAAAGTTCCTATGCCGTCTTAACGAATCGGCAAGGCATGGTGCGGCATCCTGTCCCCGATCATGAGGAGGGCCGGATGTTGCGCCGTACCATCATCGTTTCGACCATCGTTGCTTCGACGATCCTCAGCGCCGCCCTGGCGCTCGGTCTGACGCAGCGGGCCGCGGCGGACAGCGCGGTGGTGAACAACACCGCGGCAACGGGTTCGGTGTTTCCCGATGCCACCCTGGCGGTCAGCGAACAAGGCGCCGGCACGCGGATCCGCATCGACGGCATCATCACCCCGGCGGTGGAAGAACGCTTCGTCGCAGCGTTGAAGGCGGTTCCGGCCCAGCGCCCGGTGCTGGTGGATCTGTCCAGCCCCGGCGGCTTCACCGCCGCCGGTTACCGCATGATCGACGCCATGCTGGCCGAACGCGCCGCCGGGCGCCCGCTGGCCACCCGCGTGGGTGCCGGTGACCAGTGCGAAAGCATGTGCGTCGGCGTCTATCTGGCGGGCTATCCCCGTTTCGCCGACCCCTCCGCCAGCTTCATGGTTCATGCCCCGCGCATGGCCGAGGACGGGCGGATGACCGTGCGCACCACCCAGATCATGGTCAAGCGGCTGCTGTCCCTGGGGGCATCGCCGGACTGGATCAATCAGGTGAAGGCGGCGGGCGGGTTCAGCGGCTCCCTGGACTATCGTCTGAACGCCGCCGCCCTGACCGCGGCCAAGGCCAATGTGGTCACCGACCTGATCCGCTGAGAACCGCGTCTTCCAGCCGCCGGGCGATGGCGGGCATGACCGAAGCCTCCACATTGGCGAAGGCGAAACGCAGGTAATCCTCCTGTCCGGGGCCGAACATCGACCCCGGCAGGCACAGGATCCCATGCTCCTGCGCCAACCGCCGGGCCACCGTCTTTGCCGCCACGCCGGCAAAGGGATGGCGCAGATAGGCGAAATAGGCGCCCAGCCCGGCGATGCGGAACCCCGCCACCCCCTGCCCCATCACAGCGCGGAAGGCCGCAACCCGCCCGGCCATTTCCGCCCGCCGCTCCGCCACCCAGCCATCCAGGTGGGACAGGCCGAACAGGGCCGCCTTTTGCCCGATGTGGGGCGCACAGATGGCGATGCAATCCATGATCTTGACCATCTGCGCCACCAGCGACGGCTCCGCCACCACGGCACCGACACGGTAGCCGGCAAGGCTGAACACCTTGGAAAAGCTGTAGAGGTGGATCAGCGTCCCGTCCCGCCGCGGTCGGGCGAACAGCCCGTGGGGCGCCCCGCCATCGGGATCGAGAAAATCCCGGTAGGTTTCATCCAGCACGAAGCGCACCCCCCGCGCCGCGCACAGGTCATGCAGCGCCGCGATGGTGTCCGGCGGAGTGACGGTGCCGGTGGGGTTGTTGGGGCTGACCAGCACCAGCGCGCGGGTGCGCCCGTCCATCAGCGCCGCGGCGGCCGTGGGATCGGGAATCAGCCCGTCCTCTTCCCGCAGGGGCAACGGGCGGACCTCCACCCCCAGCATGTCGAGGATCATCTTGTGATTGAAATACCAGGGCACCGGCAAAATCACATTGTCGCCGGGCCGTGCCACCGCCATCAGCGCCAGCACAAAGGCCTGATTGCAGCCGGCGCTGATCAGCACCGCTTCCGGGTCCACCGCACCGCCGTACACATCGGTCATCCGCCGGGCGAGAGCACCGCGCAGGGCCGGCAGGCCGGGAATGGGGGCATAGCGGGCGGTGCCGGGATCCTCCACCGCGTCGGCCAGATGCGCCCGCAGGGCCGGGGCCGGGGGATAGTTCGGCACCGCCTGGCACAGATCGATCAGCGGGTGTTCGGCGGGGTACGTGCGCCCGGCCACCCACTGCCACGCTTCGGCAATGGGGGGAGCCTCGGCGCCGGCGACCAGGGGATTGACGGGAAGCGCGGTGGACATGGGGGCATCCGGCTCTGAAAACGGCGAAACGGGACGGACGGTCTGATTACACCCTCCGGTCCCGTTCCTCACGCGGATTCTACCCCCCGTCCGGCCGGGTCAGTGCAACCCGGCCTGATCCACCAGCGGGAACAGTTCCTCGTCCTCCTGCCGGCAGCGGTCCTTCATGCGCCTCAACAGCATCCGGGTTTCGCGGGCGAAAGCGGGGAAACGGCTGACGATGGCCGGGGGGCTGGACCAGATGGCGAAATAATCGTCGAACACCGGCTGGAGATGCCCCGCCTCGTCCAGCACCCGCTGCGCCGCGTCCCGCACCTGCGGGTTGGGATGGCTGAGCAGGCGGGGGAACAGCACCTTATCTTCCAGCGTCAACACGTCGGTGACCTTTGCCGACAGGCGGTTCAGCATCGCCACGATATCGAGCACATGGCTCATGGCGTCCTGGCGCGAGGTGAGTTCCGACAGAGAGGCCATGATGCTGGCAAGTTCCGCCTGCTGCTGACGGTACGTCGTCGTCACGGGAAAGGGCATGGCCGTCGTCCTCCGGCATTGTGTCAGGTCTGTTGTTCTTGTGAACGGCACGTTCCCTTACTATGCCACGGACAAAGCAACCGGCGTATTCGACAGAAGAGCGCAGGCAAAAATGCATAAGGAGTGCCTATTTCCCTTCCTTTGGTTATAGAAGGCAAATGCTGCACTGCACGATCAACACACAGACACTTCAGCCGATGGGGAGAGACGCAGGCGCGGATTTGGTAATCCGAATGCCCAAGCGTCCGGGACCGGAAAAAACACGGTGTTGTGAAAACCGGGGCCACCGGAAACGCAACCCGGCCGTTAACCCGGCGGAATCTCGGGGGTGAGGCCGGGGCCGTTGCCGTCCCGTTCGATGGCCGTGCGGGCCAAGGCGATGATATTGTCGATTCTGATAATCAGCTCATGCTCGCACAGAGCCGAACGCGCGGCGGCAGCCTCTTGAAGAATGGAACGAAAATCGTCCCGCTGCCGCTCCAGAAGAACACGCAGGTCCTCAGCCATGACACCCTGCCCAAGCGTGTGAGGGTCGCTTTCCGCCCCGTATGCTACGTCACATACAAGATCCGGCGGAACAGCGCATTTCCCCCACCCCGAACGGCACGGGGCGGCATGGAGGCTGGCGACCCCTGCAGGGCTCGAACCTGCGACCTGCCGCTTAGAAGGCGGCTGCTCTATCCAGCTGAGCTAAGGGGCCGTCCGGACCGGATGCCGGTTACCAGCGCGACGGCCGGTCGAGGCGGAAATTGTCGGCGTAGTTGCGCGGGCGGACGCGGCGGACGGGAGCCGCCAGAACCGAATAGTCCCAGCCCTTCTTTTCCGCAAAAGCCACCGCCTCGTCGGCACTGTCAAAGCGCAGGCGGACCTGATTGAGCGTGTCGCCCGACGCGGTCCAGCCCATCAGCGGCTCGGGCCGGCGGGGGGTTTCGATTTCGTATTCCAGAAGCCAGTGATGGGTCTTCGCCCGCCCGGACTGCATGGCCGTCTTGGCCGGCTGATAAATCCGAACCTGCATGGGCGGAGTCTCCTTCGTTTTTCTTGCACTGGTTTGACCGACAGCCCAGAGCCGTCCCATCGCGCCGATGGTAAGGCCGTCTGGTGGTCGGGGCGCCCGGATTCGAACCGGGGGCCTCCAGTACCCAAAACTGGCGCGCTACCAGACTGCGCTACGCCCCGATGCCGTGGTGTCAGATACACGAACCGAGCGGTGGGAGCAAGCAATCCCTCGTGTAAGAAGCACCCGGATCAATCGTGCCGCACCCCATCACGGTGCGTTGCCGAACACCGGATGGCGCACACGGTCGCCCGGGCGGATTCCCAGCCGGTTGGCAAGGCCGCCGTTGATCTCCAGAATCCCCAGCACCGGCCCGTCGGAACGGATCGCGTCTTCGGAATGGGGGACGGCGCGGTCGTGGATGTTGACCACCCGGCCATCGGGGGCGATGAACAGCATATCCAGCGGGATCAGCGTGTTCTTCATCCAGAACGCCGCCGGTTGCGGGGTGTTGTACAGGAACAGCATCCCGGCGTCGGGAGCCAGGGCTTCGCGGAACATCAGCCCTTGGGCCTGCTGCTGCGGCGTCAGCGCCAGTTCCACCGTGAAGCGGAAATGCCGGCCCGATGCGGTTTCCACGTTCAGTTCCGACGTGGCGAAACGCTCCAGTGCGGCCGCGGGCGTGACCGCCGCCGCCACGGCCAAGGTCAGCCACAGGGAAAAGCCGCGCACCAGCCGTCCGATCCGTCCCGAAAACATGGCGTTCACTCACCATCGCTGAAAAGCGCCCCTCCGGCGCCCGGATGCGACGATGCCGCAGCACAACCGCCGCTGTCCAGTCCGCCGCCGCGGGATTCAGCCCGCGCCGGCGGGGCGTGGTGCCTGGAACAGGTCTTCGCGCAAAGGGATCACTTTCTTGACCACATAGCCCGGACGGGCGCTGAACCGGCGGATGGCGCGGCTGGCCGCTTCCTTTTCCCCGTCGGCCCACACCAGATAATCGCGCCCCAACAGCCATTCCTGGGCCAGAGGATGGCCGGCTTCCACCTCGCGGATCTGGGGGTTGGCGACGGTGACCAGCCATTCCTTGTCACCGGGGTTGCGGCGGTCGGACAGAATCAGCAGCCGGGGACGGCGGCGGGATTGCGCCTCGGTCAGTTTCTGCTGCATCTCCGTCTGCCGCTGGCGCAACTCGGTGATTTCGCCGCCGGTCTTATCGATGTCCTTCAGCAGCAACTCTTCTTCGTTTTGCAGGCGGGACAGGGTGATTTCCAGCCGGCTGACGGTATCGCGGACCCCGCGCACCCGCGCGCGGGACTGGGCCATCAGATGTTCCATCGCAATCAGCACATTGCCCAGCCATGCCGCCAGCGCGATGATGACCACGATCAGCAGGAAATTCAGCATCATGGCGCGGGCACCTTGCCGGGGGATTTGGGCACGGGGGTGCGCTGGAAGCTCTTCTGGAAGCCCATCTTGAAGGGAAAGGCGATTTCGACCAGTTGCTTGGCTTCCTCGAAATTGGTGGCCCACACCTCCGCCACGTTGGAATGGCGCCAGATGGGGCTGACCGCCGCCTTTTCCCCCCCGGCCCGCGCCAGGGACGAGGCCGCGTCCTGCTGAATGTTCACCTTGAACCGGGTCATGCCGACCTGCGGGTCGCCGACCTCGTGAATGAACAGCGGCGGCTGGTTGGCAAGATCGCCGATCGCCTTTTCCATCTTACGGATTTCCGATTCCAGCCGGTGCTTGTCGGACGCCACCTGATTGCGGCGGGCGGTCAGGTTCTGAACGCGGTCCTGCATCTCGTGGGTTTCCGAATGCAGCACATAGATGCGGTTCTCAAGCTGTTCGATGCCCGCCGTCCGCTGGATCATGGTGGGGAGAAAGGATTTCAGCAGCATCACCACCGGCAGGGCGGCCAGCATGATGCCTCCGATCGCCAGGAGCAGCAGCGTGGTGTTCGTCATGGATGGAAGCGCCCTTTTCCGGCCCCGGCACGGCGCACCGCCGATCCGGCCCCGCCGCCATCCAAGAATCACCGATTTGTCACGGGACGTCAATCTTGCCCGTATCTTACGGATGGTTGTTCCATCACTGCCTGTTGATTGAACGTTTTGTTTCCAGCCGGCAACACAAAAGATGCCCCGATACCGGCCGGGACGTCATCCGATCCACCCCCCACCCCACAGCCACGCGGCGGCAAACCCCATGGACAGCACCGTCATAGGAATCCCGCACCGGGCATGATCGGCAAACCCCAGCCGCACCCCGGCCAGAGCCGCCCGCTCGACCATGATGATGTTGGCAAGACTGCCCAGCAGCAGCAGGTTGCCAGCCAGGGTGGTCAGCAGGGCCAGCGCGTACAGCGCACCTTCCGGCGGGGTGGTCCAGGCGTTGAGCAGCAGGATCACCGCCGGCACGTTGCCGATGCTGTTGCTCGCCACCAGCGCCAGCGGCGTCATCACCGCCAGCCGGTCGGGGAACAGCCCCATATCCTGCAGCCCCACCACCAGGGACGCCGGTATCCCGGTCAGCGCCAAAGCGTGATTGACCGTGAACAGCGCCGCGAACAGCACCAGAAGGTGCCAGTCCACCATCCCCAGCATGGTCCGGCTGGCCATCTGCCGGCTGACCAGCATGGCCCCGGCCACCGCGAGCACGCCCATATCCTGCGGCAGCGGGGTGGCGAACAGGGCTAGCAGGGCCAGCGTGGCGGCCACCGCCTTGGCCAAGGGCCAGCGGTCGAGGGATGGCGGCGTCACAGCCCCTGCCGCCGGGGGGTGGGCCAGCACCAGCCGCCCGCGCCACACCCACAGCACCACCCCCAGCACGCAGCCCAGCGCCACCAGGGCCGGCACGCCGCACACCGCCAGGAAGCGCCAGAAATCCAGCCCGCCGGCCTGGGCGATCAGAATGTTCTGGGGGTTGCCGATGACCGTCGCCGCGGACCCGGCGTTGGCCGCCCCTGCCAGGGCGATCAGATAGGGCCGCGGGTCCAGCCCCCGGCGGGTCAGGCCGGCGCACAGCATGGGCGTCATGGCGAAGACCACCACGTCGTTGGCCAGAACCGCCGACAGCCCGCCGCCCACCGCCACCGTCACCACCATCAGCCGCACGGGCGACGGCGCCTTTCCCCCGCCGCCGGCAACCTTATAGGCGCACCAGTCGTAAAAGCCGCTGCCGGCGTATTGGGCCGACAGGATCATCAGGCCGAACAGGATCGCCAGGGTGGGAAAATCGATGGCCCCGGCCACCGCCGCGGGCGGGATGGCCCCGCTCAGGACCAGCGCGATGGCACACACCAGGGCGATGCCGGTGCGGTCGATGCGCAGGCCGGGAAAGCGCCCCAGCGCCATCCCCACATAGGTGACGACGAACAGGGCCACGGCCACGGTTTCGGTCAGGGGCATTCCCATCAACGGCGTTTGTCTGAAAAGGGGCCGGACGGGCGGGCGTCAGACCAGGGTCACCGACATGCCTTCGCGGGCGGCGAACACCGGCGCCCACACGGCCTGCGCCGCCTGCTCGATCTGGGCCATGGCAGCGTCGTCGCGGTCGGGATCGTGGTGGAACAGGGCCAGCTTGCGCACCTTGGCCTGCCGGCACAGGCGGACCCCCTCGGTCCAGGTGGAATGACCCCAGCCGACGCGCTGGGCGTATTCCTCGTCGGTGTAGGTGGAATCGTAGATGACCAATTCCGCCCCGTCGATCAGGTCCAGGATGTTCTGATCGGGCTTGCCCGGTATGTGTTCGGTGTCGGTGATGTAGACGATGGATTTCCCCTCGTACTCGATGCGGTAGCCGGTGGCACCGTCGGGATGATTGAGGGGGGCGGTGCGGATGCGGATGCCGGTCCCCACCATGAAATCGTCCCGGCACCCGACCTCGGTAAAGCGCAGCGTGCCGCCCATGGTGCGCAGCGGCACCGGGAACAGCGGGCGTTCCATCTGGCGGGCCATCACCGCTTCGATGTTGAGGGTGCCGCCGGTCAGGTGCCCCGACACGATGTCCAGCGAAAACCCCGGCGTGTAGGCGGGGGCGAAAAAGGGAAAACCGCTGATATGGTCGAGGTGGGTGTGGCTGAGCAGCAAAGTTGCGCTTTTCACCCCCTCCTTGAGCAGTTTGCGACCCAGAAGGCGGATGCCGGTGCCGGCATCGAGAATCAGCCGCTGTTCCCCGGCACGGACCTCGACGCAGCTCGTGTTGCCACCGAACCCCAGGTGAGAGGCCATCGGGCAAGGAATTGTGCCGCGGACCCCCCAGAATGTTACCGAAAAGCTCATGACCACACGCCATACACTGCCGAGTGGCGCATTATATCACATCGCAATACGGCGCGTAGGGGCGAACGCACCGGCGTCCACCCCACCGCATGCATGAAACCTCTGCGTCCTTTTAGGGATGAGCGCCCTCCCCCGGCCGCAGCAGCACCGACCCGGCGGTGCGGCCCGCCTCCAGCGCGGTCAGGGCCGCCTGGGCCTCGGCCAGGGGATATGTCGCGCCGATGTCCACCGGCGCACCGGCCAGTTCCTTCAGCACCGCCGCCGCGGCGCCGCGGTAGCGGGCGGTGTCGGCCGCGTAGCCGAAAACGCTGGGCCGCCATAGGGCAAGGCTGCGCTTCGGCCCCAGGTCGCCGACATCCACCGGGGGAATCGGCCCCTCCGCCTGCCCGATGCTGGCCACGGCACCAAAGGGATGCACACAGTCCAGCGTGCGGGCCAGGGTCTTGCCCCCCACCCCATCGATGGCAAAGGCCACCCCCTGCCCGCCGGTTGCCGCGCGCACCGCCGCCACGAAATCCTCATCCCGGTACAGGATCACATGATCGGCCCCGGCGCGGGTGGCCTTCGCCGCCTTGTCCGGGGACCCGGCGGTGCCGATCACCACCGCCCCGCGCCGCTTGGCCCACCCCACCAGGATCTGCCCCAGCCCGCCGCCGGCGGCATGGATCAGAACCGTCTCGCCGGGGGCCACCAGGCGGACGGCGGAGAACAGCATATGCGCCGTCAGCCCCTTCAGCAGGCCGGCGGCCGCCTGTTCCAGCGGCATGAACTCCGGCACCGGCACCAGCCGGGCAGCGGGCACGCACCGCCAATGGGTGTAGGCGCCCACCGGCAGGGCATAGGCCACCCGGTCGCCGGGGCGGAGATCCTCCCCCCCCGCCCCCACGGCGCGGACGATGCCGGCCGCCTCCACCCCCAGCGGCACCGGGAGCGGCGGCAACGGGTACAGCCCGTGCCAGTGGTAGAGATCGACGAAGTTCACCCCCACCACCTGCTGCTCCACCAGCGC
Source organism: uncultured Rhodospirillaceae bacterium (assembly GCA_937927415.1). Lineage (GTDB taxonomy): Bacteria > Pseudomonadota > Alphaproteobacteria > Azospirillales > Azospirillaceae > Azospirillum. The sequence continues at coordinate 78,486 of CALBDS010000001.1, forward strand.
CTCGCCAGGGCCGGGGGATGGAATGGGGGATTCGCTGGCGCGCAGGGGCGTGCCGCTGGCGGTCAAAATCATGCTGAGAGAAAGGGGAGCCGGAACCATCAAAGCCTCCATCATGGGGAACCGGCGGAAGCTTAGGCTCTGGCATCTTCCGGCAGAATTCCCCAAGATCACCAAGCTTTCGGGGATTTTTGCACAGAACACGCCATGGGTATCGGGTCATGGACTGGGACACGCTGAAGGTCTTTCTCGCCCTGGCCCGCACGGGCACGCTCAGCGACACCGCCCGGCGGCTGGGGGTGGACCATTCCACCGTCAGCCGCCGCATCGGCGCCCTGGAAACCGCACTGGGGATGAAGCTGTTCGACCGGCTGCCGCGCGGCTATGCCCTGACGCCGGAGGGCCAAAGCCTGTTGCCGCGGGCCGAGGAGGTGGAAAACGCCGTGCTGTCGGTCGAGCGGCTGGCCCAAGGGCAGGACAGCGCCCAGACGGGCACGGTCACGGTCAGCGCCCCGCCGGCCTTTGCCAGCCACGTCCTGGCCCCCCGGCTGGGCGGGTTCCACACCGCGCATCCGGGAATTCTGCTGGAGATCCTGGCGGAACCCCACGCCGCCCATCTGCACCGGCGGGAAGCGGACATCGCGGTGCGTCTGATGCCGCCGGAACAGGACGGGCTGGTCGCCCGGCGGATCGGGCAGATGGGGTTCGGCCTGTACGCCAGCCCGGCTTACCGCGATTCCATGGCAGCGGGGGATGCGTGGCGTTTCCTCGGCTACGGGGCCGCACTGGACCATGTGCCGCAACAACGCTGGCTTCACCGGCAGGCCGGCGGGCGTCCGCTGGCCCTGCGCACCAACGACCTGAACACCCTGGCGGCGGTCACACGGGCCGGCATGGGGGTAGCGGCCCTGCCCCATTTCATCGTCGCCGGGGACGGTGCCCTTGTCCCCGTCCCGCCGCCGGTCGCCGATCCGGCCCCCACCCGCGGCATATGGCTGGTGGTTCACACCGACATCCGCCGGGCGCCGCGGGTCCGCACGGTGATGACCTGTCTGGCCGCCATCGTCGCCCAGGCCCGCGCCCTTCTGGACGGGCCGGAGGAACGGGACAGCCCGGATCAGCGGGCGGGGGACTGAGCGATCACGCCGTACCAGCCCAGCCCCTTGTACGTCTCGTAACCGGGGGTCAGGGCGAAACCGACCACCCCGCCCGTGTCGTCGGTGTAGCTGCCCTGCGCCTGCCCCTCGGTCTTCAGGGGGAAGCTGTCGGTCAGCACCCCGCGGCCGTCCGACGCCGCGATGATCCGGTGCCGCCGGTCCACCAGCAGGCAGCGGGTGCGCGCCTTCTCATCTTCGGCCAGACGGACGCTCCTGACCACGGTTTCCGATTGGGATTGCCAGTCGAAGAAAATGCCCAGCACCCCGATCACCGCACCATTGGCATCGCCGCCCGCCCGGATGGCGGTGGCGTAGGTGGCGACGGTGCGCCGCTCCAGCGGGTCGCTCACGGCGATGTCGGCCACCGCGAAATCATCACCGGTGCGGGTGTTCAGCGCATCGCGGAACCACGCTTCGCCGGCCACCGACGATCCCACCGCCCGGCGGTAGCGATCGGGGCGCCCGTTGGCCAGAACCGTTCCCCGCCGATCCACCACCCACAGGTCGAGATAGACGGTGTAGGCGTTGAGGATCACCCCCAGCCGCCGGGTGGCATAGGCGTTGCGCTCCGGCGTCGGGTCGGCGGCGCAATCCACCACGGCGCTGTCGGTGGCCCACCACCGCACATCGCACGACCGTTCGTAAAGGTTCCGGTCGATCACGTCGATCATGTTCAGCGCCAGATCCGCCAGCCGGCTGCCGCGCAACTGCGCCACCAGCCGCCGGCCCAGCGTGTCCAGCTCCCCCGTCTGCTGGGCCATCTGGCTGCGCAATTCATTGCCGATGCCGGTGATGCGCTCGGAAATCGCCTTCACCTCCTGCGCCACCACCGCGAATCCGCGCCCCGCCTCCCCCGCCCGCATGGCTTCGATCAGGGCGTTGAGCGCCAGGATCTTGGTGGTGTTGGTCACCGCCTGGATCTCGTCCATCTTGCGGGTGGCGAGATCGGAAACGGCGTGGGACAGAGCGACGATCCGTTCAGGCATGACAAGCTCCCCGACAGCCTGTTTCCCGCCCATGCGCGGTTTCAGGCCGGACGCTGATTGGAAACAGAAAAGTTTATTACCCCTATTGTTTGATAGTGTCGCCATACGTTTGTGACTGCAACATTAACTTCACATACCTCCCGGCTTTTTCACCGCCCGGCAGGACACGCGCCCATACCTCACCTTTTAGTGGTATCCAGCCCCGTCGCGGACTTTCCCGCGAAAAACGCGGTAGGAATACAGTGTATAGGTGAGGATGATCGGCAGCAGGATCGCCACCCCCACCAGCAGGAAGATCTGGGTTTCCGGCGGCGACGCCGCGTCCCAGATGGTCAGGGCGCGTGGCACCACGTACGGCCACAGGCTGATGGCCAGCCCAAGATAGGACAGCAGGAACAATCCCATCGCCATCAGGAAGGGCATGCGTTCCCACCCGCGCATCAGGGCGCGCAACAGCATCGCCGCCGCCGCCACGGCGGCCAGCGGAACCGGCGCCAGCAGAACGACGTTAGGCCACGCGAACCAGCGGTCGCGGATCGGGGGATGGGCCAGCGGGGTCCACAGGCTGACCACCGCGATGAACACCAGAACCACGACGGTGAGCAGCCGGGACGCCGCCAGCGCCCGCTGCTGCAGCCGCCCATCGGTGCGCCACACCAGCCATGTGGCTCCCAACAGGGCATAGCCGCACACCAGCCCAGCCCCGGTCATCAGGCTGAACGGCGTCAGCCAATCGAACGGGCCGCCGGTGTAGCGGAACGCGCCGTCGGTGGCCCGCTCCACCGCCACCCCCTGGATGAACGCACCCAGCAGCACCCCTTGGGCAAACGACGCCACCAGCGACCCGACGAAGAAGGACCGGTCCCACCACAGATGCCGCCCCGCGGTCTTGAAGCGGAACTCAAACGCCACGCCGCGGAACACCAGCCCGAACAGCATGACCATGACCGGCAGATAAAGCGCCGGCAGCAGCGTGGCATACGCCAGCGGAAACGCCCCCAGCAGCGACGCCCCGCCCAGGATCAGCCAGGTTTCGTTGCCGTCCCACACCGGGGCGACGGTGTTCATCATCACGTCGCGCTCGCCGCTGTCGGAGGTGAAGGGGAACAGAATCCCCACCCCCAGGTCGAAGCCGTCCAGCAGCACATACATGAACACGCCCAGCGCGATGATGGCGCTCCACACCAGCGACAGATCGGCGTTCACCATGATCGTCAGCCCTCCTCCACCACGGCCTTGGCCTTGACCTGGAAATCGAGCGGCTCGTCCCGATCCTCCGGCCCCCGGGCCACCATGCGCAGGAAAAAGACGAGGAACGCCGCCAGCAACACCCCATAGGCGAGGATGAACAGCGCAAAGGTGAAGGCCACCGATTCCGCCGGCAGCAGCGACACCCCGTCGGCGGTGCGCAGATGCCCGGTGACGAGCCACGGCTGCCGCCCGACCTCGGTCACCACCCACCCGGCCAGGACCGCCACGAACCCCAGGGGGGCCGTGCCCACCAGCAGGCGCAGATACCACCGCCATTGGGTCAGCGCCAGACGGTGACGGGCGTACAGCCCGATCCCCGCCAGCAGCACGAACCACACCCCCAGCCCCACCATCAGGCGGAACGACCAGAACACCACCGCCACCGGCGGCCGGTCTTCCGGCGGCACGTCGGTCAGGCTGGGCACCGCCCCGGACAGGGAATGGGTGAGGATCAGGCTGCCGGCATAGGGGATGCCGACCTCCGCCCGGTTCCGCTCCCCCGCCTGATCCGGCAGGGCAAACAGCAGAAAGGGCGCCGGCCCGCCGGTGTTGCGCCAATGCCCTTCCATCGCCGCCACCTTGACCGGCTGATGCTCCAGGGTGTTCAGCCCGTGCAGGTCGCCCAGCACCACCTGCAGCGGGGCCGCCACCGCCGCCATCCACAGGGCGAACGACAGGCTGCGGCGGCCAAAATCCAGGTGCCGTTCACACAGCACGCACCACGCCCCCACCCCCGCCACCAGAAAGGCCGTGGCGACCAGCGTCGCCGTCACCATATGCGCCAGCCGATAGGGGAAGGAGGGGTTGAACACCACCGCCAGCCAGTCGGTCACCACCATCCGCCCCTGGTCCATGGCGAACCCCGCCGGGGTGTGCATCCACGAATTGGCGGACAGGATCCAGAAGGTGGAAATCAGCGTGCCCAGCGCCACCAGTGCTGTGGACAGGAAATGGACCCGCGGCGACACCCGGTTCCAGCCGAACAGCATGATCCCCAGGAAACCGGCCTCCAGAAAGAACGCGGTCACCACCTCGTAACTGATGAGCGGCCCCAGCACGTTGCCGGTGATGGCGGAAAACCGGCTCCAGTTGGTGCCCAGCTCATAGGACAGCACCAGCCCCGACACCACCCCGACGCCAAAGGCCAGCGCGAACACCCGTGTCCAGAACCGCAGCAACCGGAAAATCCCCGGATCGCGCCGTTTCAGCCATAAGGCCTCCAGCACCACCAGGAACAGCCCCAGCCCGATGGTCAGGGTGGGGAACAGGATGTGGAAACCGATGGTGAAGGCGAATTGCAGCCGGCTCAGCACCAGAGCGTCCATGATCCCCCTCAATCAGGCCCCGCGGTTTCCCCTTGAGGTGGTCAACGCTTCGCTGCGGCCGGGGTTCCCACCGGGGCGGGCGGGACACAAGGGTGCGTCAAAAGGTCCTGATGCGAATTTTAATTAATTTATCACACTTTCCTTTCACAGTTTCTGGACAATACTTAGATGCCGAACTTTATGGCGGCGCCCGTGGGCGAGCAGGGGATCGAGGATTTCATGGCACAGTTTCTGTCACGTCTGCGCATACGCACGCAGATTGCCCTGATTGTGGTGTTGGGATTGGTCGGGATTGGCACCATCGGGCTGACCTATGTCCGCAGCCTGATGGTTCTGGCGGAGCATGAACGTTTTCTGGAAAAGGTCGCCACCCTCGACCGCGCCGTGAGCAGCCTGTCCACCCTGATGCTCCAGGCCCGTCGCCAGGAAAAGGATTTCCTTCTGCGCAGCAGCCAGGAACCGGCAAGCCGCCACGCCGCCGTGATAGAAGAGGTGCGCCGCCAACTGGATGCCCTGGAACAGGCCGCCCGCACCGCCAACGAACGGGGAGAAGCGGGAACGGTCCGCCGGCTGGCCGACACCTACGCCGCCAGCTTCGTCCGCACCGCGACCCTGCGGGGGACTTTGGGGCTGACGGAAAACGACGGCAGCCAGAAAGACCTGCGCGATGCCGTCCACACGATGGAAGAACGGCTGAAACGCTATGACGCCCCCCACGTCATGGTCGCAATGCTGATGATGCGCCGCTATGAAAAGGATTTCCTGGCCCGCAAGGATGACAAATCCGTCGCCAGCATGGCCGCCCAGCGGACCGCGTTCGAGCGGGCGATTGGCGAAACCGCCATCCCCGACACTGAAAAGGCCGAGATCGCCGCGCTGATGGGGCGTTACCAGACCGCCTTTGCCGCCATCGTCACCGCCGTGCGGGCGGTTGAGGACTCCCTGAAGGATCTGTCGTCCGCCTACAGCGCCATGGAACCCGTCCTGGACAGGCTGGAACAGGGCATCAAGACCGATCTGGCAAACGCCAAAGCCGACATGGACACGGAGCGGTCCGACGCAACCCGGATCATGGGCACGGTGATGCTGCTGACGCTGGCCGGTTTCGTCATCGGGGCGGCGGTGGTGGCGCGCGGCATTTACCAGCCCATCAGCGATCTGACCGGCACCACCCTGGCCCTGTCGCAGGGCAACCACGACGCCGTTGTGCCCGGACGCGGGCGCGGCGATGAAATCGGCGCCATGGCCAACGCCATCCAGGGCTTCAAGGAAGCCGCCATCGCCGCCGAACAGGCGGCACGCGAACGGGCCAAGGAACAGGAAAACCGCCTGAACGCCGCCCGCCGGCTGGAATCGCTGGTCACCGGCTTCAACCGGCAGGCCGAACAGATGGTGGGGTCGCTCCAGGACTCGGCGGGCACCATGCGCACCGCCTCCGAATCCCTGGCGGCGGTGGCGGAACAGAGCCGGACCCAGGCGACGGCGGTCGCTGCCTCCACCGAGCAGACGTCCCAGAATGTGCAGACGGTGGCGGCCTCGGCGGAACAGATGGCCGCCTCCATCACCGAAATCACCCGTCAGGTGTCGCGCTCCGCCGCCATCTCGCAGAACGCCGCCGACAAGGCCGGCTCCACCAACGGCGCCATCCTGTCGCTGGCGGAACAGGCCAGGGGCATCGGCGACGTGGTGCGGCTGATCGCCGACATCGCCAGCCAGACCAATCTTCTGGCCCTCAACGCCACCATCGAAGCGGCCCGCGCCGGTGAAATGGGCAAGGGTTTCGCCGTGGTGGCGAGCGAGGTGAAGGCGCTGGCCACCCAGACGGCCAAGGCCACCGACGAGATTTCGTCCCAGATCGCATCCATGCAGGCGGCGACCCAGGGGGCGGTGACCGCCATCGGCGATGTCACCAGCACCATTCACGAAATCAACGGCATTGCCACCGCCATCGCCGCGTCGGTGGAGGAGCAGGACGCCGCCACCCGCGAGATCGTCCGCAGCATCCAGCATGCCGCGTGCAGCACGCAGGAGGTGCTGGGCAACATCCAGGGGGTTCAGGCCGCCGCGTCCCACACCGACGACGCCGCCGGGCGGGTGCTGGACGTGTCCAACGCCCTGGCCCAGGAAACCGGGGAACTGGCCCGCTGCATCGGCCGTTTCGTTGCCGACGTCAAGACCGCCTCATAAGGATCAGGATGGGATCAGGCAGAAACGATCCACGTCCACCAGCCCGCGGTCGGTGATCTTCAGATGCGGGATCACCGGCAGCGGCAGGAACGCCAGCTGCAAAAACGGCTCGGCCAGCGGGCAGCCCATCGCCCGCACCGCCGCGCGCAGGGTGCGCAGATGGCGTTCCACCGTTTCGAACGGCTCCAGGCTCATCAGCCCGGCCAGCGGCAGCGCCAGTTCGGCCGTCACCCGGTCCCCCGACACCGCAACGAAGCCGCCCTGAAGTTCGATCAGCCGGTTCACCGCCATGGTCATGGCGGCGTCGTTGCTGCCCACCACACAGATATTGTGGCTGTCGTGCCCCACCGACGACGCGATGGCGCCGTCGGTCAGGCCGAAGCCGCGCACGAACCCGCGGCCGACCGAACGGTTCACCCCATGGCGGGCGAAGACGCAGATCTTCAGGATGTCCCGCTCGGGGTCGCTCACCGCCTGCCCGCGGCGGGTCGGCACCGCCAGCCGCAGATGGTCGGTCAGGATCCGGCCCGGCTGCACGCCGATCACCGACCGTTCGCCGCCGCCGTCCGCCGGAACGGCAAAATCCTCAAGCCCCACCGGCGCGAGCCGGACGGAGTTCAGCCCCACCGGGCTGACGGTGGCGCGGTGGGCGAAGCGTTGCGCCGTCACCACCCGGCCATCCTTGATGACCCGATTGACCGCACAGCTTTCCAGATCGTCCAGCAGCACCAGATCGGCCCGCTGCCCCGGCGCCACCAGCCCACGGTCGAACAGCCCGAAGCCGCGTGCCGCCGACCATGTGGCCGCGCGATAGACGGATTCCATCGGTGCCCCGGCGCGGATGGCGGCACGGATCAGGTGATCCATGTGCCCTTCCTCGGCGATGTCCAGCGGGTTGCGGTCATCGGTGCACAGCGCCACGTAGGGGGATGTCATCGGCCCGATCACCGGGGCCAGAGCCTCCACATCCTTCGACACCGACCCGTCGCGGATCAGCACCTGCATCCCCTTGCGCAGCTTCTCCATTGCCTCCGCGGCACTGGTGGATTCGTGACAGTTGCGGATGCCGCAGGCGCAATAGGCGTTCAATTCCCGCCCCGACATCAGGGGGGCGTGGCCGTCGATGTGACGCCCCTCGAACGCCGCCAACTTTTCCAGCACCGCATCGGTCTTGGCGAAGACGCCGGGGAAGTTCATGAACTCCGCCAGCCCCAGCACCTTGGGGTGGTCGCGGTGGCGCACCAGATCCGCGGCGGTCAGCACCGCGCCGGAGGTTTCCAGATCGGTGGCCGGCACACAGGACGACAGTTGCACCCGCAGGTCCAGCGCCGTCCCCTCCGCGCTGTCGAGGAAATAGCGCAGGCCCCGTTCTCCCAGCACGTTGCAGATCTCATGAGGATCGCAGATGGCCGTGGTGGTGCCGCGGGGCAGGACGCAGCGGTCGAATTCGAACGGGGTGACGCAAGTGGATTCGCAATGAACGTGGGTGTCGATGAAGCCCGGCACCACGGTCAGCCCGCGCCCGTCGATCTCCTCCACCCCGTCATAGGTGTCATAGGTGCCGACGATCCGGTCGCCGCACAGGGCGATGTCGCCCTCGGCCAATTCGCCGGTGACCACGTTGAGAAAACGGGTGTCCTTGATGACCAGATCGGCGCGCGTGCGCCCCAGCGCCTGATCGATGCGGCGTTTCAGGCCGTCGGTGGGAAACGGTTGATCCTGCGCGGTCATGAAACACCTCCTGCCCCTGTCTTTCAAAAGATGATGCGGCGGCACCGATCATCAACGCCGGCATTCCCCACCTCACCCGCAGAGGAGAATAAAAATACTGAGAGATCAACAGATTGCCGCAAAGCCCCGTCAGCGGTACGTCTTTGTGACCGTCGTCTGCGCCGTCCACGGCCGACCGTCGCAAGCGGGCTTCACCGTCCGGCGGAGGATGCGCAGAACATCCCCGTCCGCTGCATAGGTCCAGCGGGTGCCGCAGCCCCCCTCGTCCTGGGCAAGCTGGGTCACCTCCACCCCGTCGGCGGTGACGGCGGGCACGCCGGTCAGGTCGGCCGCCTCCTTGGTCACCGGGGCGCCGGATTCCAGAACCTCCACCGCCGCCCGCGTTGCCGTGCCGGCGTTCCGGTCCAGCAAAAAGGGGGCGTTGATGCAATGGGTGGTGCCGCATTCCTCCGGCACCACCGCCAGCAGCCGCCCGTCCGGCAGGGCGCCCACGAAGGTAAACCCGGCGTAACGCTCATAGCCGGTCATGTATTCGTCGGCCTGGGGACGCGGGGGTGCCGGGAACAGCGCGGTCAGGGCATAGGCGGTGAAGGCGGCATCCTCCTCCGCCGCCGCGCCGTTCTCATGCAGCGGGTCGATGGGCCGCACCGCCGCCAGAACCGCCGCGCGCGTCGCCGTGGGGGCCGCGGCCAGCACCGCGCGCAGGCGGGCTTCGGCCACCGCCACCCGTCCCTTGACCTCGCCGCCGGCCAGGACGCGCGGCCGTTCGCCGATCCACGGCTCCAGCCGGGCCAGGGCGGCATCCCGCTCCGCCGCCGGGGCCGCGCGCACGACCGCCGCCGCCCGTCCGATCAGCCGGTCCAGCGCCTCCACCGACGGATCACCGTCCGCCGCCCAAACCGGCCCCGTCATCAGGAACAGAGCCGCCGCCACCGCCGGAAAACGCATTCAGTTCACCACTTCCCACGCGATCCGCACCGGGGTTTCCCCGGCGCTGGGGGAACCGATGACGATTTCCCCGCGGGAACGCAAGGGCGCCGATTGCCCTTTCTCCAGAATGCGCGGCTCGGCGTTGTCTTCCAACAGGCGGGTCCCGTTGCGGCTGGCGTCGCTGAGGATGAATTCGCCCTGCTGGTACGTCACCACCGCATGACGGCGGGACGCCGACGCCATATCCAGCACCACATGGGAATCCACCGCTCGCCCGATCACCAGTTCGGTGGTGTCCTTGGGCATGACGAACCGCTGGCCGTTGACGCTGACCATCAGCCGGCGGCGCGGGGGCAGCCGGGCGGCACGGATTTCCACGGTGGTTTCGGTGACCAGCGGTGTTACCGGCGCCACCCGGTCGGAATCGGGGATGCTGGCGATCTTGGCCACCAGCGCGTCGGCCAGGGCACGGGGGATGCCGGCGCTGCGCAGCTTGCGCCCCAGACCGGAGCGGATGGCCTCCACCGGGATTCCCGGTGCGGCCAGTTCCGCCGCCGACTTGACGCGGTTGAACTGTTCGTTGAGCCGTTCGACCAGATAGCTGATGCGCCGCCGGCCATAAGGGCTGGTGGCGAGATCCAGCAGATAGCCGATGCGGCCCGCCGCCCCGCCCAGACGCGCGCACAGGCGTTGCACCGTTTCCTCGAACGGCAGGTCGTGGTCGCGTTCACGAAAGGCGGTCTTGGCCCGCAAGGTGATGGCGGCGGCAATGGGCGGGCCGCCCAGAAAGCCGTCGAACCCGGCCAACTGATCCACCAGCGCCTGACACGCGCGGTAATCCGCCGCCTGCCCTGTGCGGGTCAGCGGGTGGTTGCCCTCCAACCCGCCCTGAACCCGGTTCAGCAGGGCCGCACGGGTGCGCTCGTACCCGCCGCCGCCCATGACGTTGGACACGCTGAGCAGCACATCGGTGTTGGGCAGCCGGTCGTCCAGGTCGCCGCGCACGGTCGCCAGCAGCGATTGCAGCGCCGATGACAGATCGGGGGCGTAGCCGATCAGGGCGCGAATCGGCTCCCGCCCATCCATCATCTCGGCCAGGAACTCATCGACCACGGCAATGGTTTCGGGCGCATCGTCCACATGGTAGCGCAGCAGGACCTTGACCTTTTCCTGCCAGTCGCGGGCCGGTTCCAGCACCACCGAAAAGGCGTGGGTCACCAGCCGGTCCCGTTCGTCCGGCGGGCGTTTGGCGGCGACCTCGGCCAGCAGACCGGCCACCCCGCCGCTGCCCAACGCCTTGTCGAACGGGGCCAGGACGTCGGTTTCCTGGGCCAGCTCCTTGAGCTTGGTGAAAAGAAGGGCCAGTTCGTCCTGGCGCTGGAACGGATTGACACCCGCGCGCGGGGCCTGCAACGTCGCCAGCCGGCTCAGCCCCGGATTGAACAGGGTCGCTTCCCGTTCGAAATAGCGCAAGGGGTAATAACGGTGAAGCTGTTCCGCCGGGATCACCACCTGCTCGTCCCAATAGCGGCGGAACAGGCGCAGCAGGGTCATGCGGCTGTCAAAGCCGAACACATCCAGCACGTCGGAGCAGTACGCCGATTCTTCGATGTGGGAAATGGTGGTGACCTTGCCACCGCCCATGTATTTCTTTTCGAAGATGGTTTCCTCGCGCCCCGCCTGATTGACGCGGGACACGCGGACGACGGAAAACTTGGCCAGGGTCAGCAGGTATTTGGCGCGCCCGATCGCCTCTTGCTCATCGGCGAAGACACCGTCGATGCTGGACTTCCCCTCGGCCTCGACCACGACTTCGAATTTCACTTCCCGGCGCCGCAACATCGCTTCAAACTGCCCCGACCTTCAAAAACATCCGCGTCAAATCGCCATACCTTCAGAGTGTAAGCAATCGTATGACACCACAGACGATCCGGCAATCCTGCATCCGTGCCCACGGCCCCGGATGGTGTTTGATTACGCTTTTGCTGCTTTTGCACCTGTCGGTGATGGCGATGGCCCAGACGGTGCCCGCCGCCCCCGATGCCGACACCCTGATCCGCCAGCACGGTTTCCGCCCAGCGGATGTGGGGTTTCTGGTGTTCGACCTTGCCGACGGGCGCGAGATTGCCGGGCACCGCCCCGATGCCGCCTTTATCCCCGCCTCGGTCGCCAAGGTGCCCACCGCCGTGGCGGCACTGTCCCTGCTGGGACCCGACTGGCGCTTCACCACCCAGGTCCTGACCACCGGGCCGGTGCGGGGGGGGATCCTGGTCGGGGATCTGATTTTGAAGGGCGGCGGCGACCCGACGCTCGATTCCACCGGACTGGCCGCGCTGGCCCAGGATCTGGTCCGCCAGGGCATCCGCGTGGTGAGCGGGCGTTTCCTCTACGACTCATCCGATCTGCCGGTGCTGGCGGAAATCGAGCCGGATCAGCCGTACGGGGCCGGGTACAACACCGGGGTCAGCGCGCTGACCGTCAATTTCAACCGCGCGCAGGTCAGTTGGACCCGGCGAAACGGCGTCATCGCCGCGCAAACATGGTCGGTGTCCGACACCGGGCGCCTGCCCATCGACGGGGTGACCCTGCACGCGGCCCCCCGCCCCGGCACCCTGACCCCCATGACCGCCGACAGCGGCGAGGGCTGGCAGGTCGGCTTTCCCGCCACCGGCGACAAGGGCAGTTTCTGGATGCCGGTCAGGCGCCCCGACCGGGTGACGGCAGGGCTGTTCCACCGCATCGCCGGCATGAACGGCCTGACCCTGCCCCCACCCCAGCCGGGAACGGCCCCGGCCGCGGCCCGGCCTCTCGCCCGGCGGGACAGCCCGCCGCTGACCGGTGTCGCCGCCAGGGTGCTGCGCTATTCCAACAACCTGTCGGCGGAGTTGATGGTGCTGGCGACCGCCCGCCGGCTGGAGTCGCGCCCCGCCGGCCTGTCCCAGGCCGCCGCCACGGTGGCCGGCTGGCTGAAAAGCCGGGCACCGGGCACCGACTGGCGCGGTTTCGATCTGGCGAACGGCTCCGGGCTGACGGTGCGGTCCCGTGTCACAGCGCGGCAGATGGCGACGATCCTGCGGCTGGGGGGTGAGCCGCTCTATGCCCTGCTGCCCGGCGAGGACGAAGGCAAGGCCACCCCCAACGCACGGGCCAAGTCGGGCACCATGGCCTACAGCAAAGGCTTGGCCGGTGTTTTGACCACCACGGGCGGGCGGCGGCTGGGCTTTGCCCTGTTCATCGGCGACGAGGCCCAACGCCAGGCCATGGACCGCAGCATCGACCGCGCCGTCCCCGCCATGCCGCCCGCCGCCCGCGATTGGCTGGAACGCGCCCGCGGGTTGCAGACCGCCCTGCTGGCTTCCTGGGTCGGCCATCTTTGAGAGTGCTTGAGAGGCTGGATAAAATCCCGTACTCTTCCCGTAAGAGGAGCGCACCGTTTTTCCAACGGGCTTTGGACAGGGGTCGCGTTTGCCAATCTCACCCACCGTATCCCGGCGCACGGCCGCCTCCCCGACCTCGGTGAATCCACTGCGGAACGACGGGCAGCACCGTTACCGCAATCACCAACTCGACGCCGAAATCGTCAGCATCGTGGTGGGGGGGTGCTGCGTCAGCAACGACGCCAACGTCATTATCACCACCACCCTTGGTTCCTGCATCGCCACCTGCCTGTTCGACCCGGTGGCCGGTGTGGGGGGCATGAACCATTTCCTGCTGCCCGACGGCGGCAGCGATGCCCTGTCGGCCTCTTCCCGCTATGGCAGTGCGGCAATGGAACAGCTCATCAACCGCATGCTCGCCATCACCGGGCGGCGCGACCGGCTGCGGGCCAAGGTGTTCGGCGGTGCCGGGGTGACCGGGACCCGCAACTCCATCGGCCAGCGCAACATCGATTTCGCCATGGAATATCTGGCGACCGAAGGAATTCCAACGATCAGTTGGGACGTGGGCGGAACCCAGGCCCGCTCCATCCGCTTCTACCCCAGCACCGGGCGCAGCCAGCGGCGTCTGGTTGGCGGCGATGCGATCCGCGACATCACCCGCAGCGAATCGTCGTTCATGGAACGCCTGCGCACAACCCGCATCGACGGCGATATCGAGCTTTTCTAACCATGCTGCACGGCCTGTCCCGGCTTATTCCCGCCATCACCACCCAGGGGCTGGACGAGGGGGCGGTGTACCGCCGCCCCGCCCTGTACCGGCGGCAAAGGGCCGGACGGATTCCCGCCGGCCCCCTGCTCTGCCCCATCTGCAACGGTTCCGCCACCCGTTTCCTGTCGTTCGGGCTGGGGGGACGTCGCAACGCCCAGTGCCCCCATTGCGGATCGCTGGAACGTCACCGTTTCCTCTGGCTCTATTTGCAGCAGAACACGCCGTTCTTCCGCCAACGGCTGCGGGTGCTGCACACCGCCCCGGAAGAATGCCTGGAACCGCGGCTGCGACGGCTGCACGGGCGCGGCTATATCAGCCTGGACCGTTTTTCCCCTCTGGCCGATGTGAACGCCGATCTGACGGATCTGCCGTTTCCATCCGGTTCGTTCGACATGGTGCTGTCCAGCCATGTGCTGGAGCATGTCCCCGACGACCGGCGGGCGCTGGCGGAAATCGCACGGGTGTTGAAACCCTCGGGCTGGGCGGTGCTGCTCTTCCCCTTCGACCCGCGGCGGCCGACACAGGAAGATCCGGGAATGGACACCCCGGCCAAACGGCTGGCGGCTTACGGTCATCCCTATCATTACCGCATCTATGGCCAGGACACGGCCGCACGGATGGCCGGTGCCGGGCTGTCGGCCCGCTGCGTGGATTCCCGTGTGATGCTGTCCGCGCACCAGCGGCGGCGGCACCGGATCAACCGCAACTTTCTGTTTCTGTCGCGGCCTGTGACGGGATAGCCCGGAATTTTACCCCAACCTCTTATCCTTTGACCGAACGGTAAATGTCGGTCGGGTCCCACACGGCGCCATGACGACGGCGGGGGCGGCGGGTTTTCCCCTCCTCGTCCCCGCTGGTTTTGGCCGGCTTGCCTTCCCCGGACTTGCGGGACGGAAGCGGCTTGCTGTCGGACGATGGATGGGACGGGGCCGCGGCTTCCGGGGCTGGGGCCATCCGCTCACTCCGCGGGCCGTCGTCCACAGGCACCTCTTCGGCCGGACCTTCCTCGGCCGGGTCGCGCAGGTGGGGCGACAGGGACGACAGCAGGGCCAGCACCTCGTCCGCCACACCGGACGGGGCGGCCCGCCACAACCGCAGCAAGCGGGCTTCGCGCCGGCTTATGATGCTGCCGTCGGCGTTGACCGCGGGGGACGCGCCGGGGTGGGATTTCGGGGACTGGCCGTCATCATAATCGTCGAAGAAAAAGCTGACCGGTACATCCAACACCTGCCCCAAGCGGAACAATGTGCCGGCGGAAATCCGGTTGGACCCGCGTTCATATTTTTGAACCTGCTGAAACGTCAGCCCGATGGCCTCGCCAAGACGCTCCTGACTCATGCCCAGCAACGTGCGGCGCATGCGCACACGCTGACCGACATGAGTATCAACGGACCATGACTCCGGCGACCCGCGCCGGCCGCGTTTCCGCAAAATAAGTTCGCTCATCGCACCCGCAACCTTTTGCGTGCCGGTAGGGCAAAAATTATTTATATGCCCAAATCATGCCATATGGTGATTTTGGAATCAAGGAGAATATTTTAAACCTATGAAATTAGTCATATCATTATACGGAATTACCTGAAACGTGCCAAGAAAATCGCCAGGAAATTAATTGAAGTTTCGCGAACGACTTCCTGTCGCGCCCTTTCAAATTCCTGCCCACCCCTCACCGAAAACACACAAAAATGCATAAACCGTCATGGTCTTTTAATATTGTTGCGCAGGTGCGCACGCGGCGATTGCCCCTCCTTTTCCTCTCGTCATACCGAAAACCTTTTGCTAACCATCTGGTCCGATTATGCACACGGGTCTTATCATTTCGATGGACATCCGGCCCGGCCCATTGTGACCGTGGTGGTGAATAAAGAGGTTCGATCATGCAAGAAAGCGGGCTGGCAGGACGATTCAAGGTCGGAACCCGGATCTACTTCGGGTTCGCCGTGATCCTGGCCCTTCTGATCCTGGGATCGGTCAGCGGCATCAACGGGCTGATGTCCGCCCGCTCCGGATTTGGCACTTACGCGACGGTCAGCAATCATTCGTTGCTGGTGCTGGGGATCAACGCCGATGTCGCCCAGATGCGGCGCATCGCGGTGAACTACATCAATTCCGGGGATGAAACCATCGCCACCCAGGTGCGCGCGATCCAGGAAACGCTGGGCAAGGATCTGCGCCAGGCGGTCAGCACCGCGGCGGACGACACCCGGCCTGCCCTGGCCCAGATGCTGGCTCTGTTCGAATCCTATCAGACGGGTTTCACCAAGCTGAGCGAACTGCGCCGCCAGCGCGACAAGCTGGTGCGTGAGCAGCTCACCCCGCTGGGTGACCGGGCGCAGCAGGCGCTGTCCGAAATCCAGACCAGCGCGCTCAAGGAAAACGACATGGCCGCCGCCAGCCAATTGGGGCCGGTCGTGGAGCGGCTGATGATGGCCCGGATGGAAGCCCAGCGTTTCCTGACCACCCCCGACGATGCGCTGGCCGCCCGCGCCCGCACTCTCAATCAACAGTTTCAATCCATGGCCGAGGGCTACGCCGCCAGCCTGACCGACCCCACCCGCCGCCGGCTGGCGCAGGCATCGGTGGAAGCCGCCACCCAGTACATGGCCGGCTTCAATCAGGTGGCGGCGGCGGCGCTGGACAATGCCGCCACGGTCGCCCGGATGTCGGCCATGGGGGCTGAATTCGCCGATATCGCCGAAAAGACGGTGGATGCGGAAGACCGCAACCGCGACCAGCTTCTGTCCACCACCACCGGCAACATGGAAACCACCCAGACCCAGAACATCGTCATCGCCGCGGTCGCACTGGTGATCGGCGTTCTGTTCGCCTGGCTGGTGGCGCGGTCCATCGTCCGCCCGGTCACCGACATGACCGACACCATGACCGAACTGGCCGGCGGCAAGCTGGACGTGATCATCCCCGCCCTGGCGAACAAGGACGAAATCGGGTCGATGGCCAAGGCGGTCCAGGTGTTCAAGGAAAACGCCATCGAAAAGAAGCGGATGGACGAGGCCGAACGCGCCCGCATCGAACAGGAACGCCGGGAAGATGAGGCCCAGCGCGCCCGCGAGCAGGCCATCGGCCGCGAAATCGCCGCTCTGATCGATGCCGTGTCCAAAGGCGACCTCAGCCAGCGGATCGACCTGGCCGGCAAGGACGGCTTCTACCGCACCATGTCGGAGGGCATCAACCGCCTGACCGACACCGTTCAGGCGGTCATCGGCGATCTGGCGCGGGTGCTGGCGGCGCTGGCCGACGGCGACCTGAACAGCCGCATCGACAAGGACTATCAGGGCGCCTTCCAGGGTCTGAAGAACAACGTCAACAGCACCTCGTCCAAGCTGGCGGAAATCGTCGGCCAGATCCTGCGGGCCACCGACGCCATCACCTCCGCCGCTTCGGAAGTGTCGATGGGGTCGTCCGACCTTGCCGAGCGCACCGAACAGCAGGCCTCCTCTCTGGAGGAAACCGCCGCCAGCATGGAAGAGCTGGGCGCTACCGTGCGCTCCAACGCCGACAACGCCCAGCGGGCCAACCGCATGGCATCGGATGCCCGCACCGCCGCCGAATCCGGCGGTCAGGTGGCGACGTCCGCGGTGGAGGCCATGCGGCAGATCGAAACCGCCAGCCGCAAGATCACCGACATCATCGGCGTGATCGACGAAATCGCCTTCCAGACCAACCTGCTGGCGCTCAACGCCGCGGTGGAGGCGGCGCGCGCCGGCGATGCCGGCCGCGGCTTCGCCGTGGTGGCGCAGGAGGTGCGCAATCTGGCCCAGCGGTCGGCCCAGGCGTCCAAGGAAATCAAGTCGCTCATCATGGACAGCGACTCCCAGGTGCGCAACGGGGTGGAGCTGGTGCAGAAGGCCGGCAATGCCCTGGAAGGCATCGTCAGCGGTGTGCACGAAGTGGCGGCGCTGATTTCGGAAATGGCCTCGGCCTCGGGCGAGCAGGCATCGGCGCTGGACGAGATCAACTCGGCCGTGGCGCAAATGGACGAGATGACCCAGAAGAACGCCGCCCTGGTGGAGGAAACCACCGCCGCCGCCCATTCCCTGGCCGGACAGGCGGGGGATCTGCGGTCGCTGGTCGGTTTCTTCCGTCTCGACGGTTCCAACCGCACCGCACCGGCCGCCGCCGCCCCCGCGTCGGCCCGCACCGCCGGGGCATCGGAAACCGCCCCGGTGTCCCCGCTCAAGCGCCACATCGCCCCCACCCGCCCAGCGGCCCGCAAGCCGGCCCCGGCCAAGGCCGCCGCGGCGCCGGCCCGCGTGACGGCCAGTGCGGCCACCCTGTCGCACGCCAACACCGACGAGGACGATTGGAAGGAATTCTGATTCCGTCCCCGTTGGCGGGAATACCCGCCGGCCGGATGGTGTTGTCCTTTTGACGAACCGGGGGTCCCGTCGGTCCGACGGGACCCCCGGTGCCGTTTGTGAAGGAGGAACCCTTCCGTGCGCGCACCCCTTTTGCCGATGCTGCTTATGGCCGGGATCATCCCGGTCCTTTCAACGGCCCCCACGTCGTCCATCGCGGCTGACACCGCCCCACCCCCGCAATCCGGCGATGAGACGCCGCTTCCCGGTCTTGATGCCCTGATGAAGGTGCTGGATGCGTGGATGAAGCGTTTTCCCACCTACAGCGCACCGGAAATCCTGCCCAACGGCGACATCCTCATCCGTCGGCGGACGGCGCCGGAGCCGCCGCCGCGCCCCTCCCCGCCCAGCCCCGGCGGGGCTGCGACATGACTGCCCCGATGGCATATGCCCGGCTTGACAGGTGCGGCCTCCCCTGTCTATTGAATGGTCGCTCATTAAAGCTTCCGGCCATGCCCGACAGCACCCCCGCCCCCCGCCGCACCCGCCGCAAGGATGCCCGCCCCGCCGAGGTGATCGCGGCCGCCCGCGCGCTGTTCATCGAACGCGGCTATGCCGCCACCAAGGTGGAGGATGTGGCCCGCCGTGCTGGCGTCAGCGTCGGCCTGCCCTATCTTTATTTCGAAAACAAGGAGGGGCTGTTCAAAGCGGTGGTGCGCGACACCATCCTGCCCCAGGTCGCGCAGGGGGAAGACCTGCTGCGCAGCTTCACCGGCCCCACCGCCGACCTGTTGCGGCGGGTGGCCCGTGGTTTTCTGGAAACCCTGGCGTCCCCGGCGGGCGGCCTGCCCAAGCTGGTGATCGCCGAAGCGCACAATTTCCCCGACATCGCCCGTTTCTATGTGGACGAGGTGGTGACGCGGGGCCGGGCCTTCTTCACCGCCATCATCACCCGCGGCATCGAACGGGGTGAATTCCGTGCGGTGGACGCGGGCCATATGGCGCGTGTGGTGGCAGCGCCGTTGTCGCTGCTGTCCATCTGGAATCATTCGCTGGCCCCGTATGATGTCAATGCCGACACCACAGCCGAAGGGTATATCGAGGCCTATCTGGATGTGATCCTGGCCGGGCTGGCCATGCCCGGCGCCGATGGCTGCCACCGATTGCCCCCGCCCCCGCTGTCTGGAAAGACCGAGACGCCATGACCGCCGCCACCGACTCCCCCCGTCCCCGCCGCGGTGCCCGCTGGTTCACCGCCAGCGTTCTGGTCGCCGGTGCCCTGACCGCCGGGGGTGTGGTGTGGCAGGCGCGCGCACCCGGACAGGCGGCGGTGACGTCTCCGGTCACGCCGCCCGCCGTCCGTCCCTTTGAACTGGCGGCGGTGGAGGTCGCGCGGCTGGGGGCCGCACCGCTGGAGGAACGGGTCCGGCTCAGCGGCTCCATCCGCCCACTGGAACAGACCTCGCTGAAATCCGAAGTGGCCGCCCGCCTGACCGATGTGCTGGTCCGCGAAGGGGAGCCGGTGCGCAAGGGGCAGGTGCTGGCCCGCTTCGACACGGTGGAACTGAAAGCCCGCCTGCGGGAAAAAGAGGCCAACCTGCAAGGGGCACGCGCCCAGCTCGACTACGCCGAAAAGACCCGCGCCAAGAACGCCACCCTGCGGCAAAAGCAGATCGTGGCGGAAACCAGCTTCGATCAGGCCCTGAGCGCCGCCCAGGCGCAGCAGGCCGCGGTGGCAGCACTGGAAGCCCAGGTGGCGCTGGCCCGCAAATCCCTGAACGATGCGGTGGTGACCAGCCCCATCGACGGGCTGATCGCCGAGCGGGCGGTGCAGCCGGGGGAAAATCTGGCGGTCAACGCCAGGCTCTTCACCGTGGTGGACCTGAGCCGGGTGGAGGTGGAAGCCACCGTGCCGGCGGAAACCGTCGCCCGCCTGTCGCCCGGCCAGCCGGTCAGCGTGGCGGTGGACGGGTTCGGCGACCGGCGTTTTTCCGGCACCATCGCCCGCATCAACCCGGTGGCCCAGAGCGGCAGCCGCGCCATTCCGGTCTACATCACCATCGACAATCCCGACGGCAGCCTGCGCGGCGGCATGTTCGCGGTGGGCGACGCGCTGGTGGCCCGCGCCGAATCCGCCATTGCCGTGCCGTCCACAGCGGTTCGCCACGACGAGACGGGGGATTTCGTGCTGGTGGTGACCGAAGGCCGGCTGGAACGCCGCGGCGTGACCGTGGTGCGGTCATGGGCGCGCGGCGATCTGGTGCAGGTGGAGGGGCTGGCCCCCGACCTGACCGTGGTCACGGCTCCCTTGCCCGGCCTGAAGCCCGGCCACGCCGTCACCGTTTCCGCCGCCGGCTGAAAACACCCCTTCCATGCCCATCACCCGCATCAGCATCGACAACCCGGTCTTCGCCACCATGATGATGGTGGCGTTGATGGTGCTCGGCCTGTTTTCGTACCAGCGTCTGGGGGTGGACCAGTTCCCCAACGTGGATTTCCCGGTGGTGGTGGTGCAGACGGAATACCCCGGCGCCTCCCCCGAAACGGTGGAAAGCGAACTCAGCCGCCCCATCGAAGAAGCCATCAACACCATCGCCGGCATCAAGACCCTGACCAGCCGCTCGTACGAGGGGATTTCGGTGGTCATCGCCGAATTCGACCTGACCACCAGTTCGGTCCAGGCCGCCCAGGATGTGCGGGAAAAGGTGGCGGCCCTGCGCCCCGCCTTTCGTGACGAGGTGAAGGAACCGCTGATTTTCCGCTTCAACCCCGACGATCAGCCGATCATCTCCATCGCCGTGGATTCCCCCATCCGGTCCTTGCGCGACCTGACCACGCTGACCGACCAGATCATCCTGAAAGGGCTGCAGAACGTCCGTGGCGTGGGCAAGACCACCATCGCCGGCGGCGCCAAGCGGGAAATCCACATCCAGCTCTCACCGGAACGGCTGGAGGCGCTGGGGATCGGCGTGGACGAGGTGATGACCGCCGTCAGCGGCGAAAACCAGAACCGCCCGGCCGGCACCGTCAGCGGCGACGGGCGCGAACGGGTGGTGCAGGTGGATGGGCGGGTGACGGATCCCCGCCAGCTTCTCGACCTGATCGTCGCCCGCCGCGGCAACACCCCCGTCCGTCTGGGCCAGGTGGCCGACGTGATCGACAGCCAGGAGGAGCGGGAATCCTCCGCCCTGTTCAACGGCAAGCCGGCGCTGGCGGTGGACATCGTGAAGATCCAGGGCGCCAACACGGTGGAGGTGGCCCGCGGCGTCAAAAAGGCGATTGCGGAGTTGGAAGCGTCGGGCAAGCTGCCCCCCGACGTGCACATGAACGTGGTGCGCGACAGCGCCCGCGGCATCACCAACTCGCTGAACAATGTCCAGCACACGCTGGTGGAGGGCGGCGCCCTGACCATCTTCATCGTGCTGCTGTTTCTGGGATCGTGGCGCAGCACGGTCATCACCGGGCTGACGCTGCCGGTGGCGGTGCTGGGCACGTTCGGCGTTCTGCTGCTGATGGGGTTCACGCTGAACGTCATGACCCTGATGGCGCTGTCGCTGGCCATTGGCATCCTGATCGACGACGCCATCGTGGTGCGCGAAAACATCATGCGCCATCTGGCCATGGGCAAGGGTCACCGGCAGGCCGCCCTGGACGGCACCACCGAAATCGGGCTGGCGGTGCTGGCGACCACCCTGACCATCGTGGCGGTGTTCCTGCCGGTGGCCTTCATGGGCGGCATCATCGGCCGTTTCTTCATGCAATTCGGGCTGACGGTGTCGGCGGCGGTGCTGATTTCGCTGTTCGTGTCCTTCACCCTCGATCCCATGCTCTCCAGCGTGTGGTATGACCCGGCCGCCCACGGCCGCCACGGCCGCGGCGTCTTCGGGCGCATCGCCACGGCGTCCGAACGGGCCTTCGACGCCTTCGCCCATGCCTATGGTCGCGTGCTGCGCGCGTGTCTGCGGCGGCGGTGGCTGGTGCTGCTGGTGGCGGTGGGCAGCTTTGTCGGCAGCTTCTTTCTCGTGCCGCTGATCGGGGTGGAGTTCGCCCCCTCCGCCGATCTGGGCGAAACCACGGTGGAGATCGAAACCCCCGTCGGCTCGTCCCTGGACTACACCCAGGCCAAGATGGCGCAGGTGGAATTCGCCATCCGTGAATTGCCGGAGGTGGCCTATACCTACGCCACCATCAACACCGGCACCACGTCGGGCAAGAACCGCGGCACCGTCTATATCCGCCTGAAACCGATCGAGGAGCGGACCCGCTCCCCCGCCCAACTGGCCGAACCGATCCGCCAGCGGCTGGCGGTGATCCCCGGCGTGACGGCCAGCGTGGTGATGCCCGGTGTCGGCGGCACGCAAAAGCAGATCCAGGTATCCCTGCAGGGGCGCGACCTGAACGAACTGGACCGGCTGTCACGGAGGATCATGGACACCATGCACGCCATCCCCGGCATGGTGGATGTGGACAGCACGCTCAAGGCCGCCAAGCCCACCTTGTCGGTGCGCCCCGACCGCGACATGGCCAGCGACGTCGGCATCGGCACCGCCCAGATCGCCGCCGCCCTGCGCCCGCTGTTCGCCGGGGAACAGGTGTCCACCTGGAAAGCGCCGGATGGCGAAAGCTACAACATTCTCGTGCGGCTGCCGGCGGAGGATCGCACAGGCCGTTCCGACCTGGACCGCATCTATCTGACCACCTCCCGCAAGGACGCCAACGGCAGCCCCGTCATCGTCCCCCTGTCGCAGGTGTCGGATATCGAGGTGTCGCTGGGCGCATCCCAGATCAACCGCCGCGACCTGCAGCGCGAGGTCAACCTGACCGCCAACGTCCAGGGCCGGGCGGCGGGCGATGCCGGCCGCGACCTGCAGGCTGCACTGGCGAAGATCGACCTTCCCCCCGGTTA
Source organism: uncultured Rhodospirillaceae bacterium (assembly GCA_937927415.1). Lineage (GTDB taxonomy): Bacteria > Pseudomonadota > Alphaproteobacteria > Azospirillales > Azospirillaceae > Azospirillum. Next base: position 101,421 of record CALBDS010000001.1, read on the forward strand.
CCGCGTGGTGTTCGGCGGCTCCACCAAGGACATCGCCGAAAGCAGCGGCTATGCCGGACAGGCGCTGTTGCTGGCGGTGATCCTGATCTATCTGATCCTGGCGTCGCAGTTCGGCAGCTTCCTCCAGCCGCTGGCAATCATGGCGTCGTTGCCGCTGTCGCTGGTGGGGGTGTTCCTGGGGCTGCTGGTGGCCCATTCCACCCTGAACATCTTCAGCGCCATCGGCTTCATCATGCTGATGGGGCTGGTGACCAAGAACGCCATCCTGCTGGTGGATTTCGCCAATCAGGCCCGCGCCCGCGGAGCGGATCTGCGCGAGGCGCTGGTGCAGGCCAGCATCATCCGCCTGCGGCCCATCGTCATGACCACCGCGGCCATGGTCTTCGGCATGCTGCCGCTGGCGCTGGGCATCGGCGAGGGCGCACAGCAGCGCGCCCCCATGGCCCATGCGGTGATCGGCGGCCTTATCAGTTCAACGGTTCTGACGCTGGTGGTGGTGCCGGTGATCCTGACCTATCTGGACGCGCTGGGCATCCGCGTCACCCGCTGGTTCGCCCACCGGGATCCCGACGCCTCCACGCCGCAGGCCGAAGCCGGACGCTGAGACAACGGAAAGGGCCTCTGCCCCGGGGGGGGCCGAAGCCTCCGGTCATGGGTTCCCTCCATCGTTGATCCGATCCCACGGAAAATCAAAGCCTCAAGCCGGCGCGCCCCTTCTCAGGGGTTGCATTGCCATGCCCATGATCTGTTTTGAATTGCCACGCCACCGTTATCAGAAATAAAAAATAATCATGGTCATATGTTTAGAAGACAAAACATGTGGAATTGAATTTAATAACTTGAATGCAAATGCATTCATTGTCTCAAAATATCGAAATACTTTTGAATTCAAAACTTTTATAGAGGTAAATTCATTGGATACAATGGATATAACGGCTGTTCCATCACCGACCGGGGAGTCCCTGCCCTCCGCCCCCGGCAGCCCCCCCTACCCCGCCAGCGCCGACATGCCGACACAGGAAGGGCCGGCGGGGATCCGTTTCGATTTCAATTGCGGTGCCCGGGTGCTGCTGCCCGACCGGGAAACAGGACGCTGGCAGGTGCAGCTGCGCGATGCCGACACCGGCAACATCCTGTTCGAGCATGAAAACCAGGGCGCCACCATCGCTTCGAGCAAGCGGTATTTCGTCCGCTTCGCCATCGATGTGGCCGAGGTGGACGCCCACCAGGGTACCGTTACGCCCGTGCTGCACCACACCTGGGACGCCCGCGGGCGGGAGGTGCTCATCAATTTCCCCATCGGCACGCTGGGCGACATCCTGGCATGGTTTCCCTACGCCGCCCGCTTTGCCGATACCCATGGCTGCCGCCTGACCTGCGCCCTGTCCGGCCTCATCATCCCTCTGCTGCGTGACGCCTATCCCCACATCCGTTTTTGCACCCACGAGGAGGTGGCGGCCGAGGGGCTGGCCGAGCGGGTCTATGCCTCCTATTACCTGGGCCTGTTCTTCGACGACGCGGACAATGTGTGGCAGCCGACGGATTTCCGCTTGGTCGGGCTGCACCGGACCGCCGGCTACATCCTGGGCGTCGGGCCGGAGGAGGCCCCTCCCCGTCTGGCCGTGCCCGACGAAGGCCGCCCCCTGGATGCCCCCTATGTCTGCATCGCGGTCCAAAGCAGCAGCGGCTGCAAATACTGGAGCAACCCCGACGGCTGGCGGGAGGTGGTGCGCTTCCTGACGGACGCCGGCTACCGGGTGGTGTGTATCGACCAGAAACCCGTGGGCGGGGCGGGGCTGATGTGGACCCATCTGCCCCACGGAGTCGTGGACGAGACCGGCGACCGTCCGCTGGCCGAACGGGTGCGCTGGCTGCGCCACGCTGCCTTTTTCATCGGCCTCAGCAGCGGCCTCAGCTGGCTGGCATGGGCGGCCGGGGTGCCGGTGGTGCTCATCAGCGGCTTCACCCACCCGACCAATGAGTTCCACACCCCCCATCGCGTCATCAACTGGCACACCTGCAACAGTTGCTGGAACGACCCCCGGCATCGGTTCGACCACCATGATTTTTTCTGGTGCCCCCGCCACGCCGGAACCCCGCGTCATTTCGAATGCACCCGCCTGATCACCGCCACCCAGGTGATCGGCGAGATCCGCCGGATACTCCACGGCGCCATCCCGCCTTTATCCATTTGAGAAAGACCTTACCTCATGACCATTTACACCGTATCCAGCGGCCAGACCTCATCAGGGCTGGTCATCGATTCAGGCAGTGTTCTCAACGTCCTGTCGGGCGGCACCGCCAAAGCCACCACCGTCAATTCCGGCGGCAAGATCACTGTGTCGGGCGGCGGCCGGACCAGCGGCACCGTGCTGAACACAAGCGGGTCGGAAAATGTTCTGTCCGGCGGCCTGTCGGTCAGTGCGGTCGGCAACCCCAACGGCCAGCAGACCCTGATGACCGGGGGAACGGCCAGCGGCACCATCCTGTCGGGTGGACGGCTTGTGGCCAGTGCCGGCTCGACGGCCACCGCCACCCGGATTCTGAGCGGCGGCGCCCTTTATGTCCGCGCCGCCACCGTTGACTCCACCGTCGTCAGCAGCGGTGGGGTGGAGTATGCCAGCGGCCTCAGCAAAAACACCGTCGTTTTTGCCGGCGGCCATCAGAAGGTGGGATCCGGCGGGGTGGCATCCGGTTCCGTCGTTCAGGGCGGTATTGCCATCTCTGCCGGCGGCACGGCCAGCGCCCTGACCCTCAGCAGCGGCGGCCAGACGCATGTTTCGTCCGGCGGGGTGCTGTATGCCGCCACGGTCAGCAATGGGGCGATCGCCACCACCTCCAGCGGCGGAGCCGTATCGGGGATCACGGTCAGCAGCGGCGGCAAGCTGGTCTATGCCGGCGGCACCGCGTCCGGTGCCGCACTCTCGTCGGGGGCGAGCGTGGCTCTGGCCAACGGCGTCACCTCCAGCGGAGCGGTGGTAACGCCCGGTCTGACGCTGGTCGTGTCCAACACCGCCACCGCCGTCAACCCGACCGTCAGTGCCGGGGCCGCCATAAGCTACGCCGGCGGGACCATCCAAAACCCGACGCTGCTGTCCGGTTCCACCGAATATGTGGAAAACAACGCCACCGTCAGCGGCCTGACCGTGCCGCCGGGGGTGGTGATGACCGTTGCCTCCAACGGCTCTGTCGCCGGCATCACCCTCTCCGCTGCGGTGTTGAACGTGGTTGGGGAAAGCTCCGGCACCATCGTCGGTCCCGGCAGTTTCGAATGCGCTTATTCCGGTGGCAGCACCCTCAATTCCGTGGTCAGCAGTGGGGGTGCTGTGGTCTATGCCGGGGGGGCGATCTCCTTCCCGACCATGGCGCCGGGCAGCTATCTGTGGGCCATCAGCGGCGCCGTTCTTTCCAATTTCGAGATCACCTCCGGCTACACTCTGGTGGTCAGTTCCGGCGGCGAGGTGATTGCACCGCACATCGCCAGCGGCGGCGCCCTGGCCTATGCCGGCGGCACGGTGACCAGCCCCAGCTTCGACCCCGGCGCCATCCAACTGGTGGGCAGCGGCGGCCAGGTCAGTAGTGCGCAGGTGACATCCGGCGTGCCGCTGGTCGCCTGCCAGGGCGGCGTCGTGGTCGGCGCCACGGTCAACAGCGGTGCGGTGCTGGGCTGGTCGGGCGGCACCATCAGCGGCGGCCGGCTCATGCCCGGCGGCAGTTACCGCGCCCGGACCATGACCGCCGCCGCCAGGGCGCAAGCGACCGGGACCCCCGTGGCCCCGATGATGGTCAATGATGAGGATGGCCTCACCGATTCCGAAGCCGCCAGCGAAATGGGCGACATGGAGTTGGACTTCGACGCGGCGATGGAAGAAGGGCTGGACTGGAACATCCCCAACGATCTGCTGCCGGCGGACGCCGAAGCCCTCTTCGCCGCAGAGGCCCAGGCGGACGCCGCCGCGGCCGACATCGCCGGGGGTGCTGCCGTCATGGAGGTGGCCCAAGCCGATATCGACGATGCTGAACTGGCGGAATTCCTGGCCGACGCTTTCGCGGGAGAGTTGGATGGGGAATTCGAAGCCATGGTGGACGAACAGGACGTCTGGAACGCCGGCACCGACGACGAAATGGATGCTGCGGCCGGTGCCGCCGTCCCCCTCACCCCTACCGCCGCCACGCCGTCCGGGGCAACGGTGACCGTGACGGGATCGGGAGCGGTGGCAGGCGCCCCCGCCGGCCTGTGGTTCGGCGGCCAGTTCGTGTCCGCCGGCCAGACCCGGACGCTCAGCGGTGGGGCCAACCGCACCGTGCCCACCACCACAACCTCGACCAGCCTCACGGTCAGCAGTGGACAGCGCCTCCAGATCTACGGCACCGCCAGCAACACCGTCGTCGCAACCGGAGCCGCCGCTTATGTCCGCGGCGGCGGCAAGGCCGTCGCCACCACCCTCAACGGCAGCGGCCTGCTGGCCGTCTACTCCGGTGCCACCGCCAGCACCACCACCCTGGCCGCCGGCGGGACCGCCGTCGCTCTGGGTGGAGCCATCGTGTCGGGGAGCACCGTCAGCAACGGCGGCTGGCTGCGGGTATCATCCGGCGGACAGACCAGCGGCACCAAAATCCTCAACGGCGGGCATGAATTGGTGGGGTCCGGCGGGGTGGCCAGTGCAACCACCGTGTCGTCGGGTGGCCAGCAGGTGCCCTACCGCGGCGGCAAGGCGATCGGCAGCACCGTCAGCAGCGGCGGCCATGTGCTGGTCTCGTCAGGAGGCATCACCAATACGGTGACCCTGCTCAACGGCGGCAGCCAGATCGTATCCCAGGGTGGGCGGGCCAACGGCACCCGCGTCTCCGCCGGCGGAGTGCTGGCGGTGTCGTCGGGAGGGGTGGCATCCGGCAGCATCGTCAGCGCCGGTTCCCTGACGGTGTCCAGCGGGGGGGTGGTCAGCGCCTCCACGGTCAGTTCGGGCGGTGCCATGACCGTTTCGTCCGGCGGCACCGTCACCGGCGGACTGGTGTTGGCCGGCGGCTCGGCCCTGGTGTCCGGAACCACCGCTGCCGGCCAGACCGTCACCTTCTCAGGCGCCGGGGCGTCCCTGTCGCTTGCGGATTCAACCCTGTTCTCCGCCAGCCTGACCGGCTTTGCCTCGGGCAGCCGGCTGGTGTTCAGCGATTTCGCCTATACCGCGACCATGACCTCCCGCTTCGTGCAGACCGGAACCTCCGGCACCCTCACTCTGGCAAAAGGAGCCTTGCAGGAGGCCGTGACCATGGTCGGGGCCTATGTTACATCCAACTTCAAGGTTCAATCCGACGGCGCCCAGGGCACCGCGGTCACCTATACCGCCTGACCGGCCGACTGTATGGGACGGCCCCTTCCGATGGGAAGGGGCCGTTTCACTTCAGCGTTTGCAACCTTTTGGTGTCATCGCCGTTGGTCTTTTCCAGCGCAAAGCGGTCTGCCAGATGCACCGCCACGCGGGGCGATACGAAATGGGCGATATCGCCGCCCAGACGGCCGATCTCTTTCACAAACCGGGACGAGATGAACTGATGCCGTTCGGACGCCATGAGGAACATGGTTTCCACCTTCGGATTCAGCCGGGCGTTCATCCCCGCCATCTGGAATTCATATTCAAAGTCGGAAACGGCGCGCAGGCCGCGGATGATGACGCCGGCGCCGATCTCCACCGCGAAATGCATCAGCAGCGAGTCGAACGCCCGCACCTCGATGCTGACGCCGTTGTTGAGCGCCGCGACATCCTCGCGGACCATGCTCACCCGCTCGTCGGTGGAAAACAGCGGCCCCTTTCCGGCGTTGCGCGCCACCCCGACCACCAGATGATCCACCAGCCGCGAGGCACGCTGGATGATATCCAGGTGCCCGTTGGTGATGGGGTCGAAGGTGCCCGGATAGACCCCGATGCGGCGCTTGGACATGCTGGACCTCTTCTCCACGTCATCACGCCGTCGGCGGGGTGGAGTCGTCCTCCACGCCCGCGGAAGCGGCCGTCCCGTTTGCATCACCGTCGCCGTCGTCCGCGATGGACGCCACCGACACCACCCGTTCGTCGGCACCGACGCGGAACAGCGTCACGCCCAGGGTCTTGCGTCCGGCCACCCGCACATCGTGCAACGGCATGCGGATCACCTGCCCGCCGTTGGTGACCATCATCACCTGATGGGTTTCCTCGACCGGGAACGCGGCGACCACCGCCCCGTTGCGATCCGCCATCTCCATGTTCCAGATGCCCTGACCGCCGCGTCCGGCGATGCGGTATTCATAGGACGAGGTGCGCTTGCCATAGCCGCGGTCCGACACGGTCAGGATGTACTGCTCCTGCCGCTTCAGTTCCTCGTACCGTTCAGGGGTCAGGGTGACGGTATCGGCGGGCACCTCGTCGGCCTCCGGTGCGGCCTCGCCCACCATGTCCAGCCCCTCTTCCCGCTTCATGCGCAGGAAGGCGGCGCGTTCCTCCGGGGTGGCGTCCACATGGCGCAGGATCGACATGGACACCACCTCGTCGGTGTCGCCCAGCTTGATGCCGCGCACGCCGGTGGAGGTGCGGCCGGCAAAGACGCGCACGTCGCCGACGGGGAAACGGATGCACTTGCCGGCACTGGTGGCCAGCAGCACGTCGTCGGCCTCGTCGCAGGTGCGCACCGCGATCAGCCGCTCGCCCTCTTCCTCCAGCTTCATGGCGATCAGGCCGTTGGAGCGGATGTTCTGGAAATCGGACAGGCGGTTGCGCCGCACGTTACCCTTCGACGTGGCGAACATGACGTGCAGGTTGGCCCAGGCGGCCTCATCCTCCGCCAGCGGCATGACGGTGGAGATGGTCTCCCCCTCCTCCAACGGCAGCAGGTTGACGAAGGCCTTGCCGCGCGACTGCGGATTGCCCAGCGGCAGGCGCCACACCTTCAGCGTATAGACCAGCCCGCGGGTGGAGAACACCAGGAGCGGCGTGTGGGTGTTGGCGACGAACAGGTCGGCCACCGCATCCTCGGCCTTGGTGCTCATGCCCGCCCGACCCTTGCCGCCGCGCTTCTGCGCGCGGTAGGTGGACAGCGGCGTGCGCTTCACATAGCCCGACTGGCTGACGGTGACGACCATATCCTCGCGCTGGATCAGGTCCTCGATGTCGGCTTCGAATTCCAGTTCCAGGATTTCGGTGCGGCGGGGGGTGCCGAACCGTTCCTTCATATCCACCAGCTCGTCGCGCAGGATGCCCAGCAGCTTGGCGCGGTTGGCCAGGGTTTCCAGGAAATCCACGATCTGGTCGGTGACGTCCTTCAGTTCCGCCCCGATCTTGTCGCGCTCCAGCCCGGTCAGGCGGTGCAGGCGCAGATCCAGGATGGCGCGGGCCTGCTGTTCCGACAGGCGGTAGGTGCCGCCGGGGCCGATGCCGCGGCCCGGCTCGTCGATCAGTTCGATCAGCGGACCGACATCGTGCACCGGCCAGTCGCGGGCCATCATCTCCTCGCGCGCCCACACCGGATCGGGGGCCGAGCGGATGAGCCGGATCATCTCGTCGATGTTGGCGACCGCCACCGCCAGACCGACCAAGGTGTGGGCGCGTTCGCGCGCCTTGCCCAGCAGGTATTCGGTGCGCCGCGTGATGACCTGTTCGCGGAAGCGCAGGAAGGCGGTGATGATGGCCTTCAGGTTCATCAATTCCGGACGGCCGCCGTTGAGGGCCAGGGAATTGACGCCGAAGGTGGTCTGAAGCTGGGTGTGGCGGTAAAGCTGGTTCAGCACCACGTCGGGCACCGCGTCGCGCTTCAGCTCGATCACCACGCGCACGCCGTCGCGGTCGGATTCGTCGCGCAGGTCGGCGATGCCCTCGACGGTCTTGTCGGTCACCACCTCGCCGATGCGTTCCAGCAGCTTGGACTTGTTCACCTGATACGGGATCTCGGTGACGATGATCGCCATCCGGTCCTTGCGCACCTCTTCGATTTCGGTGCGCGCGCGCATGACCACCGAGCCGCGCCCGGTGTGGAAGGCCGAGCGGATGCCCGACCGCCCGAGAATCAGCCCGCCCGTGGGGAAATCCGGCCCCGGAATGAGGTCGATCAGCTCGTCGATGGTGATGTCGGGGTTATCGACCGTGGCACAGCAGGCGTCGATCACCTCCCCCAGATTGTGGGTGGGGATGTTGGTTGCCATGCCGACCGCGATGCCGCCGGCCCCGTTCACCAGCAGATTGGGGAAGCGCGCCGGGATCACCGTCGGCTCGCGGCCCGAATCGTCGTAGCTGGCCTGGAAATCGACGGTGTCCTTGTCGATGTCGTCCAGCAGGGCTTCCGCCGCCTTGGCCAGCCGCGCTTCGGTGTAGCGCATGGCCGCGGGCGGGTCGCCGTCCATGGAGCCGAAGTTCCCCTGGCCGTCGATCAGCGGCAGCCGCATGGAGAAATCCTGCGCCATGCGCACCATGGCGTCATAGATCGAGGAGTCGCCGTGGGGGTGATATTTACCCATCACGTCGCCGACGATGCGGGCGGATTTCTTGTACGGCTTGGTCGAATCGTACCCGCCCTCTTTCATCGCATAGAGGATGCGGCGGTGAACGGGTTTCAATCCGTCGCGCACATCCGGCAGAGCGCGGCTGACGATCACGCTCATGGCGTAATCGAGGTACGAGCGCCGCATCTCGTCTTCGATCGTGACCGGCGCGATGTCGAAAGCGGGGGAGGTCGGGGTCGTGCTCAAGAAACGAAGCTCTCGCTTTAACGGGTACGGCGGGCGGGGTGTCGTTCACGCGGGCCGGACGCCGTTCAGCACAGGCACGCCCACCTTTTTACCAGTTTCCGCATGTGCTCACAACGGTCGGGGCGCGGTCCGGTGCCGGGAAAGTCGTCGTTTGCCGTAAAAAACATCAGCCGATGGAACCGGAAAAGCCGCGGGAACCCCGGCCCCCGCCCACCGTTGTGGTGGAAAGGAGGTCCGCCATGTTCCCACCCATTCCTTATTATCATACCGGCTTTTACGAGACCGACGGCGACCCGCCGGGCCGCGAACCGCCGGAGGTCCCGCCCAGCGCCCCACCGGCCACCCCGGAACCGCGGGTGACGCCCAACCCGGATATCCCGCCGGAGGTCACCCCGCCGGTGGAGACACCCCCACCGGCCGTCCCGCCGCCGACTCAAGCCTGACGGCCGGGCGGCTGGGGCCGGGTTACTGCCGGCAGACGCGGGATACGAAATCATCGATGTCGCGGTTGAGGTCGCTGGCCCGGCGGGACAGATCCCCGGCGGACGTCAGCACCTCCCCGGCGGCGGCGCTGGCGTCGTTGGCCCCGCCGGCCACCCGCGACACCGCCCCGGCGACGGTGCGCACACCGTTGGAAGCTTCCTGGATCGACCGGCTGATTTCGCCGATGGCGGCACTCTGCTCCTCGGCGGCACCGGCGATGCCCATGGCGATGCCGTCGATGTCGCGGATCATGGTGCCCACCGCCTGGATGACCGCCGCGGTTTCCCGAGTCACCGCCTGGACCGAGGCGATCTGACGGCTGATCTGGTCGGTGGCCTGCGCCGTCTGGTTGGCGAGACTCTTCACCTCGCTGGCGACCACGGCAAAGCCCTTGCCGGCTTCGCCCGCGCGGGCGGCCTCGATGGTGGCGTTGAGCGCCAGCAGGTTGGTTTGCGACGCGATGTCGGTGATGAGCTGCACCACCGCCCCGATTTCATCGGCCGCGTTCAGCAGGGAACGGATGGTGGTGTCGGCCTGCTCCACCCGGCAGACGGATTCCTTCGCCAGATTGGCGGTGCGCGACACGCCCTGAGCCACCTCCCCCACCGCGCAGGACACTTGCGAGGTGGCGGCGGCCACGCCGTCCACATTGCCCGAGACATGCTCGGCCGCGTCCGCCGCCGACGACGATTGGTCGAAGGTGGTGGTGGCGATGCCGCTCATGCTGCGGGACGCGGTTTCCAGTTGGGCCGCACTGGCCGACAGGCTTTGCGCCACCTCGCGGATGTTGGCGCCGATGCGGGTAGCGCTTTCCACGAAGGCGTGGCTCTTGCGCTCCATGGCCTCAAGCCCGGCGTTCACCCGGCCGGAGAAGGTGGCGAAATCGCCGGTCATGCCCACGGTGACGATGCGGCGGAAGTAATGCCCTTGTGCTGCGTACTGCATGGCGGCGTTGGCTTCCTTGCCGAAGGATTCCACCCGGTCCAGCAGACGGTTGACGTTGCGCTGCATCTCCGCCACGCCGTCGGTGCCGCGGATGCGCAGGATGCGCGGCTCCAGGTTCCCCTGTTCGGCGGCGGACAGCACGGCGTTGGCCCGCGCGACCGCCGACACCACCCGACCGGCCCAGCGGGCGGCCAGCAGTGCTGCCAGCAGACACACGGTCCCCAGAGCAATGGCGATTCCGTCGCCCCCGACCGCCCCATAGCCGATCTGCACCAGGGACAGGAGAATCAGGACCAGAACGGCCGGATACCCGTTAAAGGCTGAAGACGAATTCGTCATAGCTTGCCCCTTTTTCCTGCAGAATCGACTGAAGCAGGGCGCCACCCGCCTGCATGCCCTCTTTCCGGTCGGTGTGCTTGGCCTCTTCCGCCCGCAGCGCGGCGTACAGGCCGGTGGCCGCCGTCACCGCCGCCCGCGACGGGACCCGCCGGCTGGAGTGGTAGCCGGTGATGGCCGTGCCGCCGGAATAGACCGGCGTCACATGGGCCAGAACCCAGTAATGGTCGCCGTTCTTCGCCAGATTGACCACATAGGCGAAAATCTCGTGCCCGGCGGCGATGCGGTCCCACAACAGCTTGAACACACAGCGCGGCATGTCCGGATGGCGGATCACGCTGTGGGGACGGCCCAGAAGATCATCCTCGGCAAAACCGCTGACCCGCATGAAAACGTCGTTGGCGTAGGTGATGACGCCCTTCAGATCGGTTTTCGAGACGATGATTTCGTTTGGATGGAAAGTCCGCTCACGCCCCGTCGGAGCCGCCGTCAGACGCACCATGACACCCTCGTCCGCGCGAATAAAATTATCGCGCGAGAAAATAGTTAAGCAGCACACGTTCCGGATTTGAATCGTGCCTGGAGTATTGATTCGCAACAATCAACTGTAAAGCGGAATCGAATTAAAAAGAGAGGTGGTTATGCTGCCGGTACAGAACATGGGGCAGCCCCGAATAGATGAAATTACGCTCATATGAGAAGCCGCTTTTTTCCATCACCCGCCGGGACAGAGCGTTGCTCGGCAATGTAAACGAAACAAGACTGGGGAAGCGCAACCGTTCAAAGGCAATATTGGTCAGAGTTACAGCCATTTCGGTGGCGATCCCCTGCCCCCACCACCGCGTGCTGTAGCCATACAGCAGCTCATCCTCATAAACCCCATCCAGGGGAAGACGGCGCAAACCCGCCCGACCGACGAAAGCGCCGGTGGCGGCATCACGGACCGCCCACAGACCGAAGCCATACTCGTCCCAATGGGCGTTCACCCGGCCGAGGAAGGCATGGGTTTCCTCCTCCGACCACAGCCGCCCACCCAGGGTCGCCATCACCGCCGGATCGGTGTGCATGCGGAAAATATCGTCGAAATCGGCCATCCCCAGACGCCGGGCGGTCAGACGGTCGGTCCGGAATTCCTCAAGCACGGCATCCCCCTTTCACAGACCGAACACACCGGACCGGCCCCATGCGGCACCGGCCAAAGGGCACGCCAATGGGGATCACATCCCGCTTTCGTACACCATCACCCGGTTCCGCCCCTCGCGCTTGGCCCGGTAAAGGGCAAGGTCGGCGCGGTGTATCGCCTTTTCCAAGGTGTCGCTGTGGATGTCCACCGCGGAAATCCCGATGCTGGCGGTCAGGGTGATGCGGTCGCGCGACACCGGGATCACCAGCCGCGACAGGTTGCGCCGCAGCCGGTCGGCCACCACCCGGCATTCGTCGGTGGTGGTGCCCGGCAGCGCCACCACGAATTCCTCGCCCCCCAGCCGGCCCAGCACGTCGTATTCGCGCAGGCTGGTGTTGCAGGCGCTGGCCACCATGCGCAGGGCATCGTCGCCCACCGCGTGGCCATAGGTGTCGTTGACCCGCTTGAAATGATCCACGTCGAGAACCAGAACCGACATGGGTTCGTTGAAGCGCAGGGCGCGGGCAAGCTGCTGCCGGGCCATTTCCATGAAGGACCGGCGGTTGTAGATGCCGGTCAGCGGATCGCGGGATGCCATTTCCCGCAACGCCTCTTCCATGTTGCGGCGTTCGGTGTAGTCGTAGATCCAGGCCAGATTGACCGCCACGCCGTTGATGACCGCGTGGTTGACGGTGAACAGGGTCCAGAACGGCGAATCATCGACGCGCTTGAACTGCACCTCCATGTTCATCACCGCTTCGCCGGCCTTCAGCCGTTCCACCACCCGTTCCCGCTGGGCATCGTCCACGTAATAGTCGCGCGCCCGCGACCCCACGATACGGTCGCGGTCCAGCCCCACCAGTTCGGCAAAGCGGGTGTTGGCGAAGATGATGATGCCGTTGTCGCGGCGGGACACCGACACGCCGATGGGGCTTTGCTCCAGGATCATCTGCAGCCGGGCGCCGGTGGAATCGTCGCTGCTCAGGTCATGGATGACGCCCAGGATGCCGCCGAACTGCCCGTCGGTGCCACGGAACACCGATTTGGAGATCCGCACCTTGTGCAGGGTGCCGTCCGCGTGCGGAACAAGCTCCTCATACACACGCTGCCCCCACGATGCCTGAAGCTCGCGGTCCATGTCCTCGTGCGCGGCGGCAAGATTCGGGTCCATCATGCAGGACGAGGTTTGGGCAATCAGATTGCGCCGCGACAGGCCGATGAAGCGTTCGAAGGCGTCGTTGCAATCGACGAACCGCCCGTCGGCATCCTTGATGAACACCGGCACCGGCAGGGTTTCGAACAGCACATCCTTCAGCAGCATCTGGTCGCGCAGGGCCGCTTCCGCCCGGCGGTGGTGGCTGACGTCGGTCACCACCCGCACCTCGCACGCCGTCCCATCCGGGGCGGTGGCGGGCGACGCCGCTTCCCACACCCAGACGAAATCACCGTCGCGGCAACGGTAGCGCCGTTCCCGTCCGGTGCGGGGCTGGAGCGGCAAGCCCTGGTCGGGCATCGGGTCGGCCGCCTGGAAAAGGTCCGCCCGTTCCCCGGCCAATTCGCCATAGGGATAGCCCAGAAGCTCGTGCAAAGCGGAGTTGGCGAAGAGGATGCGGCCATCGGCGGCCACCACGCACACGCCGGCCGGCAGCGCGTCGAACGTGGCCCACGGCGCCGACGCTTCCGTCCCCGTTTCGTTCATGCCCGCCACCGTGGTGCCCATCGCTTCCAGCATGGACGAAGTGTGTCATAGCGGCTTCCGGCAGAGCAACCATCGTTCTGCATGGTTGCGTGCCGAATGCCGCTTTCTCAGGCAACCGCGCTCTTATGTCGCGGATACCATAGAAACGCTCACAAATGGTTAAATTTGATTAACTTAATCATTCCATCAGCGCCTCATGCAATCGGCGCTCACTCTGCGAATCGGGAGGCAAACCGAAACGCAAGCGGGCCGGGTGATCGGCAAAGCGCCGGACGAGAAGACCGCCCCTCCCCAACTTTTCATAGAATTCCGGCGCCCGATCGTCCTCCACCAGCCGGAACAGGGATGTTCCGCCCACCACCCGCAGCCCCGCCGCCTTTAGCAAAAGGGAGTCCAACCGCGCCGCCGCCGCCGCCAGCCGCGCGCGCGCTTGCCCCGCCCACACCGCATCGGACAGGGCCGCACGGCCGATGGTCAGCGCCGGCCCGGCCACCGCCCACGGCCCCACGGCGGCGCGCACGGCGGCGGCGGTATCCGGGGCCGCCAGCACGAAGCCCAGCCGCACCCCAGCCAACCCAAAGAACTTGCCGAACGACCGGACCACCACCAGCCCCGGCTGACCGGCGTGGGCGGCGATGCTGGCCTCGGGCGTCACCTCGGCGAAGGCCTCGTCCACCACCAGCCAGCCACCGGCGGCGTGCCGGTGCGCGGCCAGAGCGGTCAGGACGTCGGCGGGCAGGATGCGGCCATCGGGGTTGTTGGGATTGACCACCACCGCCACGTCAGCGGCCTCCAGATCCTCCACCCGCGTGACCGTGCGCACCCGATGCCCGGCCAGCGCCCACGCCTGGGCGTGTTCGGCATAGGTGGGGCCGAGCACCGCCCCCGTTCCCGGCCGGCGCAGGCGGGGCAAAAGCTGAATGATGGCCTGCGACCCCGGAGCCGCCGCCACATGATCGGCGGAAGGAGCACCGTAAAAACCGGCGGCGGCGTGGCGAAGCCCCTCCTCCGCCCCGCGGCCCGGCAGACGGGTCCAGTCCTCCGCCGCCAGGGGCGGCAGGGGATAGGGCCAGGGGTTGATGCCGGTGGACAGGTCGATCCACGGCTCCGGCGCGCCGGGGAAGGCGGCGCGGGCCGCATCCAGGTCGCCCCCGTGCAGGATGATCTGCGGGGACGGTTCCCCCTTGGTACCGACGGTGGTTTCCGCCATGATCCGCGCCTCCTCCGATCCCGCGGGCCGCATCCGGTCCGCACAACATCGCCCGCCACCCGATCCGGCCCCTGGAGTCCGTCTGGACATGGAGTTGCATTTCCCGCTGCTGGCCGCCGCCCTCGTCATCGAGGGGCTGGCCGGCTATCCCGATGCCCTCTACGCCCGCATCCGTCATCCGGTGGTGTGGTTCGGCGCCCTCATAAACCGCCTGGACCGGATGCTCAACCATGACGGCGACCCGCCGCTGAAACGCCGGCTGGCCGGGGTGCTGGGGCTGGCCGTGCTGCTGGCGGCGGTGGGCTGGGGATCGGCGGCGCTGGCGGCGGCGTTGCGCACCCTGCCGTTCGGCTGGCTGCTGGAAGCCCTGGCAGCCTCCACCCTGCTGGCCCAGCGCAGCCTGTACGACCATGTGGCGGCGGTGGCGGCGGGCCTGCGCCGCGACGGGCTGGAGGGCGGACGGCGGGCGGTGGCGATGATCGTCGGACGCGACCCCGCCACCCTGGACGAACCGGGCGTGGCCCGCGCCGCCATCGAAAGCCTGGCCGAGAATTTCTCCGACGGCATCGTCGCCCCGGCGGTGTGGCTGGCGGTGGGGGGGCTGCCCGGCATCGCGCTTTACAAGGCGATCAACACCGCCGACAGCATGATCGGCCACCGCACCCCCCGGCATGACGCCTATGGCTGGGCGGCGGCGCGGCTGGACGATCTGGTCAACCTGCCGGGATCGCGGCTGGCGGCCCTGCTGATCGTCGGGGCGGCGGCGGTAACGGCGGGGGCCGATCCGGCGGCAGCGGCGGCCAGCGTGCGCAAGGATGCCACCCACCACCGATCGCCAAACGCCGGTTGGCCGGAATCGGCCATGGCCGGGGCACTCGACCTGCGCCTGGGCGGGCCGCGGGTCTATGGCAGCGTGCGGGTCACCGATCACTGGATCGGGCCGGGCCGCACCGCCGCCACCGCCGACGACATCGACCGGGCGCTGGTGCTGTTCCGCCGCGCCTGCCTGTTGCTGCTGGGCGGGGCGGTGGTGCTGGGGATCGTGCTGCCATAACCCATACCCGCGAACCCCCATACCCGTCATGCCGACCAGCGTCTTCCTTGTGGTTCTTTTGGCCGCGGCCCTGCATGCAGGCTGGAACGCCATCGTCAAGGGCGGCGGTGACAAGCGGCTGTCCACGGCTCTGGTGGCAGCCTCCTCCGGCCTCCTGTCGGCTGTGGCCTTGCCGTTTCTGGACCAACCGGCGGCGGCAAGCTGGCCGTTCATCGCCGCGTCCGCTCTGCTGCATCAGGCGTACTTCGCCCTGGTGATGGGCGCCTATCACGCCGGCGACATGAGCCGGACCTATCCTCTGATGCGGGGAACGGCGCCGATGCTGGTGGCTGCGGCCAGTCTGGCCCTGTTCGGCGAAGCCCTGGCACCTGCCGCCTGGGGCGGCATCGCGTTCATCACCGGCGGTATCGTCAGCCTCGTCCTGCCAAGGCATCCGGGCAGAGGCAACGGAGGAACGGTTCACGCTCTGCTGAACGCCGTGGTCATCGCCGCCTATACCCTGGTGGACGGCATGGGTGCCCGCCTGTCGCAGACTCCGGCGGCCTATACGCTGTGGGTGTTCCTGATAAGCGCCCTCCCCTTCACCGCCTGGGCGCTCAGCGGGCCGCGGCGGGCGGCGGCGGTGCCCTATTATTTCAGCAATCTGCGCATGGGGCTGATCGGCGGCTTGGGGTCGGTGCTGTCCTATGCCCTGGTGCTGTGGGCAATGACCCTGGCGCCGGTGGCGATGGTGGCGGCTCTGCGGGAAACCTCCATCCTGTTCGCCACCGCCATTGCCGCCCTGGTGCTGAAGGAACGGGTCGGCCCCGCCCGCATCGCCGCTGCCGGCTTGATCGCCACGGGTGCCGTGGTGCTGCGGCTGTCCTAAAATAATCGTGCGCTAAACCGCCGCGTCCAGCAGGGCCGTCACGTCCAGATGCCGTTCCAGATGGTCGGCCAGGGCGTCCAGGGTGGCGTCCACCGCCGCGTCATAGGCCAGATCCGACGACGCTCCCAACCCCGACAGCCACGCCGCCCGAAAGGCGTCGGAGGCGAACAGGCCGTGCAGGTAGCACCCCGCCACCCGCCCATCCGCCGATGCCGCCCCGTCCAGCCGTTCACCGAACGCCAGCAGCGGACGGGCGGTGTCGGGACCGGCGGTGCGGCCCATGTGCATCTCGTACCCCGCAACCGGGGTGCCGGTGGCACGGTGACGGCCGCGCACCTCCTCCAGGATCTTCGGGCCGCTCAGCACCGTTTCCACGTCCAGCAGCCCCAGCCCGTCCACCGCCCCCGGCGGTCCCTCGATGCCGTCGGGATCGGCGATGCGGCGGCCCAGCATCTGATAGCCGCCGCAGATGCCCAGCACCCGCCCGCCGCGGCGGTGGTGGGCCAGCAGGTCCACATCCCACCCCTGCGCCCGGAAAAAGGCCAGATCGGCAATGGTCGCCTTCGATCCCGGCAGGATCACCAGCCCGGCGTCGGCGGGCAGCGGCGTGCCCGGCGGCACCATCACCAGCCGCACCGCCGGTTCCTGGGCCAGCGGATCGAAATCGTCGAAATTGGAAATGCGGGCGAGCATCGGCACCGCCACCGTCAGCGCCGCCCCGTCCTTGCCCCCGCCGCCGGTGGCGCCCAGCGACTGGGCATCCTCCGCCGGCAGCCGGGCGGCGTCGCGGAACCACGGCGCCACGCCGAAGCTGTGCCAGCCCGTGCGCTCGGCAATGGCGGTCAGCCCGCCGTCGAACAGCCGCACGTCGCCGCGGAACTTGTTGATGATGAAACCGCGGACCAGCGTCCGTTCCTCATCGCTCAACAGGGCGTGGGTCCCGACCAGGGCGGCGATCACCCCGCCGCGGTCGATGTCGCCCACCAGCACCACCGGCACCCCGGCGGCGGTGGCGAAACCCATGTTGGCGATGTCGCCGGCCCGCAGGTTGATTTCCGCCGGGCTGCCCGCTCCCTCCACCACCACCACGTCGGCCTCGGCCTTCAGGCGGGTGAAGCTGTCGAGCACAGCGCCAAGGAAATCACGCTTGCGCCGCTGGTACGATCCGGCCTGTGCCGTGCCGATCACCCGGCCCTGCACCACCACCTGCGCGCCCATGTCGCTTTGGGGTTTCAGCAGCACCGGATTCATGTGGACGCTGGGCGCCACGCCGCAGGCCCGCGCCTGCAACGCCTGCGCCCGGCCGATCTCGCCGCCGTCGGCGGTGACCGCGGCGTTGTTGGACATGTTCTGCGGCTTGAACGGCCGCACCGTCAGCCCCCGCCGCACCAGCGCGCGGCACAGCCCCGCCACCAGCAGCGACTTTCCCACGTCGGAGCCGGTGCCCTGCAGCATGATGGCGCGTGCCATGGCGGTGTCAGCCCTTTAGATTCATCGGAAGCCCGGCCACCACGAACACCACCCGCCGGGCGCGTTCGGCCACCATCTGGTGCAGCCGCCCGGCATGGTCGCGGAACGCGCGGGCCATGGCGTTGTCGGGAACGATGCCCAGCCCCACCTCGTTCGACACCAGAACCACAGTGCCCGGCAGCCGTTCCAGCGTGTCGGCAAAGGCGGTGCAGGCCATGGACACGTCCCGCCCCGCCCCCATCAGGTTCGACACCCACAGGGTCAGGCAATCGACCAGCACCGACGTGTGCGGCGAAGCGTGGCGCATCAGCGCCCCCACCAGATCCAGCGGCTCTTCCACCGTGGTCCAGCCGTGGCCGCGGTCGGCGCGATGGTGGCGGATGCGGGCGGCCATTTCCGTATCGAACGCCTGCGCCGTCGCCAGATAGATCCAGGGGGCCGGTGCGGCCTTCACCAGTTCTTCGGCATACCGGCTCTTGCCGGAACGGGCGCCGCCCAGAACCAGTATCACATGCCCGCTCATGTTCCCTCCTGCCCGGTGCGTGCAGCCCCGCCCCGTTCCCGTGGCGGAACGGCGGAGACTCCGGCATCGCCGGCGCGACAGTCACACTATCACCAGCGAGACAGTCACAATACTGTAACCATGAAAGCTAGTTTTTCAGAGT
Source organism: uncultured Rhodospirillaceae bacterium (assembly GCA_937927415.1). Classification (GTDB taxonomy): domain Bacteria; phylum Pseudomonadota; class Alphaproteobacteria; order Azospirillales; family Azospirillaceae; genus Azospirillum. The sequence continues at coordinate 119,984 of CALBDS010000001.1, forward strand.
AGCACAGGCTTTGCGTTTCCTCGATTCCCAACGGTTGCGGCATAGCGCATCGCCGCATCCCGGCCGGGGCGGGGCTTTTCCCGGTGCGGGCACTGGACAAGGGCCGGATGCCGGGTTACCCCAGCCCCATGCCGAACATCGAGCTGATTACCCGCCGCCCGACCGGCGGCCCCGCCCGCCCCCATCCCCTGCTGTTTGTCCACGGCGCCTTTTGCGGCGGCTGGATCTGGGATGAACACTTCCTGCCCTGGTTCGCCGAGCACGGTTGGACCGCCCACGCGCTCAGCCTGCGCGGCCACGGCAACAGCGGCGGGTGGGAAGGGCTTCTCAACCACGGCCTGTCCGATTATGTGGACGACGTGCTGTCGGTGCTGGACGGGATGGACACGCCCCCGGTGCTGATCGGCCATTCCATGGGCGGCATGATCGTTCAGCGGGCGCTGGTCCGCCGCCCCGCCACCCCGGCGGCGGTGCTGATGTCGTCGGCCCCACCCCAAGGGTTGTTGGAATCGACCCTGTGGATGGCGTGGAGCCATCCGTACGTCTTTCAGCAGATGACGGTGCTGAACACCTTGGGCGACAAGGCCGTCGATCCCATGGGCATTTCCCGCGCCATGTTCTCCGACGCCATGCCGAAGGACGAGGCGCTGCGCTACATGCCGATGATGCAGGGGGAATCCCAGCGGGTGCTGCTGGAAATCGGCGGCTGGATCCCGTTTCCCACGCTGCCGCCGCGCGACATTCCCATCCTGGTCACGGGGGCGGAGGACGACCGGCTGATCCCCGCCCATCAGGTGCGGGCCACCGCCCGTCTGCTGGGGACGGAGGCGGAAATCTTCCCCCACATCGGCCACGCCATGATGCTGGAACCCGACTGGGAAACCGTGGCCCGGCGGATCGACGCATGGCTGGCCCAGACCCTGGACAAGACCACCTCCGTCAAGGACGCGCAGCCAGCCTAACCGTTTCCCGGCGCCCCCTTCTGGGTGAGGACGATGAACACCTTGTCCTCAAGCTGGTCGGGGGTGAAGGGTTTGACGATGTAGGCGGTGACCTGATGGGCCAGCGCGTGCTCCACCGCCTTGCGGGTGGCCAGCGCCGTGACCATCAGGAACGGCAGGTCGGGGCGCACGGCGCGGACCTGTTTCAGCACCTCCAGCCCGCTGGCCCGCGGCATCATCCAGTCGCAGATGATGAGGTCGTAGCGGTCCTCGTGTCCGAGGAAACGGTCGAGCGCCTGCTGCCCGTCCTCCATGGTTTCGATGACGCCGACGCCGAGGTCGTGGAGCACGGATTCCACATAATTGCGCGGCCCGTCCTCGTCATCCACCACCATGACCCGCAGATTGCTCATATCGATGAAGGGCACCCCGATGGCGGCCAGGGCAGTGCGCAGCCATGCCGCCCGCGCGCCCCGCTCCTTGGTGCCCTGGGCCGCCAGCAGAAAGGCGCGGATGAACCGGGGGCGGTGGACCTGACGGTAGAGGGCACGGGCGGCGGCAATGCGGCTCTTGCCCTCGCAAAACGCCTTTTCCCCGGCCAGCTTGACGATTTCCAGCACCTTGTCGGCGGTGGGGTCGGTCTTGACCTGCTGAAGGGGGGACAGGATGCGCTGGGTACGGATGAAGGTGTTCTGCACCTCGTCGATCTGCTTGGCGAAGGTGTCGCGCTCCTCCGCCGGAAAGGCGGAATCGAGCATCAGCCGCTGCACCTCGGCCAGCCCCTTCAGCTTGTCGCTCTGCTCCTTCCAGCAGTCGAGCAGGCGCCCGGCGAATTCCCGCCCGTCGAAATAGACCCGCAGATATTGGTTCACCGCCCGCAGGGACACCGGGGTCAGCGGCATCTTCTGGAGCATGAACAGGATCCGCAGCTTTTCGATGAAGTTGCGGCCCTTGATGATTTCGGGAAGCGTATCCTCGTTCAGCAGCAGCGCCATGCGCCGCTGCAGCGACGCCTCGGTCCGGGTGCCGCCGCGATAGCCGTCGGCGGTCTTCACCCGCTGGGCGATGCGGGCCAGGGCCAGCACCTCCTTCTGCACCGATTCGATGCCGAACATGTCGCCGATGCTGCCGACAGCGAACCGCTGGGGCTTGGCCAGTTCCCGGCGGAACGCCACCATCAGGCTGTCAGACAGAACCGGCATGTCCGCCCGCCGCATCAGCGCCCCCAGCTTCACCACCAGCGCCGGGGTATCCTCGGGCAATGGGGAATCGCCGGTCACCAGGATGATGATGGTATCCACCAGCCGGACAAAGGCCATGTCCCCGGACAGGGAGGCCATGCCGGATTCACTGCGCACCATCTCCCCCAACAGCCGGTCCAGCGGCGCCAGGGTGGTTTCATCCTCCGCCGTTTCGGCCAGCCCCAGGAGCAGAGCGGCCTTTTCGGCAAAGGACCGCCCGGCGTGGATGTACTGGGTCAGGGCCGCATCGACGATCCATCGTCCGGTCTGGACATCCTTGTCCATCACCTCCCGGATGGTCGCGGCATAGGCCTCCGCGGTCAGTTCCGGGATGACCCATTCCTTGGACCGCTGGCGGGTCAGCATGGCGACGTCGTTGACCAGCGCGTTGAGCGAGCCGGTCTTGCGCCCCATCACCCGTTCGGCCTGCTGAAGGATGCCGACGAAGATCGCCTGATTGGACAGGGTGTTCTGGTGGCGGGGCGAGTGCAGAAGCTCGGTGGGCGTCAGGGCGTTTTCATTCAGAAAACGCTCGCAATGACGCCCGATGCTGTCCCGCGCCGCCGTCGCGTAGAAATCCTCCGCCGTAACGCATGGGGCGGCATCCTGTGAATCTTCAGGATCGAGTGTCTTGTCATCGACCAGATCGGCGTCCGATGCCATAGCGTTTCTTTCTCAGGCGAAACCCGGTGCGGATCACGCGGCGATCAGTTCGCGCACGGCAGCCAGCAGTTTTTCGGGTGTCACCGGCTTCATCAGGATTTGAGTCCCCGGACGGGCGGTCAACCCTTCCGCCATGTCGCGGGAAGCATAGCCAGTCAGGAAAAGAATACGCAATTCCGGATTATGTTCCTCCAACGCACGGGCCAGTTCCGGCCCGCTCATCCGTGGCATGGAAATGTCGCTGATAACGATGTCGAACAGCCCGCCGCTGTCCATGAAGCATTTCAACGCCTCCACCCCGTCGGCGGCCTCCACCACCTCGCATCCCGCCTCCTCCAGGGTCAGGCGCAGGAAGGAGCGCACCGATTCCTCGTCGTCCACCAACAGGACCCAGGCGGTTTCCCCTTCGGGCAGGCCGACGTTCTCCACCCCCTCGGCCTGCGGCTTGGGCGGATCGACCGCCGGCAGATAGAGGGAGAAAACAGCCCCCTGCCCCGGTTCCGACATCACCTCCACCACGCCGCCGGCCTGGCGCGCGGTGCCATAGACCATCCACAGCCCAAGCCCGGTGCCCTTGCCCGGTTCCTTGGTGGTGAAGAACGGTTCCCAGATGCGGTCACGGATCTCTTCGGGAATACCGAAGCCGGTGTCGGTGACACGCAACAGGGCATAGCGGCCCTTTTTCAGATACTCGTAACGTTCAAAGAACACCGGCGGCGGCGTCACCACATCCAGCGACACCACCAGCCGCCCGCCGTTCGGCATGGCGTCGCGGGCATTGATGGCAAGATTGAGCAAGGCCTGGTTGAGCGTGACCGGGTTGGCGACCGCATAGGCGCCGGGGTCGCGGATGTCCACTTCCAGCGCGACGTTGGAGGTGATGAGCGGCTTCAGGAACACCCGCAGGTCGCGGACCAAATCGGCCAGCCCCACCACCTCCGTCTCTTCCGACACCCGGCGGCGGCTGAAATCCAGCAGTTGCGAGGTGAGTGCCGCGGCCCGGTCGGATGCCTTGGCGATTTCCCGCACGCACGACAGCACGCGGTTCGCATCGCCGGGGCTGCGTTCGGCCAGCCGGGCAAAGCCGCCGATGGCGGTCAGCATGTTGTTGAATTCATGGGCGATGCCGCCGGCCATGCGGCCCACCGCCTCCATCTTCTGCGAACGCTGGAGTTCGTGTTCGGCCCGGCGGCGTTCGGTGATGTCGTTCATCACCACCAGCACCGCCGCCCCGCCCTGATAGACGGCGGGATAGGCTTCCACCTCCACATGCCGCCGCTCGCCGGAGGGGCGGATCACCTCGGCCTCCAGCCGCTGGATCTCGCCGTCGGTGGCCTTGGCAAGCTGGGCTTCCACCCCCGCCCCGTCTTCCATGAAGCGGGCCAGGCTTTCGCCCTCCATCACCCCAGCACCCGTCATGCCCAAAATCCCGGCGGCGGCGGCGTTGGCGAAATGAATGGCCGAGCGGTACCAGATGACGATGCCGTACGGGGCCATCTCCACAAGCTGGCGGTAGCGGTGTTCGCTTTCCTTCAGCGCGGTGACGGTGTTGACGCGCTCCAGTTCCGCCGCCGCCCGCGCCCCGAACACGTCCAGCAGCGATTGCGCCGACAGCAGGTCCAGGTTGGGCCGCCGCGACATGACGGCGATGACGCCCAGCGGACGCCCGGCGGAATCGAACAGCGGCGCGCCGCAGTAGCTTTCCACCTTCAGCCCCGCCACCAGCGGATCGTCGGGGAAATGGCGGAACACCCCCGACGGGAACACCCGCGGCGCGCGGCCCATGACCTGTTCGGCTGGGGTGCCGGCCAGCGACACCACCGTCGGCGGCTGGATCTCGCCATCCACGGTCAGGGCCAGCATCCGCACCGTGCCCGGTTCGCCGGTAGCGGCGGCCACGACGGCGATTTCCACGTCCAGCGCGCGGGCCAACGCCAGCACCAGCTTGCGGAAGAACTCCTCCCCCCCGCCATGGGACACCGATTGCGCCAGATCGCGCAGCACCGCTTCGAAGCGGTAACGGTCGGTGACGTCGGTGATGGTGGCGACGAAACCGCCGCCGGGGATCGGGCTGCGGCGCACCTCCAGGAAACGGTCGCCCACGCGCAGCGGCTCCACCTCCCACCGGGCGGCGGGAACCATGGGGGTGCTGGCGGTCGCATCCGATTGGAAAGCCACCGCCAGGGGCGGCGCCTCCGCCCGGATGTAGACGGCCAGATCCTCCAGCGGGCGGCCGAAACGGGCAAAGTCGGCGGGCAGGCCCAGCAGACGGGGGAAATCATCGTTCCACGCCGCCAGCGCGCCGTTGCGGTCGAACATGCAAATGCCCTGGCTGATGCTTTCCAGGGTGGCTTTCAGCCGCGCCGTCTGACCGGCCAGTTCCTGTTCCCGGTCCTTCAGCTCGGTGATGTCCATCAGGATCTTCACGATGCCGCCGGAGCCGGTGGCGTGCTCGCTGATCCGGTACCAACGGCCATCGGACAGGTGCTTGTCCACCGGCGCCTCATGCTCCAGGTGGCGGTTCTTGCGCGCCTGGATCCATTGCACCATGTCCTGCTCGCTGCCCTGATAGCCGCCGCGCACCGCCGCCATCCGCAGGATCTCGTCAAAGGTGGTGCCGGGGACCAGCACGTCGGCGATGGTGGGGTACGCCTGCCGGTAACGGTCGTTGCAGAACAGCAGCCGCCCGTCGGCGTTGAACAGCACGAAGCCTTCGGAAATGCTGTCGAGGGCGTCGTGAACCACCACCTGCATGAAGCGGGCGTCCATCATCGCCATGGTTTCGGCGGTCACGTCGATGCCGGTGCCGCGGTAACCCAAAAGCTGCCCATCGGCCCCCAGCACCGGCTGGCCGCTCAACCGCAGCACCAGAAGCGCGCCGTCGTGGCCATCCACCTGCACTTCCAGATCGCGGAACGCCCGCCCGGCCAGGATGTCGGCGCGGAATTCCGCCCAGGTGTCGGCGTCTTCCACCAGCCGGCCCAGATCCATCAGCGACGAGCCGAACACGGAGCGCGGCGAGCACTTCAACAGCGCCTCAAGCCGTTCGGACACATAGGTGTAGGTGTGATCCGGCCCGGTTTCCCAGAACCAATCGGACGAGGCCTCGGCAAAATCGCGGAACCGGCGGTGGCTGAGTTCCAGCCCCTCGTTCGCGTCGCGCAGCAGGGCCGCGGCCCGCTGCACCGCCGCCGCCGCACCGAAGGCCCGGCGGACCGCCAGCACCCCCAACCCGGCCATGATGACGAGCACCGCCGCCAGCGGCACCGCCACCCGCCGCAGCAGCGTGCGGCCGGGCTGGTCAGGGACCCAGGTCAGATGCCCGAGGCCGGTGCCGTCCGGGGCGCTCAGGGACAGGAACGCCGCACCCGCGGGCACCGTCCGGTCCGGGTGATAGGCCAGAGCGCGCAAACCGAACAGCCGCTCGATCCGGTTCAGGGCGGCATCGTCCACATGGCGGATGAACACCAGCATCAGGCGGCCCGGCATCCCGGCCCCGTCGCTGCCGGGGACGGTCACGAACAGCGGGCTGACGGCGGCCAGTGTCAGGGAGACACCACCGCGGCCGTCCGGCACCGTCACCAGACCGGACAGGGCAATGGGGCGTTCTCCGCCCGGCGACGGAGCCGCGCCGGCGCGGTTTTGCGCCTGTTGCACAAGGGCGGCCAGGGGCGCGCCATAACGGGCGTACAGCCCCGGATCGCTCTGCTTGCCATCGGACAGGGCGAACAGCACCGCACCCGTCTCATCCAGCAGCAGAGCGTCGTTGATGTCGAACTGGGTGTGCAGCGCCGGCCCCAGCAGATTTTCCGCCCAGCCGCCATGAGGTACGGCGGCCAGACTCTTCACCGTATCGTTCCACCAGGCGTAATCGCTGACGGTCTTTTCCAGCGAGTCCCGCTCCATGGACAAAAGCGAGGTGGCGATGCGCTGGGACTGGCCACCGGCGATGCGGTCCTGACGGTCGGCGGCGAACACCAGCAGCACGACCAGCGCCAGCACCCCCAGCACAACCAAAAGAACCTCCGGCAGGATCAGCCAGCGGGGATGCAGCGGGGCCGGCGTGGCCCGAACGGCCGTGCCGTTCGCGGGGTTCCCATCGGCCGTCCCCGACATCCCGTCTTTGTGATCGCGCGTCCCATCCACGGCCGATTCTGCCCTTTGCGGTAAATGGAGGATCGTTGGGTTCAGCTAAACTGTCGAACGGGTTTAGGGCCAGACCCGTTAACATCGCGTTTCCCCGGCCCCGCTCCCGGCGGTCCGGCGCAAAAAAGATTGGTTTCGAATGAAACAACCTGTGATCGCGTCAGCCCTTGGCGGGCGGGGCCGGGTCGCGGTTGACCAGGATCAGCAGCTTCTCTTCCAACTGCTCGGGCGCGAAGGGTTTGGCGATATAGGCGGTGACGTCATGGGCCATCGCCTCTTCCACCGCGATCATGGTCGCCAGCCCGGTGACCATCAGGAACGGCATGTCGGGCCGGGCCACCCGCACCAGCTTCAGGAAATCCAGCCCCGACAAACGGGGCATCTTCCAGTCGCAGATGATGATGTCGAAGTCCTGCTCGTGGCCGGTGAAACAGGACACGGCGGCGTGCCCGTCCTCCACCTCGGTGATCGACACCACGCCCAGATCCCGCAGGATCATGCGGACATAGGCGCGGGCCTGGGCTTCATCCTCGGCCAGCAGCACCCGCAGCGTCGCCATGTCCTTCAACGGCACACCGGCTTCGGCCAGGGTGGAGAACAGGGTCTGGAAGATCCCGCTGCGCTCATCCTCGCCCGCGGCCTTTTCCCGCTCCACCTTTTCCCGCCAATGATTGAGGTAGGCGCGCAGAAAGGTGGGGGAGCGGGTGTGATGGCCGATCAGGGCACGGATGGCGGCGGCGGATTTCGGCTCGGTAAAGGCGCCCTCGGCCAGCAGGGCGGCGAAATCCATCACCTCCTCCACCGGCGGTTTCTTGTCACGGGCCAGCCGGGCCAGGATGCGGTTGGTGCGCAGATAGAGATATTGCAACTCGTCCAACATCCGCCCGAAGCTCTCGCGCAGGGAATCCGGCACCCCGCTGCGCAGCAACCGGCGGTGCAGATCGGACAGGGCCTTGATGCGGGCGCGGGGGGTGCGCATCCCCTCGAACAGCCGCTGGGTCAGTTCCCGCTGTTCCAGGTGCTTTTGAATGGCCGCTGCGATCATCTTGCGGCTGTTGTCGCCCAGAACCGCCGCTTCCAGCGTGAACAGGTCGATCAGCCGGGCGTAGTGGGTCTTGTCCTGCAGCACCGCTTCCAGCTTGTCGGGCGTCAGCATGCGGGCCACCCGGCGGTCGAGGATCCGCCGGGTGCGCTCCCCGCCGATGAAACCGCCGGGGCGGCGCATCCGGCTGGCCACCGCCCCCGTCGCCAGCAATTCATCCAGAATGGTGGACAGGGCGCGGGGATCATAGCTGTTGGGCGGGGTCAGCCGCTGTGGCCCCAGCAGCAGCCGGTGCAACGACATTTCAATCCCCCGGCGCGCGCCCGGCGGCCGGCGGCGCCCGATGAACGCGGACAGGCGGCGCAACACCACCGGCGCCCCTTCGGGCAATCCCCCCTCGCCCTTCCACACCTGCACCAGGGTATCCAGCAAAGCGTGCAGCCCGCCGCACCAGCCGAACAGTTCCTCCACCCCGGCGCGGGAGGCCAGGATCTCGCCGATCACCTGATCGACGACTTCGATCCCCTCCCGGCCCAGCCCATCGCTTTCCAGGGACAACAGGCGGACGAGTTTCACCTCATAACTGGTGCTGTCGGCCAGCCAACTGGAAATCAGGGAATCCAGGGCATAGCGGGCGTCGAATTCATGGCTGCCCTGAAAGGCGCCCGACACCGCCGCACCGAAAGTCCGCGCATCGAACCCCGGCGCCGGCCCGCGATGACCACGCAGCTTGGCCAGTTCAAGCGCACCTTTTTCCAGTTGCAGCACCTCTTCCAACCGGATCTGGGCGTTGCGGTGGCCGGGCTTGGCCTGGGCGTGGGCGATGCGCTCCAGCACCGCCTGGTGGCGGGGCCACTCCTGAAAGGCGGACAGCGGGGTGACCCGGTGCAGCATCTCGGTCGGGGTCAGCCGCTGGGCGTCGAGAAAATCGGCCAGGGCATCGGCGGCAAAGAAGCGGGCCGCGCTGGAAAACAGATGGCGCGGCTCGGTGCACATGGGCACGCCGTCGTCCGGGGCCACCGGATCGGCGCCCAGTTCGAACAGCAGGGCATCCACGTCATAAGAATCGACGGCGCTGGCCTCCAGCGTCGGGGAATTCGGATCGATGCGCGCGGCCATGCGCCGGCCCCGGTCAGACGACCAGCGCGTGGATGCGCGCGGCCAGGGCGTCGGGGTTCACCGGCTTGTGCAGGAAAGCGACACGGCGGGTATCGGCCAACAGATCGGTTAGCGGCTCGATTTCCGGCGGGTAGCCGGAGATCAGCACCACCGGCAGGTCCCCCGCCTCTTCCCGCAGGCGGCGGGCCAGTTCCGCCCCGCCCATGCGCGGCATCACCAGATCGCTGACCATCAGGTCAAAGGCCCCGCCCTGCTGATGGAACAGGGCCAGCGCCTCTTCCCCATCGGCGGCGGTGACCACCCGCATTCCCATATCCTCCAGGGTCAGGCGGATGAAGTCGCGGACCTGTTCCTCATCCTCGACCAGCAGCACCGTGGCGGCGACGGAGGGGCCGTCTTCCGCCTCGTCCGCCGGGGCTTCGGCATCCAGGCCGTCCGCCCCCGCACCATACCCGAGAGTGCCGCGTTCGGCGGGGAAATAAAGGGTGATGGCCGTGCCCTGCCCCGGCTGTGACCAGACCTCGACCGCACCACCGGCGCGGGTAACGGTGGAATAGACCAGCGACAGCCCCAGCCCGGTGCCCTCCCCCTGCTGTTTGGTGGTGAAGAAGGGTTCGAAGATGCGGTCGATCACCTCGGACGGGATGCCATCCCCGCCATCGCGGACCTGGATGGTGACATAGGTGCCGCGGCGCAAACCGGCGTGGCGGCGCCAGAAGGCGGCGTCGGGGATCGTGCGGTCCAGGGTGATGGTGATGGGGCCGCCGCCGGGCATGGCATCGCGGCTGTTGATGGCAAGATTGACCAGGGACTGGTGCAGTTGCGCCGGCTCGATCAGCACCACCGCGTCGGCCGCGCGGATATCGATATCCAGGCTGTACCGTTCGCCCAGGATCGGGCGCAGGAAGCGGCGGGCCTCTTCCAGTTGCGGGGCGACGGTGACGGGGCGCGCTGCCTCCCCCGGTTCCTGCCGGCCGAAGGTGAGAAGCTGGGTGGTGAGGCCGGCGGCGCGGTCGGTGGCCTTGATGATCTCGCGCAGGCACAGTTCCACCCGCGCGCGGTCGGCGGGGGTGCGGCGGGCCATGTGGGCAAAACCGCCGATGGCCGTCAGCATGTTGTTGAATTCATGGGCGATACCGCCGGCCAACTGGCCGATGGCCTGCATCTTCTGCGCTTGGTTGAGGGCGCGCTCGGCCTGTTTGCGCTGGGTGACGTCGTTCAGCACCAACAGCCACGCCGGCACCCCGTCGATGGCGAAGGGGTGGACCCCCACCTCCAGATCACGGGCGGGGCCGTCGGGGGTATCCACCCGTGCTGCCAGCGGCGGCCCCGGCGCCCGTTCGACGCAGGGCGGCGGCAGATGGGCGAACAGCGGTTCCCCCACCCCCGGCACGGAAGGATCGGACAGCAACGGCCGGGCGGCCATGCCGTCGCTGTCGCCGGTGCCCAGCATCTCCGCCGCGGCATGGTTGGCGAAGCGCACCCGCACGCCGTCCCAGACGACGATGCCGTAGGGGGCCGCCTCCACAAGCTGGCGGTAGCGCGCCTCGCTGTTGGCCAGCGCCTCTTCGTGGCGCTTCAGTTCGGTGATGTCGGTCAGAACCTTGACGATGCCGCCGAAGCGGGTGGCGTGCTCGCTGATGCGGTACCAACGGCCATCGCCCAGCCGGTGGTTGGTGGGGGCGTCGCTGTCGAAGTGACGGCGCAGCCGTTCTTCCACCCACAAGGTGGGGTTGATGACCTGCCCCCCGGCGCCGCGGTCCAGCGCGGTGCGCAGAAGGTCGGCAAAGCTGATGCCCGGCTTCAGAAGATCGGCCAAAAGCGGATAGGCGGCACGGTAACGGTCGTTGCACAGCACCAGCCGGCCATCGGGATCGAACAGCACGAAACCTTCGCTGATACACCCGACCGCATCGCCCAGCAGGTCGCGCAGCATCAGCGTATCGCCGGTCCCGTCCGCCTCCGACAAGGTGCCGCGGTCCAGGGCGTCGGCCGTCGAATCGATCAGGGACAGGATGTGCCGCGCCCGCACCAGCAGCCGCCGCCCGTCCCCGGTCGGCCCATCCTCGGTCAGAAGAGGGTGTCCATACCGGCGCTCCAGGGTGCGCAGACCATCCCGCGCATCCTCTTCGGAACAGCCAAGAGTGCGGGCGGCAGAGGCAATCCCATCCTCCACCACCGCAACGAACAGGCGCAGATGCGCAAGGTCGAGATCGGGTTTGGTCATCTGTCCCGTATTCAACCATCCGTCGCACTGGAATGCCACCGTTTTCCCCGCCCATCGGGGTAAAGGTGGTAATCCGTTCCGTCAGTCGGATGGAGGTTTACACCGGGAGCAGGGCGGCAGCAATGCGCCGCCCTTCGGACAACAAAACATTGTAGGTGCGGCAGGCCGCCCCTGTGTCCATGCCGTCCACGACGACCCCAGCTTCACGCAAAGGTTGCCGGATGGCCTTGGGGATCATCCGGTTGCGCGGCCCGGTCCCCAGCAACAGGATGTCCAGGCGGTCCGCCCGCTGGAGAATCGGTGCGAAATCGTCCAGGGACAGCCCCTCGAACGTCTCCGCGGTCCAGGACAGGATCCCGTCGGGGAAGACGATCTGCGCGCCCGCACGCCAGACTCCGCGGATGCAGAACTGCCCGTCCCCGTATCCGTCGATGACGAAGCTGTCGGCGGAAATGAATTCGGAAATGTTCATCGGACCTCCTCGTTCCGGCCGTGGCGGCAGGCCCCTTACGGGGCCTGTGTCGCCGCCGGCGCCGGGTCCGCTTCCGGCGATCCGCGGCGCAGCCGGTTTTCACCCAGGAAGAGCAAGATGGGAGCGGCGATGAAGATCGACGAGGACGTTGCGATGACGACACCAAAGATCAGCACGATGCCGAAGTCCTGCAGCGCCTCGCCGCCGAAAATCGCCAGCGGCAGAACCGACAGGAAGGTGCACATGGAGGTGCCCAGCGTGCGGTTCAGCGTCTCGTTGATCGACAGGTCGATCAGCTCGCGCAACGGCATCTTCTTATAAATGCGCAGGTTTTCGCGCATGCGGTCATAGACCACCACCTTGTCGTTCACGGAATAGCCCATGATGGTCAGGATGGCGGCGATGGCCGTCAGATTGAACTGGATGTCGGTGACGGCGTAGAAGCCGACGGTCTTGGTGATGTCCAGCAGCAGGGTCACCACCGCCCCCGCCCCGAATTGCCATTCGAAGCGGAACCAGATGTAGACCAGCATGGCCAGCATGGCCAGCCCCAGCGCCAGCATGCCGTTGGCGAACAGTTCGCCCGACACCGACGCCCCCACCGCTTCCACCCGGCGGACCTGGGTGCCGGGCACTTCCTGGGCCAGGGTGGCGCGCACGCGGTCGGCGGCCTTCTGCTGGGCGGCGTCGTCACCGGGCTGGCGCTCCAGCCGGATCAGCACGTCCTGAGGCGAGCCGAATTCCTGCAACTGCACCTGCCCCATGTTCAGGCCCGACAGGGTGTGGCGCAGGCTGGGGAAATCGGCGGGTTGGGGGGTGCGCGCCTCGATCACGATGCCGCCGGCAAAGTCGATGCCGTAGTTCAGGCCCGGATGGAAGAACAGCACCACCGACGCGATGGACAGCAGCGCCGACATGATAAGCCCGGCGTACCGCCCCTTCATGAAGGGAATGCGCGTGTTGTCCCGCACAAGACGAAGATGGAACATGACGGATATCCCCTCAGGTCGGCAGCATGGTCGGGCGGTGGCGGCGCAGCCACTGAACCATCATCAGGCGGACCAGAATGGTGGCGGTGAACATGGAGGTGATGATGCCGAAGATGATGGTGACCGAGAATCCCTTCACCGCCCCGACACCGAAGATGAACAGCAGGATCATCTTGATGACGGTGGTCAGGTTGGAGTCCACCACCGTGGCGTAAGCGCGGCGGAACCCCGTCTCCATGGCCGAGAAGGCGCCGCGGCCCCGCACCGTTTCCTCGCGGATGCGCTCGTTGATGAGGATGTTGGCGTCCACCGCCAGCCCCAGCATCAGCAGGATGCCGGCGATGCCGGGCAGCGTCAGCGTGGCCTGCAGCAGCGACAGAACCGCCACCGTCAGCACGATGTTCACCAGCAGAGCGACGCAGGCGAAGAAACCGAACGTGCCATAGGCGGCCAGCATGTAGCCGCACACCAGAACGAAGCCCACGGCCACGGCGATCAGGCCGGCGCGGATGGAATCGGCGCCCAGATCGGGGCCGACCGTGCGTTCCTCGATCACCGTCAGCGGTGCGGGCAGCGCACCGGCGCGCAGCAGCACCGCCAGATCGTTGGCGGTCTGGGCACTGAAGTTGCCGCTGATCTGCCCGCGTCCGCCGATGATCGGTTCGCGGATCACCGGCGCGCTGATGATCTTGTTGTCCAGCACGATGGCGAACGGACGGCCCACGTTCGCCTGCGTCACATCGGCGAAGCGGCGGGCGCCGACGCTGTCGAATTCGAAATTGACCACCCACTCGCCGGACTGGCTGTTGGTGCCGGCCTGGGCGTTCTTCAGGTTGGCGCCGTCCACCTCGACCTTCTTGCGCACCACATAGGCAGCGGGGCCGCGCCCGCCCTCGGCGGACGGCAGCACCTCCATGCCCGGCTGCGGACGGGCGGTGGGGTCGCCGTTCACATCCACCAGACGGAAGGTCATCTTGGCGGTGGTGCCCAGCAGACGCTTCACCCGGTCGGGATCCTCCACGCCGGGAAGCTGGACCAGGATGCGGTCGCCGCCCTGGCGGGCGATGGTGGGTTCGTTGACGCCGGTTTCGTCGATGCGGCGGCGCACGATCTCGATGGACTGTTCCACCGCCTGGGTGGCACGGTCGCGCAGCGCCTTTTCGCTGAGCGTCACCGACACCGAATCACCGGCGGCGGTCACATCCAGTTCCGGGGAGCCGCCGCCCAGCACGCCGCCGGCACCGCTGCCGAGCTGGCGAAGCTGGCGCACCGCCTCGTCCGCCTGGGCCGGGTCGCGCAGCTTGACGGTCAGCCCCTTCTCCGCCGGGGTGATGGCGGTATAGCCGATGTTGGCGGTGCGGAGCTGGGAGCGGGTGGAATCCACCAGCCCCTCCACCCGGTCGCGGATCACCGCGGCCATGTCCACTTCCAGCAACAGGTGGGAGCCGCCGCGCAGGTCCAGGCCCAGATGGACGCGGCTGTTGGCGTACCACGACGGCAGACCCGCCAGCGTCTCGCGGCTGAAGAAGTTCGGGATGGCAAAAATGACCCCCGCGGCGCACACCGCAAGGATCAGATAGATCTTCCAGCGCGAAAAATAGAGCATCGACGTGACAGGGTCCGTTCCCGGTTGCCCGAAGGCGGAAAGGCCACCCCACCCGGACAGCGCCGGCTGAGGATGGCCCGCTGGAGAAAAGGGGGCTTACTTGCGCCCGAAGAACTTGCCGATCCGGCCGCCGGCGCTGTCGTCGGTCTTGGATTCGGACGCGTCGGCGGCGGGGGCATCGCCGCCCTTGGCCGGTTCGCCCTTGGTCAGGACCATGTTGACAGTGGAACGCAGGCAGCGGACGCGAACGTTCTCGGCGATTTCGACCTGCAGCTCGTCGTCGGGGCCGACCTTGGTCACCACCCCGATGATGCCGCCGCCGGTGACAACCCGGTCACCACGGCGCACCGATTCCAGCATCGCCTTGTGTTCCTTCATCTTGCGCTGCTGCGGACGGATCAGCAGGAAGTAGAAGACCACGAAGATCAGGATCAGCGGCATGAACTGCATGAACATATCACCGCCGCCGGGGGACGGGGCCGCCGTTTGGGCGAAGGCGGTCGAAACGAACATCCTAATCTCCCTTGAATCGATTTAAGAGCCAGCACCTGGACGACGCGGGCGTGGGGACTATAGCCGCCCGGGCCGGTGATGCAACGTGTCTTGCGACCGTCATGGATCGGGGCCGCGGAGCGGAACACTCCCCGGACGGCTTGCCCGGCGGCACCGCGGGCGTCTACCATCGGCCCCGGGCGCCCCGGCCGGGGTTCAGCCCGTGTCAGGGTGTAGCGTTCTTTTCCCGCCACGGCAACGGCGGGTTTCCCCAGCGTCGCGCCCACCAAGTGGCCCTTCCCACCCAAAAGATCCAGAGCCGTGACCCAACAATCTTTTTCATCCGACGCCCTGCTGCCGCTTCTGACCCGCATCGCCGACGCGCTGGACCGGCTGGCCCCGCCGCCGCCGGCCCCGCTGGACCTGTCGCGGGCCGATGCCTTCGTCTGGCAGACCGCCCCCGACCGGCTGGAGCCGGTGCCGGCGGTCAACCGCGTCGCTATCGCCCTGCTGCAGGGGGTTGAACGCCAGCGCGACACCCTGCTGGACAACACCCGCTATTTTGCCCGCGGCCTGCCGGCCAACAACGCCCTGCTGTGGGGATCGCGCGGGATGGGCAAAAGCTCGCTGGTGAAGTCGGTCCACGCCGCGGTCGCCGCCGAATTCCCGGCCACGCTGGCGCTGGTGGAAATCCACCGCGAGGATATTCCCTCGCTGCCCCGCCTGCTGAACCGGCTGCGCGGCGAATCCCGCCGTTTCATCCTGTTCTGCGACGATCTGTCGTTCGACGGCGACGATGTGCACTACAAATCGCTGAAGGCGGTTCTGGACGGCGGCATCGAAGGGCGGCCCGACAACGTGATCTTCTACGCCACGTCCAACCGCCGCCACCTGATGCCCCGCGACATGATCGACAACGAGCGGTCCACCGCCATCAACCCCGGCGAAGCGGTTGAGGAAAAGGTGTCGCTGTCCGACCGTTTCGGCTTGTGGCTGGGGTTCCACAACTGCGACCAGGACACCTATTTCGCCATGATCCGCGGCTACGCCGCCCATTTCGGCCTGACGATCACCGACGACCAGTTGAAGGCCGAGGCGGTGGAATGGCAGGTCACCCGCGGCAGCCGGTCGGGCCGCGTGGCGTGGCAGTTCATTCAGGATCTGGCGGGGCGCCTGGGTCAGCCGCTCGGCTGACCCATCAAACGACAATCAGCCGCTCGGCTGACCCGTCCAGTGGGGAACGGCGGCCACATCGACCGCCGGGTTCCCCGGCAGGGCGGACACCTTGCCGCCCTGCATGTGCCCGCGGGGGTCAATGGCCTGGCTGCCGCGGCGCAGTTCGAAGTGAAGTTGGGGTGAGGTCACCGCTCCCGTCTGCCCGACGGTGCCGATCACCTGCCCGCGCTTCACCTTGGCCCCCCGCTCCACCGACATGGTGTCCAGGTGGGCATAGGCGGTGATCCAGCCGTCGGCGTGCTTGACCAGCAGCAGGTTGCCGAAGCCGCGCAACTCGTTGCCGGAATAGGCGACGATGCCGTTGTCGGCGGCGATGACCGGCGTGCCCTTGTTCGCCGCAATGTTCAGGCCGTCGTTGTGCATCCCGTCCGGCTTGGGGCCGTAGGACGAGATCACCTTCCCCTTCACCGGCCACAGGAAACGGCCACCGCCACGAGCCGGCGGCTCTTCCTCCGCGGCTGCGGGCGGGGGCGGTGCGGCGGGCGGCGTTGCCGCCGCCACCTCGGCCGGCTTGCCGGGGGCGGGCTTGCTCGGCGGTGCTTCCGGCGGAACGACCGACGGAGCCGCCAGAGCGGCGGGAACCGGTGCGGACGACGACGGGGACGGCTTGGCCCCCGGCGGACGCAGGGTGCGCGGCTCCTGTCCCGGCTGGAAGGCGTGAGCCTCCTCCCCATCCGCCGCCGCGGCAGCGCCACCCTCCGCCGGCGACGGTGCCGCCGCGGGGGCCGGGGCGTCGCCGGACGGCGACGGCAGTTCGGACGATTCGATGCCCCCTGTGCGGCCGGCGCGGGGTGATACCGGCGGAATCGGGGCCGTGGCGATGGCCGCGGGGGCGGCGGGTTCGCCGGTGCCGGCGGGCGCTCCCTCCCCCGCCCGTCCGCCGGGCAGGCGTAGCGGCTGGCCGACCGTCAGCTTGTACGGCGGGGTCAGGTTGTTCAACTGGGACAGCTCGCTGGAGTCCACGTTGAACATGCGCGACACGGTGTAGAGCGAATCCCCCTTCTGCACGATGTACTGGCGCGTCGTGGGCAGGGTCAGCCGCTGCCCCACCTCCAGCGTGTAGGGGGGCTTCAGCCCGTTGACCTCGATCAGGTCGCGCAGGGGAACGTTGTAGCGGCGGGAAATGAGATAGGCTGAATCGCCCTTGCCCACCGTCACGCTGCCCGCACCGGATTCGGGCGGGGTGCTGACGCTGGTAAAGGGGGCCAGATCGCCCAGGCGTTCACAGCCGGCCAGCGCCAGGGCCAGCAGCACGACGGCGGCGCAGCGGTGAGAGATGGAACGGCGCGGGTTTCCCGCCGTCATGGGGACCGGGCGGATGCCACCGACTCCACCGGCGGGTCGGTCAGCAAAGGCACGAAACGCACTGGCCACAATTCCTCCCGGACGAGTCCCTCTGCGGTGCGGCGGAAACGGACGACGCGCTGTTCGCGGTAATCCACCCCCAACGGAATCACCATGACACCACCAACGGCAAGCTGATCCGTCAAGTCCTTTGGCGGCTCGGCACCACCGGCGGCGGTGACCAATATCCGTTCAAACGGCGCCACCTCCGGCCAGCCGCGGGTGCCGTCGCCGAAACGGGTCGTGATGTTGTGCAGCCGCAACGCCTGGAACCGCTTTTCCGCCTCCACCAGCAACGGCTTCAGCCGTTCGATGGTGTAGACCCGGCGGCAGATGCGCGACAGCACCGCCGCCTGATACCCCGATCCCGTGCCGATTTCCAGCACGGTATGCCTGGGTTCCAGTTCCAGCGCCTGAGTCATCAGCCCCACCACCAGCGGCTGGCTGATGGTCTGGCCCAGATCGATGGGCAGGGCCGTGTCCTCCCACGCCTGATCCCGAAAGGCGTGGGGGACGAAGACATCGCGCGGAATGCGTTCGATCGCGGACAAAACGGCGCTGTCGGTTACGCCGGAACGGCGCAACGCCATGACCAACGACCGGATCTTCCGCGCCGCAATGCTCACGCAAAGGCCTGTTTCAGCGTCTCAAGCGTCGGCACATGGGTCAGATCAAGGAACAGCGGCGTTACCGAGATGCCGCCGTCGAACACCACATGGATGTCGGTGTCGGTCGCAACCTCCGATTCCCCACGCGCCGTACCGATCCAGATATAGGGGCGGCCGCGCGGGTCAAGACGCTCCACCAGCTCATCGCCGATCTTGCGCTTGCCGTGGCGGACCACATGGATGCCGGTCACCGCGTCCGGCGCCACGGCAGGGAAGTTGACGTTCAGCAGCACGTTCTTGGGCCATGGGCGCGACACCGCCTTGCGGATCACCTCCTCGCCCCAGCGTTCGGCCGTGGACCAGTCGATAGCGCGGGTCACCGGATCGTAATGCTGGCTGAGGGCGATGGCGGGAATCCCCAGCAGCGTCGCTTCCATGGCGGCAGCGATGGTGCCGGAATAGGTCACATCCTCGCCGATGTTGTGGCCATGGTTGATGCCCGACAGCACCAGCGTCGGCGGACCATCCTTCAGGATGCGGTTGATGGCCAGCAGCACGCAGTCGGTGGGGGTGCCGTCCACGGTGAAACGCTTCTCCCCCACCTGCCGCAGCCGCAGCGGGCGGTGGATGGTCAGCGAATGGCTGGCCGCCGACTGCTCCGTCTCCGGGGCCACCACCCACACGTCATCGGTGATGCTGCGGGCGATCTTTTCCAGCACCTGGATCCCGGCGGCGTGGATGCCGTCGTCGTTGGAGATCAGGATCCGGCAGTGGGACAGGTTCAGCGGGGCATCAAACATGGGCCGTGATCCGTTCCAGCCCGCCCATGTAGGGGCGCAGCGCGTCGGGCACCAGGATGGAGCCGTCGGGCTGCTGGTAATTCTCCATCACCGCGATCAGGCAGCGGCCCACCGCCACACCCGAGCCGTTGAGGGTGTGGACGAACTGGGTCTGCTTGTCGCCCTTGGCGCGGAAGCGGGCCTTCATGCGGCGGGCCTGGAAATCGCCGCAGTTGGAGCAGCTTGAAATCTCGCGGTAGGTGTTCTGCCCCGGCAGCCACACCTCCACATCATAGGTCTTGCGCGACCCGAAGCCCATGTCGCCGGTGCACAGCACGATTGTGCGGTAGGCCAGCCCCAGCCGTTCCAGAATGGTTTCGGCGCAGCGGGTCATGCGCTGATGCTCGGCCTCCGACTGATCCGGGGTGGTGATGCTGACCATCTCCACCTTCCAGAACTGATGCTGGCGGATCATGCCGCGGGTGTCCTTGCCCGCCGATCCGGCTTCGGCCCGGAAGCAGGGGGTGAGGGCCGTGAAGCGGTAGGGCAGCCCCTCCATCTCCAGAATCTGGTCGTTGACCAGATTGGTCAGCGGCACTTCGGAGGTGGGGATCAGGTAATGGCCGCTGTTGGTGCGGAACAGGTCTTCCTCGAACTTCGGCAACTGGCCGGTGCCGAACAGGGCGTTGTCGCGCACCATCAGCGGCGGCGACACCTCGGTATAGCCATGCTCGGCGGTGTGCACGTCCAGCATGAACTGGGCCAGCGCGCGTTCCAGACGCGACAGGGCGCCGCGCAGCACCGTGAAGCGGGCACCCGACATGCGGGCGGCGGCGGCGGCGTCCATCAGCCCCAACCCCTCGCCCAGGTCGAAATGCTCCTTGGGGTTGGCGATGTCCGGCGGGGTGCCCCAGCGGCGGATTTCCACGTTGGCGGTTTCATCCGGCCCGTCCGGCACATCGTCGGCCGGGATGTTGGGCAGCGAGGCCAGGAGGCGATCCAACTCGGCGGCGAGTTGGCGTTCCTCCTCCTCCACCTCGGGCAGGCGGGTCTTCAACTCCGCCATTTCGTCGAGGATCGGCTGGGCATCCCGGCCCGCCTTCTTGGCAAGGCCGATTTCCTTGGCCGCCTCGTTGCGGCGGGCCTGCATGTCCTGCATCCGCGTCTGGGCGGCGCGGCGGCGGGAGTCGAGATCCAGCACGGTGGCGGACATCGCCTCCAACCCCCGGCGGCTGAGGCCACGGTCAAAGGCTTCGGGGTTCTCGCGGATGGCGCGCAGGTCGTGCATGGCGGCAAAACACGGATTGGGGAATGGGGGTACGGTTATAGTCCCCCACCCCCCTCAAGGTCCAGCCCCCGCGCTATCCGGTCAGTCGCCGGTTTCTTCCGCCGCTTCCGTTTCGGCCCGCTTGCGCTCGATGACCCGGCCGATCCAGATGGAAATCTCGTACAGGATCAGCAGCGGCACGGCCAGACTGACCTGGCTCACCACGTCGGGCGGGGTCAGAACGGCGGCGATGACGAAGACGAAGACGATGGCGTAGCGGCGCTTGGCCGACAGCTGTTCGGTGGTCAGCAGCCCGGCGCGGACCAGCAGGGTCAGCAGCACCGGCAACTGGAACGCCACGCCGAAGGCGAAGATCAGCGCCATCACCAGCGACAGATATTCCCCCACCCGCGCTTCGAATTCGATGGGCAGGGCGTCCGGCCCCGTCGGATGGGATTCGAAACCGAGGAAGAATCGCCACGCCAGCGGAAACACGAAATAATAGGCCATGGCCGCACCCGTGGCGAACAGCACCGGCGTGGCCGCCAGAAACGGCAGAAAGGCGCGGCGCTCGTGCTTGTAGAGGCCGGGCGCCACGAACATCCAGATCTGGTTGGCGACGATGGGGAAGGACAGGAGACAGCCGGCCCAGAACGACACCTTCACATAGGTGAAGAAGGCCTCGGTCAGGCCGGTGTAGATCATGCGCCGCCCCTGCCCGGCCAGAAGATCGGCCAGCGGCTGGACGAGGAAATTATAGATCCTGTCGGAAACGGCGTAGCAGAGCGCGAAAGCCACCAGCATCGCCAGCACCGACCACATCAGCCGGTTGCGCAATTCGATCAGGTGATCGATCAACGGCATCTTGCCGTCGTCAAGTTCGTCGTGCTCGTCGGTGTCGTGAGGGTTCGTCGTCACGAGGATCAGGCCGTTTTGTCGGGGGCGGGCTTGGAAGCGGTGTCGGCGGCCGGAACAGCCGACGCCGCCGGGGAGGACGCTGCCGGAGGTTCGAGCGCCCCGTCTTCCGGCGGGCTGCCGGCGTGGCCGGTGGCACCGGCGGCGGACACGTCGAAGGCGGCCATGGCGCTGCCAACGCCGGTCCCGATACCGGGAACATCGGGTGCGGTGGCTGCCGGGGGGGTGGCGGATGCCGCCGGCTGGGCGTCGGGCGACAGATGGCTGGTGTCCTTGACCTCCAGGTCGAAGACGTGCTTCAGCCGCCCATCGGGATCGACGGTCTTGTCGATGACGTTGCCCAGATGCATATCGCGCGCCTTCAACGCCTGCTGGCGCAGGTCGTTCAGTTCCGCTTCGCGCATCATATCATCCAGGTGCCCCTGGAAGTCACGGGCGACGAGGCGCGCTTTGCGGACCCATTTGCCGAGCGTGTAGATCGCGTTCGGAAGGTCTTTCGGACCGATCACCACCAGGGCGACCACACCGATGACCATCAGCTCCGACCAACCGATGTCGAACATAGCCCCTCACGGACTGCGCGGAACGCAAGACCCGCCGCCACGGTGGAGGCCCCGGTTCGCGGGGTCCACGGTGAAACGGCGGGTGAGCCGGATTGTGGGCGCGCCCGTCAGGGGCGCGCGGCCTCGTCCTTCTTCACGGCATGGTCCGCCGCGGGATGGGCAGCCGGGGCCGCCTGATTGGGCAGGGTCTTGCCGTCCGCGGGGGCGGCTTCATCCTCGTCCTTCAGACCGGCCTTGAAGTTCTTGATGCCCTTGGCAAGATCGCCCATCACCTTGGGCAGCTTGCCGGCTCCGAACAGAAGCAGGACGATCAGGAGAACGATGATCCAGTGCCAAATACTGCTAAATCCCATGGTGCCTTTTCCTGAGCGGTCATGCCCCAAACGCCGCGGCACTATGGCAGAAAGCCCCTGGTGCCGCAACGTCGGGAGGAGCCTTTCGATAACAAATCAGCGCGGCTTTTCCATGGCAAAAACGAACACCTGCCCCCAATCGGGACTGACCGAGACATACGAGTCCTCCGTCGGCAGGAACTGCCCCGGCATCCGTGAATGCAGGTGGACCGCCCCCCCCTGCCCGTCCGCCAGGCTGAGATGGACCAGGCTGGAGCGGCCCAGCAGCCGGGCCGTCATCACCCGCGCCAGATTGGGAACCCCCGCCCCCGCCGCGGGCAGCGGCGCCAGCCGCAGCGCCTCGGGCCGGATCAGCACCTCGGCCTCCACACCGTCGGCCAGTCCGGCGGCAGACACCGCCCCCACCGGGGTATCCACCCGCCCGCCGCGCACCACGCCGGTGATGCGGTTGGCCTCCCCAAAGAAAGCGGCGGCGTAGGCGCTGACCGGGCGGGTGTAAAGGTCCACCGGGCATCCCATCTGCACCACCCGCCCCGCCTGCATCAGGATGATGCGGTCGGCCAGGAACATCGCCTCTTCCGGGTCGTGGGTGACCAGCATGGTGGCCGCACCG
Source organism: uncultured Rhodospirillaceae bacterium (assembly GCA_937927415.1). Taxonomy (GTDB): domain Bacteria; phylum Pseudomonadota; class Alphaproteobacteria; order Azospirillales; family Azospirillaceae; genus Azospirillum. The sequence goes on from CALBDS010000001.1 coordinate 142,600, forward strand.
TTCTTTTTCAGAACGTGCAGGGTTTCGTCACGGATCTGTTCGCGCAACCGGGCGTCCAGGCCGGAAAAGGGTTCGTCCAGCAGCAGCACCGCCGGTTTGGGCGCCATGGCGCGGGCCAGCGCCACCCGCTGCTGCTGCCCCCCGGAAAGCTGGTGGGGAAAGGCGGCGGCGTAGCCCGCCATGCCCACCTGTTCCAGCGATTCCAGGGCGCGGGCCTTGCGGGTGTCGGCGGGCAGCGCGTCAAGGCCGAACCGCACGTTGTCCAGCACCGACAGGTGAGGGAACAGGGCGTAATCCTGGAACACCAGCCCCACACCGCGGCGTTCCGGCGGCACATCACCACTGGTATCGGCCACCACCCGTCCGCCGATGCGCACGCGGCCCGACTGCAACGGCTCCAGCCCGGCGGCCAGCCGCAGCAGCGAGGACTTGCCGCAGCCGGACGGCCCGCACAGGCACACGATCTCTCCCGCACCGATGGACACCGAGACGTCGTTCACCGCCACCACGCTGCCGTAACGGTGGGTCACGCCGTCCAGCGCCAGGGCTTCCACCGGCAGCGGTGTCGGGGCAGCCGCAGGACCGCGGGCATCCAGCGGGGCCGCGCCAACGCCGGCCGCCACGCCGGCCGGTTGGCAGGGGCTATCCGCACCGCCGAAAGCGGCCGATGGCACTCCCGCATCCGCCACACCGCGGGGAGCCGCCCCCGATGCCCGAGAGAAGGGAAAATTCATCGCCTGCCCTGCCTTGTCCGGTCGCAAAAGATGGGGTGACTAGCTAAACGCGGACCGGCAGCATATGCAATTGGTTCTTAATATCGGGGCGAAGTTTTTCCGTTCCCCGAACGGTTCTCATACCATCCAGCGTAAAGCCTGACACATCAGGCTTTACGCCCGCCCTCAGTCGGCGGGCGCGGCCAGCCGGCCGCTTGCCTTCGCAGGCATAAGCCTGCGGGGCCGCGGTCGCGGCCCTTACCGTCGAGCGTAAGTCAAGACTTACGCTCGACGGTATCAGTCCTCATCCCCATCATCGGCCCGCGGCAGGGGCAGCCCGTCGTCGCCGCCGTTCACCACGCCATAGAACACCGGGCGGGAATCCAGCAGGCCGGCGGCGCGCAGATCCTCCACGCCCGGCAGGTCGCGCAGATGCTCCAGCCCGAAATGGTCGAGGAAATGTTCGGTGGTGATCCATGTCAGCGGACGGCCCGGTGATTCCCGCCGCTTGCCCGGCCGGATCCATCCGTTTTCCATCAGGATATCCAGCGTACCCTTGCTGGTCGCCACCCCGCGGATCTGTTCGATCTCGCCACGGGTGACCGGCTGGTGATAGGCGATGATCGCCAGGGTTTCGATGGCCGCCCGCGACAGCCGGCGGGCCACCTCCTCTTCCTGGCGCAGCAGGGGCGCCAGATCGGGGGCGGTGCGGAACGCCCAGCCGCCGCCCACCCGCAGCAGCACCACCCCGCGGGTGGCGTACTGGCCCTGCAGTTCCGCCAGCAGATCGGCCACGTCCCAGCCGGCGCCGATGCGGGCGGCCAGCAGCACCTCGCTCACCGGATCGGCGGCGGCGAACAGCAGCGCCTCCAGCAGGCGGAGCTTGGCGGTTCTCTCATCCGGCCCGGACGGCTGGTCCGGGGCGGCGTTCACAGTATCGTCGGTCATGATGGGGTGTTTAACGGGGCACGCGGCGGATGAACAGCGGGCTGAACGCCCCCTCCTGCTTCAACTCCACCTCCCCCGCCTTGGCAAGCTCCAGCGTGGCGGCGAAGGTGGCGGCCAGAGCCGAGCGGCCCATCAGCGTTCCCTGGATGCCCGGCGGCAGGAAAGCCGACAGGGTGGCCCAATCGGGCATCCGCCCCAGCAAATCGCCCATCCGGCGCACCGCATCCTCGATGGAGAAAAGGCGCATCGGCTCCATGTGCAGCACGCCGCCTTCCTTGCGCTTCTTATGCGCGCCATAGGCCCGCAGCAGGTCGTACAGAGAAACCTGATAGACCGGCTTTTCCAGGATGGCGAGTTCCTCGGGCGCGCCGCGGGCGAAGACGTCGATGCCCAGGCGCGGACGGCCCATCAACTGCTCGGCAGCCGCCTTCATGGCTTCCAGCCGCTGAAGCTGGAAGGCCAGGGCCGCCGCCATATCCTCCGCCGGCGGGTCTTCCTGGTCCGGTTCGGGCAGCAGCAGGCGGGATTTGAGGTAGGCCAGCCACGCCGCCATCACCAGATAGTCGGCGGCCAGTTCCAGCCGCACCCGCCCGACCGCCTCGATGAAGGCCAGATACTGGTCGGCAAGCTGAAGGATCGACAGGCGGGCCAGATCCACCTTCTGCTCACGCGCCATGGTCAGCAGAACGTCGATCGGCCCTTCGAAACCGTCGAGGGCCAGAACCAGTTGATCGGAGGAGGACAGCCCCTCCCCCGTCTCAGCCTCCCCGGTCTGAGGCGTGTCGCTCATGTCAGTGGTTGCCGCTGAGCGCGGCCACCAGATTGAGCGCCCAATCCACCAGCGGCCCCATGACCCAGGAAAACACGTTGAGGTCCACGCCGATCTCCCGCCCCAGCAGCGGCAGCAGGAACAGCACGCCGATCAGAACCAGGATGCCGTATTGCTCCATGCGGGCCAGCGGCATGGCCAGGGACCGCGGCAGGATGCCCACCGCCACCCGTCCGCCGTCCAGCGGCGGCAGCGGGATCAGGTTGAACACCATCAGCACCACGTTGGCGAGGATGGACACCTCCATGATCGCCTTGATCCACATGTCGCCCAGCCCGTCGGGGTCCGGCAGCATGCCCCAGATCCACGCCGACACCACCGCCAGCAACAGGTTCGCCCCCGGACCGGCCAGCGCCACCCACACCATGTCACGGCGCGGGTGGCGCAGACGGCCGAAGTTCACCGGCACCGGCTTGGCCCAGCCGAACACGAAGCCGGTGGTGAAATACATCAGCGCCGGCAGGATGATGGTGCCGAACGGGTCGATGTGGCGCAGCGGGTTGAACGACACCCGGCCCAGCCGCAAGGCGGTGTCGTCCCCCAGCTTGGACGCCACCCAGCCATGGGCGGCTTCGTGCATGGTGATCGCCAGAATGGCGGGAATCCCCACGGCGGTGATCTTGAACAGCCACTCTTCGATCATGAAGAACCTTTCAGGCGCCCGTCGTCAGGCGAGCAGAGCATCAAGCCGGTTGCGCAGGGCCGCCGCATCGATGACATCGGGGGTTTGCCACAGTTTCACCGCCCGCTGCCACCGCCGCGCGGCCTCATCGCTCAAGATGGGGGTGGCGCGCACCGCTTCCACCATGTCCGGCATCTCGCCGTTGCAATGCAGGGCCACGTCGCAGCCCGCGGCCAGCACCGCGCGGGTGCGCTCGGCCATCGTGCCGTGCAGGGCGCCCATGGACAGGTCGTCGCTGAACAGCAGCCCGTCGAACCCGATGGACGGCCCGCGCACCACATCGCGGATGACGGTGGCCGAGGTGCTGGCCGGTGCCGCCGGATCCACCGCCGTCAGCACCACATGGGCCACCATCGCCAGCGGCAGGTCGGCCAGGGCGCGGAAGGGGGCGAAATCGGTCGTCTCCAGCGCCGCCCGCGGGGCGTCCACCACCGGCAGTTCGGCATGGCTGTCGGCAAAGGCGCGGCCATGGCCGGGAATGTGTTTGATGACCGGCAGAACGCCGCCGGCCAGCATTCCTTCCGCCATCGCGCGGGACAGGTCGGCCACCAGCGCCGGATCACGCCCGAACGCGCGATCGCCGATGATGTCGTGGGCACCCTCCACCGGCACGTCGCACACCGGGGCGCAATCGACGGTGATGCCGAGGCTCCGCAGCATGTGGGCCAGCAGCCGCCCGTTGATCCGGGCCGCCTCCAGCCCCGCGGCACGGTCGCGGAGCGCCAGCGCCCCGATCAACCCCGCCGGAGGATGGGCCGGCCAATGGGGTGGGCGCAGGCGGGCGACCCGGCCCCCTTCCTGATCAATCAGCACCGGAGCGTCGGAACGGCCGACGCTGGCGCGCAGATCCGCCACCAGCGACTCGACCTGTGGTGGCGAGTCGCAGTTGCGGCGGAACAGGATGAAACCCAAAGGATCGGCATCGCGGAAAAAATCCCGCTCATCCGCGCTCAGTTCCGTACCGGCGCAGCCCAGAACAATGGCCCGCGGCCGATCAGGGTGCGACAAGGATGCACCCCACGCTCTGAGCCTTCAGCGATGCGCAGATGGAGCGCGCCCGCGTTTCGTCCACCACACCGGCCTGGACGCGGTAATAGGTGGAACCGTTGATGGTCGCCTGGGCAAAGCTGACGCCCAGCCCGCCCAGAACGTCGGCGTGACGGCTGGACAGCCGCTTCCACTCGCCCTGTGCCTGGGCTTCCGACGGGACGGAGGCCAGTTGCACCCGCCAGCCGCCGCGCCCAGCGCCGCCCGGACGGGCCGAGGGCGGGACCAGCGTGCCCGATGCCGACGCCGTGGCCGGCTGCGGCGCCGCCGCCGGGGTGGTGGTCGGCGGCGGAGTCAGGGCGACGGGAACCGGCTTTGCCGCAGCCGCCGGCTGCTTGCCGGCCGCTGCCGGAGGCGGCAGGGCCGCCGCCGTGACGGAGGCCGCGGGATGAGCCGCGGGGGCAGCCGGGACCCGCCCCGCAGGCGCCGGAGTCCCCACCACCGTGGCGCCGGGCTTTGCCGGAGTCGCCGGATTGGCGGCGGACGGCGGAGCGGCGGGCACGGCCGCGGGCTTGGGAGCCACCGGTTTGGGCTTGGCCGGAGCGGTGGGCAGCGCCGCAATCTGTGAGGACTGGCCGGCGGCCGGAGGCGCCGGGGCCAAAGCGGACGCCGGCGGGGCGGATGCCACCACCGGCGGGGGGGCAGACGTGGGGGCGGACGGCGCGGCCGTCCCCTGCCCCGGAGCCGCCGACGGACGGGACGCGGCGTCCGCGGCCGGAGCAGCAGCCGGCGGCTGGGGTGCCGGCACATCGGCGACCGCCACCACCGGAGCCGGCTGGAGCGGCGGCACCTGCGGCGACACCACCGGGCGCGGCAGCGGCTGTTCCGGGGGCGGCAGCAGCCGTTCAATCCCCTGCTTGGCCCCCGCCGCGGCGTTCAGCCGTTCATAGACGAGCTTGTCCTGATGCGGCACCTCGTACCCGCCGGGATCCTGGGGGCGGGTCTTGGTCGGGGCGGCGTCCGCTTCCAGCAGCGGGGGCGCGCCGTTGTGGGCGGCATGCTGCCCGCGGCTGTAAGCGAAGACGATCACCCCGGCGAACGCGGCAACGCCCACCACCGCACCGCCCAGCGCCAGCATGCCCCGCCGCCCCGAACGGGCGGGCGGGTAGCCGTAGGGGTCGGCTCCGTATTGGGCGTCGTCGTACTGCATCTCAGCGCATCTCCTCCACCGGCTCGACGCCCATGACCTGAAGACCGGAGGCAATCACCGTCGCCACGGCATGAACCAGGGCAAGGCGCGCCACCGAGATCCCCTCGTCACCGTCGATCAGGAATCGCATGGTGGCGTCATCCTTGCCCTTGTTCCACAAAGCATGGAAGTCCGAAGCAAGGTCGTAGAGGAAAAATGCAACACGGTGTGGCTCGTGTGCCTCTGCAGCCGCCTCCACCAGCCGCGGCCAGGTGGCCATGCGGCGGATGATTTCCATCTCCTCCGGCGCCTCCAGACGGCTGAGATCGGCCTTGGCCAGGGCCGCAACGCTGATATCACGGCCATCTTCCGCGGCTTTGCGCAGCACCGACTTGCAGCGGGCGTGGGCATACTGGACGTAGAAGACCGGGTTGTCCTTGGATTGCTCGGTGACCTTGGCGTAGTCGAATTCCAGCGTCTGGTCGTTGCGGCGGGTCAGCATGATGAAGCGGACCACGTTCGCCCCCACCGACTCGATCACGTCGCGCAGCGTGACGAAGGTGCCGGCGCGCTTGGACATCTTCACCGGCTCGCCGTTCTGCAACAGGTGGACGAGCTGGCAGATCTTGACGTCCAGGGATCCCTGCTTGGCGGTGACGGCGGTGGTGGCCGCCTGCATCCGCTTGACATAGCCGCCGTGGTCGGCCCCCAGCACGTCGATCAGCGTCGGCGAGCCGCGGCGGAACTTGTCGTAGTGATAGGCGATGTCGTTGGCAAAATAGGTGTTGGTGCCGTCCGACTTCTTCAGCGGGCGGTCGACGTCGTCGCCGAAATCGGTGGACCGGAACAGGGTCTGCGGGCGGGGTTCCCAATCGTCGGGCTTCTTGCCCTTGGGCGGTTCCAGCACGCCGACATAGATCAGCCCCTGATCCTCCAGCGCCTGCAGCGCGGCCCCCACCGCCCCCGATTCGACCATGGCGCGTTCGGAGGTGTAGACGTCCATGCTGACGCCCAGCAGGCCCAGATCCTCGCGGATCCAGTCCATGATCATGGATATCGCAAAATCGCGGCAGACCGGCAGCCACACCGATTCGTCGGTGCCCACCCATTTGTCGCCGTCACGCGCGGCCAGCGCCTGCCCCACATCCTTCAGATAGGCGCCGGGGTACAGGCCCGCCGGGATCTCCCCGATGTCCTCGCCCAGCGCCTCGCGGTAGCGCAGATAGGTCGAACGCCCCAGCACCTGCACCTGGGCGCCGGCGTCGTTGATGTAGTATTCGCGGGTGACCTTGAAGCCGGCCTTCTTCAGCAGCGACGCCAGGGCATCGCCGAACACCGCACCACGGCCGTGCGCCGCGTGCAGCGGGCCGGTGGGGTTGGCCGAGACATATTCCACATTGACCGCATGACCGCCCCCGGCGTCGCTGTCGCCATAGGCGGTGCCGGCGGCCAGGATGTCGCGGACCCGCTCCTGCCACACCGCGGGCGTCAGGCGCAGATTGACGAATCCGGGACCGGCGATGTCGGCCGACACCACGTCGCCGCGGGCGGTCAGCCGGTCCACCAGCATCTGCGCCAGGGCGCGCGGCGCCATCTTCGCCGGCTTGGCCAGCACCATGGCGGCGTTGGTGGACAGGTCGCCGTGGGCGGGGTCGCGCGGCGGCTCCACCGTCACCCGCGACAGGTCCAGCCCGGCGGGAATGCTCCCCGCTTCGGCCAGTGACGCCAGGATGGCCCGGATATCGTTCTCGAACGCCTTGAAAATATTCATGATCTCAGGTCTTCGCATCCATGTCGAAGAGACGGGTGTGTTCGGCCAGCGCGTAACGGTCGGTCATGCCCGCGATGTAATCGGCCACCAGCCGGGCACGCACCGCCATATCCTCCCGTCCGCCCAGCGCCGCAAGCTGGTCCTGCCAGGGGGTGGGCAGGCATTCCGGTTCGGCCAGGAACAGCCCGAACAGGTCCGCCACCACCCGCTTGCATTTGCTCATTTCGCGGTTGACCTTGTAATGGCGGTACATGCGTTCTTTCAAGAAGGCTCGCAAGGGCTGCTGGGCTTCCGCCATCGCAGGCGAGAAGGCCACCACCGCATCCGCAGCCGCCCGCACCTCCGCCGCCGAGCCGGGCCGCAGGGCCGACAGCCGCCGCCGCGTCTCCGCCACCAGATCCTCGACCATGGCGCCGATCATGCGCCGCACCGTCTCGTGGATCAGACGGGAACGTTCCAGGCCGGGATAGCGGCCGCGCACCGCCTCCACGAACGGGCGGACCAGCGGGATTTCCGCCACATCGTCCATGGTGAACAGGCCCGCGCGCAGACCGTCGTCGAGATCGTGGTTGTTATAGGCGATGTCGTCGGCCAGGGCTGCCACCTGCGCCTCCGCCCCCGGATTTGTGGCGAGTTCCAGATCCCACACGGCCTGATAGCCGCGGATGGTGACCGGCAGATCCTTGCCCGGCGGCAGCGGCAGCAGCGGGCCGTTGTGCTTGACCACCCCCTCCAGCGTTTCCCAGGTCAGGTTCAGCCCGTCGAAATCGGCGTAGCGCCGTTCCAGATCGGTCAGGATGCGCAGGGTCTGGTCGTTGTGGCTGAAACCGCCGTAGGGCAGCATGCAGGCGTTCAGCGCCGCCTCCCCCGCGTGGCCGAAGGGGGTGTGGCCCAGATCGTGGGCCAGGGCCACCGCCTCCGCCAGATCCTCGTTCAGGCGCAGGGTCCGGCTGATGGAGCGGGCGATCTGCGCCACCTCCAGGCTGTGGGTCAGGCGGGTGCGGTAATAGTCGCCCTCGTGATAGACGAAGACCTGGGTCTTGTATTCCAGCTTGCGGAAGGCGCCGGAATGCACGATGCGGTCGCGGTCGCGCTGGTAGCACGAGCGCGTCCGACTTTCCGCCTCCGCCACCCGGCGCCCGCGGCTGGTGGCCGGGTCGCAGGCGTAAGGCGCTCGCAAGGGTGCCGTCCGATCCGCCGTCATGCCTGCGACAGTACCGGCGGGCGGGGTGCGGTGCAACGGGGTTCGGTACCGAGGGGTTCCGTTGTTGACGCCCCGGCGGGAAGGCGCCACCATCCGACGAACGCGGCAGGAGCTTATCCATGAGCGGCAGCAACAGCGCCCCCGGAACCACCCCCGGAACCGATGAACGGCTGGCCCGGATTGAAGAACGGCTTTCCATCCTGGAAACCGGCCAGCACGATATCAAGGAAACGATCCACGATATCAAAGCCATGCTGGCCCAGATGCTCCCCGTTCTGGTCAAGCTGTCCGCCGATATGGGCGAGTTGAAGGGCCAGTCGAAAGACACCCCGAGCGCCCGCGATTTCGGACGGCTGGAAGGCCGCCTCGACGCCCTGGAAGCCCGGATGCCGGTGGCGCTGGCCTATCAGCCGCCGGAACCCCGCTCGTCCGAATCCCGCAAGCGGTAGGCGGAATCCCGCAAGCGGTAGCCCGAATTCCACAAACAACGCGTTCTTTCGCAACCGCACACTTTGACGGATCCATCCGTCCGACCTACATTTCCTGGCAACGGACGATCCATCCAGGCCAGGGAGCTTTCCCGTATGAGTGATACCGCCACCCTTCCCGCCGCCGGTTTCGAACCGGCCGCCATCGAAACCGGCGCCGACGTGGCCGCCGGGCGGGGCTTTGCCATTACCGACAGCGCCGCCCGGCGCGTTGCCTTCCTGATGTCGCGGGAAGAGACGCCGGGCGTGCGGCTGCGGCTCACCGTGTCGGGGGGCGGGTGCTCCGGCTTCCAGTACGGATTCACCTTCGACGGCGCCATCAACGACGACGACGTGGTGTTCACCCACAACGGCACGCCGGTCGTGACCGACGACTGTTCGCTGGATCTGCTGAACGGTGCCGTGCTCGATTATGTCGAGGATCTGATGGGCGCGTCGTTCCAGATCAAGAATCCCAACGCCAAATCCTCCTGCGGCTGCGGCAATTCCTTCGGCATCTGACACCCGGCCGCCGCCCCCGACAAACACGTAAAACAAGAAGGCTTTTCCGTTGCGCATCGTCACCTGGAACGTGAATTCCGTCCGCCCGCGGCTGGGCAACATCACCGGCTGGCTGGCCGACACCAAACCCGACGTGGTGCTGTTCCAGGAAATCAAATGCGAAACGGGGCTGTTCCCCGCCGCCGCCTTTGCCGAACTCGGCTATCAGGCGGCGGTGGTGGGGCAGAAGGCCTACAACGGCGTGGCCCTGCTGTCGCGCCACCCCATCGAAGACGTGATCGAACGCCTTCCCGGCGAGCCGGAGGACGAGCAGGCCCGCTATGTGGAGGCCACGGTCCAGGGCGTGCGCATCGCCTCGCTCTACCTGCCCAACGGCAACCCGGCGCCGGGGGACAAGTATGATTACAAGCTGCGCTGGATGACCCGCCTGCGCGCCCACGCCCAGACCCTGCTCGATTCGGAAATGCCGGTGGTGCTGGGCGGCGACTACAACGTCATTCCCGCCGCGCGGGACGTGTACGATCCCGACGGCTGGATCGCCGACGCCCTGTTCCGCCCCGAAACCCGCGCCGCGTTCCGCGCCATCCTGAACCTTGGCTATACCGAGGCCTATCGGGCGCTGCACGACGACGACCGCGCTTATACCTTCTGGGATTATCAGGCGGGATGCTGGCCGCGGGACAAGGGCCTGCGCATCGACCATTTCCTGCTGTCACCCCAGGCCGCCGACCGGCTGGCCGGCTGCACCATCGACCGCGGCCCGCGCGGCCAGGAAAAGGCGTCGGACCACACGCCGGTTGTGCTTGACCTTGCCGGCTGACGGTTTCAGGTTTACATCATCAGTCTTCGAATAAATCTTTGTTAAATTCTTCCCGCCAAACTGGGGCTTCATGCGGGAGTGAGGGCCGATGCAGGACTGGAAAGCGGGGGAGGCAAAGCCCGGCTATCGCCGCGAAGACGCCAAGGCCCTGCTGAACGCCATCGAGCGGCAGGCGCGGGAAGCCATGCAGTTGGCCACCCGCGCCCAGCGCGACATGAAGGACAACCGCTTCGCCTCCTTCCTCGATTTCCGCAAGAAGGTGGAGGAGGTGCGCGCGCTGGTCGCCCTGACCGATGAGCGTTTCAACAACATGTCCACCATCCGGATCGACGACCTGCGGGTGGAGTTCGAGCGCATGGACATCCTGCTGACGCGGGTGCTGATCCAGTCCATGCACACCTATTTCACGTCCATGCCGGAAAACCAGCTTCTGCCCATCGGCGCGCGGGAACTGTTCGAGCCGGAATTGCGCAACATCGAGGAGGTGCGGCAAAAGCTGACCAGCCCCTCCTTCGCCGGAAAGGTGGAGCCGGAGGTGCTGGCGCAGTTGGACGAAACCGCCGCCCGCATCCGCAAGGTGTGCCAGCGCGCCCCCGCCCTGCCCGATTTCTCCGACACCCCATCGCCCCCTAAGCCGATGAAACGGTTGCGCAACCTGTCCACCAACGTCCAATCCTGACACGGCCGCCGCCGCCAAGCGTATCGTGGCGGAGAATCTTTCAATCCGCCATAAATCCGAAATATCCGGCCGCTATACTCCAGACTCGCCGGTACCCGGCCTTCACCTGTGTTTCCGGCAACCCCGGCTTTCATCCGGGGAACAGGCCGGCCGAGGGAGGGAGGCGCGCGATGCAGCAACGGCACAACGCGGAACGGGACACGCTGGCCCGTTTTTCCCTTCCCCATCATCATCCCCTTCCATCCGCGCACGACTGGCCGGCGGTGATCGCCGCCGTCACCCACGCCTTTCAGCCCATCGTCCAGTTGCGCACCGGGCGCTGCCATGGGTTCGAGGCGCTGATGCGGGGGTGGGACGCGGTGGGCTTCCCCTCCATCGCCGACCTGCTCGATGCCGCCCACGATGACGGATGGCTGGCGCGGGTGGAAACCGCCCTGCACGCCAAGGCGCTGGACCGTTTCCGCTCCCTCAGCCCCGGCCCCGACGTGCGGCTGTTCCTCAACGTGGATGCCCGGCTGCTGGGCACCACCGACGCCCTGGTCGGGGTGGCAGCGGACCAGCCGGTGCCGGTGGTCCACGAGGTGTCCGAGGCGCGGCCCGTGCCCGAAACGGTGGCGGTGGACGCGGTGATCGACCGGTGCCGCAGCGCCGGGATCGCCGTGGCCCTGGACGATTTCGGCATCGGTTTCGCCGGGTTGAAGCTGCTGTACGAAACCCGCCCCGATTTCGTGAAGATCGACCGCTTCTTCGTCGCCGGCATCGACCGCGACCTGCGCAAGCGGGCCATCGTCAGCTATCTGGTGGGCTATGCCCACGCGCTGGGCATCGTCACCGTGGCCGAAGGGATCGAGACGGCGGCGGAATTCTACACCTGCCGCGACATCGGCTGTGATTTCGGCCAGGGCTATCTGCTGGGCCGTCCCGAAACCGATCCGGCCGCCCTGCCGCGGGTGTGTGCGGCGGTGGAAACCCTGAACGGCCAGGACCGCCGCCAGCCGTCGGAGGCGCGCACCCGCCTGATCGAGGTGATGGACACCATCCCGCCGTTGCGGGTGGATTCGCCCAAGGCCACGTTGCTGGAGTATTTCGCCAACCTCCAGGCGCCGCTGGCGGTGCCGGTGGTGGATGCGGCCCGAGCACCCGTGGGGCTGATCCGCGAACGGGATCTGAAACCCTTCGTCTATTCCCGCTACGGCTCGGACCTGCTGCGCAACCGTTCCAACGCCAACAGCCTGTTGGATTTCGTGGTGTCCTGCCCGGTCTGCGACGTGGGCACGCCGCTGGAACGGGTGGTGGAGGCGTTCTCGGAGGAATCCGCCTCCGACGGCGTTATCATCGTGGAGAGCGGGGAATATGTGGGCTTTCTCAGCAGTTCCGCCCTGCTGCGGCTGGTCCACGAACACAATCTGGCCAACGCCACCGACCAGAACCCCCTGACCCGCCTGCCCGGCAACGCCGCCATCGGACGGCACATCGAATCCCTGCTGGAACGGACGGACGAGGATCACGTCCTGGCCTATCTCGATTTCGATTTCTTCAAACCGTTCAACGACTGCTTCGGCTTTCGCCAGGGGGACCGGGCCATCCTGATGTTCAGCGAACGGCTGAAGGTGCTGGCGGCCACCCACAACGGCTTTGCCGGCCATATCGGCGGCGACGATTTCTTCCTGGCCCTCTCCGGCATTCCCGAAGCGGCAGCGCGGGAACGGCTGCTGGAGTTGATCGGGCGGTTCCGGTCCGACGCGGAAAGCCTGTACGACACCGCCACGCGGGACAACGGCTTCTTCCTGGGCAAGGACCGCGACGGCCATCCCCGCCGCTTTCCCATGCTCAGCGTCAGCGGGGCGGCACTGGTGCTGCCGGCAGGCCAACGCACCACGGGGCTGGAGGCCATCGCCAACGCCATCGCCACCCACAAGCCGGCGGCCAAGCTGTGCCCCGATAAGCTCCATATGTTTCGCTTATAAACAGTTTTCCACCAGCACAGGCTTGGATGATCCCGCCGCTTGGCGGTAAGGTTGCGGCAACGGGCCGCCACGGAGCTTTGCCGAGACCATGAACGAGTTGGATGTGAAGGGGCTGTCCTGTCCCTTGCCGATCCTGCGCACACGCGCCCTGCTGAACACGCTGGCGGTGGGGGACGAGGTGAAGGTCTATGTCACCGATCCAGCCTCGGTCATCGATTTCCGCCATTTCTGCAACATCACCAGCAACGAGCTGCTGGGGTACGAACACAGAGACGGCGTGTTCATCTACCACATCCGCCGGGGGGAATGACCCGACATGGACCCGTCGTCCCCTCCCCCCTTTCCACCCGCCGTCCCGCCGCCCTTGCGCCCCGGTGCGGTGCTGCACGGTCCCGGCTCGCAGGAGGTGGACCAGTTGCTCCACCGTTTCGCCACCGCCCTGATCGCCCGCGGCTTCCGGGTCGAGGGGGTGGTCCAGCGCAACATCGGGACGGTGGATGATTGCGTCCAGCGGATGGAACTGGTCGATATCGCAACCGGCCACGCCTACAACATCACCCAGAATCTCGGCCCCGGTTCGCAATCCTGCAAGGTTGATCCCCATGGGGTGGCGGAGGCCGGGGGCGTGCTGCGCCGGGCGCTGGGCGGCGGTGCCGACCTGCTGATTGTCAACAAATACGCCGGGCTTGAGGCCGGCGGCAGCGGTCTGGCGGCGGAAATGCTGGCGGCCATGGCCGAAGGGCTGCCGGTGCTGACCAGCGTGGGCAGCCGCTTCACCAACGAATGGCACCAGTTCACCGGCGGCTATACCGATCTGCTGTGCCCGGACATGGCGTCCCTGTGGCGCTGGTGGGGGCCGCACCGGCTCTACCGCGACCTTGTGCTGGGGGTGGAGGACGACGCCGAGATCCGCCGCGTGGTGATCGGCGAGAAATGGATCATGGTCGATGCCGGAACCCGCATCGGGCTGGCATCCCGCCCCGCCATGACACTGGACACGCCGGTGCCGCCGCCGGGCCGCTGGTCGGGATGTGGGCTGAAGGAATTGGCGAACGAGGCGGCGACCGGCTGGGAACCGCTGACCGTCGCCGCCGGGGTCGCCGCCCTCAACGCCTTCTACAACCACGCCGGCGTGACCGGCAGCGGCGGCAACGGGCTGGACCTGTTTCGTGATGCCACGGGCCGGGTGGTGGTGATCGGCGGTTTCCCCGCCATCCATAAAAGGCTGCCCCGTGCCCAGGTGGTGGATTTCTGCCCCAAGCCCGGAGAATACCCGGCGGCGGCGGGGGATTGGCTGCTGGCCGGAGCGGAAGGGGCGGCCATCACCGCCGCGGCACTCGCCAACCGCACCCTGCCCGGCCTGCTGTCCGCGGCGCGTGGTGCGCGGGTGGCATTGATCGGTCCCGGCACGCCGCTGACGCCGCGGCTGTTCGATTATGGCATTGACAGCCTGTGCGGCTTCGTCGCCCAGGATGTGGAGCGCATCGCCGAAGTGATCCTGGCCGGCGGCTCGTCCAAGGAGTTTCACCGTTTCGGGCGGTTTGTGACGTTGGAACGGATGGGCGAGCTGTAATGTCGAGGGCAATGAAGTCAGGTTGACAAAACCGGGCAATCCCCCTCTCCCGCCCCGGGAGAGGGTCGGGGTGAGGGCCGATTTTCGCGCGATAGCCCGAAAATTGAGCCGCAAGGCTCTCGAAACATAAGATTTGAGGTTGCTTCGCAACGGATTTCGGGCTTATCCGCGCGAAATCCGGCCCTCACCCGGCCCTGCGGGCCACCCTCTCCCCGATGGGGCGAGGGGCTGTCGATCCGACTTCGCGGCCTGGACCCCTATTCCTGGAGGAAGCCGCCGACCTGGCGGTTCCACAGGCGGGCGTAGCGGCCGTTCAGCGCCATCAGGTCGGTGTGGCTGCCGCTTTCCAGCACCCGGCCCTGCTCCAGGTACAGGATACGGTCCATGCCGGTGACGGTGGACAGGCGGTGGGCAATGGCGATCACCGTACGGCCCTGGAACAGGTCCCACAGGGCGCTCTGGATCAGGTGTTCGGTTTCGGAATCCAGCGCCGATGTCGCCTCGTCCAGCACCAGGATGGGCGCGTTCTTCAGGAAGGCGCGGGCGATGGCGATGCGCTGGCGCTCGCCGCCCGACAGCCGGATGCCCTGCTCCCCCACCACGGCGTCGTAACCGGCATCCCGCCGCCGGATGAAGTCGTGGCAATGGGCCTTGACCGCCGCGGCGATGATCTCCGCCTCCGTCGCCTCCGGGCGGGCGTAGGCAATGTTTTCCCGGATGGTGCGGTGGAACAGGGCCGGGGATTGCGGCACCTCGGCAATGGCCCCGTTCAGGGAGGCCAGCGTCACCCCCGCCACATCCTGCCCGTCGATCAGCACCCGCCCGCCCTGAGGATCGAATTGGCGGCGCAGCAGCTTGACCAAGGTGCTTTTGCCCGCCCCCGATGGACCGACCAGCGCCACCTTCTCCCCCGGCCGGATGGTGAGCGACAGGCCGTCGAACACCGGGCTGCCGTCGCCATGGTCGAAGAGGATATTCTCCAGCGCGATGCCGCCCGCGGTGACGTTCAGGGCCGGGGCGCCGGGCCTGTCGGTGATGGCGTGGGGAATCACGATGTCGCTCAGCGACCCCGACAGGATGCCCAACTGGTCGAAGAAATGGAGCATCCGCGCCGACAGCGTCCACACATTGATGCCCACCAGACTGGCCAGCGAGAACACCATGGCGAAATCGCCGACCGACATGCGCCCGGCCAGCGCCTCCCGCACCGCCAGCCCCAGCAGGGTGATCTGGAACACCAGAAGCGCGTTGAACAGGATGAACCACATGCCGGTCAGGAACCAACGCTGACGGCGGGATGCCACCTCCTCCCGGTCCAGCGCCACGGCCAGCCGCGCCATTTCGAACGGTTTGCGCACGAAGGCGCGCACCAACTCCACATTGCTCAGCACATCCACCATGGCGCCGGAGGATGCCGACACCTCTTCGGCAAAGGTGCGGGACAGCGACAGGCACCGCCGGGCCAGCAGCGCCGACACCCCCAACTGCACCACCGTCCACCCCACCAGCAAAGCGGCGAAGAAGGTGTTGGTGCCATACAGCAGCGTCAGTGCGATGGACAGCACCAGAACGATGCGGATCACGTCGTTGGACACAAATTCGAGAAGCTGGACCGCGCTCTGCCCGGCCTGCTTGACCTTCTGCCCCAGCTTTCCGGCGAAATTATCCTGAAAATAGCGGGGTGAATGGCCGATCAGATAGCTGAACAGGGTGTATTGGATCTCGTGGCGCATGGCGGGGGAGGTGTAGATGTCCACGATCTCCCGCCCGCGGTTGAACAGGGCCGACACCACCCACAACACGCCCAGCATGGCGAACCAGAACAGCACGTCCCCCGTCCACCCGGCCCCCCGGTCGCCGCCCGACAGCGCGTCCACCAGCGCCTTCATCGCCACCGGCTCCATGCCCATGGTGCCGACCCCGCCCGCCGCCATCAGGTTCAACAGCAGCGTCCGCCCCCAGAAGCGGCGGCGGATGAACAGCCACAGGAACCGCCACGGCGTCGCGGGCAACCCTTCGGGGGCGAGAGCATCATGGGACAGGGGCTTGGGCGCAAACACGGGAGGGCACACTCCGCACGGAAAGGCCGTCAGGGCATAGCCCATCGCACAATCCACCGCCACCATCAGGGACGGGGGCGTGCTATGTGTTGGGCATGACCGACCGTTCCGCTTTCGCCGCCCGACTTCTCGGCTGGTACGACAGCCACCGCCGCACCCTGCCCTGGCGGGCACCGCCGGGTGAACGGGCCGACCCATACCGGGTCTGGCTGTCGGAAATCATGCTGCAGCAGACCACCGTGGTGGCCGCCGCCCCCTATTTCCTGAATTTCCTCCAACGCTGGCCCACCGTGCGCCATCTGGCCGAAGCGCCGCTGGACGACGTGCTGACCGCCTGGGCCGGGCTTGGCTATTACGCCCGCGCCCGCAACCTGCACGCCTGCGCCCGGCATGTGGCCGAGCGGCTGGGCGGGCGCTTTCCCGACAGCGAAGCGGCCCTGCTGGACCTGCCCGGTATCGGCGCCTACACCGCCGCCGCCATCGCCGCCATCGCCTTCGACCGCAAGGCCACGGTGGTTGACGGCAATGTGGAGCGGGTGGTGGCCCGCGTCTTCGCGGTCACTGATCCGCTGCCGGGGGTGAAACCGCGCCTGCGCGCCCTGGCCGCCACCCTGACGCCCGACACCCGCCCCGGCGATTACGCCCAGGCGATGATGGATCTGGGGGCCACCGTCTGCACCCCGCGCAAGCCGCAATGCCTGCTGTGCCCGGTGTCCTTCGCGTGCGAGGCGACGCGGGCCGGCATCGCCGAAACCCTGCCCGCCCGCGCCGCCAAGGCCGACAAGCCGACCCGCCACGGTGTCGCCTTCTGGCTGGTCAACCCCGCGGGCGACGTGCTGCTGCGCCGCCGCCCGCCGAAGGGGCTGCTGGGCGGCATGACCGAAGTGCCCTCCACCCCCTGGGAAACCGCAGGACCACCCCGCACCGCCGTGGTGCGGGATGCCGCCCCCCTGCCCGCGGTGTCCTGGCGCGCACTGCCGGGCACGATCCGCCATACTTTCAGCCATTTTCATCTGGATCTTACCGTCACCACCGGCCTTGCCGGGGGGGATTGGCCGTCCGCCGATGGGTTTTGGGTGCCCGTCGGGGCGCTGGACGGCGAGGCCCTGCCCTCGGTGATGCGCAAGGTGGTCCGTCACGCGCTGGCCCACACGACGTAACCGGCTTTCCCATGCTTCCACGCCGCCGCCTTTTGACCGCGCTGCCTCTGCTGGGCCTGACCGCCCTGTCCGCCCCGGCCTGGGCCGCCCCCAAACCCTCCGGCACCCGGCCCCGCCGGAGCGTCGGTCTGGAACTGGTGATGCTGGTGGATGGATCGGCCAGCATCAGCGACGGCGCGCTGGAATTCCAGTTGCAGGGCCACGCCGCCGCCTTCCGCGACCGGGCGGTGGCCGATGCCGCCGCGGCCACCGAAACCGCGGTGACGCTGTGCTCCTTTTCCGGTCCCGGCACGCTGCGCACGCTGGTTCCCTGGGCGGTCATCGACAGCGTTGCGGCGTCGGAGCGGTTCGCCGATGCCATCGCCGCCGCCCCGCGGGACGACCACGCGGATTCCACCGCCATCGGCAGCGCGCTTTACCGCGCCATGGAGTTGTTCGGGGGTGGAGGGGTGCGCGGGGCGCGGCGGGTGATCGATCTGGTGTCCAACGGCTTTTCCAACGCCGGGCCTGAGCCGCTGCCCGCCCGCGACCGTGCGGCCGCACAGGACATCGCCGTCAACGCGCTGGTCATCCTCGATGAATTCGACTGGCTGGAAGAGTATTACCGGGACAACGTGATCGCCGGGGCCAACGCCTTCGTCAGGACGGTGGACAGCCGCGAGGCCTTTGCCGAAGCCCTGCGCAACAAGCTGATCCTGGAGATCGCCGGCATCCCGCCCGCCGAACAGAACCATAATACCACGCAGCGGAAAGCCTGACACATCAGGCTTTCCGCTTGCCCTCAGACGGCGGGCGCGGCCATCCGGCCGCTTGCCTTCGCGGGCACGTGCCCGCGGGGCCGCGGTCGCGGCCCTTACCGTCGAGCGTAAGTCGGGACTTACGCTCGACGGTAAGGGCCGTTCAGACGCGCCGGCGTTCGAATTCCACGCCCACGGTGGCATCGGGGAAGATGTCGGGCTTTTCCACCCGCACCCGCACCGAGCGGACGCGGGGATCGGCCAGACAACGCGCCGCCATCCGTTCCGCCATGGTTTCCAGCAGCATGATATGGCCCGACGCCAGAACCGCCTGGGCGGCGGCGGCGGCCTCTCCGGCGGTCATTGCCGGTTCCCGCGGATCGGTTTCCAGATCCAGCCCGACCCGGACGCGCTGGCGGCGGCCGTGTTCGTGGTCATAGACCCCAACCTCCGCCATCAGCACCAGATCCCGGATCACCACGCGCATGGGCGTGGACGGCGCGGCGGCAGAGCCGGTTGGGGTTTCGGCGGAGAGCACAGGAACAGGGGCAAGGAGCGTGTTCATGGGGATACCCGTTAACACGCCCGTCCCCGCCCTGCCAAGCGGCGCGGCCCTGCCAAAACGGCATACCGGAGGAACCGCAGCCGGGTGCTTACATCTTCTCCGCGCGGATCTGCTCGCGCAGCACGTCGATGGGCAGAAGCTGGCCGCCCTTTTCGAAATGCCAGAAGGTCCAGCCGTTGCACGCCGGCAGCCCGGTCATCGACGCACCCACCTTGTGGATGGAGCCGGCATGGCGGCCCAGATGGTTTTCCCCCGCCAGCGTGCCGTCGGCGCGCACCCGCGCGGCCACCCGGCGGCGCTGGTCCATCAGCAGGGTGCCGGGGTCCAGCAGCCCGCGTTCCACCACCGTGCCGAAGGGCACGCGCGGCGCCTGCCGCTTGCTGGTGGGGGTGTCGATCACCTCGGCATCGTCCAGTTCCTGCACCTGATCGATGCGGGCCTGGGCGGCGCTGGCGTAGGTTTCGTCCCGCTCCAGCCCGATCCACTTGCGGCCCAGCCGCTTGGCGACCGCGCCGGTGGTGCCGCTGCCGAAGAACGGGTCGAGCACCACGTCCCCCCGGCGGGTGGACGACATGATGACACGGTACAGCAGCGATTCCGGCTTCTGCGTCGGGTGGGTCTTGCGCCCCTGCTCGTCGCGCAGCCGTTCCGAACCGGAGCAGATGGGCAGCAGCCAGTCCGAACGCATCTGAAGATCCTCGTTCAGGTTCTTCATGGCGTCATAGTTGAAGCGGTAGCGGGCTTCCTTGTCGCGGGAGCACCAGATCAGGGTTTCGTGGGCGTTGGCGAACCGGGTGCCGCGGAAATTGGGCATCGGGTTGGTCTTGCGCCACACGACATCGTTCAGGATCCACATCCCGAGATTCTGGATGGTCGCCCCGACGCGGAAGATGTTGTGGTAGCTGCCGATCACCCACAGCGTGCCGTGCGGCTTCAGCAGGCGACGGGCCGCCCCCAACCACTCCTGCGTGAATCGGTCGTATTCCTCGAAGTCGTGGAACTTATCCCAATCGTCGTCCACGCCATCGACTCGGGTGTGGTTCGGGCGCAGCAACTCCCCGCCAAGCTGGAGGTTGTAGGGGGGGTCCGCGAAGATCATATCGACCGACTCAGGCTCCATGGACTTCATCAGTTCCACGCAGTCCCCAACCCGAATCCGGTTAACGTCCACCATTGCCCCCACCTGTTTTTGCGGCGCGAATCACCCCCCGACAATGAATCCCGTCCGAGTCGGCGTCAACGGTTTTGTTCGGACGACTCTGGAAAGAGTCTGAAGAGTCAGTTGCTTAGTCCCAGAACCTCCCGCACGGGGCTAAAGCTTGTGCGGTGATGGGGGGTAGCCCCCAACCGCTTGAGGGCATCGCGGTGTTGAGCGGTGGGATAACCGGCGTTCCGATCCCACCCGTAACCGGGAAATTGGGCATGCAGCTCCCGCATGACAGAATCCCGCGCCACTTTGGCGATGATCGATGCGGCGGCTATGGACAAACTGCGGGAGTCCCCTTTTACCACCGCCGTGCCCGGACAGGGCAAATCGGGCAGGATCTTACCGTCAACCAATGCGTGTGTCGGCACCACGCCCAGAGCGGCCAGACCATCGACGGCGCGGCGCATCGCCAGCAGTGTGGCGCGCAGGATGTTGAGGTCGTCGATCTCCGCCACACTGGCCTCGGCGATGGCGAAGCCCAGGGCATGACGGCGGATCTCCGGCGCCAGCCGATCGCGGGCGGCCTCCGACAGCGCCTTGCTGTCGCGGATGGCGGCGGCCAGATCGGCGGGCAGGCCGGTGGGGGGAAGGACCACGGCGGCGGCGGTCACCGGCCCGGCCAGCGGCCCCCGCCCCACCTCGTCGATGCCGCAGACGATGGCGCCGGGACCGCAGGCGATTTCCAGCGACAGATCGGCGACGGCAGCGGCCATGACACGGGGGGCTGTTGTGCGGGGTTTGCGGGCGGCGGGAGGCATCGGGTGACCATCCGAATGGTGATTGAGGGCAGCCAGACTACGCGCGCCCTTGCCCCCCGTGCCAGGGGGCTGCACTCTCCCCCCAGCGAAAACAGGGAGACGGTTGATGGAACAGGTTGACGTGCTGGTGATCGGCGGCGGCATGGCCGGCGCTTCCGCCGCGTACGAACTGGCGGCCACCCGCAAGGTGGTGGTGCTGGAGCGGGAGGCCCAGCCCGGCTATCACACCACCGGCCGTTCCGCCGCCCTCTACACCCAGACCTATGGCCCGCCCCCGGTGCGGGCGCTGACGGTGGCAAGCTGGGATTTCTACACCCGCCCCCCCGCCGGCTTCACCGACACGCCCCTGCTCACCCCCCGCGGCGTGCTGCTGGTCGGCCGCTCCGATCAGGAGGCGGATCTGGAACAGGCCTTGGAAGAGGGGCGGCGCTTCACCTCCACGCTGCGCCGGCTGGACGGGGCCGCGGCGGTGGAGCACGCCCCGGTGCTGCGCGCCGATTACGTGGCCGGTGCCGTGGACGAACCGGACGCCATGGACATCGACGTTCACGCCCTGCTGCACGGCTACCTGCGGGGGCTGAAGGCCCGTGGCGGGCGGCTGGTGACGGGGGCCGAGGTGACCGGCATGACCCGCACCGGCGGGCTGTGGCAGGCCGAGACCACCGCCGGGACCTTCGCCGCCCCGGTGCTGGTCAACGCCGCCGGGGCATGGTGCGATGTGGTGGCGCGCATGGCCGGGGTGACGCCCATCGGGCTGGTGCCCAAGCGGCGTACCGCCGTGCTGGTCGATCCCGTCACCGATTCGCCTGCGGTGTCGCAGGGGGTGAACGGCTGGCCGATGGTGATCGACGTGACCGACACCTTCTATGCCAAACCCGACGCCGGGCGGGTGATGCTGTCGCCCGCCGACGAAACCCCCATGGAGCCGTGCGACGTGCAGCCCGACGAACTGGACATCGCCATCGTCGTGGACCGGGTGGAAAAAGCCACCCGCCTGACCGTGCGGCGGGTGGCCCACGCCTGGGCGGGCCTGCGCAGTTTCGTTGCGGACAAGGTGCCGGTCGCCGGTTTCGATCCGCAGGCCGAGGGGTTCTTCTGGCTGGCGGGCCAGGGCGGTTACGGCATCCAGACCGCCCCGGCCATGGGCCGCAGCGTGGCGTCGCTGGTCACCACCGGCACCCTGCCCGCCGACGTGGCCGCCCTGGCCGTGACGCCGCAGGATCTTTCACCGGCACGGCTGCGTTCCTAAATGATAATACCAGAGCCGGAACGTTCGAACGTTCCGGCTCTGGTATCGGCCGCGGCTGCGGCCGCGCGGGCCTATGCCCGCGAAGCCAAGGTCCACGGATGTGGACCGCCCGGCGTTTGAGGGGCCGAAAAGAGCCGACCAGCGGTCGGGACTTTTCGGCAATGGTATAAGAGTCTGATTCCCCGTGGGGAGATGCATCATGATCCGCCCCCTTATCCGCACCGCCGCCGGCATCGCCGCCCTTCTGGCGCTGGCCGGCTGCGCCAACCCCCAGGCCGACAGCGCGCTGGCCGCCCGCTCCCTGCTGATCGGCATGCCCAAGCAGACGCTGCTGTCGTGCGCCGGCGTGCCCGACCGTCAGGCCGCAGTGGACAACCGGGAATTCTTCACCTACCGCAGCCAGCGCATCGTCAGTTCCCCCGGCCTCTATGCCGGCGGCTGGGGCGGACATTGGGGGCCGGGCTGGGGGTGGGGGGCCGGCGCCCCCATCTATGCCGACGATGTGCGCAGCTATGACTGCGACGCCACCTTCACCCTGCACAACGGACGGGTGGAGCAGATCGTCTATGGCGGCGGCGGCAGCCTGACGCAATGCTACGCCATCGTTCACAACTGCCTGGCCCTGGTCCCGCCGCCGGCCGGGGCATCCGTTCCGCCGCCGGCACCTTGACCAAAAGGTCATTGCCCTGCGACACGACGCCACTGTGGCCGAACCGCCGCAGTGGGATCGATTTACTGTGCTCCTCTGGTATCGGCCGGAAAGACCTGCTAAGAGAAGGGGAATAACGGAGACCAAAACTCCTTACCGATCCTCTAGGAGCACACCGATGACCTTCCTGAAGCGCGCTGCCGCTGCTCTCCTGGCGACCACCGCCATCGCCGCGTTCGCCTCTTCCGCCTCGGCCCAGGAATTCAAGGGCAAGCAGGCCGGCGACATCATCGTCCGCGTCCGCGCCCTGGGCGTGATGCCGCAGGAAGACGCCGATGTGAACATCGCCACCACCGGCGCCAAGCTGGGCACCGCCTCGGTGGATAACGCCTACATCCCCGAAATCGATTTCTCCTACTTCTTCACCAATAACATCGCGGTCGAGCTGATTGCCGGCACCTCGCGCCACACCGTCAACGCCGACACCGCGCTCGGCCATGTCAACGTGGGCAAGGTCTCGCTGCTGCCGCCGACCCTGACCGCGCAGTACCACTTCCTGCCGACCTCCCGCGTCAGCCCGTACGTCGGCGCCGGCATCAACTGGACCCTGTTCTACCGTGAAGACGCCGCCGGCGGTGTCGTCACCAGCACCGACTACAAGAACCGCTTCGGCTGGGCGCTGCAGGCCGGCACCGACGTGTTCCTGACCGACAAGATCCTGCTGAACTTCGACGTCAAGAAGTTGTTCCTGAACACCACCCTGACCGCCGACACCAGCCTGGGCGTTCCGCTGCGCTCCAAGGTGTCGCTGGATCCGTGGCTGGTCGGCGTCGGCATCGGCTACAAGTTCTGATCGTCTGACGGCAGAACCGTTTGAAGGAAGGCCGCTCCCTCGAAAGAGAGAGCGACCTTCTCCTTTTGCGCCCTTTGCACAGACAGGCACCCATGAAAACCTGATGGGAATTGTCAAATTCCGGGAGGTTTTCGCCCATGCCTGTGTCCGCCGTCTTGAAGCGCAAGGGCCGCGACGTGGTGACGGTCCATCCCACCCAGACCATCGCCGCCACCGCCCAGATTCTGGCGCAGCACCACATTGGTGCGGCTCTCGTCGTGGATGATCTGGACCACCCGGTCGGGATCGTGTCGGAACGCGACATCGTGCGCATCCTGGCGACGGAAGGGGAAACCGCCCTCGCTCACGTGGTCGCAGAGGTGATGACCCATCCCCTGGTCACCTGCACCCCCGACCACACCATGTCCGAGGTGATGGCCGTGATGACCGAACGGCACATCCGCCACCTGCCGGTGATGGACGACGGATCCCTGGTCGGGATGGTCAGCATCGGTGACGCCGTGAAGGCCCGGCTGGACGACGCCGAACTGGCGGTGGACAACATGCGCACGCTGGTTACCGCCGTCCGCTGAGCGCACCGCAGGGTACCCACAAACAAAAAGCGCGCCGAATCCCGGCGCGCTTTTCCGTTTGTCCGGCAAATCTCAGTTCGACTGGGGGAAGGCCATCGCCGCCTGGGTGCGGTTGCGCACGCCCAGCGATTTGAAGATCGCGGTCATGTGGATCTTTACCGTGCCTTCGGACAGCCCCAGTTCATGGGCGATCTGCTTGTTGGACTTGCCCTCGCGCAGGCGCTCCAGCACCTCGCGCTGGCGCTGGGTCAGAAGCTGTTCCAGGGCCGGATCGGCGGGGGGCACCGCCGGACGTGGCTCGGCGCTTTCGCCGGATTCGCGCAGCACGGTCGGGGGCACGTACACGCCGCCGGAAAAGATCAGGTCCAGCGCGCTCAGCATGATCTTCACGCTGCTCGATTTGGGGATATAGCCGGCGGCACCATGCTCCAACGCATCGCGCACGTCGGCGTGGGCCTCCGACGCCGAGACCACCACCACCTTGGCGCCCGGCTGCTTGTCGCGCAGCATCTGGATTCCCGAGAACCCCGGCCAGCCCGGCATCCGCAGGTCGGTCAGCACAAGATCAAAGGTGGTATCCCCGTCGCACAAGGTCAGCAGTTCATCAAAGCTGCTGGCTTCGATGAATTCGCTGCCCTCCTTGAGTTGCTCAAGGAGTCTCCGCAGACCCTCACGGAACAGAACATGGTCGTCACCGATCAGGATCTTCATCGCTCATTCCCCCGTATGCCGGTACACCAATCATCGTTCAATCAGCCGAATCCCGGCTTTTCCTTCGCGTACGCAGCATATAACTAAGACTAAATGCAGAATAGACATTACATCTTGTGTATTCCGCAATGAGACATATCACGATCCGGCGCCCACCCTCAACACGAATTCGCCCTTTGTCACGCGTCCTACCTCTGCCATGCTTTTGCCATATAGGCCCTAAGTCGATACGATCAAGAGAAACGGCCCCGCAACAAAAGCTGCGGGGCCGTTCTCTCATTATTACCACAGAATTGTCACGAAAGTCTTAAAAAGCGTCAACCTCCATATCCATCAAAGGCTTAGCTCCGGCCATGATGGTCAGGAACAGGGTGTTGACCTGGGGCAGAAGCTTGGCGGTGAAGAACGCCGCCGTCTTCAGTTTGGCGTTGAGGAAGGCGGGATCCCCTTCCCCGGCCGCGAGCTTGGCCGAAGCCGCCTTGGCCATCCGCAGCCACATCCAGCCCAGCGCCACCAGACCGAACAGCCGCAGATAGTCGGTGGCCGCCGCCCCCGCCTCTTCCGGGTCCTTCATCCCCTTCTGCGCAATCAAAGCGGTCGCCTGCTGCAACTTTCCGAAAGCCTTGGCGAGCGGACCCGCCAGTTCAGCCAGCGAATCATCGTCCAGGGCAGCGGTCAGTTCGGCCTGCACCGGGTGGAAGAACCGGCGCAGCAGACGGCCCATGTCCTGGCCCATCTTGCGGCCGACCAGATCCAGCGCCTGGATGCCGTTGGTGCCTTCATAGATCTGGGCGATGCGGGCGTCGCGGACGTACTGCTCCACCCCGGTTTCCCAGATGAAGCCATGGCCGCCGTGGACCTGCACCGCGATGTTCGCCACCTCGAACCCGATGTCGGTCATCAGCGCCTTGACGATGGGCGTCATAAGCTGGACGAACTCGTCGGCTTCCTGGCGGACCCGCGTGTCGGCGTGCTTTTCCGCCACGTCGAGCTGGTATCCCACCAGGGCCGCCAGCGCGCGGGATCCTTCGATGTACGCCTTGCCGGTCATCAGGTTGCGGCGCACGTCGGGGTGGACGATGATCGGGTCCGCCGGCTTGTCGGGGAACTTGGTCCCCTTCAGCGAGCGGCCCTGAAGCCGTTCCTTGGCGTACGCGACGGCGTTCTGATACGCCACCTCGCCCAGCCCCATGCCCTGGATGCCCACCGCCAGACGGGCGGCGTTCATCATCACGAACATGGCGCGCATGCCCTTGTGCGGCTCGCCCACCAGCCAGCCGGTGGCGTCGTCGAAGTTCATGACGCAGGTGCTGGACGCCTTGATCCCCATCTTGTGCTCGATGGAGCCGCAGGCGACACCGTTGCGCTTGCCCGGCGTGCCGTCGTCGTTGGGGATGAACTTGGGCACCAGGAACAGGCTGATGCCCTTGGTCCCCGCCGGGGCGTCGGGCAGACGGGCCAGCACCAGATGCAGGATGTTTTCCGTCAGGTCGTGCTCACCGGCGGAGATGAAGATCTTCGTGCCGGTGATGCGGTAGCTGTCATCATCCGCCGGCACCGCCTTGGTGCGGATGATCCCCAGATCGGTGCCGGAGTGGGGTTCGGTCAGGCACATGGTCCCCGACCACGTACCTTCCACCAGCTTGGGCAGGAAGCGCGCCTTCAACGCGTCCGACCCGTACAGCGACAGGGCGTTGTAGGCCCCCAGCGACAGGCCGGGGTACATGCCGAAGCTGAGGTTGGCGGAGCAGACGAACTCTTCCAGCAGCGTGTTCACCAGCTTGGGCAGCCCCTGCCCGCCATAGGCCGGGTCGCACGACAGCCCGATCCACCCGCCCTCGGCGTACTGGGTATAGGCCTCCTTGAAGCCCTTGGGCGTGCGGACCACGCCGTTCTCATAGGTGCAGCCCTCGGCGTCGCCGGACTGGTTGAGGGGGAACAGCACCTCCTCGCACAGCTTGGCGCCTTCGGTCAGCACCTGATCGATCAGATCGGGGGTGGCGTCCTCGTAGCCCGGCAGAGCCGACAGGGAGTCCTTGCCCACGATGGTGTCGAGGACGAAACGCACGTCGTCCAGCGGAGCCTTGTAGATCGGCATCCTTCAGTCCTCCCTCAACTCAGTTCCGCAGCGGCTTGCCGGTGGTGAGCATGTGCTCGATCCGGTCGATGGTCCCCGGTTCACGCACCAGCGCCATGAAGGCATCGCGTTCCAGTTCCAGCAGATGCTCTTCGCCCACCGGCTGGGTGAAATCGGCGTCGCCGCCGGTCAGCACACGGGCCAGATGGTCGCAGACCACCGCGTCGTGGGGCGTGGCCTTGCCCTGCAGGCGGAAGCCGTGGACGAACATGTCCAGCGCCGCCTTGCCCCCCGGCCCGGCCAGGACGTAGGACGGCTTTTCCGGCGGGGTGTAGTTTTCCGCCAGTTCCAGCGCCTTGGCCTTGGCGTCGGCCAGCAGGCGGTCGCGGTTCATGGTGATGCCGTCGGACGCGCGGAGATACAGGAGATCCTTGGCCTCGGCGGCGGACTTGGCGACCTTGGCGGTGCTGATGGTCTCGAACACCGGGGCCAGCGCCGGCATCGGCCCGCGCGGGATCTTCGGATTCGCCGCCGACCGGGCCAGCATCTCGGTGCACCCGCCCCAGCCGGGGATCAACCCCACCCCCACCTCGACCAACCCGATGTAGGTTTCGGCGTGGGCCTGAACGTGGTCGGAATGCAGCAGAATTTCGCAACCCCCGCCCAGCGCCATGCCCGAGGGAGCCGCCACCACCGGGAAGGGAGCGTATTTCAGGGCGCGGTAGGTGGCCTGCCCCGTCTCCACCATCTCCTCGATCGCCGGCCACAGGCCGATGTTGATGACGAACATGGCAAGGCCGAGGTTGGCGCCGACCGAGAAATTGTCCGCCTCGTTGTGGATAACCAGCGCCTTCCACGCCCCCTTGCCGTCGCCGATCAGCTTCATGGCCTTCTGGTAGGCGGCCATGATGTCGCCGTCGAGGGCGTTCATCTTGGAGGTGAACTCGACGCACAGCACGCCGTCGCCGATGTCCCACAGCGACGCCGAGCCGTTCTTCCAAACAGGCTTGGACGCGCGCTTGATGTCGCTCAGCAGCAGCACGCCGTCGGGGCGGGCGACCGTTTCATACTCCCCGGCCACCGACAGCGCCTGAAGCTTGCCCCCCTCGACGCGGTAGAACGGGCGGCCCGCCGCCTGCTCCACCAGTGCGGGGACCGGCACGCCGACGCTGCGGCACAGCTCGGCAAAGGCCGCGGTGCCGATGCGGTCGATCAGTTCGAACGGACCCTGGCGCCAGTTGTAGCCCAGCCTCATGCCCTCATCGACCGCCGTGATGCTGTCGGCGATGTCCGGCACCAGCGAGGCGGCATAGGCCAGAGTCTTCACCAGCACCGACCGGGCGAAACGGCCGCCGGGGCTGTCGTGTTCGGCCAGTGCCCGCAGATCCTTGCCCGCCGCGGCCACCGCGTCGGGCTTCGGGCGTTCGGCGGGGCGGAAGGCGCCGGTCTTCAGATCGACGGCTTCCTTCACCCGGCCGCCGCCGGCCTTGTTGACGCGGTAGAAGCCGCCCTTGCCCTTGCGGCCGGTGTAGCCGTCGGCGATCAGCTTGGCGATGACCGGGTGTTCCCGCGATTCCGCGCGGTAGGCATCATTCTCCGGCAGGGTCGCCAGCATGGACCGCGCGATGTGCGGCATCAGGTCCAGACCCACCAGATCCATCAGGCCGAAGATGCCGGTCTTGGGGATGCCCATGGGGCGCCCGCCGATGGCGTCGGCCTCTTCCACCGAAATCCCCTGTTCCACCGCGGCGTTGATGGCCGCCTGGATCCAGAACACGCCGATGCGGTTGGCGATGAAGCCCGGCGTGTCCTTGCAGCGGACGACACCCTTGCCCAGTCGGCGGTCGCAGACATCGGCGATCAGTTCCGCCGCGTCCGTGCGGGTGTCGGGGCTGGTGACCAGTTCCAGCAGGCGCATGTAGCGCGGCGGGTTGAAGAAGTGGGTGATGAGGAAGTCGCGGCGGAAGGCGTCGGACTGCCCCTCGGTCAGCATGTGCAGCGGGATGGTGGAGGTGTTGGACGACACCACCGACCCCGGCTTGCGCGCCGCGTCGATCCGCTTGTAGAGGTCGGCCTTGAGCGCCTTGTCCTCGATGATCGCTTCGACGATCCAGTCCACATCGGCCAGCAGGCCGATGTCGTCTTCCAGATTGCCGGGTGTGACCAGCTTGGCGTTGCGCTTGTGCATGAAGGCGGCGGGTTCGGTCTTGAGCATCCGCTCGACCGCCCCCTTGGCGATGGCGCTGCGGTCGTCGCTGTTCTTGGCAACGATGTCCAGCAGCACGACGGGAATGCCGGCGTTGGCGAAATGGGCGGCGATGCCGCTGCCCATCACACCGGCGCCGATGACGGCGGCGCGCTTGATCTCCGCGCGTTTGGAGTCCATGGCGTTTTCCTCCCTTGGAACCAGCGCGGGATCAGACCGCTTCCAGAATGGTGGCGATGCCCTGGCCACCGCCGATGCACTGGCTGGCCAGCGCGAACTTCTTGCCTTCGCGCTTCAGAAGCTGAGCGGCCTTGCCGGTGATGCGGGCACCCGTCGCCCCCAGCGGGTGGCCCAGCGCGATGGCGCCGCCGTCCAGGTTGATGCGGTCCAGGGGGATCTTCAGATCGCGGGCGCAGGCCAGCGCCTGGGCGGCGAACGCCTCGTTCAGTTCCACGATGTCGATGTCCTCGATGGCCAGCCCGGCGCGGGCCAGCGCCTTTTGCGACGCCGGGATCGGTCCCAGCCCCATGACGTCGGGCGCGCAGCCGGCCACGGCAATGGAACGGATGCGGGCCAGGATCGGCAGGCCGTGGGCGCGGGCGTATTCCTCCGACGCCACCAGCACGGCGGACGCGCCGTCGGTCAACGGCGAGGAGGTGCCGGCGGTCACCGAGCCGTCGGCCTGGAAGGCGGGCTTCAGACCGGCCAGGGTGTCGGCGGTGGTGCCAGGACGGATGCAGCCGTCACGCTCCACCGAACCGTTGGGGCCGGCGATGGCGACGATCTCGTCCGACAGGCGCCCGGCGGCCTGGGCCGCGGCGGCCTTGGCGTGGGACGCGGCTGCCAGTTCCTCCTGCTCGGCGCGGGAGATGCCGTAACGCTTGGCGACGTTCTCGGCGGTGACGCCCATGGAGCAATAGGCTTCGGGATAATTCTGCGACAGGCCCGGATGCAGGATCGGGTTGTAGCCCATCATCGGCACGCGGCTCATGGATTCGATGCCGCTGCACACGAACACCTCACCCGCCCCCATCTGGATGGCGCCGGCGGCCATGTGGATCGACTGCATCGACGAACCGCAGTAGCGGTTGACCGTGGTGGCGGCGGCGGTCACCGGGATCTTGGCCAGGAACGACGCGGTGCGCGCCACGTTCATGCCCTGCTCGCCTTCGGGGAAGGCGCAGCCGACGATCACATCCTCGATATCGTCGGCGTTGACCCCCGTCCGCTTCACCAGATCGGCGATGACGGTGGCCAGCAGATCGTCGGGGCGGACCTTGGCAAGCTCTCCCTTGGTGGCGAAGGCGAAGGGCGAACGGGCGTAGCCCGCGATGACGACGGGTTTCATTGCTTTTTATCCTCCCATGCGGCCACGGCGCCGGCGCCGCAGCGGTTCAGATGGCGATTGATGGCGGTGTCCAGATCGCGCAGTTCGGTCAGCGTCTGCTGCACGTCGGCAAGCTGCCGTTCCAGCGCGTCGATTCGGCGGCGGGCGACGGATTGGATGTAGCGCATCTGCTCCACCTGCCCGTCACCCAGTTCGTAGAGGTTGAGGAAGTCCCTGATCTCCGCCAGGCTGAAGCCCAGACGCTTGCCGCGGCAAATCAACGCGAGCCGTGCCCGGTCGCGGTGGGAATAGACCCGCGCCTGCCCCTCGCGGGACGGGGCCAGCAACCCTTCCTCTTCATAATGGCGGATGGTGCGCAGGGTCAGCCCGAATTCCGCCGCCAACTGGCCGATGGCGTAAGTGGATGAGGCAAAACGGTCCATCCCGTCGCCGTCCCCCTTATCATCCGTCGTGTCAGCGCGCCGACAGGGCATGATCCGCGTCTTCCTCCCACCCGTGCGACCACGGCCCGACGGGGCCGGGCCGCATTTTCTTTATGTCGTCTTTTTTGTCCGGCACGCAACCGGCTGCCTTACGTTTACGTAAAGGTAAGTTCGCTTATCCCAAGCGTCAAGTCTTTTATCCGGCCGCTGCGGACGGAGTGTGACAGCGTGCCACGCCGGGCTGGCACGGCTGCTTGTGGCAGGCTGAAATCAAAACGACGGCGACAGGCGTTGCACGGTCACACGCGAAGGGTTTGAGGCAAACGATGTCGGCACGCATCATTGTGACGCTGGGGATCTGGATCCTGGCCATGGTTCTTGTGGGAACCATGACCGTGGGGTCCGCTGCCGCATTCTATGTCGTCATCACGCTGTTCTTCGCCGCGGTGGTGGGGATCATGACGGTGATCTCACGACGACGGGACGACCCGCACGACCCGGCGCTGCATGGGCCGTCGGTTCACGGATCATCGCGGCATTGATGACCACATCCGCGCTTTCCCGGCTGGACCATATCACGGTCGCCGCCGCCACTCTGCGCGACGGGGTGGACTGGGTGGCCGCGCGGCTGAAGGGAATCACCCCGCCCACCGGCGGGGCACACCCGGTCATGGGCACCCACAACCACCTGCTGCGGCTGGGCGACTGCCTGTTTCTGGAGGTGATCGCCCCCGACCCGGCGGTGCCCGTCGCACCGCGCAGCCCGCGCTGGTTCGCCCTGGATGATCCCACTTTTCTCGACAGCCTGCGCCGGGACGGTCCACGGCTGGCAACCTGGGTGGTCCGCACCCATGACATCGCCGCGGTCGCGGCGCGCTGCCCGGTTCCGCTGGGACCGCCGGAACGGGTCGGGCGCGGTTCCCTGGAATGGCGGATCACCGTGCCGCCGGATGGCGCACTGCCGGCGGGCGGTGTGGTGCCGACGCTGATCCAATGGCCGGACGACCGGCCCCACCCGGCGGAATCCATGGCCGATTTCGGCGTCCGCCTGGACTCCTTGACCCTGCACCACCCCTCCCCCGCCCTGGTGGCCGAGGCGTTGGCCCGGCTGGACGTGGCGGAAGCCCGGCCGGGCGGCCCGGTGACGGTGGACCCCACCCCGGCCGCCGCGCCGCGACTGGTGGCGCGGCTGCGGCTCTACGGTGGGGAAACCGTGGTTCTGGGATAGGTGCCGCGTCACTCCCCGGTGATGGCAAGCCGCCCGCCGCCGGTGCGGGCGAACTGGGCCGGGCGTTCCTGATCCTCGACCATGGCGCCCGGCTGGCCGAAGTCACCCGCCACCACCGCGCGGGCCAGATAGGCCAGCCGGAATCCGGGCTTGTCCTTGGTGACCGACACCACCCCGACGAAACGGTCCTCACGGTGTTCCACCAGCGGCGCTGATGACAGGGCGCCCAGCCAGGACAGCTTGCCCAGCGAACCGCTGTCGCCCACCCGCACATTTTCGATCACCAGACCGGCGGCAATCGGATCGATCACGGTCAGGGTGCGGTCGGTGGGATCGGTGCTTTCCCCGTCCAGAACCACCACCACCAGTTCGTTCAGGCGCAGGCTGCCGGGGGACACCGGCTTGCCGTCCATGGTGAACAGGCTGCGGCTCAGGCGCAGGCCGTTTTCCTCCGCCGGCAGCGGCGACGCCGGCACGCCGGTCACCGCCACGGCCACCCGCGCCCCGTCGCCGGCCAGCGTCACCGGTGCTGCCAGCGGGTCGAAGCGGACGACGGCGGGCTTGCCCGAATCCACGCTCTGCCCGTCGATGGTCAGCTTGGGCACATCGCCCCGCCCGGCTCCGCGGGCGGCCAGCGCCGCCCACGCCTGTTCCTGCGCGCCCGTGCGGGATGCGGCGGCAAGGGAGCGGGACAGGCGGGCGGTGGCGTCGGCCAGCCGCCCCTTGTCCGCCACCCCGCTTTCCTGCATCAGCGCCAGCACCGCCGCGTCATCGCGCAGGCCCGATCCATGGTCGCGCAGGGAACCCGACACCATGCGGGCGCCGGACAGCCCGGCAAACGCCTCCGTCCCCGCCTTGGCATCACCGGACAGCACCAGCGCCGCCGCCACCTGGGCACGGGCAAGGTCGGTCGGCAGGCTCTTCCACCAGCTTTCGAAGAAGAAGCGCACGGCGGCGGCATCGGCCACCTTCGCCCGCGCCAGCACATACCCGATGTAGGCGCGGGCCGGAATCTGCTCCTCCTCCATCCAGGCGTTTTCGGTCTGCTGCCGCAGCCAGTCCATGCCGCGGCGGTAGGCCGGTTCCGCCACGCCATAGCCGGCCGTGCGCACCCGCCCCAGCACATCCATGACAAAGGCGCTCAGCCAGGGATCGGCATCCCCCTGCACGCCCCACGGCGAAAAGGCGCCATCCGCCCGCTGCATCGCCAGCAGCCGGTCGAGCAGCAGCGGCACCCGCTGTTTTGCCGGTTCCACCGCAAAGGGAGCCAGCGGCGCATCGCCGCCGGTCAGGGCGATCAGCGACAGGATGCGGCTGGCCAGCGCCTCGGCTCCGCCGGGAATCGGACGCTCCAACCCCAGAACCAGTGCCGGAACGTCAAGGTCGGCGGGCACGCCCGCCGCCGCCACCGCCGTCACCGTGCCCGGCACCAGCCCGGCGGCAAGATCCCCGCCCAGAGTCCGCGGCGCGTCGGACGACAGGGTGAGTGTCTGGCGCTGCAGCACTCCCCCGGCGGCCCCATGCACCCGCACTGGCCAGTCCTGTTCCAGGCTCGCCCCATCCGCCCCGGTCAGGGACAGATGCACCGTCCCCGCCCCGGCCCCGCCCGCCCGCAGCGTGCGGGTCAGAACGGCGCGGCGGCTGGCCGGGATGGTCACGGTCCCCTCACCCTCCGCCACGCTGACGGCGCCGGTCGCGGTGAGGCGGACGGTGTAGGTTCCCTCCGGCCCTTCCAGGGTCAGGGGTACCCGGGCCTCATCCCCCGGCGCCAGGGCAAGCGGCAGCGGCAGACCGGCCATGATGCGTTCGCCCACGCTGACCATGGCGTCGGCACGGCCCAGCTTGCCGGGACTCCACGCCGCCGCCATCAGCCGCAGCCGGCCGTGGAAATCGGGAAGGTCCAGAGGCACCGTCACCGTCCCGTCGGCGCCCACCGGCACGATGCCGGAAAACAGCGACACCACCTGACGGTTGCGCGGCGGCACCGCCGCACCGGGGCGCACCCGGCGCAGGGTGATGGCCGGGGAAGTTGCCGCCGCCGGGTCGGTGTCGAGCAGGCGGCCGTACACATCGCGCATCTCCACCGCCAGCCCGCGGCGGCCGAGGAAATAGGCCACCGGATCCAGCACCGGCACGGCATCCGCCTGGGGGGCGAGGTTGAGGACGCTTTCGTCAACGGCGGTGACGACGGCAAAGGCCGGCTGCCCCGCCTCCATCCCCCGGACCGTCAGGGTCACGGGCAAGGACCGCCGCGGCTCCGCCGCCGCCGGCACCGACAGCCCCACGTCCAGCCGCCGCGGCGCCGGGTCCAGACCCAGCCACGACAGCCCCACCGCCCGGCGCAACGCCCCCTTCTGCCCCGCCTCCGGCAGGGGAAAGGCGGTGGCGAGCACATAGACCCCGGCGGTCCACGACGGATCGACGGGAATGTCGAGGAAGGCACCCTCCGGCCCGATGGTGCGGGTCACGGCCATGCGCACCGAACGGTCGGCGACGGTGACCAGCACCTCGCTGCGGTAAGGCGGGCGGATGTGCACGCGGGCGGTGTCGCCGCCCTTGTAGGCCGCGGTCATCACCGTCACATCCACCTTGTCCGGGCGGGCGGCGGCGGGGGCCGCACTCCACCAGCCGGCGCCGAAACGCACGCTGGACGCCACGCCCGTCTGGGGATCGAACACCTCCAGCCGGTAATGACCGGCCTGGACCGGCTCCTCCACCACCGCGGGGGTGGCGGCGGTCACCGACAGGGTGCCGCCGGTGACGCGGGTTTCCTTGGCCTTCGTCTCGTAATCCCAACGGCCGTTGGATTCGACCCAGCGGTAATCCTGGGTTTCCTCGAACAGGTCGAAGGACAGGTCGGGCTTGTCCACCGGCGTGCCGTCACGGCCCACCACCACCACCTCGAACCCGGCAGAGGCCCCCTCGGGCACGCCTTGCCCTTCGAAGCGGGGGCGGATGCCGATGGCGAAGGGCTGGTGGTGCACCGGCAGCACGATCTCACGGGTCAGCGGGCGCCCGCCGATGTCATAGACCGTGGTGCGCAGCACCGCTTCCACGGGCCGGGTGGTGTCGGGGCGGCTGGGCAGGGCGACGGCGATGTGCGCCTTGCCGTCCGCGCCGGTGGTGAAGCCGGGCAGATCCTGCTTTTGCGGCGGAAAATCCTTCTGCGCCTGGCCGAAGCGATAGCCGGACAGGCCCGGAGCCGGGCTTTCCGCCGGACGCAGGGTCAGGCTGGCATCCCCCGGCAGCCCCGCCGCCGGGGCGCCGTAGAGGTCGCGCACATCCAGCGTCACCGCCACCGGCTCCGTCCCCTCCAGCGCCGGGCGTTCGGCGGTCAGGCCCAGGGTCAGGCGGGGCGGCACCACATCCTCCACCTGGAAACGCGCGGTGCCGATCACCGGCCCGCCGTCGCCGTCAAGGACCGCCGCGGTCCATTGCCCGGCCATGGCGTTGGGCGCCAGACCGAAGGTAACGGTGGAACCGCCGGCCCCGGCGTCGGTCACCGCCCGGCGGTCAACCTCCACCCCGTCGGGGCGGCGCAGGGTCACGGTCAACGCGCGGCCCGTCACGGCATTCGCATCGCCGTCGCGCAGCAGCACGGTCAGCACCGCCGGCTCGCCCGGCCGGTACAGGCCGCGGCCGGGCGAGATCCAGGCATCGAGCGCCTTGGGCGGCTCATACTGGGCGGCGGCTTTCGCCGGACGGTCGGCCCCCGGTCCGTTCAGATCCATCATCGCCAGATCGCCGCCGCGGCGGGCCAGCAGCACCTGGGCCGGGTTGTCCCCGTCGAACGCCGTGGCCGGTACGCGGGCGATGCCGTCGGCGCCGGTGGTCACCGTGGCCTTGTCGCTGTGGTCGCGGGCCAGCAGGCGCAGTTCCACCCCCTCTTGCGGGCGGGCGGTGGCGACCGAGCGGGCATAAACCAGCAAGCCGTCGTCGCCGCGCACGGCGGTCAGCCCCAGATCGGTCACCAGAAACCATTGGGTGGCGCGGGAGGACCAGTCCTTTTCCGCCACCTCGTCGGCGGAGGCGACGGCGACATAGACGCCGGGATCCAGGCGCCCCACCACCGCATCCACCGGGAACGGCGTGATGACCACGGTGTTGCGGGCGCCGGTAACGGCCATTTCACCCTTCCACACCTCTTGCCCCGCCTTGGCGACGATGGCGCCGACGTCGTTGTCGGTCAGTTGCTGGTTGGTGCGGCCCTGGTGGATCTGTTCGACGATGGCCGGATCGGGCAGGCGCAGGATCTGCAGGCGAACGCGCGCCACATTGATGGTGCGCAGCGGCAGCCCTTCCGTTCCCAGCCGCGGCAGGATGTAGCCGGCGCCGCGGAACGACAGGGCCGACCGGCGGTTCGGCACCTCCACCGTCCGCTCCGCCCCCTCGGCCAGGGTCCGGCCGTCGGCGGCGGGCAGGCCGGGAGAAAGCGCCAGGGTGTAGCTCTGCCCATGCTGGAACCCGTCCAGGCACAAGGAGCGGTCGCGGGCCACCAGCGTGCCCTTGACCTCCGGCGTCACCGTCAGCCACGGCCGCAGGTCGGGGGTTCCCGTCCGCTCCATCCGGCTGTTGAAGCTCAGGCAGACCTGGGGCGCGTCCCGTTCGGCCACCACCTCCACCTCACCCAGCGCCAGGGGGGCTTCGTCGTCCGCAGGGGCAGGCGGAGGGGCGGGATCGGCAGCGGCGGCCGGTCCGGCGGCCAGGACGGACCAAATGGCGAAGACGGCAAGGGGGCGCGCCAGGGCACGGTGCATGACGGGAAAAACTCCGTGTCTTCGGGGCTGACGGACCGGCGGAGTATGCCCAACCGGCGTCCGGGGCGCCATGGGGTTGTTTTGAAACCACACCGGCGGTCAGGCGGCAAATTCCAATGTCACCTGACTGCCCTGTCCCGGACGGCTGTCGATGTGCAGATGCCCGCCGTGGGCCTCGATCAGCGCCTTGACGATGGACAGGCCCAGACCGTGCCCCTGCCCGTCCCGCGCCGCCAGCGCCGAATCCTGGCCGAAGGGGATGGCCACCTGTTCGATCTGTTCCGCCGTCATGCCGATGCCGGTGTCGCAGACCTTCAGGACGCAGCCCCGACGCCCCTTTCCCACCAGTGCGATCACCATGATCCGCCCGCCCTTGGGCGTGAACTTCACGGCGTTGGACAGCAGGTTCAGCAGCATCTGCCGCATGGCCCGCACATCCACCATCACCGTATCGACGCCGGGCAGGATGGTCTTTTCCATCACGATGTCCTTGCGGTCGGCCTGGGGGGCGATGATGCGCAAGGCCCAGTCGATGGTCGCCGCGACGTCCACCGCCTCGCGCTTCAGGGCCGTTCGTCCGGCCTGCAGCCCCGACAGGTCGAGGATATCGTTGACCAGCCCCAGCAACTCCTGGCCCGAAGCGTGGATGTCGCGGGCGTATTCCATGTAACGTTCCCCCGCGACCGGGCCGGAGCCGAGCACCTGATCCTTTATCATCTCGGAAAAGCCGATGATGGCATTCAGCGGCGTGCGCAATTCATGGCTGACACGGGCCAGGAAATCGCGGTTCACCCTCAACGCCACCCGCAGCCGGTCGGAGATCCGCCACTGCGACACCAGAAACGCACCGGCGATGATGACCGCCATGCTGAACGCCACCGCACCCGCGAACAGCATGCGGATGATGTCCTGGACCGCCCCGTCGATGTCCTGCTGGGCCACGCTGACCGTCACCACCAGCGGGAAACCGGACAGACGGCGGTAGGTGATATAGCGCCGCTCCGCCGCCCCGTTCCCCGGAACGGCGAACGAGCCGCCGGGGGTGCGGAAAGCGTGCTGCAAAAGCTGGGGATAGGGATAGGGGACGCCGCTTTCGTCCACCCCCTGGCGATTGCGGCGCAGCCGGGTAACCCCATCCATGCCGACCAGCGCCACCTCTCCCCGCTCGCCGATGGAAACCGACGGGTAGAGGGCCACGAAATAAAGCGGATCCACCACCGCCAGCAGAACCCCGCCCGACAGACCATCGACGGTGTGCAGGGGGCGGCTGATGAGCATCCGCCACCCGGCCCCCTGCCCGTCCCCCGCCGGTTCCGGGATGCCTATGTAAAGTCCGGCCACCGTTGCTTCCCGATGGATGGCGACGGCGGGCAAAGTCCCCGCTTCGTCCGGCACCAGCCCGGGGGCCGAGCGGTAGACCACCGTTCCGGAAGGGGCAACGACGGCAAAACCACGGATCAATGCTTGATTGTAGTATCCACGGGAGATCAACCTATCCATGAGCGAGTGCCGCCCATCAATTGCGTTGAGCGCCAGAATATCCAGCGTGGATTCTATCTCATTCAGCGTGTTGGTTGCATTATTTTCAAACCCATTGACGACATTTTCGGCATTCGCCAAGGTTTCTTTCTTTTGTCTATCATGAAGGCGGTCGCTAAATCGGACGGAGTAAATCCACACTGCTGCGATAATGACAGCAGCGATCAGAATCACACCCTCGCGCAAGCCCATCAATTTCATGATCGCGACCGCCCCCGGCTTGTGATCCGGTTTCTTTGATTATCGTTTGCGAGTCGACTTCCCGCTTCCTCCTTCGAAAGTCTATACGAGAATTGCACCGATGAGGCGTATGATGATGGTTCTATAGACTTCAGGCTGAGAGGACACGAACCAAACGGGCAACGGCTTCGTCCAAAATCTCGTCACGCTTGCTGAAACAGAATCGTATGCAGTCTTTCGGTGCGTTCTGCACATAAAAGGCGCTGACTGGAATGGCGGTTACACCAGCCTCTACGGTCAGCCAGCGGCAAAAGCCCTGATCGTCGTCGAATCCCGATTGGGCGAGTCCCTTGCCGCCGATGCGGGCCACAATGAAATAAGTACCAGCGGACGGCAGAACGTCCAGCCCCGCCGCCGTCAAACCCGCGGCCAGCCGGTCGCGTTTGGCCTGCATCTCCGCCGCCAGGCCGGTGAAATAGGAATCATCCTTGCCCAACCCATAGGCGACCGCGGTCTGCAGGTTGGGCGGGGTGGTGAAGGTCAGGAACTGGTGCGCCTTCGCCACCGGCTGCAGCAGGTGGGGGGCGCCGGTGATGTAGCCCACCTTCCAGCCGGTAAGCGAAAAGGTCTTCCCCGCCGACCCGATCTTCAGGCAGCGGTCGCGCATGCCCGGCAGGGTCATCAGCGGAATGTGCGCACGCCCGTCGAAGACCAGATGCTCATACACCTCGTCACACACGGCATAGGCATCGAACCGCTGGACGAATTCGGCGATCAGCGACAGCTCTTCCCGGCTGTAGACCTTGGCCGCCGGGTTCAGCGGGTCGTTCAGCACGATCAGCTTGGTCTTGGGCGTGAAGGCCGCTTCCAGATCCGCGCGGGAGAAGCTCCAGTCGGGGGATCTGAGGGACACGAAACGCGGAACCCCGCCCGCCAGCCGGATGATCGGCAGGTAGCTATCGTACATGGGCTGGAACAGCACCACCTCGTCGCCCGGCTCGATCAGGCCGAGCAGGCTGGCCGTCAGCGCCTCGGTGGCGCCGGAGGTGACCAGAACCTCGGTCTTCCAATCGACAGCCAGCCCATAAAAGCGCGCGGCGTGGGCGGACAGCGCCTGCCGCAGGTCGGGTGTCCCCATCATGGATGGATACTGGTTCCAGCCGTCCAGCAGGGCGCGGGACGCCGCCTCCAGCACATCGGCGGGGCCGCGGGTGTCGGGAAATCCCTGGCCCAGGTTGATGGCGCCGTGCTCTTCGGCCAGACGCGACATCACCTCGAAAATCGTCGTTCCATACCCCGACAGAATGGCGTTACCCGTCTTCACCCCGCCTCTCCCTTTCCTTCCGGCCCTGTCCCGCCCGTTGGCGGGGGCCTCAAGGATGAGCGGACGGTTTCCTGTCTGTCCAGGGGAGAATGGCCGGAACGGCGGGGATCAGCGTTGACGGCGCCGCCGCAGGTAAAGCCGCAGCTTTTCCACCGGCGCCAGCATGCGGGGATAGCGGCGTTTGGTGCGAACGAACAGACGGCGGGCCGCCGGGGAATTGCGCAGCAGAATGGCCCCTCCCACCAGCGCCACCGGCAGACCGCCCGGCCCCGGCAGCGGTGCCAACAGCACACCGATCAGAATGATCGTGCAGCCGATGCCGATCAACGCCCCCTGGCGCAGGCGGGCCAGGGACAATGCGTCGGCAAAAGACGGCGGTGCTTTTTCGCTCACCCAATCCCCCTCATCCTTGGTCGGGAAAGATATGGGGAGCAACCGCCGGGTTACCAAGACCACACAAAAGGGATGCAACGCTATGCCAAAGGGAAAGGCTCAATGCAGACGGCTGCGCCCGCCCCCTGCCGGGTGCGGCGGCACCCCCGCCACCAGCGCGGGCGGCACGGCAAAGGGAATGGAGGAGGACACCGGCAGGTCCAGACGGTGCAGCACCTCCGTCACCTCCGCCGGTTTGGGTTGCCAGCCGAATTCACTGGCCAGACGCGCCCGCGCCCGCCCGGCCCGGCGCACGGCGTCGTCGCAGCCGGACCGCCCGGTGACGGGACCGGACCGGCACCGGCGATCCTCGCAGCTTTCCAGCATCAGCCGGATCATGCGGTCGCGCTTGCCACGGTCAACGAACCCCACCGCGTCGAAATACAGCTTGGTGAAGGACATTTCCGCCAGGGTCGGATTCTGACCCTGTTCCGCCACCAGTACCGCCGACACCACATCGACGCATTGCCCGGCAAAGTCCGGCAAAGGTGCGACGCGGTCCTCGGCCCGATCGAACAGACGGCTGGACAGTTCGGTCAAATGACCGGACGCTTCCCGCACGAGGTAACGGCGCCACACCGGCATCATCGCCTCCGCATGTGTCGTAACTGGGATCAGGATACCGCAAGCCGGGATCGGGGGATACGAGCGCGAAGGGTCGATGCCGGAAATCCGGTTCAGCCGTTTGGCCTAACCACCCCTTCCCCTTGCCCCACCGGCCCCGAAACTTGCGGGCAGCAGGATTCCACTGGGAATCCTGCCCTAAACACCCGCAAACGTCCAGCCGTTACAGGGCTGCGAGGATCGCTTCCGCTGACGAGACGTCAAATTCGCCGGGTTTTTCCACTGCCAGATGCGTGACCGTGCCGTTTTTGGCAACCAGGGCGAAACGCTGGCCGCGGGTGCCCAGGCCATAGCCCGACCCGTCCATGGTCAACCCCAGCGCGGAGGTGAAGGCGGCGTTGCCGTCGGGGAGCATGAACACCTTGCCCGCAACCGCGTGCTTGTCGCCCCAGGCGCGCATGACGAACGGATCGTTGACCGCCAGACAGACGATCTCGTCCACGCCCTTGGCCTTCAGCTCCTCGGCCTTTTGGACGAAACCGGGCAGATGCTTGGCCGAGCAGGTGGGGGTGAAGGCACCCGGCACGGAAAACAGCGCCACCGTCTTGCCCGCGAACAGATCGCCGGTGGCGATTTCCTGCATTCCGTTATCGGTCAGATGCTTCAGCGGCACATTCGGGATCGTATCACCGACGGCGATGGTCATGTCTCATCCTTCCCCTGTTGGCTCCGCACCCGTTGTTTGCCGGCGGAGCGGTGTTTCCCCCTTCTACCCCGCTTCCCGGCAGCGGGCAAGATGTCCTACTGTTTCACTTCCCTTTTGCCTGATCCAGAGCGGCCAACACCACGGATTCGCTCAACAATTCCGGCAGAACCACCCCTTCCGGCGCACCGGGGCCATAGACGATGTTGAAGGGGATGCCGTAGCGGCCATAGCGGGCCAGGAACCGGCTGATGCGGTCGTCCGGGCGGGTCCAGTCGGCGCGCATGGCGACCACCCCGTCTTCACCGCCCAGCCGCTGCGCCACCGCCCCACGGGTGACCACCAGCTTCTTGTTGGCCTGACAGGTGATGCACCAGTCGGCGGTGACGTCCACGAACACCGTGCGCCCCTCGGCCACCGCGGCGGCGATGGCCGCCTCGTCAAAGGCGGCCCAGGATACCGCCGATCCGGGGGCCGCGGCCGGTTCGTGCGCCGGGGCGGCCCCGGCGCTGTTGCCCACCTGCGCCGGCACCGCGAAGGACACCGCCGCCAGCAGCGTCGCCAGGGTGCCGCCGGCCCAGCCCGGCGCCGCGGCGATGCGCCGCCCCAGCCACAAGGCCAGAACCACCGCCACCATCAGCGCCGCCACCAGCCCCGCCGCGGCGGAACCGGCCGACACCGACAGCACCGACAGCAGCCACACCCCGGTCAGCGCCAGGGCGGCCCCCAGCACCCGGCGCAGCGCGATCATCCACCGGCCCGGCCGGGGCAGCACGCGGGCCAGACCCGGCACCGCCGCCACCAGCAGATAGGGCAAGGCCATCCCCACCCCCAGCGCCAGGAACACCGCGACGATCTCCACCGGCCCGTGCGCCAGGGCAAAGCCCACCGCCGTTCCCAGGAACGGCGCCGAACAGGGGGTGGCGAGCAGCGTGGCGAACGCGCCGGTGGCAAACGCCCCACCCAACCCGTGCCCGCCCGGCGACCCCGCGGAATCCGCCAGGAAACGGGGCAACGGCACCTCGAACAGGCCCCACAGGTTGGCGGCGAACAGGGTCACCAGCACCACCATGAACACCAGGAACAGCGGCTCCTGGAACTGGATGCCCCAGCCGACGGCGGCCCCGGCGGTCTTCAGCCCCGCCATCACCGCCGCCAGCAGCAGGAAGGAGGTCACCACCCCCGCCGCCGACGCCAGGAAGCCGGCCCGCACCCGCGCCCGGCCTTCCCCGCCATGGCGCACCACCGACAGCAGCTTCAGAGACAAAACCGGCAGCACACAGGGCATCAGGTTGAGGATCAGCCCCCCCAGCAGCGCCACCCCCAGCATGGCCAGCAGCCCGGTTTCCGGCACCGTCCCGCCGGGCAGGGCCGGCGGCGCCACCGCGGTCACCGTCGCCGGAACCGTCATGGCCCGCTCACCATCCACCACCGTCAAGGTCAGCGCCCGCCCGGCCACAGCGGCCGGGCTTTCCCCTTCCGCCGGTTCCAGGCGCAGGCGGACCACGCGGTCACCGTCGGAAAAGCGCCGCTGCGGCGCCTTCAGGGACAGCGGCGGCTCGCCTTCGACGAAAACGTCGGGGGACACCAGCGGCTCGCGCCCCGCCACCTCGATCACCAGGGCCGAACCGTCGAAACCGGCGCTGCGCAGGGTCAGCCCCGCACCGCTTCCGTCACCGGGCACCGAGGCGATGGCACGGGCCACCGCGTTGGCCTCCGCCCCCGGTTCCGCCGGTCCGGCGGGCAGCGACAGGGCCAGGGTCAGGCGCTGGGGCACGCACAGTTCGGCACAGACCAGCAGGTCGGCGGCAACCGTCAGATCCATCGGCTGCCCCGCCGTCACCGGAACGGCGCGGATGGGAAAGGCGACAGCCCCTTCATACCCCACGGTTTCGATGCCGAGCGTGCTGATGCGGTGGGGGACGGGATAGTCCAGCACGGCGTCACGCAGGTTTCCGGCCCCCGACCAGTCGAGCCGGGGCGGCAGACCGGCATCGCCCGGCGTGCGCCAATAGGTCTTCCAGCCGGGATCCAGCCGCACCTCCAGCGCCATCGGCACGGTGGTCAGATTGCCCACCCCATCAACCGCGGCGATAAGACGCGCCTCGACCGCCCCATCGCGCACCCACGGGCCGGCGGCAGCCCACGCAGCGCCACCCCATATAACCAGCACCAGCGCCGGCACCAGGGTTCGAACGAGCCGTTTCACCATGGGAACTGTTTCCATAAGCTTCACGAAAAGACACCCTGTCGCCGCTATAATCCGTGCAAAGCCCGGCTGGGGCTGCCACACTTTCGGGAACCATCAAGCCCACAGGGGCGGGCCGCCGGACGGTGCGCCCCAGGAAGTTTGACCATAAGGATAAACCTGGATGCCACGCTCCACCAAGTCGCCAGCTTTCCTGACAGGACAATTCCTGATCGCCATGCCGGGAATGCTCGATCCGCGTTTCCAGCGTTCCGTCGTCTATATATGCGCTCATAACGAGGATGGCGCCATGGGGCTTGTCATCAACAAGCTGTTCGGCTCCATCACCTTCCGCGATCTGGTGGAGCAGTTGGAGCTGCCGCCCCCCACCGACGCCGTGGGCCGCACACC
This sequence comes from uncultured Rhodospirillaceae bacterium, assembly GCA_937927415.1. Classification (GTDB taxonomy): domain Bacteria; phylum Pseudomonadota; class Alphaproteobacteria; order Azospirillales; family Azospirillaceae; genus Azospirillum. Next base: position 186,851 of record CALBDS010000001.1, read on the forward strand.
GATCCATTACGGCGGCCCGGTGGAATCCGGCCGCGGCTTCGTGCTGCACACCACCGATTACGTGCGCGACGGCACCCTGGTGGTGGATGAAACCATCGCCCTGACCGCCACCATCGATATCCTGCGCGCGCTGGGCGAGGAGCGCGGGCCGGAACGCAGCCTGCTGCTGCTGGGCTATGCCGGCTGGGGGCCGGGACAGTTGGATTCCGAGATCCAGGCCAACGGCTGGCTGACCGCGCCGTGCGACACCGACATCCTGTTCGATGACGATCTGGACGGAAAGTGGGAGCGGGCCATCGGCCTCTTGGGCGTCAACCTGTCGATGCTGTCGCAAGAGGCCGGGCACGCCTGATCCGGCAGCCGCCCGTGGCCCCAACTGTTCTCCGGTACAGCGGGATACGATCCTAAACAGTCCGTATCCCCCTGAATCTGTTCCCGGAAATTTTTCTCAAGACCCTTCACTTTTTTGCTTGCGCACCGGGGCCGACCCCCTTATACACACGCCCACCGAACGACGCCGACGACGACGCGACAGCGACGAGGCGACAGCAGCGAAGCAAAAGCGAAGCGGCGGTGACGTTCAGTGAAACGCGCTTGTGGCGGAATTGGTAGACGCGCTAGGTTCAGGTCCTAGTGGCTGAAAGGCCGTGGGGGTTCGAGTCCCTCCAAGCGCACCACACTGTGGGGCCGTAGCTCAGCTGGGAGAGCGCCGCAATGGCATTGCGGAGGTCAGGGGTTCGATCCCCCTCGGCTCCACCATCATTCTGAACAGCCTGGTTTGAGGCTGGGGACGTTCAAAGCCGGATGCCTTTTTCGGGTGATGTGTGGTGGAGCGCGTGGTCCCGGTGGAACATCGGGTTTTCTCATCTTGTCGTTTTGAAGCTGGGATGATCGTATGTCCTGTTGCGTTTGCGCAAGGACGCACGGACCCGGCTTTTTTGCGTTTCCAGCGGCTTTCCCCTTCCCGCCGCGACGGCATCCGCAAACCATTCCCATGGGCATACGCCCCCTTGCCGATCCCCCGCCGTCACGCCATAGTCCTTGGCTCAATCACTGGGGGGAGCCGGTTGGCGGCTGAGAGGTTTCCGCACCCCTGCGGAAGCGACCCCTGGAACCTGATCCGGTTCATACCGGCGTAGGGATCAGTGAGCCATGCATGACCCCATGCGGACCGGGCCGACAGCCCCGGCTCCTCTCGGCGTATCCATCGCGCGTGCGCGGCTGACCCGCGGCGGCACCCGTCTGTTCGACGGGCTGGACCTGACCCTTGAGGGGGGCGCCATCACCGGCCTGCTGGGGCCGAGCGGGGTGGGCAAGACCACGCTGCTGCGCCTGCTCGCCGGTCTCGACACCCCCGAACCGCCCACCGTCATCGGCACGGCGGATGACGTGCCGCTGGCCGGGCGGGTGGCCTATATGGCGCAGCAGGATCTGCTGCTGCCGTGGCTGACTCTGCTGGACAATGTGACGCTCGGCGCGCGGCTGCGCCGGGAGGCGATGAGCGCCACGGTCCGCGACCGCGCCCGCGGGCTGCTGGCCGCCGTCGGGCTGGCGGGACGGGAGCGGGACCGGCCGGCATCCCTGTCGGGGGGTGAGCGGCAGCGGGTGGCGCTGGCCCGCACGCTGATGGAAGACCGTCCGCTGGTGCTGATGGACGAGCCGTTTTCCGCCCTGGACGCCATCACCCGTCTGCGGCTGCAGGATCTGGCCGGAACCATGCTGGCCGGGCGCACCGTTCTTCTGGTGACCCACGACCCGCTGGAGGCTCTGCGGCTCTGCCACCGCGTTCATGTGATGAGCGGGCGCCCGGCCGCCATCGGCCCGGCATTGGATCCGCCCGGCCCACCACCCCGCGACCCCGCCGCCGTCATGGGGCTGCACGCCGAGGTGCTGCGGAGGCTGGCGGCATGACCCGCCTGATCCGCGCGGCCGTCACCGCCGCCGTGCTGCTGGCCGTGTGGCAGGGGGTGGTCTGGCTGACCGGCGTGCCCCGCTACATCCTGCCCGGCCCGCAGCGGGTGGCCGAGGCGCTGTGGGCGCAGGCCCCCCTTCTGACCCATCACGCCCTTTGGACCCTGACGGAGATTGCCGCCGGGCTGATGCTGGGGGTGGCGCTGGGAACCGCGTCGGCGCTGCTGCTGTCGGGGTTCCGTCCGGCCCGCCGCTGGCTTCTGCCGCTGCTGGTGGTGAGCCAGGCCATTCCGGTGTTCGCGCTCGCCCCGCTGCTGGTGCTGTGGCTGGGGTACGGGATGGCGTCGAAAATCGCCATGGCCACGCTCATCATCTATTTCCCCGTCACCACCGCCCTGTTCGACGGGCTGCGGCGCACGGATCCCGGCTGGGTGGATCTGGCCCGCACCATGGGCGCCGCCCCCGCCGCCGTGCTGTGGCGCGTGCGGCTGCCGGCCGCCCTGCCGGCGCTTGCGTCGGGCGTGCGGGTGGCGGCGGCGGTCGCCCCCATCGGGGCGGTGATCGGCGAATGGGTGGGGTCGTCGGCGGGGCTGGGGTATCTGATGCTCCACGCCAACGCCCGCATGCAGACCGATGTGATGTTCGCCGCATTGGCGGTTCTGGCGGCCTTTGCCGTCGCTCTTTACGCCGGGGTGGACGCGCTGCTGCGCCGCGCCCTGCCCTGGCAACCGGATGAAGCAACCCTCAACGAGGATACGACACCATGAAGCATGTGATGGCCGCGGTCGTGCTGGCCGCCGGTCTGTGCGCGGCGGTACCCGCGACGGCAGCGGACAAGCTGACGCTGATCCTGGACTGGTTCGTCAACCCCGACCACGCCCCGCTGGTGGTGGCCAAGGAGATGGGCTTCTTCGCCGACGAAGGTCTGGACGTGGACTTGGTGGCGCCCGCCGATCCCAACGATCCGCCCAAGCTGGTGGCCGCCGGACAGGCCGACGTGGCGGTGTCGTACCAGCCGCAGCTTCAGGTCCAGGTGGGCGAAGGGCTGCCGCTGGTGCGCATCGCCACGCTGGTGTCCACGCCGCTGAATTCCGTGGTGGTGCTGGCCGACGGGCCGATCAAATCGGTGAAGGATCTGAAGGGCCGCAAGGTTGGCTTCTCGGTCGGCGGGTTCGAGGACGCCGTGCTGGGCGCCATGCTGGAAAAGAACGGGCTGACGCTGAAGGATGTGTCGCTGGTCAACGTCAATTTCTCGCTGTCGCCGTCGATCCTGTCGGGTCAGGTGGACGCGGTGATCGGCGCCTTCCGCAATTTTGAGTTGAACCAGATGGCGCTGGAAGAGCGCCCCGGCCGGGCCTTCTTCCCCGAGGAAGAGGGGGTGCCGCCCTATGACGAGCTGGTTCTGGTGGCCAACAAGGCCAAGCTGAACGACCCCCGCCTGCCGCGGCTGGTGCGGGCGGTGGAACGGGCCACCCTCTATATCCTGAACCACCCGGAACCGGCCCACGCCGCCTTCACCAAGGGGCGCCCGGAACTGAACGACGAGTTGAACCGCCGCGCCTGGGCCGACACTCTGCCCCGCTTCGCCAACAGCCCGGCGGCCCTGGACCCGGCCCGCTACACCCGCTTTGCCGAGTTCCTGAAGGCCCGCGGCCTGACCGCCACCGTTCTGCCGGTGGATGCCTATGCGGTGACGCTGCCGGTCAAATAAACACGAAAAGGGCCGGCAGCACCCGCTGCCGGCCCCGATCCCTCAACACAAGCAACCACCACGGTCAGGCGCTGATGTCCACCGAAGACGAGGTGGATGCCGCCGCCGGAGCCGACGTGGACGCCGCAGCCGTGGACGCCGCCGCGCTGGTGCTGCTGTCGCCCAGGCTGCTCCCCGCCACCGACAGATCCACGTTCAGGTGCATCACACCCTTGGAATCGGTGCTGGGGGACAGGGTTGCCAGCCCCTTCATGCCGCCGCCCTTGGACGCCATGTCCGTCAGCTTGCCCAGGATGTTCTTCATCTCGTCGGAGCTGAAATTCTCAGCCCCGCGGACGATGATCCCGGTGGCCTTGGCCGTGGCCGTGGTGGTGGTCTGGCCGAACATGGCCTTGGTCACGTCGCCGCCGGCGCCGAACACGGCCGATGCGCTCTGTTCCTCCTTGCGGAAGTCCAGGGTGGACTTGGCGAAGGAGATGGACACCTCCCGGTCGCCGTCCTTGATCTTCAGTTCGATGCCGCGGGACTCGATGCTCCACTGCGACCGGGCCGTCTGCATGTCCACGGCCATGTTGCTGAAGTCCATGTTCGCCATTTTGGCGTTCATGGCATCGCCGTAGCTGCCCACGGCGCTCTTGACCTTGTCATCCGACATGCCAAGCCCGCTGAGCAGCGAGCCAAGGTCGCTCTTGAACGAATCGACGGCCTTGCTGAACATGCTGGCGACCTGCTTGCTCTGGTCAAGCGCGGCCTGCATGTATTTCTGCGCATCCTGCGCGCGCTTAACCCCGCCGCCGCCGGACGACGTCCCGCCGCCTGCGGAATCCGTGGCGCTGTCGGCGCCGTCCTTGGCGTCGGTGGCCGGCTTCTTGCCCGACATGGCATCCAGCAGCGATTCCATCGACTGGCTGATGGTGTAGGCCGGGCTGGATGTCCCGGTGGAAACCGAGGTTGTGGTCGTGGTCACCGACGTGGACGTGGACGTGGACGTCGCCGCCTTTGCGTCCGCGGCCTTGTTGGTTTCCGCGCTTTTCTTTGTGGCCGGCGGCGCCGCGGTGCTGGCGCCGCTGCCGGGTCCGGTTACTTGCGAGTAATACATGACACACCCTACAGGCCGCGTGATTGCCCCCATGCATAGTATTTCGTTCATACGGTTTACGGTAGATTAAAATGCTCATGCATTACAACGCATAGTGGATGCCTCTTTGCTTCCGGCAAAAGAAAGGCCCCTATCACCGAAGCGGCGTTGCCATCGGCCACGCGGCAGCGTTACCTAAGAGCATGGCCCGGCAGGGCCGTCCACCAGACAGAGCGGATTCCATGCCGATCAAGACCATCCTGCTCCACATGGCCAACGACGAGCGCCACGATGTACGGTTGCGCGTGGCCGTGTCGCTGGCCGCCCGTTTTTCCGCCTTCGTCGATGTGCTGTATATTGCGACTCCGGTGCACATGCCGGCGGCGGTGACGGGCCGGGGCGCTTCTTATGGCTTTCTGGCGGAGGCGACGGCGATCGCCCACGAAAAGGCCGGTCAGATCGAGCACGAGGTGCGGCAGGCGCTGAAGGACTGCTCCTATTCCTGGACGGTGGACGAGGGGGACCATGTGGAGTTGCTGGCCTCCCGCGCCGCCTTCGCCGACCTTGCCATCATCACCCAGAGCCATCCCGGCCATCTGGAAGACCGGGTGCTGCTGCACGTTCCCGACCGGCTGCCGCTGCAATCCCCCTGCCCCGCCCTGGTGCTGCCCCATCAGGGCGTGCCGGAGGAGGGGTTCGGGCGTCACATCGTCATTGCGTGGAAGAACACCCGCGAGGCCGGTGCGGCGGTGCGCGCCGCCCTGCCCTTCCTGCGCGAAGCGGACAGGGTGACGGTGCTGACCATCGACCCGCCCGGCCACACCGGCGACAGCGGCCGCAACATCATGATCTATCTGGAACGCCACGGCATCCGCACCCACCACCAGTCCACCATCCACCAGAGCGGCGACGTGGGCGAAACCATCCTGGCCTGCACCGAGGCGCTGGAGGGCGACATGCTGGTGATGGGCGCCTACGGCCATTCGCGCCTGCGCGAACTGGTGCTGGGCGGGGCCACCCGCACCGTGCTGAGCAACGCCACCATCCCGGTGCTGATGGCGCACTGAGAAAGCGGCCCACCCCACAAGGAAACGGCCCCGTACGGGGCCGTTTGCCGTTTTACAGGAAGAACACCAGCGTCACGATGGCGAACGACGGCACCAGCAGCCCGCACGACCACAGCATATAGCCGAAGAAGCTGGGCATCGTGACCCCGCGCTCCTCGGCAATCGCCTTGACCATGAAGTTGGGAGCATTGCCGATGTAGGTGTTGGCCCCCATGAACACCGCCCCGGCGGAAATGGCGGTCAGCGTCACCGCCAGATCCCCCATCAGCCGGGCGGCATCCCCCCCGGCGGTGTTGAAGAAGATCAGGTAGGTGGGCGCGTTGTCGAGAAAGCTGGACAGGATGCCGGTGGCCCAGAAATAGGCGGCGGGCACCGGCTGCCCATCGTGGTTGACGGCGGCAATCACAATCCCCAGCGCACCCTCGGTCCCGGCCTTCAGAATGGCGATGGCGGGGATGATGGTCAGGAAGATGGCGGCGAACAGCTTCGCCACCTCCACCATCGGTCCCCAGGTGAAACCGTTGAGCGCCCGGCTCCGGGCGCTGGTCAGCCGCAGGGAGGCAATGGTGATCCCGATCAGCAAAACCTGGCTGGTCAGGCTTTCCAGCGGCACCCCCACCCCGAACACCGGCAGCGCCACGCCCGGATGCCACACGCCGCTCAGCAGCACCGCGACCACCACCGCCGCCAGCAGCAGCAGGTTGATGCCGCCCTCGATGCCCAGCGGTTCGCTGGTGCCCTCGCTCAACGGCGGCGGGCCGGCGTCTTCGCGGGCGTAGAGCACCAGATCCAGCGCGAAATACACCGCCAGCAACAGCCCGGCGACCAGCAGCATGGGTTTCAGCAGATGCTGGGTCGGCCAGAAAAAGCTGACCCCCTTGAGAAAGCCCAGGAACAGCGGCGGATCCCCCAGCGGCGTCAGCGATCCGCCGATGTTGGCGACCAGGAAGATGAAGAACACGACCGTATGGACCTTGTACCGCCGGTGGGCGTTGGCCCGCAGCAACGGGCGGATCAGCAACATGGCCGCGCCGGTGGTGCCCATCACGCTGGCCAGCGCCGTGCCCAGCGCCAGCCCCGTGGTGTTGGCAACGGGGGTGCCCACCAGCGCCCCCTTCAGCCGCACCCCTCCGGCGACGGTAAACAGGGCGGTCAGAAGCACGATGAAGGGGATGTATTCCAGCAGCGCCACATGCAGCACCTCATACAAGGCCAGTCCGGGGCCGAAGGTGGCGGCGAAGGGCACCAGAAAGGCCAGCCCCCAGCCGGCGGCGATCTTCCCGAAATGGTGGTGCCAGATGTGGGGGGCGACCAGCGGCATCACGGCGATGGACAGCAGGATGCCCGCGAACGGCACCACCCACAGCGGCCCGAGATCACGCCCGTCCAGGTGGGGAGCCGTCTCCGACGCCCAGGCCAGGGCGGGGAGCACCGCCACAGCCGCAAAACCGGCCAGCCCCGCCGCACGGCGGAGCGATCGGGGGAACGGGGTTGCATCCATCGTTGGGAGTCTTCTTTGTTCCGTGTGGGGGCGCAGTATGCGTTCGCAGGCGAAGGATGCCAAGCCTGAACGCCACCACACGGCGAACGTGCCGGAGCATCCATCAGGGCGGGGGGCAGGCGGCGACGATCACCGGGCCACCGCCCGCCGCCCAGTCGGCCAAAGGCCGGCACAGCCCCGGCACGCACAGCGTATAATCCCCGCCGAAGGGCGAGGCGGCCAGTTCCAGCCGCCCCGACGGCGGGGCCGCGGGGCGCCACACCATCCAGCCGTCCGACAGGCGGGCGCCGGGCGGCGGCTCCATCCCGGCGCCGAACCCCTTGATGCGGGCCTCAACCGGGACCATCCGCCCGTCTTCGGCCCGCCAGACCTCCCGCCATTCGGTCTTTTCGATGGAATGGGTCCAGGACAGGGTGAGCGTGTCCCCCGGCAGGGAGGCCAGAAGCCCCCCCGCCAGGGTCAGCAGGCAGACGAGACTCACCGGGCCGGTTCCGCCCCGGCCGCACGGCGCGACCGCCACCACTGCCAGCCGGTGAAGGCCACGGTCACCACGAACCCCGCCTCGTCGGTTGCCGGGACCGCCAGCACGAACAGAAACGCCGCCGCCGTCGCCACGATGCGTTCGATCCAGCTCAGGGGCGTCAGGAAATAGCCGATGGTGGCCGCCCCCCACAGCATGATGCCCAGGCACGCCTTGACGACCATATAGGCGATGGCCGCGGTGCTGTCCGATTGCAGCATCAGCGCCGGATCATAGACCGCCATGAACGGCACCACATAGCCGGCCATGGCGATGCGGGTGGCGATCCAGCCGATCTCCATATGCCCGGCCCGCGCGATGGACGACGCGGCCAGCGCCGCCAAGGCGACCGGCGGCGTCAGGTCGGCCATGATGCCGAAGTAGAAGCAGAACATGTGCGAGACGATCAGCGGCACCCCCATCTGCAGCAGCGCCGGTGCGGCGATGGAAGCGGTGATGATGTAGTTGGCCGTGGTCGGCAACCCGGTGCCCAACACGATGCACGCAATCATGGTCAGGATCAGCGCCAGCAGCAGGTTGCCCCCCGCTAGATCGACGATGGCCGCGGCGATGCTGGACGCCAGCCCGGTCAGCGACAGAATGCCGATCAGCACCCCCACCAGGGCACAGGCCACCCCGACGCCCAGCGCGTTCTTCGCCCCCTCCGCCAGCGCGTGGACGAGGATCCCGATGGTTTCCCGCCCGCCGCGGACGAACAGGCACGGCACAATCAGCCCGGCGATGATGGCAAAGGCCATTTCCTCCGTCCGCAGCCCCAGCCGCCACAGACCGGCGGCTGCCAGCCCCAGCGCCACCCAGAACACCAGCCGCAGCGCCGTGCCCGGCAGCACCCCCGACACCCGCGTCCCCAGGATCAGCGTGGCGGTGGCCGCCAGCCCGATCACCCCGGCGAACAGCGGCGTGAAGCCGGAAAACAGCAGATAGACCAGTGCCGCCAGCGGCAGCACCAGATACCACCCCTCGATCAGGGCGTTGAGCGCGCTGGGGCATTCGCTGCGGGGAAGGCCGATCAGGTTGCGCTTGCCCGCCTCCAGATGGACCATCCAGAAGGCGCTGGCGAAATAGAGGATGGCGGGAATCGCCGCCGCCAGCGCCACGTCGCTGTACGGCACGCCGATGGTTTCCGCCATGATGAAGGCGGCGGCCCCCATCACCGGCGGCATCAACTGCCCGCCCATGCTGGCCGTCGCCTCCACCGCCCCGGCAAAGGCCGGGCGGTAGCCGAAACGGGTCATCAGCGGAATGGTGAACTGCCCGGTGGTCAGCACATTGGCCACCCCCGACCCGTTGATGGTCCCCATGAAGCCCGAGGAGATCACCGCCACCTTAGCCGGTCCGCCCTTGGCATGGCCCACCAGCCCCAGCGACACGTCGTTGAACAGCTTGATCATCCCCGCGCGTTCGAGAAAGGCGCCGAACAGGATGAACAGGAAGATGAAGGTGGACGACACATAGACGGGCGTGCCGAACACCCCTTCGGTGGAAAAATAAAGCTGATCGATGATCTGGTCCCAGCCGAACCCGCGGTGGGCCAGCCCGAACGGCAGCCATCGCCCGAACAGGGCATAGGGGATGAACACGCCGCAGATGATCGGCAGAACCCACCCCATCAGCCGCCGTGCCGCTTCGAACACCAGCGCGATGCCGACGGCGCCCACCACCAGATCGGTGGTGGTGGGATCGCCCGCCCGCTGGATCAGGTCGGCCTCGAACACCCAATGATACAGGCCGATGGCAAAGGACAGGCCCCCCAGCAGCCAGCCATGCCACGGCACCCGCCGCTGGGGCCGGTTGCCGAACCCGAACAGGCAATAGGTCAGCAGCAGCAGAAAGCCCACATGGACCGACCGCACCACCAGACTGGACAGCGGGCTGAACGCCGCCGTCCACACCTGGAACAGGGCGAAGGCCACGGCGATGCAAAAAAGGATCCTGCCGTCCACCCCGTCGAACGCGACGAGGCCGGCGGGGTTTTCCCGGTCCAGGGCGGCGCGCGCCTCAAGATCGGTATCGGACGGAAGCGTGTTCGCCGACGAGGGAGATGTCACGGTCATGACCCGCACCCCGGCCGGCGCTTACGGCAACAGCCCCTTTTCCTTGAAGTATTTTTCCGCACCGGGGTGGAGCGGCACCGGCGATTTCGCCGCACTGGCGTCCAGCGTGATGCGCTTGGCCGCCGCGTGGGCCGCGGTCAGCAGGTCCAGATGCTCGAAGATGCCCTTGGTCATGGCATAGGCGGTGTCGTCGGACACGCCGGAATGGCTGACCAGGAAATTGCGCACGGCGGCGGTGGGAATGTCGGCGTCCTGGCCGCTGTAGGTGCCGGCGGGGATGGTTTCGGGGATATAGGCGGCGTTGCCCACCTTCTGCACCACGTCCGCCGGGATGGTGACGATGGTGATGGGCAGCGATGCCGACAGATCCTTGACCGCTGCCACGCCCAGCCCGGCGGAAATCAAGGTGGCGTCAAGCTGGCGGTTCTTCATCAGATCGACGGATTCGGCAAAGGGCAGATACTCGGTCTTGGCGAAATCCTTGTACCCCAACCCCGCGGCGGCGAAGATCGCCCGCGCGTTCAGCTCCGTCCCCGATTTCGGCGCCCCCACCGACACCCGCTTGCCCTTCAGATCGGCCAGGGTCCGGATGCCGGAATCCCCGTTGGCGACGATCTGGATGTAGTTGGGATAGATCCCGGCGATGGTGCGCAGCTTGGTCAGCTTGGTCTTGAAGCCCGCATCCTCCGACCCCGCCCAGGCATCGCCCAGGGAATCGCCCAGCGTGAAACCGATCTCGCCCCGCCCGGCCTGCAGCAGGTTCAGGTTTTCCACCGACGCCTTGGTCGCCTGCACCGACACCTTCGCACCCGCAAGAGTTTTGCCGAAGATATTTTGCAGCGCAACACCGAGAGGATAATAAACGCCGCTGGTGCCGCCGGTCAGGACGGTCACGAACTCCTCGGCCTTCGCCGGAGCGGCAAGCGTCAGGCAAAGCCCGAGAATCCCGAGAACACGCTTCATTAGGGGTACCCCTCCCAGGGATATGGTTTTTGTTGGTTTGCGCTTTGCACAACTGTAGCCTGCCCCTGCCCACCCGCCAAGGCATTCGGCGATTACTCAGCCCTTTGGCTTAAGGATATCGGCCGAACGGCGCCTTGACCGGCCCGCGGGCTGTGCAAAACTGATCCCACGGCCAAGGAACGGGTCGAAACCGCCGGTGGCAACGGCCACCGCGTCCACGGTTTCCATCGGACAAGCCCCAGCCGAACAGGCTCCGGCCCAAAGGGAGGAACGGTATGGCAAGCACCGTTACGCTGACCGTCAACGGAACGACGGTCACGCGCGAGGTCGAGGAACGCACCCTTCTCGTCCATTTTCTCCGCGATATCCTGCATCTGACCGGCACCCACATCGGCTGCGACACCAGCCAGTGCGGTGCCTGCACCGTCCATGTGGACGGGCGGTCGGTGAAATCCTGCACCATGCTGGCGGTTCAGGCCGACGGCAGCACCGTCACCACCATCGAGGGGCTGGCCGCCCCCGACGGCACCCTGCACCCTATGCAGGCGGCGTTCCGTGAGCATCACGGCCTGCAATGCGGGTTCTGTACGCCGGGGATGGTGATGAGTGCGGTGGATCTGGTCCGCGCCAACCCCACTCCCAGCGAAACGGAAATCCGCGAGGGGCTGGAGGGCAACATCTGCCGCTGCACCGGCTATCACAACATCGTCAAGGCGGTGATGGCGGGGGCCGAGGCGATGAACGGCGGCACGCTGAAGGCCGCCGCCGAGTAACCGGCGCTGCTCTTAAGGGAAGGATGTTCCGCGATGGCAAACCCCAATGGGATCGGCGCCCCGGTGCGCCGCCGTGAAGACGCGCGTTTCCTGACCGGGCGCGGCAGCTACACCGACGACATCAACCGCCCCAACCAGACCTTTGCCTATATGCTGCGCTCGCCCCACGCGCACGCCGACATCATCAGCATCGACACGGCGGACGCGCTGGTCTCCCCCGGCGTGCGGCACGTGTTCACCGGCGCCGACATGGCCGCCGACGGGGTGAACAGCCTGCCCTGCGGCTGGCTGATCCACAACAAGGACGGCACCCCGATGAAGGAGCCGCCCCATTACCCCATCGCCCGCGACCGCGCCCGCTATGTGGGCGACATCGTGGCGGTGGTGGTCGCCGAATCGCGCGAGCAGGCCAAGGACGCCGCCGAACTGATCGTGGTTGATTACGCCGAGCGGCCCGCCGTCGCCTCCATCCGCGCCGCATTGGACGGGACGGCCGAGCTGGTGCACGACGACGTCCCCGGCAACGTCTGCTACGACTGGCACCTGGGGGACAAGGCCGCCACCGACGCCGCCTTCGCACGCGCCGCCCACGTCGCCACCATCGATCTGGTGAACAACCGGCTGGTGCCCAACGCCATGGAGCCGCGGGCGGCCATCGGCGAATACGACCCGGCCAACGGCGAGCACACCCTGACCACCACGTCCCAGAACCCCCACGTCATCCGGCTGCTGATGGGGGCCTTCGTGCTCGGCATCCCGGAACACAAGCTGCGGGTGGTGGCGCCCGACGTGGGCGGCGGCTTCGGCTCCAAGATCTTCCATTACGGGGAAGAGGCCATCGTCACCTGGGCGGCGAAGAAGGTCGGACGGCCGGTGAAATGGACGGCGGAACGGGGGGAAAGCTTCCTGTCCGACGCCCACGGCCGCGACCACATCAGCCACGCCGAACTGGCCATGGACGCCGACGGGAATTTCCTGGGGCTGCGGGTGAAGACCGACGCCAACATGGGGGCGTACCTGTCCACCTTCTCCACCTCCATCCCGACCTACCTGTACGCCACCCTTTTGGCGGGGCAGTACAAGACCCCGGCCATCTATGCGGAGGTCACGGCGGTGTTCACCAACACCGCACCCGTCGATGCCTACCGCGGGGCCGGACGGCCGGAGGCGTGCTTCCTCATCGAACGGCTGGTGGACATCGCCGCGCAGAAGCTGGGCATGGATCCCACCGCGTTGCGGCGCCGCAACTTCATCCCCAAGGAGGCGATGCCCTACCTGACCCCGGTGGCGTTGCAATACGACACCGGCGATTTCGCCAAGAACCTGGACATGGCGCTGCCCATGGTGGATTACGCCGGTTTCGCGGCCCGGCGGGCCGAATCGGCGGCGCGCGGGAAGCTGCGCGGCATCGGCTTTGCCACGTACATCGAGGCGTGCGGCATCGCCCCGTCCAACATCGCCGGCGCGTTGGGCGCGCGGGCAGGCCTCTATGAATCGGCGGAGGTGCGGTTCCACCCCACCGGCTCGGTCAGCGTCTTCACCGGCTCCCACAGCCATGGGCAGGGGCACGAGACGACCTTTGCCCAACTGGTGGCCGACCGCTTCGGCATTCCCATCGAGAATGTGGACATCATCCACGGCGACACCGCGAAGATTCCCTTCGGCATGGGCACCTACGGCTCGCGGTCGCTGGCGGTGGGCGGTTCGGCGCTGGTCAAGGCCATGGACAAGGTGGAGCGCAAGGCCCGCAAGATCGCCGCCCATCTGATGGAAGCCGCCGAAACCGATATCGAGGTCAAGGACGGCCGCTTCACCGTCGCCGGCACCGACAAGGGGGTGACCATCGGCGACATCGCCCTGGCCGCCTATGTCCCCCACAACTTCCCCCTGGACGAGCTGGAACCGGGGCTGGACGAGCAGGCGTTCTACGATCCCAAGAACTTCACCTATCCCAACGGCTGCCACATCTGCGAGGTGGAGATCGACCCCGACACCGGCGTGACGAAGATCCTGAACTTCACGGCGGTGGATGATTTCGGCCGGGTCATCAACCCGCTGATCGTGGAGGGGCAGGTCCACGGCGGCATCGTCCAGGGCATCGGCCAGGCGCTCTATGAGAACTGCGTCTATGACGAGGAGACGGGGCAGCTTCTGACCGGATCGTACATGGATTACTGCATGCCGCGGGCCGACGACGTGCCGTCCTTCACGGTGGCCTATCACGAGGATGCGCCCTGCACCCACAACCCGCTGGGGGTGAAGGGCTGTGGGGAGGCCGGGACCATCGGGGCGGCGGCGGCGGTCATCAACGCCGTGGTCAACGCGCTGTCCGATTACGGCATCACCCACATCGACATGCCCGCCACCCCGGAAAAGGTCTGGCGCGTCATCCACGCCCACAAACCGGCCATGGCCGCGGAATAAGGGAGGCGAACATGTATAATTTCACGTACCACCGCCCCGCCACCCTGGCCGACGCCGTGTCGCTTCTGGGATCGCTGGAGGACGGCAAGGCGCTGTCGGGGGGGCAGACCCTGCTGCCGACGCTCAAACAGCGGCTCGCCAGCCCCGCCGATCTGGTGGACCTGTCGGGCGTGCCCGACCTGAAGGGCGTGCGGGAGGAGGCGGGCGGCCTGACCATCGGCGCCTTCACCCGGCACGCCGACGTGGCCGGATCGGATGTGGTGGCGCGGGTGATCCCGGCGCTGGCCCATCTGGCCGGCGGCATCGGCGACCGGCAGGTGCGCCACATGGGCACGCTGGGCGGGTCCATCGCCAACGCCGATCCGGCGGCGGACTATCCCGCCGCCGTGGTCGGGCTGGGGGCATGGGTGCGCACCGACCGGCGGGAAATCGCCGGGGACGATTTCTTCACCGGCATGTTCGAAACGGCGCTGGAGCCGGGCGAACTGGTGACCGCGGTGCATTTCCCCAAGCCGGACGCGGCCGGTTACGCCAAATTCGCCAACCCCGCCAGCCGCTACGCCATGGTGGGGGTGTTCATCGCCCGCTTCGGCGCCAGCGTCCGGGTGGCGGTGACCGGGGCCGGGCCGTTCGCCACCCGCGTGCCGGCCATGGAAGCGGCGCTGGCCGCCTCCTTCACCGCCGACGCGGTGGCGGGGGTGACGGTGCCGCCGGACGGGCTGAACAGCGACCTGCACGCCAGCGCCGAATACCGCGCCCATCTGATCACCGTCATGGCCAAACGCGCCATGGAGGCGATGCGGTAGGAAACAAGGGGTGGCACCCCTGCCATCACCACGTGGGTGCTGGCTGGATCCGTGATCGTCATTTGCACCGGAATGCAAAGGTTCACATTATCGTGTGGCTGACGATCACCGGACTTTCAGCCAGCATCCCAACGGAGCCGTCATGAGTGCCACCCTCTACGACCGCGATTTCTACGCCTGGGCGATGGAGCAGGCGGCGTTGCTGCGCGCGGGCAGGCTCGACGCCGCCGATATCCACCATATCGCCGAGGAGATCGAAAGCATGGGCCGCAGCGAGAAACGCGAACTGGTCAGCCGGCTGACGGTTCTGCTGCTGCACCTGCTGAAATGGCAATACCAGCCGGCGCTGCGCGGCAATTCCTGGCGCCTGTCGATTGCCAACGCCCGCGACCAGTTGGCCGACCATCTGGCCGACAACCCCAGCCTGAAGGCCCGGCTGGACGAGGCGGTGACCGCGGCCTACCGCTACGCCCGCCGGTCGGCGTCGGTGGAAACCGGGTTGCCGGAATCCACCTTCCCCGCCGAATGCCCCTGGCCGTTCACCGCCATCATGGACGAGGCACATTTCCCGGAGTGACCATGCCCCACCCGCTTCCCCTCTCGGTGGATGAGACGCAGGCGCTGTTGCAGCGCGGCGATTACGTGGCCGGGCGGGACCTGTCCACCGCCCTGTTCCTGGCGCTGAAGCTGAAACGCCCCCTGTTCCTGGAGGGGGAGGCCGGGGTGGGCAAGACCGAGATCGCCAAGGTGCTGTCCCGCACCCTGGGCCGCCGTCTGCTGCGGCTCCAGTGTTACGAGGGGCTGGACGTGGCGGCGGCGGTCTATGAATGGAACTACGCCCGCCAGATGATGGAAATCCGGCTGGCCGAGGCGGCGGGGGACCGCGACCGCACCGCACTGGCCGCCGACCTGTTTTCCGAACGTTTCCTCATCAAGCGCCCGCTTCTCCAGGCGTTGGAGCCGGATCTGAGCGGCCCGCCGGTGCTGCTGATCGACGAGTTGGACCGCACCGACGAGCCGTTCGAGGCCTATCTGCTGGAAATCCTGTCGGATTTTCAGGTCACCATCCCGGAATTCGGCACCATCCGGGCGGAGGAGCCGCCGCTGGTGATCCTCACCTCCAACCGCACGCGGGAAATCCACGATGCGCTGAAGCGGCGCTGCTTTTACCACTGGGTCGATTACCCCGACGCCGAACGCGAACGCGCCATCCTGCGGCTGAAGGCGCCCGAGGCCGATGAGCGGCTGGCGGCGCAGGTGGTGGGCTTCGTCCAGCGGCTGCGCACCATGGACCTGTACAAGCAGCCGGGCGTGGCGGAAACGCTGGACTGGGCACAGGCCCTGGTCGAGTTGAACCAGTTGGAACTGGATGCCGTCACCATCAACGACACGCTGGGCACCCTGCTGAAATACCAGGACGACATCGCCCGCATCCAGGGCAGCGAGGCGGCGAAGCTGCTGGCCCAGGTCAAGACCGAACTGGCCGCCACCACGGCGCGCTGAGGCAGACGGATGACCGCTGTTCGTGCCCCCTCCCCCGTCGGCTCCGCGCGGCTGGCGATGAACATCCTGCACTTCGCCCGCGCGCTGCGGGCCGCCGGCCTGCCCGCCGGGCCGGGCACGGTGCTGGCGGCGGTGGAGGCGGCGGAGGCGGTGGGGCTGGACCGGCGGGAGGATTTCTATTGGGCGCTGCACGCCGTCTTCGTCAGCCGCGCCGACCAGCATCCGGTGTTCGATCAGGCCTTTCATGTGTTCTGGCGCAACCCGGACCTGCTGAAGCGCATGCTGGCGATGATGCTGCCCAAGGTGGGGGCCGAGGCCCCGCCCTCCGGCCGCGACCTGTCCCGCCGGGTGGCCGAGGCCATGAAGAACCGGATGGGGCCGGAACCGGACGAGCCGCCCAAGACCGAAATCGAATTCGACGCCGCCCTGACCTTTTCCGATTCCGAACAGTTGCAGCGCAAGGATTTCGAAGCGATGTCGGCGGCGGAGCTGGCGCAGGCCAAACGGCTGATGGCCCGGATGGTGCTGCCGCTGGCCGAGGTGCCGACCCGCCGCTTCCGCCCCGACCCGCAGGGGCCGCGCATCGACCCGCACGCCACCTTGCGGCGGATGCTGCGCACCGGCGGCGACGTGGCGGACCTGTCGCGCCGCCGGGTGCGCACCCGCCCGCCGCCGCTGGTGGTGCTGTGCGACATTTCCGGTTCCATGGCCCGCTATTCGCGGATGCTGCTGCATTTCATGCACGCGCTGTCCAACGCCCGCACGCGGGTGCACAGCTTCGTCTTCGGCACCCGGCTGACCAACATCACCCGCCATCTGCGGCACCGGGATGTGGATGTGGCGGTGGACGCGGTGTCGGGGGCGGTGGCCGACTGGTCGGGCGGCACGCGCATCGGCACGGCACTGGGCGCCTTCAACCGGCGCTGGGCGCGGCGGGTGCTGGGACAGGGGGCGGTGGTGCTGCTGATTACCGACGGCCTCGACCGCGATGCCGGCGACGGGCTGGCGGCGGAGGCGGAGAGGCTGCGCAAATCCTGCCGCCGGCTGATTTGGCTCAATCCCCTGTTGCGTTGGGACGGGTTTGCCCCGAAATCATCGGGTATCCGGGCGCTGCTGCCCCATGTGGACGATTTCCGCCCGGTGCATTCGCTGGACAGCCTGGCGTCGCTGGCCGATGCCCTGTCCCGCCCCGGCCCCCGCCGGGCCGCGGGCATGGACGGCTGGATGGCGGCGCTGGCGGCAGGAAGGGAAGAGAGATGAGCGTATCCGGTTCGACCGATGATGTGCTGGAAACCGCGGCCCGCTGGCGCGGCGCGGGACGCAAGGTGGCGGTGGCGACGGTGATCGCCACCTGGGGATCGTCCCCCCGCCCGGTGGGCAGCCAGTTGGCGGTGGACGAAGACGGCGCCATGGCCGGTTCCGTCTCCGGCGGCTGCATCGAGGGGGCGGTGGTGCACGAGGCGCAGAAGGTGATGGCCGACGGCGAACCCCGTCTGCTGTCCTTCGGCGTGTCGGACGAAATGGCGTGGGAAGTCGGTCTGGCCTGCGGCGGCAAGGTGCAGGTCTATGTCGAGGCGGTGGAATGAAAACGGCAACGTTGCAGCGTCTGTTGCAGGCCCGCGCGGACAAGGAGCCGGTGGCCCTGGTCACCGATCTGAACACCGGCCTGCAGACCCTGGTCTTCGCCGACCGGGTGGAGGGGGGCTTCGGCCTGCCCGAAAGCCACCTGGACGCCGTGCGGGACCGCATCCGCGACGACCACAGCGGCCTGATCGAGGATGAGGACGAGGACGGCGGCAGCGGCGTGCGCCTGTTCGTCCAGGTCCACAACCCGCCGCTGCGCCTGATCCTGGTCGGGGCGGTGCACATCGCCCAGCCTTTGGCGCCGATGGCCGCACTGCTGGGCTATGGCGTGACGGTGGTGGATCCCCGCGGCGCCTTTGCCAGCGAAAGCCGCTTTCCCGGTGTTGCCCTTGACACCCGCTGGCCGGACGAGGCGCTGAGCGCCCTTGCCATCGACGCCCGCACCGCCGTGGTCACCCTGACCCACGACGCCAAGCTGGACGATCCGGCGCTGCTGGTGGCGTTGCGCAGCCCGGCCTTCTACGTCGGGGCGCTGGGCAGCACCCGCACCCATGCCAAGCGGCTGGACCGGCTGCGGGTGCAGGGGCTGCGGGAACGGGAGATGGCGCGGCTGCACGCCCCGGTGGGTCTGGATATCGGTGCGGTCAGCCCGGCGGAAATCGCCCTGTCGGTGCTGGCGGAGATCACCGCGGTGCGGCGCAACGGCCGCATCCTGCTGGAAAGGGGTTGAGATGCGCTTCGGCCCCACCCCGGTTGACGAGGCTGCGGGCGCGACCCTGGCCCACGCGCTGGTCCATGGCGGGCTGACGTTCCGCAAGGGCCGGGTGCTGAGCGCCGCCGACGTGGCCGCCCTGCACGCCGCCGGTATCGCCCACGTCATCACCGCCCGCCTGGATCCCGACGACATGGGCGAGGATGCCGCGGCCGCCGCCCTGGCGGCACCGCTGACCGGGCCAGGGATGACCGCGGGTGCGGCCTTTACCGGGCGGGTCAACCTGTTCGCCGCCGCCGCCGGGCTGTTCCTGGCCGACGCCGCCCGCATCGACGCGGTGAACGCGGTGGACGAAGCGGTGACCGTCGCCACCCTGCCCGCCTTCACCCCCGTGGCACCGGGCCAGATGGTGGCGACGGTGAAGATCATCCCCTTCGCTGCCCCCCGTGCGGCGGTGGACCGGGCCGTCGCCCTGTTGGGCGGGGAATCGCCGCTGACGGTCGCCGCCTTCCGCCCCTTGCGGGCATCGCTGATCCAGACCCGTCTGCCGGGCACCAAGGCCGGAACGCTGGACAAGACGGTCGGCGTGACCGCCGCGCGGCTGTCGGCCCTGGGCGGGGGGCTGGTCGGGGAAAGCCGCTGCCCCCACGATGCCGAGGCCCTGGCCGCCGCCATCGCCGCCGCCCTGGCCGGGCAACCCGACCTGCTGCTGATCGCCGGAGCCTCCGCCATCACCGACCGGCGCGACGTGCTGCCGGCGGCGGTGGAACGGGCCGGCGGGGTGGTGGAGCATTTCGGGATGCCGGTCGATCCCGGCAACCTGATCCTGCTGGCACGGGCCGGCGGGGTGCCGGTGCTGGGGCTGCCGGGGTGCGCGCGGTCGCCCAAGCTGAACGGCTTCGATTGGGTGTTGCAGCGATTCGCCGCCGGGGTGCCGGTGGGGCAGCGCGACATCATGGGCATGGGTGTGGGCGGGCTGCTGGCCGAAATCCCCTCCCGCCCCTTGCCGCGGCTGAGTGCGGTGGCGGCGGACGGGCCGGTGCCGCGCGCCCCGCGGATTGCGGCCCTGGTGCTGGCAGCGGGCCGTTCCACCCGTATGAACGGGGTGAACAAGCTGCTGGCCGATGTGGACGGCGTGCCGATGATCGCCCGCACCGTCGATGCGGTCCTGGCATCCCACGCGCGGCCGGTGGTGGTGGTGACGGGGCACCAGCCGGACGGCATCCGCGCCGCCCTGGCCGGGCGCAACGTGGTGCTGGTCCACAACCCGGCTTTCGCCGAGGGGCTGAGCACGTCGCTGCGCGCCGGTCTGGCGGCGGTGCCGGCGGATTGCGACGGCGTTCTGGTGTGCCTGGGCGACATGCCGCAGGTGACGGCCGCGGTGGTCAACCGCCTGATTGCCGCCTACAACCCCACCGAGGGGCGGGCCATCTGCGTGCCCACGGCGGACGGAAAGCGCGGCAACCCGGTGCTGTGGGACCGGGGCTTCTTCGCCGACATGGCCGCGGTGGCCGGCGACACCGGGGCGCGGCATCTGCTGGGCGAACACGCCGATCGGGTGTGCGAGGTGCCCATGGACGGCGACGGCGTTCTGACCGATGTGGACACCGTCGAGGGGCTGGCCCGTTTGACCGGCAGCACTTGATTTCCCTTGGTTTCCCGTCCTTTCATGGCAATCGTCGAACGCCTTGCCCGAAGGGATGCCCCCATGTTCCGCCCGTTCCGTCCGCTGTGCGCCGCCATGGCTCTGGCCGCCGCCTGTGCCGTGTCCCCGGCCATGGCCCAGAACGGGCACCTGACCTTCCTGCACATCAACGATGTCTATGAAATCACGCCGGTGGACGGACAGGGGGGCTTTGCCGAACTGATGACCCTGCTGCGGCAGGAACGCGCCCGCGACCCCGACGCCATCACCACGCTGGGCGGCGATTTCCTGTCACCGTCGCTGCTGTCGGGGATGGTCCAGGGGCAGCAGATGGTGGATCTGCTGAACGCCATCGGGATCGACGTGGCGGTGTTCGGCAACCACGAATTCGATTTCGGGCCGGATGTCGCCAAGGCCCGCATGGGGGAATCGCGCTTTCCCTGGCTGGGCACCAACCTGTCCGCCCCCGACGGCACACCCTTTGGCGGGGCGCCCGCCACCTGGATCCGGACGGTGGGGGATATCAAGGTCGGCTTCTTCGGCGTGCTGACGCCTGAGACGGAAACCCTGGCCAACACCGGACACTGGCTGAAACTGGCCGAGGTGACGAAAACCGCCACCGACGCGGTGAAGACGCTGAAAGCCGGCGGTGCCAACGTCATCGTCGCGCTGACCCATCTCGGCATCGCCGAGGATCGGGCGCTGGCCGCCTCGGTCAAGGGGATCGACCTGATCCTGGGCGGCCACGACCACGACCCCATCACCTTTTACGAGGGCGGCACGCTGATCGTGAAGGCCGGGTCCGACGCCCATTACCTGGCGGTCATGGACCTGACCGTCGCCACCCGCGCCACCGCCGGCAAGGGGCCGGTCACCACCGTCGCCCCGCGCGAATGGCGGCTGGTGTCCACCGCCGGCGTGGCGCCCGATCCCGAACTGGCGGCCAAGGTGAAGGCCTACACCGATCAGCTCGATTCGGCCATGAGCGGGGTGATCGGCACCGCCGGCGTCGATCTCGACAGCCGCAAGGACAGCGTGCGCGTGCGCGAATCGAGCATGGGCAACCTGATCGCCGATGCGCTGCGCATCGGGTTGAAAACCGATGTCGGGCTGATGAACGGCGGCGGCATCCGTGGCGATTCCCTGATTGCCGCGGGCGCCCCGATCACCCGCAAGGATGTGCTGAGGGAACTGCCCTTCGGCAACGTGGGCGTGGTGACGGCGCTGAGCGGCGCCGACCTTCGGGCGGTGCTGGAGAATGGTTTTTCCCGGACCGAGGACAAGGCGGGCCGCTTCCCGCAACTGTCGGGCGTCAGCGTGGTCTATGACCCCACGGCCCCCGCCGGGGCGCGGGTGGTGCGGGCCACGGTGGGGAGCAAGCCGCTGGACCCGGCCGCCACCTACACCGTTGCCACCACAGATTATTTGCTGAAGGGCGGCGACGGCTATGACGCGCTGGGCCGGGGCCGGATTCTGGTCGATCCGTCGGCCGGAACGCTGCTGGCGACCCTGGTCATCGACCATATCCAGACGCAAAAGACCGTTTCCCCCGCGGTCGAGGGGCGGATTACCGAGAAAAAGTGACTTTGTGGCGACATGTCACAGGATCGTCGGTTGCGCCGCGCCGCGGTATTACCTAGCGTGATATCCGACACGCTCCGTTTTCGGCACGAACGATCCGCACCGCCCATGACGACGCCTCCGCCCAACGACCGCCGCCCGAACGATTTCGCTCTGGCCTACACCGCTGCCCATAACGAAGCAGGCATGACCCGTGTTTCGGTGGCGCACCTGCTGGACCGGATCGACAAGGAGCCGGATTTCCTCTTCAGCGAGGAATTCACCCACAAGCTGGGCGGGCAATGCCCGGTCCACCACGGTGCCCGGCCCGAGGATTTCGAAAAGATCGTGGTGAACACCACGCTGGCGCACCTTTATGAACCGTTGCGCCTGCACATCACCAAGCGCCTGCCGCTGACGCCGGAGGGGTTCATCGACCTGCCCAGCCCGCCGGAATCGCCCACGGGCCTGAACACCAAGGACCGCGAGGGGCTGGCCAAGGCGCCGCCGGATCAGCTCTGCTCGTTCCTGCGCGATTGTTCGTGCCATCTGCTGGACGCCATGATCCGCGAATGGGCCATCGCGGTGATGACCGAAGAGGATCGCTGCCGCCAGGAAGGGCAGATCACCAGCACCGCCGCCGCCAGCTACATGCTGAACAAGACGCTGGCGGAATCGCACCTCTACAAGAAATCCGGCTACGACATCCTGTCGATCACCAAGACCGGCAGCCACACCGCCCTGCATGTGTGCTGGAACGTGGTGGAGGTGGCCCCCATGCTGCTGCCCGGCCTGACCGCCGAGGAGTATGAGGCGATCATCCGCCGCAGCCTGAAACATGTGGTGCCGCTGTCCATGGGCAGCCTGGGTATGCTCGTGACCTACATGAGCAAGACCAAAACCGAGCACGAAGACCATCTGGCCATCCACGCCCTGACCCCGGACCAGACCGCCTTCATCGTCGCCGATGAAAAGGGCGAGCCGGTGATCCAGCTCGATCCCAACCAGATCGAACCCTTCGCCAAGGAAGGGGAGCATCACTACACCGGATGTCCCGCCTTCTACGTCAACGGCATGATCAAGCTCTACCTTGAGATCGTGCTGGCCATCGCCTACGACTATCAGGTTTACGACCGGCTGCAGCCGGGGGCCGCCACGTAAGGGGTGGGCAGGCCAGGGCAACGAATTCGGCTTCATTTCCCCTCTCCCGCCCCGGGAGAGGAGAATTTGCCCTGGTTTCGTTAACCTGGACCCGTTGCTCTGGCGGGCGCGCGACGGTATCAGCCGATCCGCGACCGCTCCTTGTACGCCGTCAGGGCATCACGCAGGTCGGGGGGGATTTCGGTGGCCCCCAGATCGTCAAGCTGGGTGATCGCCACCACCTGGCGCGCCGCCAGCCGGGTCACCCCGTCGATCTCCCCCAGGATGCGCAGGTGGATGGAGCTGCGCCCGATCTTTTCCACCAGCACCCCCAGCGTCAGCAACTCGCCCAGCCGCGACGGGTGGAGGAAATCGCACTCCACATGCACGGTCGGCACGCCCAGCCGCCGGTCGCGGATCAGTTCGGCGTAGTTGAAGCCCAGTTCATGGGTGAACCAGTCCTCCACCAGCGCGTTGAACATGTCGAAATAGACGGGGAAATAGACGATTCCCGCCGGATCGGTGTGGGAAAAGCGGATGGGGCGGCGCACGCGGAACGCCCCGTCGGGCAACCGTTCCGGGGCGGCGGGCCGCACGGGCAAACGGCGGATGGCCGTGCTGTCTGGCATTCGATCTCTCTCCCTCTTTTTGTTCTTTTGTGGCACGTCGAGCGGCGGGCGTAAACAACCATCCGACTAACAGACAATGTTGCACAAACATTGTTATGCCCGGCTGGCCTCCTGCGCAATTGCCAGGAATCGCTCCACATGGGGTTCCCGCCGTCCGCGGCGGCTGGCCAGCATCAGCACCATCTCCGCCCCGATCTCCCCCGGCGGCACGTCGAGCGGGCGGAACACCAGCCCTTCCATCGCCATGCGCCGCAAATGGCCGGGCAGGATCGATACCCCCAGCCCGGCGGCGATCAGACCGATGATAGTCAGGGCCTCCGCCGCCTCCAGCACCACGCGGGGGGTGAAGCCGGCCTCGGCGCACAGGCCCAGCACCTGATCGTGGATGGTCGTGCCCGCGTCGGAGGGGTAGAAGACGAACGGCTCGTCCACCAGATCGGCCAGGGCCACCCGTTCCCGCCCCGCCAGCGGGTGATCGGTGCGCAGCACCACGTTCAGCGGGTCGCGTTCCAGGGTCAGGAAGTCCAGCGCGTCGTCGTCATCCTCCGCCGGCACGCGGGCGGCGCGGACGAAGCCGACGTCGATGGTCCCGTCGCGCAGCGCCGCCGCCTGCCGCTTGGACGACAGTTCGTTCAGCGTCAGATGCACGTCGGGCAGGGCACGGCGGTAACCGTCGATGATGACCGGCACCACCGGGTCGATGGGGGCGGCGGCGGTGAAGCCGATGCGCAGTTCCCCCACCTCCCCCGCCGCGGCCCGGCGGGTCAGGACCACCGCCCGCTCGGCCCGCTCCAGAATGCCGCGCGCCTCTTCCAGCAGCAGCTTACCGGGGCTGGTCAGGGCCACCGACCGCCGGGTGCGCGCCAGCAGCGTGACGCCCAGTTCGGCTTCCAGCCCCTGGATCGACTGGCTGAGCGGGGGCTGTGCGATGCCCAGCCGCTGGGCGGCGCGGCCGAAGTGCAGTTCCTCGGCAACGGCGACGAAATGGCGGAGGTGGCGCAGGTCCATATTTATATGCTTACCATATCAATAAACCGTTTTATTATATTGGACGTATATGTCCGAAAACGCCAGCTTGATGGGAGACACCCGCACCCCCTCACTCAGGCTTTCCCGCCATGCAGCCCACCGCCGTTCCGTCGTCCGACCATTTCCGCAGCGGCACGCCCGAGTACCGGCGGGCCAGTCTGGCCCTGTTCGTCGGCGGCTTTTCCACCTTCGCCCTGCTCTATTGCGTTCAGCCGCTGCTGCCGCAGTTCGCCGCCGATTACGGCCAGACCCCGGCGTCGGCCAGTCTGGCGCTGTCGGTGTCCACGCTGATGATCGCGCTGTTCCTGATCCCCGCCGGTTCGGCGTCGGAGGCGTGGGGGCGCAAGGGGCTGATGGTGGCGGCCCTGGTGACGTCGGGTCTGCTGACCGTGGCCGCCGCCCTGGCGCCGGGGTTCGAGGCGCTGCTGCTGTGCCGTCTGCTGGTGGGGGTGGCGCTGAGCGGGCTGCCCGCCGTCGCCATGACCTATCTGGCCGAAGAGATGCACCCCGCCTGCCAGGGCCGGGCCATGGGCCTGTACATCGCCGGCAACGCGCTGGGCGGCATGGCCGGGCGGCTGGTGGCCGGGCTGGTGTCGGAATGGGTGTCGTGGCGGTTCGCCATCGGCGGAATCGGCGTGCTGGGCGTGCTGGCGGGGCTGACCTTCTGGCGGGTGCTGCCGCCGTCGGCCCACTTCATTCCCAATCCCCTGCCCCCGCGCCTGTTGATGGGAGCCTTGGGCGAGCATCTGAGCGACCGGGGGATGCGCGGGCTGTTCCTGCTGGGGCTGCTGCTGCTGGGCTGTTTCGTCAGCCTGTTCAACTTCATCGGCTTCCGTCTGGCGGAAGCGCCGTTCAACCTCAGCCACAGCGCGCTGGCCGCCCTGTTCACCATCTATGTCATCGGCTCGTTCAGTTCGGCGGGTTATGGCCGGCTGGCCGACCGGCTGGGCCGCGGCCGGGTGCTGTGGAGCGCCATCGCCCTGATGCTGCTGGGCGTGGGGCTGACGCTGGGCACCAGCCTGTGGATGGTGATGGCCGGGATCACGCTGACCACCATCGGCTTCTTCGGCGCCCACACCGTGGCGTCCAGTTGGGTGGGCCGCCGGGCGGGCCGGGGCAAGGCGCACGCATCGTCCCTTTACCTCTTCTTCTACTATCTGGGATCGGCGGTGATCGGCTCGGGCGCCGGGCTGTTCTGGAGCGGGGAAGGCTGGACGGGTGTCGCCGCGGTGCTGCTGACGCTGCTGACCCTGGCGCTGGGCGTGTCGCTGGCGCTGCGCCATCTGGCCCCGGCGGCCAAGGCCGCGTAAGTAAAATTCCGGCACATCCCCGACACAAATTGGATCGCTGAGACAAATTGGATAAGGTGTGGGCGCCCGGTGCCGGTGGTTGGACCACCCGGTGCCGGGCGTTTTCCGTCATTCCGCACCGATCCCCCGGCCCGCCGGGGACGCGCCGCCGGGCTGGCCCCGTTCTTGCCAAGGGGGGTGGCCTGTTGCGGCCCGACCCATGAGGATGTAGCCCCCGTGTCCGCCGACTCCGCGCCCCCCGACGCCGCCCGCCCGCCCGCGCCGGTCCCCGTCATCGAGGCCCGCGGCCTGTCGCTGATCTATCCCACAGCGGACAAGCCGGTGATCGCCCTCGACGCCATCAACCTGACCATCGATGCCGGGGATTTCGTGTCGCTGATCGGCCCGTCGGGCTGCGGCAAGACCACCTTGCTGCGGGTCATCGCCGATCTGGAGCAGCCGACATCCGGCACCATCACGGTGGAGGGCATGACGCCCGAAGCCGCCCGGCTGCGCCGCGCCTACGGCTATGTCTTCCAGGCCCCCGCCCTGCTGCCCTGGCGGACCGTGGAACGCAACGTCACCCTGCCGCTGGAGATCTTCGGTACGCCGAAGGAGGACCGCCGCCGCCGCGCCGCCGAGCATCTGGCCATGGTCGGGCTGACGGGGTTCGAGCGCAAATTCCCCTGGCAACTGTCGGGCGGGATGCAGCAGCGCGCCTCCATCGCCCGCGCGCTGGCGTTCGAGCCGGACATCCTGCTGATGGACGAGCCGTTCGGGGCGCTGGACGAGATCACCCGCGACCACCTCAACCTCCAGCTCACCCGGCTGTGGGCGACCACCGGCAAGACCTGCGTCTTCGTCACCCATTCGATTGCGGAAGCGGTGTTCCTGTCCACCCGCATCGTGGTGATGAGTCCCCGCCCCGGCCGCATCCTCGATGTGATCGATTGCAGCGACCTGCCGCGGGACCGCACGCTGGACATCCGCGAGACGCCGGAATTCCAGCGCATCGCCGCCCGCGTGCGCCAGGGGTTGAAGGAAGGTCACAGCTATGACGACTGACCTTCTGAAGCTCCGGGTGCTGCCGGTCGCCACCGTGGCTCTGGCGGTGCTGGCGGTCTGGTACGTGGGCGCCCTGTGGCTGAACGCGCCCCAGGCCATCGAAGGGCTGAACCGCGCGGGCCAGCCGTGGGGCAGCCTGGATCTGGTCAACGCCGCCTTTGCCATGAAGCGTCCGGTGCTGCCCACGCCGGGGCAGGTGTGGGCGGATTTCTCCGCCTCCGTCATCAACTACCCGGTGACCCACATCCGCAGCCTTGTCTATCACGCCGGGGTTACCGCCGGATCGGCGCTGACCGGCTTTGCCATGGGGGTGACGCTGGGGGCGCTGCTGGCGCTGGGGATCGTGCACAACCGCACGCTCGACGCCAGCCTGATGCCGTGGGTCATCGCGTCCCAGACCATCCCGATTCTGGCGGTGGCGCCGATGATCGTGGTGATCCTGGGCAATCTGGGCTTTACCGGCCTGCTGCCCAAGGCGGTGATCTCCATGTACCTGTGCTTCTTTCCCGTCACCGTCGGCATGGTGAAGGGGCTGCGGTCGGTGGACCCGCTGGCGCTGGATCTGATGCGCACCTACAACGCATCGCCCCTTCAGGTGTTCTGGCGGCTGCGGCTTCCCGCCTCCCTGCCCTATCTGTTCACCAGCCTGAAGGTGGCGGTGACCATCAGCCTTGTGGGCGCCATCGTCGGCGAACTGCCAACCGGCGGGCAGGCGGGGCTGGGGTCGCGCCTGCTCAGCGGTTCCTACTATGGCCAGACCATCCAGATCTGGAGCGCGCTGTTCATGGCCTCCCTGCTCAGTCTTGTGTTGATCGCGGCCGTCACCCTGGCCGAACGGCTGCTGGTGCATGGGAATGGGGGGCGGCGATGACCGGACGCTCCATGCTGAGGCCGTCGGTCCTGCTGCCGCTGGCCGCCCTGGTGATGCCGTTCGGAATGACCGCCTCGGACAAGGTGATCTTCGCCTTCCGCGACCCGGTGTCCCTGGCCGGGCTGCTGGCGGTGCTGGGGGCGGCTATTTTCGTGCGACTGTCCCCGGAACGCCCGGCGGTGGAGGCGGGCGTGAGCCTGCTGGCCGCGGTGCTGGCGGCGGCCGCACCGCTGCACCTGCTGGGCAAGGGCATCACGCTGGGCGCCCACGCCCCCGGCCTGTGGGTGATGCTGGCGGGGGCGGCGCTTGCGCTCTGCCGGGCGCTGGGCATCCTGTCCGCCGGGTCGTGGACGGGCCGCAAGGCGGTGGTCGCCGGGCTGTTCGGGGCGGCGCTGATCTATGCCTGGGAAGCGGGCGTGCGCGGATTCGCGGTGCCCAGCATCCTGTTGCCGGCGCCCAGCGCCATTTTCGCGGTTCTGGGGCCGCAGGCGGATCTTCTGTGGGCCGATTTCCAGCAAACGGTGCTGAAGGCGGTGCTGCGCGGCTATCTGATGGGGTGTCTGGCCGGGTTCGTGGTGGCGGTGATCGCCGACCGCGTGCCGTTCCTGGCCCGCGGGCTGCTGCCCTTCGGCAATCTGATCAGCGCCATTCCCATCGTCGGCATCGCCCCGATCATGGTGATGTGGTTCGGCTTCGACTGGCCGTCGAAGGCGGCGGTGGTGGTGGTGGTCACTTTCTTCCCCATGCTGGTCAACACGCTGAGCGGGCTGGCGGCGTCGGACCGGCTGCAGATGGACCTGATGCGGTCGTACGCCGCCGGGTACTGGCGCACGCTGGTGACGCTGCGCCTGCCCAACGCCCTGCCGTTTTTGTTCAATGCGCTGAAAATCAACTCGACCCTGGCGCTGATCGGCGCGATTGTGGCGGAGTTTTTCGGCACGCCGGTGGTGGGCATGGGCTTCCGCATCTCCACCGAGGTGTCGCGGATGAACCTGGACATCGTGTGGGCGACCATTCTGGTGGCGGCGGTCACCGGCTCCGTGATTTACGGCGTGCTGACGCTGGCCGAACGCACGCTGACCGCGTGGCACCCGTCGGCGCGCGGGCGTGATTAACGCGCGAACCATCCTCTTTCACAGCCGGTAGGACAGCCGTGGAGGCTTCTATGCACACCATCAAGCTTACGAAGGTCGGCAACGCGACCGGGCTGACCTTGCCGCGCGACGTTCTCTCGGCCGCCGGCCTTCAGCACGGTGACGCCGTGGCGGTCGAGGTGCGCGATGGCCACATCGAGATCGCCAAAGCCGACGACACCTACAACCGTGCCATGGAGGTCGGGCGTCGCTTTTCTGCGCGTTACCGCCGGACCATGGACATTCTGTCCAAGTAGGTGACGTGTGAACGGACCGGCGATCCAGGGACGCCCTTAATGCCAATGGCCCTGGCCGCCGGTACTCTGAGCGAAGACGCATTCCGCGACTGGGTGGCAAACCACGCCTATGACATCACGGATTCGATTCCGTAAGATTGATATCCATAAAAAGAGAAGGGTATTCCCGATGAACAGGAAGCGGTGGTTCGGTACGGCGGCGGCGGTGGCTCTGGCTGTGGCGGCGTTCGCCGGTTCGGCGCAGGCCAAGGACAAGCTGACGCTGCAGTTGAAATGGGTGCCGCAGGCGCAGTTCGCCGGCTATTACGTCGCCAAGGCCAAGGGCTTTTACGACGAAGCCGGGCTGGACGTGACCATCAAGGCCGGCGGTCCCGACATCAACCCGTCGCAGGTGATCGCCGGCGGCGGCGCCGATGTGGTGGTGGACTGGATGCCCTCCGCCCTTGCCACCCGTGAAAAGGGCGTGCCGCTGGTCAATTTCGGCCAGATCTTCCAGAAATCGGGGATGCTGCTGACCTGCCGCAAGGACGCGGGCATCACCTCGCCCAAGGATTTCAAGGGCCGCACCCTGGGCGTGTGGTTCGCCGGCAACGAATATCCCTTCCTGGCGTGGATGAGCAAGCTGGGCTATTCCACCAGCGGCGCCAACCCCGACATCAAGATCCTGAAGCAGGGCTTCAACGTCGATCCGCTGCTGCAAAAGCAGGCCGATTGCATCTCGACCGAGGTCTACAACGAATATCAGCAGGTGCTGGAAGCCGGCATCCCGGAATCGGAACTGGTGGTGTTCAACTACCAGAACGAAGGGGTCGCCACCCTTGAGGATGGGTTCTGGGCACTGGAAAAGACCCTGGCCGATCCGGCCAAGGTGGAGCAGTTCGCCCGCCTGATGAAGGCCACCTTCAAGGGCTGGGAGTATGCCACCAAGAACCAGAAGGAAGCGGTCCAGATCGTTCTGGACAACGACGCCACCGGCTCCCAGACCGAGGAGCATCAGGCCAGCATGCTGCGGGAATCGGTGAAGCTGTTGGAAGGGGCGACGAAGGGGCCGGGCTATCTCGACCCCGCCGATTACGAGCGCACGGTGGGCATCCTGCTGTCCGGCACCTCGGCCCCGGTGATCTCCAAAAAGCCCGAGGGGGCCTACACCCACGCCGTCTATGACGCCATGCAGGCGTTGAAGTAACCGCCTTGCCCCAGCCTCTCCCCATTGGGGGGAGAGGCTGGGCACAAGAGCAACTTTTCCAAGAAAACCCTTTGCAATCAGGGTATTCCCGCCCCACCCTGCCCCTTCACCACGGCGGGGAGACGGGATAATGTGGCCGGAGCCTTCACCGCATCCCGTGCCGCCATGCCGTCGCCCGTCCCCGCGGTTGCCCCCGTCATCGTCTGGTTCCGCCAGGATCTCCGCCTTGCCGACAACCCGGCCCTGTCCGCCGCCGCGGCCAGTGGGGCGCCGGTCATCCCCCTGTTCATCCGGGAAGAGGATCCGGCCGATCCCTGGCCCCCGGGCGGGGCGTCGCGCTGGTGGCTGCACGGCAGCCTGACGGCGCTGGCCGCCGATCTCGCCGGGGCCGGATCGCCGCTGGTGCTGCGCCGTGGGCCGCCCGCCCAAGTGCTGGAGGATCTGATTGCCGAAACCGGCGCCGACACCGTGTTGTGGAACCGCCGCTACGAACCGGCAGCCCGCCTCCGCGACGAAGCCATCAAGGCGGCGCTCAAGGCCCGCGGCCTACGGGTGGAAAGCGTCAACGGCGCGCTGCTGTTCGAACCCTGGACCGTGCGCGGCAAGACCGGGGAGCCGTACCGGGTCTTCACCCCCTTCTGGAAAGCCTGCCTCGCCCTGCCCGAGCCGCCGGCCCCGCTGCCGGCCCCGGTGCGGCTGAACGCCCCGGCGGTTGCCCCGGCGGGGGATCGTCTGGCGGAGTGGGGGCTGCTGCCCACCGCCCCCGACTGGGCCGGCGGGCTGCGGGACACCTGGACGCCGGGGGAAACCGGGGCACGGCGACGGCTGGCCGCCTTTCTCGACGGCCCCGTTGCGGTTTACAAGACCGAACGCGACCGGCCCGACCGCGAGTCCGTTTCCCGCCTGTCACCCCATCTGCATTTTGGGGAGATCAGCCCGCGGCAGGTGTGGCACGCCGCCCGTCACGCCGCCGCCGCGCAGCCAGAGCGCGCCGCCGGGGTGGATGCCTTCCTGCGTGAAGTCGGATGGCGGGAATTCAGCGTCAATCTGCTCCACCACCTGCCCTTCCTCCCCGAATCGCCGCTGGACGCGCGTTTCGTCCGCTTTCCCTGGCGCGACGATCCGGCGGGACTGGCGGCGTGGCAGCGCGGGCGCACCGGCTATCCCATCGTCGATGCCGGGATGCGCCAGCTTTGGCAAAGCGGGTGGATGCACAACCGGGTGCGGATGATCGCCGCCTCCTTCCTCATCAAGGATCTGCTGATTCCCTGGCAGGCGGGACAGGCGTGGTTCTGGGACACGCTGGTCGATGCCGATCTGGCCAACAACGCGGCAAGCTGGCAGTGGGTGGCCGGTTGCGGCGCCGACGCCGCCCCCTATTTCCGCATCTTCAATCCCGTTCTGCAGGGGGAAAAGTTCGATCCCGCCGGATCTTACGTCCGCCGCTGGGTCCCGGAACTCGCCCATCTGCCCGACGCCTGGATCCACAAGCCATGGGAGGCGCCGCCCGCCGTCCTGGCCGGGGCCGGGGTGCGGCTGGGTCAGACATACCCCCGTCCGCTGGTCGATCATGCCGCCGCCCGCAACCGGGCCCTGGCCGCCATGGAGACCGTCAAACTTCCCTAAACGGCAAATTCACCGGCGCGTCATCCCTTCGCAACAGAACTGTCATGGCCGGGAACTATGGTGCCGCCCAAGGTCGCGGCGCCATCGGCCGCCGCACGGTTTTGTTTCAGGGACTGCCTGGAAAAGGCGAGGAGAGAGCATGGACCGCCACGACACGGCCCCCAAGGGGTCGAAGTACCTGACCTTCGACACGGCCGAGGATGTGGGCAGCAACCCCACCGCCAACCCGGCCATCGGCGACGTGATCGCCGCCCGCTTCGGACGCCGCGGCATGCTGCGCGGCATGCTGGCGCTGGGGGCCACCACCGCCCTGACCGGCCCGGCGCTGACCGCCCTGACCCGCGATGCCCAGGCAGCCCCCCTGCCCTCGTTCTCCTTCAAGGAGATCGAGCACGGCGTCGATGAAACCCATCACGTGGCCGAAGGCTACAACGCCGACATCCTGATCCGCTGGGGCGACCCGGTGGTGTCCGGCGCCCCCGCCTTCGACCCGCAGAAGCAGACGGCGGCGGCCCAGGCGCAGCAGTTCGGCTACAACAACGATTTCGTGGGTTATGCCCCGCTGCCGCTGGGGTCCAACACCCCCGACCACGGGCTGCTCTGCGTCAACCACGAATACACCGACGAGGAAGTGATGTTCCCCGGTGTGGGCGTGGAACAGCAGAAAGACAAGTTCGCCCACATGACCAAGGATCTGGCCGACATCGAAATCGCCGCCCACGGCGGTTCGGTGATCGAGATCCGCAAGGTGGACGGCAAGTGGACCTATGATCCCAAATCCACCTACAACCGCCGCATCACCGGCGAAACCGAATGCACCATCACCGGCCCCGCCGCCGGCCATGCCCTGCTGAAGACCGGCGCCGACGCCACCGGCACCAAGGTCCGCGGCATGCTGAACAACTGTTCCGGCGGCATGACCCCGTGGGGCACCTGGCTGTCGGCGGAAGAGAACACCAACGGCTATTTCTGGGGCAAGATCGCCGACGAAACCACCCTGGACGCCAAGGCCAAGAAACGCTACGGGATCCCCGGCGGCTGGTACAACTGGGGCCAGTACCACGACCGCTTCGACGTCGCCAAGGAACCGAACGAGTGCAACCGCTTCGGCTGGATCGTGGAAATCGACCCGTACGATCCCACCGCCACGCCCAAGAAGCGCACCGCCTTCGGCCGCTTCAAGCACGAAGCCTGCACCATCGTGGTGGAAAAGGACGGCACCGTCGTCGCCTATTCCGGTGACGACGAACGCTTCGATTACGTCTACAAGCTGGTCGCCAAGAAGAAGTACGATCCCAACAACCGCGCCGCCAACCTGGACATCCTGGAAGACGGCACGCTCTATGTGGCGAAGTTCAACGCCGACGGCTCGGTGGAATGGCTGCCGCTGGTCCATGGCCAGGGTCCGCTGACCGCCGAGAAGGGCTTTGCCGATCAGGCCACCGTGCTGGTCTATGCCCGTCTGGCCGCCGACGCCCTGGGTGCGACCAAGATGGACCGCCCGGAAGACATCGAATACAACCCCGTCACCGGTAAGGTGATCGTGGCCTTGACCAACAACTCCCGCCGGAAGGCCGATCAGGTAGACGCCGCCAACCCGCGCGCCGAAAACCAGTGGGGCCACATCATCGAAATCTCCGCCGACGGTTCGCACGCCGCGACGAAGGCCACGTGGGAACTGCTGCTGAAGGCCGGCAACCCCGCCGATCCGGCGGTGCAGGCCCAGTATCACCCCGAAACCAGCAAGGACGGCTGGTTTGCCTGCCCCGACAACGTGGCGTGCGACCATCAGGGCCGCCTGTGGGTCGCCACCGACCAGGGGGAAGCCTGGGCCAAGGCGTCGGGCAGCGCCGACGGCATCTGGGCGGTGGAAACCGACGGTCCGCGCCGCGGTCTGTCCAAGATGTTCTTCCGCGTGCCGGTGGGTGCGGAAATGTGCGGCCCGTGGTTTGCCCCCGACGACAAGACCTTCTTCGTCGCCGTGCAGCACCCGGCGGTGGACGGTGTGGACGCCTGGCCGAAGTTCGGCAAGCTGTCGTCGTTTGAGGAACCGGCCACCCGCTGGCCCGACTTCAAGGACGGCGTGCCGCCGCGCCCCTCGGTCGTGGTCATCACCAAGAAGGATGGCGGCGTGATCGGCTCGTAACCCGACCCTTTCACCTCGGCAAATCCTCGAAAACGTTGCGCCGCCGGGCCTTGTCCGGCGGCGCAATGCTTTTGTGCCCCTGGGTTTTGCTCACCCGGGGGATTTCGAATCGCGAACGGCTTCGGCAAAATGTTTGGTTTTGGCAACAATACCCTTCGTTGATTTGTTAACTTTAGATTAATCTAATCTGACATAACCATGGCATTATTCGCTCATCATCAGAATTTCATAGACAACAACACGGAACGACAATGCCGCCACGCCCCGCATCAGGATCACGCCTGTCGGAACGGTTGATCTATAAGGTCATCGCCGTTGCATCGGCCATTGTTCTGGCATCTTTTGTTCTTTTTTCACTTTACAACGACCGTTATCAGGAGAATGCCATCGCGGTGCGGGTGGAAAGCCAGACGCGGGAGTTGAGCGGTGCCGCCATCGGCAGCATCCGCAACTGGCTGTCCGGGCGCATTCTGCTGGTGGAGAATCTGGCGCAGAACCTTCCCGGTTACCGCAACCCCGACGACATCCGCCCGCTGCTGAAACGGACGAGTCTAGCGGACACGTTCTTCTCCATCTATTACGGCCAGGCGGATGGGGTGCACACCAATCATTCCGGCCGGGCGCTGTCGGCGGGATACGATCCCCGTCAGCGGCCCTGGTACCGGGCGGCGACGGCGGCCAACGGCACGGTGCTGACCGAACCCTATGTGGACGCCGGGGCCGGCAAGCAACTGGTGCTGACCATCGCCACGCCGGTGCGGGGGGCCGACGGCGCCATCGCCGGGGTGACCGGGGCCGATCTGAAGCTCGACACGCTGTCGCACATCCTCAACGCCGTCGGCATCGGCGGCATCGGGCAGGCGTTCATGGTCGGCGCCGATGGCAAGGTGCTGGTCCATCCCGATCAGGATCGCGTGATGAAGCCGCTGTCGGAGCTTTTCTCCGGCCCGGTGCCGGCGCTGGAGCCGCGATTCAGCGAAACCACCATCGGCGGACGCCCGATGCTGGTCGCCTTCTTTCCCATCGACGGGCTGCCCTCGGTCAAATGGCTGGTCGGCATCGCCATCGATAAGGACAAGGCGTTCGCCGAACTGTGGCAGTTCCGCGTGACCGCGGCGACCGCCACCCTGGTGGCGGTGGTGGCGATGATCCTGCTGCAGGGCTATGCCATCCACCTCATGGTGTCCACGCCGCTGCGGCGGATCACCGGGGTGATGCAGCGTCTGGCCAACGGCGATCTGTCGGTTGCCATCCCCGACGGCCACCGGCACGACGAGATCGGCGCCATGGCCCACACCGTTGCCGTGTTCAAGGACAACGCCCGCGAGGTCGCCCGGCTGGCGGAGGCCGAGGCCGCCGAACAGGCCCGCAAGGAGGCGCGGATGCAGCGCCTGGAACAGCTCAACGCCGGGTTCAAGACACGGATGAGCGGCGCCATCACCCAGCTCTCCGCGGCGGCGGCGGACATGGAACGGGTGTCGCAGAGCATGACGGCGCTGGCGGACGGCGCCAGGGAACAGACCGCATCGGTAGCGTCGGCGACCGAACAGATGACCGCCAATGTGGAAAACGTCGCCTCGTCGGCGGAGGAACTGACCGCCTCGATCCAGGAAATCGCCCGGCGGGTTCAATCCTCGCTTTCCATCGCCAGCCGGGCGGTGGATGGGGCGCGCCAGACCAGCGAAACGGTCAACACCCTGTCCCAGGGCGCGCAGAAGGTGGGCGACGTGGTGTCGCTGATCGCCGAAATCGCAGCGCAAACCAACCTCCTGGCGCTCAACGCCACCATCGAGGCGTCACGGGCCGGGGAAGCCGGCAAGGGTTTCGCCGTGGTGGCCAGCGAGGTCAAGGCGCTGGCCAACCAGACCGCGCAGGCGACCGAGGACATCACCCGCCAGATCGCCCACATGCAGGCCGCCACCAACGACACGGTGCAGTCGATCCAGGGCATCAGCGCCACCATCGGCGAGATGAACGGCATTTCCACCGATATCGCCGCCGCCGTGGAACAGCAGGGGGCGGCGACCGGGGACATCGCCCGCCATACCCAGGAAACCGCCGCCGGAACCCGCGACATCGCCGCCCGCGCCGGCCACCTGCAGGAAGCAGCCAGCGAAACCGGCGGCACGGCCACCATGGTGCTTGGCTCGGCACACGAGGTCACCCACCAGTTGAAGGCGATCAAGGCGGAAATCGAAACCTTCCTTGCCGCCATCAACGAATAGCCGAGGACCCGAACGGAAAAACGGGGCGTAAGGCGCCGGGGTATCACGCAATTCTCCGCCCGTTTCATCGCGGTGCATTTGTGCCGGCGCCCAAGGGTGCTATATCTGCCACCATGAGTTCGCCGCCCGCTCTGGCCACCCACCCGGCCGACCACAACCACAGCGCCTGCATCGGCGATGCGATGGCCCGCGCCGATGCCGTGTGCGCCGCCCGCGGTGCGCGCCTGACCGCGCTGCGCCGCCGGGTGCTGGAACTGGTGTGGACCAGCCACCGCCCGCGCGGGGCCTATGCCATCCTGGAAGACCTGAGCCAGCAGGACGGCAAGCCGGTCGCACCGCTGACCGTCTACCGCGCCCTGGAATTCCTGGTGGAACACGGCCTGGTCCATCGGCTGGAAAGCCTGAACGCCTATGTCGGGTGTTCCAGCCCCGGCGAAGGTCACGCCGGGCAGTTTCTGGTGTGCGAACGGTGCGGTACAGCGTGGGAGATCGACGATCCTCCCATCGACGACGCCATCCGCACCGCCGCCGCGCACCATGGGTTCCTGCCCCAGCGCCCGATGGTGGAGGTGCGCGGGCTGTGCGCCCAATGCCGGGCAACCGGCACCGATTCCGTATCTCAGGAGACTTCCCCGTGAGCGATGCCCAGTCCAGCACCCGCCTGCCCGTTTCGGTCCTGACCGGCTTTCTCGGCAGCGGCAAGACGACGCTGCTCCAGCACCTGCTGCACCACCCGGACATGTCCCGCACCGCCGTCGTCATCAACGAATTCGGCGAAGTGGGGCTGGATCACCTGCTGGTGGCGAAAGCGTCGGAAAACATGGTGCTGATGGATTCGGGCTGCGTGTGCTGCTCCATCCGCGGTGATCTGGTGGACACGCTGCGCGACCTGTTCCTCAAGCGCGTGCGCGGCGAGATTCCGGAATTCGAGCGGGTGATCGTGGAAACCACCGGGCTGGCCGACCCCGCCCCCATCATCCACACGCTGATGACCGAACCGCTGCTGGCCGCCCGCTTCCGCCTGGACGGGGTGGTCGCCACCGTGGACGCCGTGCACGGCATGGGGCAGTTGGACGATCATCCCGAAAGCGTCAAGCAGGCGGCGGTGGCCGACCGCATCGTGCTGACCAAGACCGACGCCGCCCTGCCCGCCGCCACGCTGGCGCTCTGCCGCCGGCTGAACAGCATCAACCCCGCGGCCCCGATCATTCCCGCGGCCTTTGGTCAGGTGGACCCGGCCACCCTGTTCAACGCCGGCCTGTTCAACCCGGAAACCAAATCCCCCGATGTCGTCCGCTGGCTGAAGGAAGAGGCGTACCGCACCGAACAGGAACATGGGCACCATGACCACGGGCATGAGCACGGCCATGACCATGGGCACGATCATGAGCACCATCATCACCACGATCACGATCATGACTGCGGTCCCGATTGCGACCATCATCACCATGACGTGAACCGCCACGACGACCGCATCCGCGCCTTTTGCATCGTGACCGACCGGGCGGTTTCGTGGAACAGCCTTGTGGATTTCATGGAAGCGTTGATCGCGCTGCGCGGGTCCGACATCCTGCGGGTCAAGGGGTTGCTGAACGTGGTGGAAAGCCCCGACCGCCCCATCGTGGTCCATGGGGTGCAGCACATGTTCCACCCGCCGGTGCAGTTGAACGAATGGCCCAGCGACGACCACCGCACCCGCATGGTGTTCATCACCCGTGACGTGGGCCAGGGGGTGATCGAACCGATGTTCGAGAATTTCGTCTACGGCGGTCCGGCCGCCGATGCCACCGATGATGCCACCGACGGCGGACAGCCCGCCCCATGATCCCCGTCACCCGCCGGATCACGCTGGATGAGCGTGAGATCGAAGAAAGCTTCGTCCGTGCCTCCGGCCCCGGCGGGCAGCATGTGAACAAGACGGAAAGCGCGGTCCAGCTTCGCTTCAACGTCCGCACCTCCCCCTCTCTGCCCGACGAGGTGCGGGCGCGGTTGGAGCGGCTGGCCGGGCGCCGGCTGACCCAGGACGGCGTGCTGGTCATCATCGCCGACCAGTACAAATCCCAGATGCGCAATCGCGAGGATGCGCTGAACCGGCTCGTGGAACTTATCCGCGCCGCCGCCGCCCCGCCGCCCCCACCCCGGCGGGCGACAAAGCCAACCTATGGTTCGCAACAGCGCCGCCTGGAATCCAAAACAAAGCGCAGCAGCATTAAACGTCTTCGATCACGTTATGATGAATAAAATTACCTTCACCAATTCAAACAGGAACCCGGCAAAAGAAATAAACAAAAATTCGATTCCATAACAGTTTGGACTGTGATCCATCCGTCACAATTCGCTCTTGTCATAAATTCATTCACGTTCTAATCTATCATTCATCGGGAAATGCCTCTTTTCGGCGTTTTTCCAGAATAATTCCTTATCGCTTGCGGGCTTCTCCGGCGCCTGACGATCGCCATTCCCTCATGCCCGATCCTCATCCGAGCCGACGATGATCCACTCTTTTCCTCTTACGCCGGCAGCCTCCACCGCCCGTTCGACCGGGCCGGGCGGGGAGATGTTTGCGCGCCGGTCCCGCCGCCTGATCGCCGTTTTGTGGGCAACGGCCGTGGCGCTGGCGGCGACGGCGTGGATCACGGCCCTGTTTCTGACGGATCGGGATTTCCAGCAGACCATGAACCGGGCGGAACGGGACACCGCCAACCTGACCCGGATCATCGCCGAACAGACCGCACGCGCCATCGGCGGCACGGACGAGTTGCTGACCTTCGCCGCCTATGACCTGTACCGCTTCGGGGCGGCATCGGCCAGTTTGCGGGATGTGTTCCGCAATGCAGTGAAGAATTCCGAAATTCTGCTGCAACTGGCCGTCACGGACGCCGACGGCAACCTGATCCAGACCAGCGTCGATGATGTCCCCACCGGCGTCAATCTGGGCGACCGCGAGCATTTCCGCGTCCACAAGGACGGCATCGTCCAGGGGGCGTTCGTCAGCCGTCCGGTGTTCGGGCGGGCGTCGGGAAGGTGGTCGATCCAACTCAGCCGCCGCATCAATGCCCCCGACGGCGGTTTCGGCGGAGTAATCGTCGCATCCCTCGATCCCTTCTATTTCTCCCGGATTTTCAGCGCGCTCGATGTGGGGGAAAAGGGGGCGGTGACGATGGCCGGCTATGATGGCATTCTGCGCGCCCGCTCGGTGATGGATGGCACGGTCCTGGGGATGGATATCGGCCAGGGCAATCTCATGCAGGCTGCCCGGGCGCACGATACCGGCTTCATCCGCTCCACCAGCCTGCTGGACAACACCCGCCGGCTGATCGGTTTTCGTGGGGTTGCCGGCTATCCGCTGTTCGTGGCCGTGGGCTTCGACGAGGCATCGTTTCTGGCCGGCACCCGGACCCTCCGATGGGTCGCCATGGGCGTTGCCGGGGTGCTCAGCCTGATCCTGCTGGTGGTGGCGGTGGTGGTCACGCTGCAGATCCGCGCCCAGAGCCGCGCCCACGCCACCCTGGCCAGCACCGCCGCCCAGTTGCGCGCCCGTGAATTCCAGTTGCGCGACATTCTCGAAACCGCCTCCGACTGGTTTTGGGAGATGGATGAGAATTTCCGCTTCACCGGCTTTTCCGGTTCGTTCCGCGCCTTCAACGGCGACCAGAACAGCCTGCTCGGCCACCGACGCGACGAGATCGCCGCCCGTCCGCGGGAAGAGGAAGCGGCGTGGCGGGAGCATCTGGAAACCCTGGCCGCCCATCGCCCCTTCCGCCATTTCGAATACACCATCGCCCAGCCGGATGGGGAGAGCCGCATCTGGTCGGTCAGCGGCAAGCCGATCTTTGGCGAGGATGGCCGCTTTGCCGGCTACCGCGGGTCCGGGTACGACGTCACCGACGTGCGGCGGGCCGAACGGGCGCTGGCCGCCAGCGAACAACGCTACCGCAGCATGGTGGAGGCGGTGCGCCAGCCGATCATCGTCACCGACGACGCCGGCATCGTCACCGGCTTCAACCCGGCGGCGGAAGGGCTGTTCGGCCACCCCGCCGCCGCCGTCACCGGGCGGAACGTCGCGATCCTTCTGGCCGACGGCAAGGCGGACCTGACCCCCGGCACCCGTGAACGGGATATCCGCCGGGCCGATGGCGGCACCGTCACGGTGGAATGGGCGTGGTCGGTGTGGCACAGCGGCGGGCAGCGCCACTTCACCGCCATCATCTGGGACATCTCTCAGGCCAAGCGGATCGAATCCGACCTGCGGCTGGCTCGCGACAGCGCGGAAAACGCCAGCCGGCTGAAAAGCCAGTTCCTCGCCACCATCAGCCACGAGATCCGCACACCGATGAACGCGGTTCTCGGGTCGCTGACGCTGCTGTCCGGTTCGCCCCTGGTCGCGGACGACAAGCGGCTGGTGGAGGTGGCCCGGCAATCGGCCGAAGGGCTGCTGCGCCTGCTGGACGACATCCTCGATTTTTCCAAGCTGGAATCGGGGAAAATCACCTTGGAGGAGGTGGTCTGCGCCCCCGCCGCGCTGGTTGCCGATGTCATCAGCATGTTCCAGCCCACGGCCGGGGAAAAGGGGCTGGCCCTAAGCTTTCAGCCCGACCCATCGCTGCCGGACGCCATCGTCAGCGATCCGGCCCGGCTGCGGCAGATCCTGTTCAATCTGGTGGGCAACGCCATCAAGTTCACCCCCGCCGGCCATGTGACCGTCCGGGCGCGGCTGGGCGAGCAGCGGGACGACGGCCTGCTGCGGGTGGATTTCGCGGTGGAGGACACCGGCATCGGCATCAGCGCCCACACCCTGCCCACCCTTTTCGAGCGTTTCACCCAGGCCGACACCTCGGTCACCCGCCGGTTCGGCGGGACGGGGTTGGGGTTGGCCATTTGCCGCGAGCTGTGCGCGCTGCTGGGCGGGTCGATTTCGGTGGACAGCATCCCCGGCAAGGGCAGCCTGTTCCGCTTCTCCATCGTCTGCCCCCGCGGCGACGCCGCGGCGCTGCCGTCCGGCAACGATACCCCCGCCCCGCCGCCCCGCCTGCCGCCGCTGCGGGTGCTGGTGGTGGATGACAACACCGTCAACCGCGAAATTCTGCGCAAGCTGCTGGAACGGGCCGGTCATGTGGTGGAAACCGCCGAAGACGGGGGGCAAGCGGTGGACATGGCCCGCCACACCCGCTTCGACGTGGTGCTGATGGATGTGCAGATGCCCACCATGGACGGGCTGACCGCCACCCGGCTGATCCGGTCGCTGCCGCCCCCGGCCAGCGGGGTGCCGGTGATCGCGCTCACCGCGCACGCGTCGGGCAGTTCACGGCCCGAATGCCTGTCGGCCGGCATGGACGGCTTTGCCGCCAAACCGCTGCGCCCCGCCCAGCTTTTCCAGGAAATCGCCGCGGTCCTGGACAAAAGGGATCAGGAACCGGAACGGGTCAGGTCCGCCATTTGATGGAACACCCCATGCTGGGGATCTGGTCCGCCGGCCCTTGCCCGGTTTCGGCGATGCGGATCATGGCGTGGAACAGTTCGCGGGGGGCGTCGGCGCACACCTCCTTGCGCGAGGCATCCAGCCGGCCGCGGTACTGCAATTCAAGACCGGCGTTGTAGCCGAAGAAATCAGGGGTGCAGACCGCCCCATAGGCACGGGCCACCGCCTGCGTTTCGTCGATCAGATAGGGAAAGGTGAAGCCGTTGGCGGCGGCGAACGCCACCATGTTCTCAAAGCTGTCTTCGGGATAGGCGCTGGTGTCGTTGGACATGATGGCGACGGCGGAAACCCCGTGGGCCGCCAGTTCGGTCACATCGCGCACGATGCGCCCGATCACCGCCTTCACATAGGGGCAGTGGTTGCACAGGAACATCACCAGCGTTCCCCGCGGGCCGCGCACATCGGCCAGGGTCAGAACACGCCCATCCACGCCACGCAGGCGAAAATCGGGGGCCGGGCACCCGACATCGCACACCGGGGTTTCGGCTGCCATAGCAACGCTCCTCTCTTCTGCTGCCCTTTCCGACGGAAAACAGAGGGTGCCGGAGAAGGGCGCGATCCCGCAAGGCGTCTGCGGCAAAAAAACGCCCCGGACCGCAAGGGCCGGGGCGTCGAGATGCATTCCGCAAGGATGGAGAATGGGAATGCCGCTGCCACATCCGGGGCTTGCCACCCCCCTCCGACAGGCACCCCCGTATGCCGGGGCTGCCGTGCCGGTCACGCCATGCTGGCGGTTGCGATCACCGCCTGGGTGCGGTTCTTGACGCCCAGGGATTTGAAGATGGCGGTGACATGGATCTTCACCGTGCCTTCGGACAGGCCCAGCTCATAGGCGATCTGCTTGTTGGATTTGCCGGCGCGCAGGCAATCCAGAACCTCTTTCTGACGCTGGGTCAGGCCCCCCATGCCGGTGCGCTCGGCCGCCGGCTGGGTTTCCGCCGGGCGGCGGCGCTGGCCCATGTCGGCGGCAAAGGTGATCGCCATGGGCGGCACATAGATCCCGTCGGACATCACCAGATTGAGGGCGCCGATCATCACCTTCACACTGCTGGACTTCGGGATATACCCGGTCGCGCCGTGATCCAAAGCGCCACGGATATC
Organism: uncultured Rhodospirillaceae bacterium; assembly: GCA_937927415.1. GTDB lineage: Bacteria > Pseudomonadota > Alphaproteobacteria > Azospirillales > Azospirillaceae > Azospirillum. Next base: position 229,860 of record CALBDS010000001.1, read on the forward strand.
GTTGAGGTTTTCGGACGCCGAAATCACAACGACAGGGGCACCCGGCTGCAACGCCTGAATGTCGCGGATACCGCCAAACCCCGGCCACCCGCTCATGTTGAGATCAAGAAGAACAATGTCGAAGTGGTCATCCCGCTGGCAGGCAGCGAGCACCTCGGCAAAAGAGCCAGCTTCGACAAAGCGGGTGTTCTGATGCATCTGCTCAAGCAGACGGCACAGACCTTCACGGAAGAGAAGATGGTCGTCACCGATGAGTATCTTCATAGAACTGTCGCCTTTTCTCGTTCAGCGCCGGTCTGCCGCCGCCGTTTCTGGCGGGGGACCCTCATCCTGACCGGACCATTCCCATTGTTGCGGCGGTTGATGGTTCATGACCTACCACATTCGGAAGTCGATCCCTATCCCCACAAGCGCCATAGCCCTTTTGCGCTCCAACAATTGACCTTCGGCACTGCAAAACGACGCCTTTTTCCCCCTCCATTCTTCAAAGGTCATATTTCCCACCGATGGAAATACGCAGAAAACTACCTTTGGTTTTATATGCTTTCGAGAAGAAGGGTAATCATGACAGGGTCACGGCACCCCAATGGAATAGAATAGGAATGCCTCAATCGACAAAAACAATGACCGTTCTATCAAATATGCGCACACCAAGGGAGCTATCACGATGTAACTTCAATCATTCAAAATGAATGGATTGACGCTTATACAAGATGAACTATTGTCTTTGCGTAACGTTATTTCACATCATACAGCCAGACGGCCGCGATTTTCCTTTTCCACAGAATAGATCAAAACCATACCTTATCCATCTGCAAGCCCGTATACCGCATTGCATTCTCCAGGAATGCGGCAAAAACAGCACAGATTCGACAACCGGAAGCGAACGGAGGTCCAGGATGCAGGCGGTTTAAGAACCACGAAAAGACGGTGGCCTGGTGACATCACGCCCTTTTCCACCCCCACCCTTCCCCCGTGCACCCTCTGAGAAGCGGTGATTTCTATGCACGTATGCCTTGTACTCGACCACTCAACCGTTACGGATCGGGTTGTGCAGGCCCTGGAACAGGCTGGCCGGCATCGTATCACCGTGTTTCACGGGATCGGCGAACTGGCACAAAGCACCCTGACCCCCGATGCGATCCTGATCGGATTGCAGCAGTTCACGGCACTGCGGGAAAACGAGCCGATGGTTTATCTGCGGCTGTCGCGGCGGTCGCGGATCGTGGTGGTTCTGTCCAGCCGCGAGCTGTTGGACGCGGCCAACATCCTGGCCTTTGCCGACGCTTGGGTGTTTGAGGACATCAATGTGGAGCGGATCAACGAAATGCTCGAACTGGGGCTGGAGGGGCATTGCCTGATGCCGAGCCAGTTCCTGTCACGGCTGGGCGTGGACGAGATCCGCCTGACGCTTCTGTCCCGTCTGTCGGATGTGGAATTCGAAACCCTGCTGCTGCTGGGCCAGGGGCTGAACAACCGCACCATCGCCAGCCAGCTTTCCCTGACCGAGGCGGTGGTGAAATCGCTGGTGCGCAGCGTGCTGTCGAAGCTGCATTTCCGCAACCGCACCGAAGCCGGCGTGTTCGCCGCCCGGCAAGCCGCCGCCCTGATCCAGACCCGCAACGCCGCCCAGGGCGGCCACGGCAGCGGCCAGGGGGGGTACCGGCAGGCCCCGCCCGCCTATCGCGCGGCGGGGGCATGAAAACGGGCATGAAAATGGCCCCCGCCCCTTTCCCCCATGCGGGCGAAAGGGGCGGGGGCCGAAACGGCTTCATTGCCCGGCCGCCACCGCGCTGGCAGCGCCGGCAGCCCCGGCCAGTTCGCCGCCGATGCCGTTGTTCAACGCCCAGATCGCCGCCTGTGTGCGGTTGGAGGCGTTGATCTTGCGTAACAGGCTTTTCAGATGAACCTTCACTGTCGCTTCGGTGATGTTCAGGTGATTGGCGATCATCTTGTTGCTGTCGCCGTTCAGCAGACAGCGGAGGATCTGGATTTCCCGCTGGGACAGGCCCTTGCGCGATACCGGCACCTCGGCGCTGTTGCCGTTGACCCGCCCGCTGATGAGCAGGGCCGCCAGATGGGTGGGAAACACCTTTTCCCCCATCATCACCAGCCGCAGCGACTGGGCCAGCGCATCCGATGACAGATCCTTCATCAGATACCCGTCGGCCCCGGCTTCCAGCGCGTTGGCCAGCCGCTTGGTGCACAACTCGCTGGTCAGCACCACCATGCGGGCGTCGGGCAGAAGGGCGCGCAGATGGCGCATGGCTTCCGCCTCCTCCTCCCCCCCATTGGCGAGATCCAGAAGCACCAGTTGCGGACGGGTGCCACTCTCGACGATCTGCACCGCCTCCCGCGGCCCGCTGGCTTCGGCGACGATGTGGAACGGCGATTCATCCAGAAGCCGTTTCAGCCCCTCACGAAACAGCTTGTTGGAATCGATCAGAAAGACACGCACTGAGTCCATCGGTTCGCTCCTGAGATTTCCCGGACGATATGACAGGCACCTCTACCCGCTCGCTTGTCTTCTTAAGTGGCAAGATAATATTTTTGATGAAAGTAACCTTGTCATCACAGCAATAATATCATTCTGTGGTGTTAATGACGGAACGCTTTGTGCATATGCGTAAAGAAGAAACAGACAAGGAATTATTTTTAAATTTTTGAATCTTTTTCGATTGCGATTAAGGATGCTCTTCATCCTTTCGGCCTTCCCAACGCGGGAGAGGCACCCATGGGTGCAGAACAGCACCCTTTGCGTACAAAGGTGGGGTGCCTCGTCTGGCCGTAAAGGGGGGAGTTCATCAAAGGAGGGGATGAAAACGGAAAAAGGGTTGCCGATCACACGGCTGCAGCGCAAAGGGAGGGGAAGCCCCCCTATCCGGGATCATCCGTCATGAATTGTGTCCGCCATGAGCCTTGAACCGCTGACCGTCTGGCATGGGATCGGTGCGGCGATGGCGGCCTATCTCATCCTGCTGGCCCGCAGCGCGCGCAAACAGGGCGAGCTGGCGCAATTTCTGCGCAGCCTGCTGATCGTGGCCGCCCTGATCGGTCTGATCGCCGGGGCCGTGGCGCTGACCATCATGCTGGACAGCCCCCGCTACTGACAGGACGCGCGTCCTCCCCCCATGGGCGGCCCCCGCAGGCGATTCGGCGGCTCCCGGCGATCGTCCCCCCCTCGATCGCCGGGAGCCGGTCCGGTGGGATCAGATCTCCTCCCGCTCCAGCGCCACCCGCATCAGGATGTATTGCCGCATCATCTGGTTGGCAAATCGGTACCGCTGCCGCCCGGCCTCGGTCACCGGCGTCAGCACCGCGCCGTAATCGGCATCGCACAGCCGGGACAGGGTTTCGCCCATGTCGGCCTGCGGCGGACCGGACAGGTCGGCGGGGTCGAACACGCCATAGGCATCGGCGGGACACCGGGCCGCGGCGTACAGCACCTCCTCCAGCGACGCCCGGCGGCGCCCGGCCAGGGCGCGGCTGTAGGAATCGACGATCCCGCGCTCCGCCTCCTGCAGGCAGCGGTTGACGGCATAGGCCAGATCCGCCCGCTCCACCACCAGCACCCCGCGGCTGACCGCACTGCGGGCGGCGTGCAGCCCCAAAAGCTGGGCGAAATAGGGCAACCCCCGGACGAAATCGGTGATCCGGTCCACCACGGCGGGGTCGAAACGGATGCCCGCCGTCTCCGCCCCTGCCTGCAGCAGCCGTTCGATTTCCCCGGCGGTCATCAGCGGCAGATGCACCGGCACCAGCGACCGCTGGATCGACGGGTGCTTGCCCAGAAGCTGGTCCAGGTTTTCCGCCACCCCCACCACCAGCAGCGTCACGGGAATGGCGCTGTCGGTCAGGTTCTTGAACAGTTCGGCCAGCTTGTTGCGGAAATCCTCGTCGGTCACCCGGTCGTATTCGTCCAGAATCATCAGGACGTGGGTCCCGTGCAGGCCACCCAGCACCTCGTTCAGTTCGGTGACGCTGAATCCCCCCTCCGGCAGCAGTTCGTTGAAGCTGTTGAAGGGCCGGCGCGACGCAAACGCGTGCCCCGCCGCCGAACGGTAATAGGTGGACGGGATCCGCTTGAGGAAATGGCGGAAGATCTCCTCGAACCCCAGCTCCGCGCTGCAGGTGAGCTTCAGCGCCAGATAGCCGGCCTGGGATGCGATCTGTTCGACGGCGTTGGCGACCGAGGTCTTGCCCCGCCCGCGGTCGCCGAACAGGATCACATGCGCCCGCTCCTCCTCCACCGCCGCGATGATGCGTTTCAGGGCGTCGGTGCGACCGATGAACAGGGCATTCACCTGCTGTTTCGGACGGGTGGGCGTGAAGGCTTCGCGCAAGCGCCCGTTCACCTCCGGCGACAGGCCGGTAAGGAACGCCGCCTGCGCCTGCGTCCCCGATCCCCGGCGCAAACCCCCGCTCACCGGCATGGTGAAACGCGGCAGATCCGAAGAAAGAGGTTCGGCGGCTTGAGACTCCACAGGGCGGACCGATCCCGGCGATGCCGTCACCGGGCGCAGATGGGGCGGCGGCGGAAAGCCGCGCGCAGGGCCAAACGCCCCCCCCGCCTTCGCCCCGCCGTTCGCGGCTCCGTCCGGCGGCATCGCCACCCGCGCACCATCGGACGCAAAGGCGGCGGCACCGCCCGTATCGGCCATCCGCCGCTTCCGAAAGAAGTTCAGCATCGCTCCCCCATACCGGCAAATCCAACGTCCGGCGACGCGCCCATGGGCGGCCCCGCCGTTGCTGAACCCAGATGTAAGAGGGATGCCGCCGGATCGGGCGGGCGCGTTCGGATGAACCACCAAGGGGGAAGCCCGGACCCGTTCATGCTCCCAGCACCGGCCCCAGCAGAGTCCAGGCATAAAGTGTCAGGAGAAAGGTGATGAGGGTCGCCACTTCTCTCAGGAATTGAATCACGGTCATGGACGCTCTCCTAGCGTTGAGGGTCAGACGGGATGGATGGAGAAGGGCGCGCCTGGGGGTGACCGTACAAGAACACAAACGGAACAGCAACGGCGAAGTTCTCTTTGTGTTCCCGTTTTCTGCCGTCACCCTCCGTCACCGACACTCCGTGTCCCGGCGGACACAGGGGAACGGCCGAGGTCACGGTGGGGCGGGTTTTCGCTGGGCGGATCTTCGGTGCCCTCGTACCGTTGTGGTGGATATGCGCCCGCCCACGCCCTTGCAGGCTTTTCATGAACGACACCGCGCACACCGCCCCCATCACCGACACCCCCGGTACCAGCCATGAAGGACGGCTGCCGGTGCTGCTGCTGGGCGCCTTGGGAATCGTTTACGGCGATATCGGGACCAGCCCCCTTTACACGCTGCGGGAATGTTTTTCCGGCAGCGCCGGGCTGCCGATGACCACCGCGTCCGTTCTGGGGGTGCTGTCGCTGATCCTGTGGGCGCTGATCCTGGTGGTGACGGTCAAGTACGTCGTCTTCATCATGCGGGCCGACAACCGGGGCGAAGGCGGCATCCTGGCCCTGATGGCGCTGGCCCTGCGGGCCGGTCCCAAGGGCGCCGGCAGCCAGCCGCAGCGGCGGATCGTGCTGGCGCTGGGCATGACCGGGGCGGCGCTGTTCTATGGCGACGGGATGATCACGCCCGCCATTTCCGTGCTGTCGGCGGTGGAGGGGCTGAAGGTGGCGGAGCCGGGATTCGCCCCGCTGGTGGTGCCGGTGTCGGTGGCAATCCTGATCGCCCTGTTCATGGTGCAGTCCAAGGGCACGGAGCGGGTGGGCCGGCTGTTCGGGCCGGTGATGCTGCTGTGGTTCGTGGTGCTGGCGGTGCTGGGGGTGGGCCAGATCCTGCACAACCCCGGCGTTCTGCGCGCCGCCGCCCCATCCTACGCCCTGGCGCTGGCGGTGGAAGCGCCGTGGCTGACCTTTGTGGTGTTGGGGGCGGTGGTGCTGGCGGTCACCGGCGGGGAGGCGCTGTACGCCGACATGGGCCATCTGGGCCGCCGGCCGATCCGCATGGCCTGGGCCGCCATCGTCCTGCCCGCCCTGGTGCTGAACTATTTCGGCCAGGGCGCCCTGTTGCTGCGCGACCCGGAATCGCTGGTCAACCCCTTCTATCATCTGGCGCCGTCGTGGGGGACGGTGCCGCTGCTGATCCTGGCGACGGCGGCGACCATCATCGCCAGCCAGGCGGTGATTTCCGGCGCCTTCTCGCTCAGCCGGCAGGCGGTGCAGCTGGGGCTGATTCCCCGGCTGGAGATCCGCCACACCTCCACCCTGGAAATCGGCCAGATCTATGTGCCGCGCATCAACTGGCTGCTGCTGGCGGCGGTGCTGGCGCTGGTGGTGGGGTTCCAATCCTCGTCCAATCTGGCCGCGGCCTATGGCATCGCGGTGACCGGCACCATGGTCACCACCACCCTGCTGGCGGCGGTGGTGGTCCGCCGGCTGTGGAACTGGCCGCTGGCGGCGATGGTGGCGGTGATCGTGCCGTTTCTGACCATCGACCTGCTGTTCTTCGCCGCCAACACGCTGAAGATCGCCGAAGGCGGGTGGTTCCCGCTGGTGGTCGGGGCCGGGGTGTTCGTGACGATGACCACGTGGCGGCAGGGCCGCGCCATCCTGTACGAGCGGCTGTACGCCGACGCCCTGCCGGTGGACATGTTCCTGGAGCGGCTGCGGCCGGAATCGCCCATGCGGGTGGCCGGGTCGGCGATCTTCCTGACCGGCAACCCGGCGGTGGTGCCCCACGCGCTGCTGCACAACATGAAGCACAACAAGGTGCTGCACGAACGGGTGCTGCTGCTGCACGTGGCGCTGGCCGAGGTGCCCTTCGTCCTGCCCGAACGGCGGGTGGAGGTGGAAAAGCTGGGCAAGGGGTTTTTCCGGGTGATCCTGCGCTTCGGCTTCATGGAGCGGCCCGACGTTCCCCAGGGGCTGGGCCGCTGCCGCGCCTATGGGCTGCACGTCGATCTGATGGAAAGCTCCTTTTTCCTGGGGCGGGAGACGCTGATCCCCTCCCCCCACGCCGGGCTGCCCCGCTGGCAGGAACCGCTGTTCATCTCGCTGTCCAAATCCATGCAGCCGGCCACCGGCTTCTTCAACATCCCCCCCGGACGGGTGGTGGAACTGGGCACCCAGATCGAGATCTGACGCCCCCAAGCCGGTGGCATGGCTCCGTTCAGGCCACCGGCATGGTCATGTACATCATGCCGTCGCCATAGGATGCCAGCTTGGCCGCCAGCGCCTCCCCCCCGGCATCGCTGGGGGTGAAGCCGCGGGCCAGCCAATAGCCGCGGGCCAGGGGGGTGGAGGTCAGCGCCAGCCACGGCAGCCCGTGATCCCGCGCCACATGGTGGGCATGGGCCAGCACCGCCTCTCCCAACCCCAACCCGCGGGCGGCCGGCAGCAGGGCGATGTCGTGGAGATAGAGGCAGTCCCCCCCGTCCGGCAGCCGCTCCAGCAGCGAATCGAGGGCCGGCGGGCGCCCGAGAATCCCCGGATGCATCACCCCATAGCCGATCACCGTGTCCCCGCCGCCGGCGATGCGGCACCCGGCGGGAAACAGGGCCAGCCGGTCGGCGAAGACCTCCACCCGTTCCGGGTAGTCGGTGTGGACCGCATCCGCCACGGCCAGCACCGCCGGTAGGTCGGCGGCGGTCATGGCGCGCCATGTCATCATCATCTTTCGGATCCGTTTTGCGCTTTTGTCCATCGCTGCTTCCTGCGGAACCACCGGCGGGTTATGATTCGATGACAACCGCAGGAGAAAACACCATGACCGACCTTGATGCCGCGAAGCTGCTGCCCACCGTCCGCACCATCGCGCACGAAGCCGGCCAAGTGATTCTGCGCTTCTACAACAGCGGCACCGAAGTCTCCACCAAAGCCGACGGCAGCCCGGTGACCCAGGCCGATCAGGCGGCCGAGCATGTGATCGTGCCGGCCCTGCACCACCTGACCCCTGCCATCCCCGTGGTGGCGGAGGAGGCGTGCGCCGACGGCCGCATTCCCGACGTGTCGGGGGACCGGTTCTGGCTGGTGGACCCGCTGGACGGGACCAAGGAGTTCATCAGCCGCAACGGCGAATTCACGGTGAACATCGCGCTGATCGTGGCGGGGCAGCCGATTTTGGGTGTGGTCTATGCCCCGGCCACCCGCACGCTGTACGCCGGGGCCGGCACCGGCACCGCCATCATGTGGCAGGAAGGCCGCAACGACCGCGCCATCACCGTGCGCCGCCCGCCCAAGGAGGGGGTGACGGTGGCCTCCAGCCGGTCCCACGGCGACGCCGGGGAAACCGACCGTTTCCTGTCCCGCTACACGGTCAAGGAGCGGGTTTCCTGTGGCTCGTCGCTGAAATTCTGCACGGTGGCGGCGGGTCAGGCGGACCTGTACCCCCGTTTCGGGCCGACGTGCGAATGGGACACGGCGGCGGGCCATGCGGTGCTGCTGGCCGCGGGGGGCCGGGTGTGCGTGGAGGATGGCACGAGCGCACTGGGCTATGGCAAGCCGGGGTTCAAGAACCCGTCGTTCGTGGCCTATGGCGGGTGAGTTGCGAAAAAGCGCATCACAACGGTTGACCCCGCCGCCGGACGGCCCTATGTTCCGCCCACTTCGCCACGGTGAGCGCGTAGCTCAGCCGGTAGAGCAACTGACTTTTAATCAGTAGGCCCTGGGTTCGAATCCCAGCGCGCTCACCATCGCGAACACGAACGAAGCCCCTGAAAGCAAAACGCTTTCGGGGGCTTGTCGTTTGGGGATCAGGCAACGCAACGGTCTTTTTTAAGACTCGCCATGTGCCCCTTTTAAGACTCTCGTGCCCCATGGATCGCCCACCATCACTCGCGTGGGTAGAATTGCTGGTGGATAGGGTCATGACCAAAAACGCTTAGCTTTCCGTCTTGCTCTTGCGGTGGCGTGTGCGTTTGGTCTGAGCCGCTTCGGCCATGGTCGGGGTGGGCTTGACGTACACAGCAACCACGTTGCGGGACAAATGCCCCGTCATCGCACGCAACTCGTCATCGGTCGCGCCCGCCTCCCCCATCTCGGTCGCGGCGGTACGGCGCAAGTCCCTGAATTGGAGCGTGTCCGGCAGGCCGGCTTCGGCGCGGATCTTGGCGAATTCATGGCTGAACCCATGCTGGCCGTAGGGCACGCCGCGGGTGTTGGTGATCACCGGCACGCCGCGCCGCTGGTCCGCGGCAGGCGCCAGCGCCGTCAGGCGGGCGGCCATCTCCGCAGACAGGGCAGCATGCACAGGGGTGCCGGTCTTTGCCTGGCGCAAGAGGAAGGCGGAGCCGGTGAACTGGTCCCAGGTCAGGGTGCGGATGTCGCCCTGACGCTGACCGATGTCATAAGCCAATTCCACCGCCAGGGCCAAGCCGTGCCGACCGGCGGCGGTGGCGGCAATGGTGAAGGCGGTCACCTGTTCCGGCGTCCACACCACTTGACGGGGGCGCAGCGTTTTCAGACGGAATTTCAGGGCCGGGTTGTCGGGCCGCCACCCGGAATCGTGAGCATAGCTCAGCAGCAACCGCCACACCCGCATCATGGCGGCCGCCATGGCTTCGCCGTGAGCCGTCCGCAGCTTGTCGTATGTCTTGATGAGGTCAGGGCGGGTGATCCCGGCAACGGGGACAGCGCCGGCCTTATTTTCGATTCGCCGGAGGATGGTGGCGTAGTCCCGCCGCGTCCTGTCCGCAAGGTCAGCGTAACCGGGGCTGCGCAGATACGCCTTGATGAGAGCCGCCACCGTACCGCTCTGGACGTGGGCGGCGGCGGCGGTCCCAGCCTTCACCGCCGCCCGTTCGGCGTCCAGCTTGGCATTGAGTTCTTCAGCTTTCAGCGCGGCGGCAGACTGGTCCGTCCCCAGCGGGACGGACCGGAACCCCAGATCCTTTGCCGATTTCGAAGGTACCCAAAACCATCGTCCATGCACTTTGTGCAGGTGCCGCACCTTGATCCTTACCACGGGATATCCCCCAGCGACGGACCGGCGGGCGTGGTGGAAGACGCAGGCAGAGGTTTCAGGCCAGCCCGGTTGTCCAGCCACGTTTCGACAGCCTGGCTGTCGTAGCCGCGCAGCAGCTCGTCACGGGCGGGGAAACCGGCAAGCCTCAGCTTGCCCAGCTTGTTACGGAAGGTGGTGACGCTCATCCCCAGCCGCCCAGCGGTCACGGCCTCGGTCCAGATGCGCGGGACGATATCGGCCTTGGGCTTCGCGGTCATTCCTGATCCTCCGGGAAGATCGGGAAGAGGAAGTCGCGGACCTCGTCCCAGCGTTCTGCGGCGCCTTCGAGTTGCCGGCGGTAATCATCCTCGCGTTCGGTGGCCGCCTGCCACCGCGCATGGTCGATCAGGTCGGTGATCTGACCGCGGATCAGGCTGTCGATCAGCGTGGGTTCCAGCGCGTCGAGTTCCCACGACTGGTCACCGTAGCGTTTGATGTATTCGCCGAATCGGCTGTCCGTTTCCTTCGCCGGGTTGGGAGGCGGGCGGTAGCGCCGGACCTGATCCATGTTCAGCGCCAGCCGGCGGATTTCGACAATGCCTTCGCCGCCCGCGAACAGGGCCAGGCGTTCGTCATTGTCGCGGGTCATGTCGAGGCCGCTTGGGTCATGGTCGCCCAGATGCAGCACCACCACGCGCTTTCCGTTGCGGTGCTGCCGGTTGAGCCTGCCCCCGGCCCGCCACTGTTCGGATTGGGACGTGTAGCCCCGGCAGGCGAAGAACGGCACGTAGAATTCGGTGCACACCGGCTCGATCACGCCGACCAAGGCTTCCTTCTCGATCCAGACTTCGACATGGGCCGGCTGGTCCGCCCAGCGGTTCACGCGGAACGAGGCCGCACAGGCGTCGATGATGCTTTCCGGGTCTTTCCACGTCGAAACCCGCTGAACGTTGCGGGTGCGGTCCTCGATGGCTTCCCAATCAATCAGACCGGCCATGCGGCCATCGTTCACGATCTGCCCGAGCCGCTTGTACGACTGCATGGTGTTCGGGATCAGCGCCCGCGCCACGAACTGGTAATAGAGTTGGCGGAGCGTCAGGGTGAAGCCCTGCCGCTGGTATTCGGCGATGATGCCGTTCGCCTGATCGATCACCGCCGCGTTCCTGGCGGTGAACCGCTTGTCCACGAAGGCTTCACGGGGCATGTTCCGCCCTCCGGGCCGGGTGACCGTCGTAGAAATGGCTGTCGTCTTCCCACAGCGGATCGGCGGTGTGCTCCACCTCCTCCGCGCACCACTCACACAGGCCGGTGTGGTGGTCGATCCGGGTGAATTCGCCGCAGGCGGTGCAGTGGCCGATGACGATCATCTCAATGCCTCCGTGGGTCAGCGGGGAAACGGTTGAGCAAGCCCTCAACATGCTGCCGCAGGTTCAGCAGGGCGTTCCGCCCGTCCAGCGGACACGGGCCGGCGTCCTTCAGCCGGTCAATGATGCGTTCAAGGTCGGCGACGGCGGTCAAGCCCGTCCGATGCAGATCCTGCTGTTTCGACATGCGTTCTCACTTCCGCCATTCGCGGCGGCCGGTGTTGGGGTTGAAGGTGTGTGGCCACCACCGCCGGCTGGCAGGGGGCCTTCATCGAGTTCATTCTTCCCGTACAGAGACATGCCGCGTAGAGTTTCCGCAGCCGGAGAGGGAAAGATGTGGAAGCTTCTCAGCCTTTTATTAGTCGCTGCGTGTGCCCCAGGCTTGTACGACCAGCCCATTCCGATGTTGCTGCCGGACGGCAAGCGCGGATTCGGGATGACGGGATACGTCCAGTTCACGACGGATGAGTCCAAGGCACGCGCAGACGTCGTAAACGCCTTCGAGGCGGTCTGTGGCGGGGCGGTGACGCTGCGGCTGCTCGACCTCCAGCGGGCTGACAGCCTCGTTGGAGTGCCGCACATCCACTATGACGCGGTGGCTGAGTGCCGCGACCAGACACCTCCGCCGCGTTGATGCGCGGGCGATGGGATGTGGTGTTTTGGACTTGGCATGCTGCATCGCCCGCGGCCCCTCGAAAAGACCCGTCGGGCGATCTTCGCCCGACGGGAAGATGGGAGGAACGTTCGGACTAGCCCGAACAGAGGTTAATGCAGCATAATTATGCTGTATTGTCAACGCATAATTATGCTGCTTTAGTGCCCTCCATCCGATCCAAAGGGGTTGTCCTGGCCCGCAGGATGGGGATGATGCGGCGTATCGCCGTCATCCAAGCCACCCGAAGCATGCCGACATCGCGCGATATCATCACCGGAGCGTTGTGGACCCTGGCGTCCGCGGTGTCGTTCATGGTCGCGAACATCCTGATTCGCCACCTCTCGGCCACGTTGCCGCCGCTGGAAATGGCGCTGTTCCGGGCGGCGGGCGGCATGATCCTGGTGCTGGTGGCGTGGCGGGCGTTCCGGCATCTGCGCCAGCTTCGCGACCCCCATTGGCACCTGCTCCGGGCCGGGGTCGGGGCGGTGTCGCTGGTGGCGCTGGTCCATGCCTACAGCACGTTGCCCGTCGCGCTGGTCGCGGGGGTGATGTATGTGCGCGTGGTGCTGGTGATCCCCATGCAAAAGGTGATCCTGGGCGAAGGGGCCGACCGGCGGGTGTGGCTGGCGGCGGGCATCGGCATCGCCGGGGCGCTGGTGGCGCTGTGGCCGCGCCTGCTGGCCATCAGCACGCCGCACGGGAATTGGGGAGCGCTGGCACTGATCGTCGCGGCCTTCGCCGGGGCAGGATCGCAGATCTGTATGCGGCGGCTGGCGCGGACGAACCCCGCGTCGGTGGTGGTGGCGGTGTCGGCGGTCCTGATCAGTGCGGTGGTGGCGGTGCCGGCGTCGGCGGTGGCGGTGACACCGCCACCCGCCGATCTGCCGTGGCTTGTCGGAATCGGTTTGCTGTCGGCGCTGGCCCAATGGTCCACGGTGCGGGGGTACAAGCACGCATCGCCGGCTGTGCTGATGCCGGTTACCCTGGTGGACATTCCGCTGGCGCTGGCCGCCGGCTATCTGCTGTTCGGCGAGGTGCCGACCGGACATGCGGCTTTCGGTTCGGCCCTGGTGGTTGCTGCGGCGTTCTATGTCACCCGCATATGCCCTGACGGTCTAAGAAAAGCTTAGCGCTTACAGTCAGTCCCTATTAGATTGGTTTCACTATTTTCAGCGTGACTGCCACGCTCTCTACTGATCACGTCTTCAGTAGAGAGACCAAATAAAAGACTGGTCGTTTACTCGCCCTGGTCTATCTTAGTACCGGGCACATACCGGTCGCGAATGGCTCTGAATTTCGCGATGCCTTTTTGACCGAACGCCAGTGCATCCTCTAGAAACTCCCTGTACCCGGTATGATCCAGGATGTGCTGCGGAATAGATTTACCAAACTTTTCTTTTTCTACAATCCTTAAGGATAGCGGCAGGTCGATCTTCTCGGCTTCCAAGAATTGACGGTAATAGATGGAGAACCGCATCATCAAATACCCAAAATCGTCGTACTGCCGCTTGAGAGTCAAGAACTGTCGGTGATCCTCTTCAGTCAGGTCATTAAACCAATGGGGAAACAGTGGTTCTGTATACGTGAATAAGGGGTCCAGACGCTCAGTGATCTGGGGAACCAAGAAACTGTCGTACCAGCTTTTCTCGAAGGCATTCTGGAACTGAGGCCAATCGACAAGCTGCACGTTGGTCAGTTCGGCGGCGCTGAATGCCCCAGACTGGAACCCACTGGTCGAGATGATATAGCCGATGTTGGCCCCAAGATCTCCTAGGATTGTGCGGAAGCCATGAATGACATTCTGAGGAACGCGACTTTGCCAGTTCTTGCACTCGCATACAATCGCGTACTTCCGACCCTGGATGTATTCCTCGGCGTACACGTCGATCTCGACGGTGCCGCGTACTCCTTCGACGACCTTCTCAACCTCAACCTTGAAGCCACACTCCTTCAGAATTTGGGCAACTTCGTCTTGAAGACCCCGCCAATTGTTCGGAACTTTCGTCGTAATCATGTACAGTGTTCACCCTGAGTCCCCGCTGGCCGGAAACCTGCTCTTGCGGGATGGTTGCAGGCTAAAGAAGCATAGCAGTTCTATAGCCGCTGGCCAGCAGTGGATTGTCGCATTTTTGATTTTGATGGCTTCAAAGTGGGAAAGATCAACCGCTTGGTTGAACGGGAGTCTTCACACTGTGAAGACCCTTTTCATCATCATCAGCCGTGCAGCACTACAGGTCGGATTCTCCAGTTTCAGCACCCGGCACACGTCCGCCAGCACGAACCACGGTTCGTCCGCCCTGGTCAGGGTGCGGATAGTGGTGTCTTCGAAGGTGAAGGGGACGATGGCGCTCATGGCGGCACCTGTCGCGTGGGGGCCAGGGTGGGGGTGGGTTTCAGGCGTAGGCCGGTGTAGTGCATAACGCTGACCTTGATGGTTCGGAAGCCGGCGGCGGTCATGGCGCGGCCAAAGGCGTTGCGGGACAGGGCGGTGATGCCGAGGTCGGCGCACCAGCCCTGATACGCCGCCCACAGGGCGAGCGATGACACCCGGAGGCCGTGGCCGCGTTCGGTGCGGTCGGACAGGAAGTGTTCCAGATCGGCGGCGGGGTCGCCCCGGTTGATGGCGTCGTCGCATTCGGCGGCGGCGGCCATCTCTTCGGCGGGTTCGATCAGGCCACGCCCGGCGGCGTGGCGCCACAGGCTGCGGGCGGCGTGCCGACCATAAATGCGGTAGGCCAGCGCGATCTTGTCCAGCCACAAGCGTTGGGTCCGTTCGGGCAGATCCGCCGGCGGGGCGAAGCCGTCGCACCGGGGTGCGTCCGCCGGACCGTCCGATGCGGGTGCGGGGTCCACGGCGCCGCCGGCCACCGCCCGACCGTAGAAGTGATCGAACAGCACGCGGTAGCATTCCCGCTGATAGGTGATGATCCGGTCGCGCAGTTCAGGCTTCACCCGGCGGGTGTCGATCCCGAACAGCCAGCCGTTCAGGAGGTCGAAGCGGAGGAGCGTGGTTTCTTGGTCGCCGCTTGCGGAGGGTATTCGCATGACACGAATACCCTCGACCAATACGGGGTCACGCTTGATCCGCTCAAACTGCCCATGCCACGCCAGCCCCAACCGGACGGCGATGGCCTTGATGGCGACGAAGATGACGTTATCGGCCTGGACGGCGAACAGGGTGTCGCCGTGGAAGGGGACGGAGGTGACGGGGTGTTCGGTCATGGCTGCGCCTGCCGCGTGTGGCCGTTGTCGGACAGGCGGGAAAGGAGGGCGGTTCCGTTCCGCTCGACGGTGGCGATCAGGGTGCGACCGAGACGATAGCCCAGATCGTTGCCGTAGGGACCAAGGTCCGGCAAATGGCCGGCGAAAATCTTCTCTTGCTCGTGCCCCTCGGTGTGGTTCCAGAACAGGTAGCGCAACTGAACGGCCAGCCCTTCGGCGGTGCGGGCGGGGGTGTCGGCAAGAGTGTCCTGGGCGGCGGAGAACTGCGCATCCCACAGGCGCTCTTCCTCTTGGCTCAGGGTGTCGCACTCGTTCAGGGCCGCGCACGCTTCGCGGAAGCGATCCCAGGCGGCCAGGATAGCCGCATCGGGATGAAGATGCGCATCCGTGGTTGCGGTCAGCGGCACTGTGGACGCGAAGGCCAACAGCGCGCGGCGAGTGATGGGTGTGCTATGGTTTCCATCAGCTTTGAGCATGGTGGGCATCCGTGCTTGAGGTTAGGCCCGGCGGTGGTGTTCCAGCACCTCGTCGGGCCGTCTTGTTATGATGCACATTGCATACTGCATCATTGCATCTGATGCAAGAGGGAAACTGCATCAATTGACATGATGCGCCTTTCTCTCCATATTGGGGGCATGAGCAACGAACCCCGAACCGTCCGCAAAGTCGTGTCGTTCTCCCCCTCCGAATGGAAGACGGTGGACGATTGGATGTACGAAAACCGCATTCGCGTGGAGGCTGATGCCATCCGCCGCCTGATCGAACTCGGCCTGGAGAAGGCCGCCGAGCAGAGGGAGAAGGCGAAATGAGCGTCGTCGCTTTCGATACCCACAAGTTCGTCAAACGGCTGCAAGAGGCCGGTTTCAGCGAATCCCAAGCGGAAGCGGTGACTCAGGCGGTACAAGAGGCCGCCAGCATCGACCTGACATCGCTGGCAACCAAGCAGGATGTATCCTCCGGCATCCGCGAAGCGGAATTGCGGCTGGAAGCCAAGATCGAAGCCGCCAAGGCCGATTTGACCAAGTCCATCGTTGGGCTGCTGCTGGCGGCAGTCACGGTCAATTCCGCCGTTGTCCTGGGGGCGATGTTCGGATTGGCCAAGCTGCTCGGGCACTGATCCCAACCGCATTCGCTCAAAAAAACCAAGCGATGCTTTCGGCTCGCCCTGGTGGTTCAACAGGGGTGAAACTGGTCGCCGTGTGGGTGGAACCTCCCGGCATCCGTTTGTAATCGGACCGATTCGCAACCGCGCTGCCTGCGGCGGCACTCTGATTCTTATCTTCAAAGATACTGAAATCATGCGTTGTCCTGCCATCGCATGTCTTTCCGGCTGGGCGGATGCGCTTATTCCCGCACCCATCATGTGCGGGGTGCGTCCGTAAGAATGTGCTGTTACGCTTGCTTTCGCCAATCACGAGAGCAGTAACAATCTTTCACCATGCAGCCGTTGCCGTCGGACATCCCCTCCCCCTTCGCCGACCTGGCGGTGCTGGCCGCGCGCCTGGATGCGGCGTTGGTCGTGTTCGACGAGCGCGACCAATGCCGCTACGCCAGCACAGGGATGCGGCAGGTCTATGCGTTCTGCGACTTCTCCCACCCCCTGAGCTTCGAAACCCTGCTGCGGCGGAGTTGGGAGTGTGGAACCGGGCTGGAGGAAAGCACCTCCCACGATCCCGAAACTCAGCTCTTTTACGCGCGGGAGCGGCGGAAACGGGCGCGGCTGGAGTTCACCCGGACCCACCCGCGCCGCTTGGTCTGTTCGCACATTCGTCTTGAATCGGGGTGGAGTGCGCAGTTCCGCGTCGAGCCGGAGCGCGCCGGGCTGGATCATTACTTCCTGCGGGACACGCCGGTCACGGGGGTGATCGAGGCGATCCGCCGGCGGGAAGAGGCCGAACGCTGCGCCAACGCGCTCGATTCCGTGGCTCTGGGGGTCGCCGTCGTCGCACCGGATGGGCGGGTGATGCATTCCAACGCGGCGGCCCAGGCGCTGTTCAGCCGGGCCGATGGCTTCATCCTGGCCGATGGCCGGCTGCACACCACCGACGCGGGCATGACCGCGGTGTTCGCGCGTGCGCTGGCCGACGCCGCCATGGGGCGGGTGGCCGAAGGCCGGGTGCTGCTGCGGATCAAGGGCACGCGGGCCGGCGAAGAGCATATGGTGTCGGTGACGCAAGGGGCCGAGGCGCCGGGAGTGGCGGCCATCGTCGCCATCTCGTCGCCGCGCCTGGATGACCTGGCGGTCGCGCGCCTGCTGCGCGACCAGTACGGCTTGACGGCGGCGGAAGCGGCGCTGGCGCTGGAAATCGGCGCGGGTCGGACCAACGAGGAAGCATCGAAGACATTGGGGAAATCGGCGGGCACCGGACGCGAGCAATTGCAGAGCATTTTCCGGAAGCTGAACCGGCACGACATCCTGATCGGCGGGCAGCTTGCCCTGTCCCGTTGGGTGGCGGTGCTGGCGTCGATCACCGGGGCCGCCCGGTCGCGCGGCAGATGACCAAGGGAAACAGCATGACCATGACTGACGATAAGGCGCCGCTGATTCGCGCGCTGGATTTCACCGCGATCACCGACGATCTGGTGCGCGATGGGATGGATCGGAGCGAGGCCGAACGGGCGATCCGGTATTATCGGGAATTTCTCATTGCCGGTGCCGCCCACCCCGGCGCCACGCTGGTGCCGAGCAAGCTGGTGGACCGCGCGTGGCACGCCCACATGAACCGCCCGGCGCTGTACCTGCGGGACTGCCTGGCGGTGTTCGGCACCATTCTGGACCACACGCCCGGCGTCTATGGCACCCCGGAATGGCTGGCCGCCTATGACCGGACGCGGGAGCTGGTGTCCTATGGTGCGGACATGCCGGCGGACCCGCTGGCGGTTCTGCCGATGGCCGGGGCGGAGTGCTTCCGACCGCCGCTGGCCGGTGCCGAGTGCTTCCGCCCGCCGCTTCAGCCGGTGACGGACTCCGTGATGGCCGGGGCCGATTGCTTCCGACCGCCGGTCCAGCCCGTGGCGTAAGGCGGGGCTGATCCCTCCGCCGCCGGGCGGAGGCTACCGAGGCGTTTGGGCGCCTTTTCGCTGCGGCGGCTCTGGACAAGCCGCCACCAGAGAAACCGGGAACCCGGAAAGTTTCCGGCTGAACTCATCTCCGACCCGCACCGCCGGACGGTCGCGGCAGGATAGACGCAGGGGCGCCCAGATGCCGATTCCTTTTTGTTGGTCACCGCCATGCCGCCATTGACCGCTGATGAAGCGCGCTTCCTCGCCGCGCTGTCCCGTCTGACGGATGCGCAGGTGGACCGGATGCTTGAATCCGCCGGGGCGGTCGTTATCGGCCGTCCAGTTCCCGCTTGGCCTGAGCTTCCAGCACCGCCTTCCCGCTGTCGGGAGCCGCGCGGTAGCCCTGAAGAATGAGGCGTTCCTTTTCGGACCGGGGAACCTCTTCGCCCAACAGATCGGCAATGGGGCGTTCGGCAAAGGCCGCAAGCAAAGCGTACGTCTCGATGGAAAGACTTCGCGAGCGGCCATTCATGAAATTCCGAATGGTGGCGTCGGATTTGACCGTCGCCTTCTTTGACCAGTCGTACATGCTGGTCACCCGGCCAGCCGCAATCAACTCATCGCATACTTTGATGAGAGCGTTGCGGTAGTGCCCCATGCCGTCGTCGTCGTATGTCATGGGGCGCATTATGCATGTACCGCAGAATTATGCGCCTGCATAGTCATGCTGCTGATCACGCCAGAGGTGGGCTGAGGTCGTGTTGACGACAGCATAATTATGCTGTAGTTTTCTCCGTGATGGTTACCCCCAACACCACCGATGCGGTGCAATTCCGCATCCTCGCCTGGATGGAGCGTGAACGCCTGTCCGTGGCGGGACTCGCCGCCCTTGCCGCTGTGTCGGAAGGGGCAATCCGCCATATCAGAAAGCCGACGTGGCGCCCGACCTGGGCGACCGTCCAACGGCTGGAAAGGGTCGTTCCGGCCAGCTTCACCGTCGATCTGACGTGCGAGGGGGCGTGAATGCCCGCCGCCGGCCGCAGCGCCGCGCGTCCGCCGGCCCACGTCGGGCTGGCGGGACGGCGGCGGGGGGCGGTGGTGCGGCCGGGGGGCTTTGGGCATGCCGCACTATGACGACGCGAACAGCGCGCGTCATGTTCCATCATGAAGAGAGAGCCGGACAATGACGAAGCGCCGCGAACCGCTGTCGCTGGAAGACGCGGTCTTTCTCGTCCACGCCACGCTGGGGGATTCGCGCGTGGAGGAAATCACCGGAAAGTCGGCCCGCCTCGTGCGCATGTGGTCGGACCCCGACGACGACGCCCACCGCATCCCGCTGATCCAGGCCCTGCGCCTGGACCGTGGGATGGTTCAGCGGGGGGAGGCTCCGCCGATCCTGACCGCCTACCGCACCGAGTTGCGCCGCACCGCCGATGCCGCCCTGTCGCCCGGTGATCCGCTGGCGCGTCTGTCGGATGTGATGGTGGAATTGGGCGACGTGGCCGCCGCCGTGCGCCGCGCCTGCTGCTCCGGCGGAGACGGTGGGCGGCGGATCACCGCGGATGAGGCGCGCGAGGTACTGCGCGAACTGGCCGAACTGCGCGGGCAAATCGACGCCTTCGAACGCGATGTGACCGCCGCCGTGCCGGCCCGCCCCCGCGCCGTCGAAGGGGTGTAGCCATGACCGCCGGCACCCCCCACCCCTTCGATCCCGGTATTGCCCTGTCGCTGGCCTGTGGCCGGGTGCTGATCGGCACGGCGCAGGATGCCGACATCGAAGCCCTGCGGGCCGCCATCGCGGCGGTGCCCGACGTGCCCAGTGCCGCGCGCGGTCTGGCCCGGATCGCGGCGGCATGGCTGGCCGGCGACATGGATTCCCGCGCGCTGGCCGCCGCGCTGACCGTTTTCAACGCCCCTTTCTGCGGCGGCCCGCCTGTCGGGCGCCGTCCTTGTGCGCCGGTTCCGCCGGGCCATGACCGCCCGGCCCACGCTGCGACCCACGCTGCCCGAGTGGCCCAAGCCCTGGAGGATTGATCCCATGTCTGCCACGTTGACCGCGTTCCTGCGCAATGCCTGCGAGGGACGCGATGCCTCCGTTCGTGTCCGCGATCTGTACCGCGCCTATGCCGTGTTCTGCGCCGGGAAGCGTCTGCACCCGGTGCGCCGCAAGGGCTTCGCCCGCCGGCTGGCCCGCGCCGGCTATCCGTGCCGCCATCACGCCGATGGCACCACATGGGTGGACGGCCTGGAACTGTGCGCCCGGCCCGGTTTGCCGCCGCCGCCCAAACGCCCGATGCTGGTGCTGCCCGATGGGCTGACCTTCGAGGATGTTTCCGCCCTGTCGCTGGTGGCATCGGAGGTTGCCCGCCAGCGCACGGTGAAAGGGTTCACGCCCGCCCATGACGACGCCGCCTGTCCGGTCGGCGAACTGGAGACGGCCGGTGGCGAGTACCTGATTCACGCCGGCTATCGGCAGCGCGACAAATTCCCGCCGGGCTGCCCGTCCGCCGATTCCTGGCCGTGGGATGCAAAGCAGTGGAAGCCGGAATCGCCGATGAGCGATGCCACGCGCGGGTGCGCGTTGGGTGTGGCCGGCATCGCCCTGCGCCTTCGCCGTGGCGAGCGGGTGGAGGGCTGAGTCATGGCGGGCAAATTTCTGAACGACCGGGATCGGGTGGAATTGATTCTGCCGTCCATCCTGCTGATCCGCATCACCGAAGGGTTTCAGGATTACGATATCCAGGCTGGCCGCAAAGAGGCGGCGAACGCCCTGAACGGCGTGCTGGCGTGCTTTCTGGAAGAGGTGCGGGCGGCCGTGACCGGCGTGTCCGGCGACCGGGCCAAAAAACTCGTCCGCCGCGCGGAGCGGGTGGAAAAAGACATCCTGGGGCCGTTCGAGGAAAACACCCTGGCCGGTGTCTATTTCGGTGCCGTGAAGCTGCTCCAGACCCTGGCGGAAGAAGAAATCCTCACCATCGGCGACGGTCCGTTCCGTCAGGGTTATGAGGCCCTGGCGGCGGCCATCGAGCGCAGCCCCGAATGCGTGGCTCTGCTGGGCGATGTGGAGCAGTCCGCCACCAAAATGGCCCGGCGGATGCTGGAACGGCTGCGGACACACCACGCTTTGTACCGGCCGGCGCCGGGGGCGGTGGCGGCATGACCGATCAAGCCAACAGCGAAACGCCCGGCCCCGAACTGTACGAGGCGGCGTGCGCCTATGCCGCCCGCGGGTGGGCGGTGTTCCCCTGCCGCGAACGGTCGAAACAGCCGTGCAAGGCAGACGGGTTTTTCGAACACGGGGTGAAGGAGGCGAAGAAGTCCCCCTATTGGATCCGGCAGTTCTGGGCCAAATGGCCCACGGCCAATCCGGCACTCGCCTGCGGCGAAGAGTCCGGCGTGTGGGTGCTGGATGTGGACGTGAAGGACGGGAAGCCGGGATGGGAAACCCTGGCCGATCTGGAGCGGCTGTTCGGCCCCTTGCCGGCCACGCTGGTGCAGGACACGCCCACGGGTGGCGCGCAGTTCGTCTTCGCCCATCCTGGTTTCAGCGTGAAGAACAGTGTCGAAACCACGTTCGGGCCGGGGTTGGACACCCGCGGGGACGGCGGGTATGTGATGCTGCCGCCGTCGCTGCACCCCGACCACCCGCACGGCCCGCGCTACCGCTGGCGGGATGATGGGGCGGCGCTGGCCAAGACGCCGGAATGGATGGTGCGGATGCTCCGGCGAGAGCCGGATGATATCGCATGGCTGAAAGAGGCGCTGGCGGGCCGGGACGATGTGCCGGCGTGGCTGGCCAAGCGGCTCGGGCTGGGGGGCGGGGCGGCCAGGGCGGCGGCGCCGAAGCCGGCGAAGCCGGAGCGGCTGTCCCATTATGCCCGTGTCGCTCTCGATGATGAGGTGCGGCGGGTCCGGCAGGCC
The DNA here is from genome assembly GCA_937927415.1 of uncultured Rhodospirillaceae bacterium. Lineage (GTDB taxonomy): Bacteria > Pseudomonadota > Alphaproteobacteria > Azospirillales > Azospirillaceae > Azospirillum. The sequence goes on from CALBDS010000001.1 coordinate 251,949, forward strand.
CTGCCGGGCGGGCAGAACGATGCGCTCAACACCGGTGCCTTTCGGCTGGGGCAGTTGGTGGGATCGGGGGCGCTGTCGGATGAGACGGTGCGCCAGCACCTGCTGGCCGCGGCCTTGGGCTGGACCATCGACGGGCGGCGGGGGCCGTGGAAGCCGGAGCATCTGGAGCGGATCATCGCATCCGGGGTGGACGCCGGCAAGGCATCGCCGCGGGCAGTGCCGGAGCGTGAGGCGGTGCCGTCCGGCGGAGCGCGGCGCCAGGGACGGCACGCTGTTGCTCCCCGCCGGACGGCGCCCGCGGTGCCGCAGGATCTGGCGGCGCGGGTGGCGGCGGGCCGGGCGGTGTGGGCGCTGCGCCAGGATCTGGCGGACACGCCCGCGGCCCGGTGGCTGCTGGCCAAGGGCGTTGACCCGACCCGCGCCGGAGCGTGGATGGGGTACGCGCAGGTCGATTACCTGTGGTGGGAGCGGGACGGGCGCGGCAGGGAACCGCAACACATCGGGCGCTACCCGGCCCTGCTGACCGGGCTGGCGATGCTGCGCCCCGATGGCAAGCCGGAGGTGCGGGGGGTGCTGGTCACCTATGTGACCGAGGATGGGCGCGACGGCACCATTGTCCACCCCGAAACCGGGGAAATTTTACCGCCCCGCCAGTTGCTGGGGGCGTGGGAGGGTGCGGCGGCCCGGCTCGGGCGGCTGACCGGGGGGCGGCTGGTGCTGGCCACCGGGCCGGCGGTGGCGCTGCTGTCCCGCGCCGCCGCCCCTCTCCTGCCGGTCTGGATTGCCGGCCCCCCAGCGTGCCTGACGCGGCTGTCGCTGCCCGACGCGGTGCGCGACGTGGTGGTGGTGGCCGGCAGCCCGATCAAACCGGACCGGCAGCACGGCATCGCAACGGCTCTGTCACGGGGCGGGCGGGTCACGGTGCGGTTCGCCGTGATGCCCGTGGGCGCCGCCCGGAAGGCGGCGTGACCCATGGACGAGGTGGCCGCCCGCACCCTGGCGATTGCCTACCTGACCGCCACGCCGCGGGCGGCGGTGTGGCGGTCAGTGCCCGAGCAACTTGGCCAATCCGAACATCGCCCCCAGCACGACGGCGGAATTGACCGTGACCGCCGCCAGCAGCAGCCCAACGATGGACTTGGTCAAATCGGCCTTGGCGGCTTCGATCTTGGCTTCCAGCCGCAATTCCGCTTCGCGGATGCCGGAGGATACATCCTGCTTGGTTGCCAGCGATGTCAGGTCGATGCTGGCGGCCTCTTGTACCGCCTGAGTCACCGCTTCCGCTTGGGATTCGCTGAAACCGGCCTCTTGCAGCCGTTTGACGAACTTGTGGGTATCGAAAGCGACGACGCTCATTTCGCCTTCTCCCTCTGCTCGGCGGCCTTCTCCAGGCCAAGTTCGATCAGGCGGCGGATAGCTTCCGCTCGGCTCGGCAATCGTTGGCCGAAGCGGAAATCATCAATGGCCGCGGCTTCCGACCGCGTGACCATGAGGGGCAATCTGATGTCTTTGGGTTCGTCGCTCATGACGACCACCGTACCAAACTTGCCCAGTTTGCACAAGTTGGTTGACGCCCCCATCAGGGGGGTCATACTTGTGCAAACTGGGCAAAATGCACAATCGGCCCAGTGTGGTGCGCCAACACCAACACCGGGCCTAACCTCAGGTACGGATAGACCCATGCCCGAAGCTATTGGAAACCATAGCACACCCATCACCCGCCGCGCGCTGTTGCAGCCGTTTGACGAACTTGTGGGTATCGAAAGCGACGACGCTCATTTCGCCTTTTCCCTCTGCTCGGCGGCCTTCTCCAGGCCGAGTTCGATCAGATGCCGAATGGCTACCGCGTCCTTCTTGATGCGGTTCTCAAACTGGAAGTCCTCAATCCGCCGCCATGTGCTGGACGGCAGGGAAACGGTCTTCCTGGTGATGGGGTCTGCTTCGTCGCTCATGCTTCTTCATACCAGAGAAGCACCGATGGTGCAATGGTGCAAAATGGCGTTGAAGAGGGGTGAAAAATGGTGCTACGGTGCAAATCACCAACGCACCAAAACGGCCCAGCGAGGTGCGGGAACACCACCGCCGGGCCTAACCTCAAGCACGGACAGCCCCATGCCCAAAGCTGTTGAAAATCATAGCACACCCATCACCCGTCGTGCGCTGTTGGCCTTCACAGCCACGGTGCCCCTGACCGCGACCGCGGACGCCCAGCTTCATCCCGATGCGCTTATCCTGGCCGCCTGGGATTGTTTCCGTCAGGCGTGTACGGTGCTGAACGAGTGCGGCACCCTGAGCCAAGAGGAAGAGCGCCTGTGGGATGCGCAGTTCTCCGCCGCCCAGGACACCCTTGCCGACACCCCCGCCCGCACCGCCGAAGGGCTGGCCGTCCAGTTGCGTTACCTGTTCTGGAACCAGACCGAAGGACACGAGCAGGACGCCCTTTTCGCCGGCCAGTTGCCGGACCTCGGCCCCTACCGCACTGATCCGAGCTATCGCCTTGGTCGCACCCTGATCGCCACCATCGAGCGAAGCGGAACCCCCGTCCTTTCCCGCCTGTCCGACAACAGCCATACGCAGCAGGTGCAGCCATGACCGAATACTCCATCACCTCCGTCCCCTTCCACGGCGACACCCTGTTCGCCGCCCAGACCGATAACGTCATCTTCGTCGCCATCAAGGCCATTGCCGAACGGCTGGGGCTGGCGTGGCGGATGCAGCTTGCGCGGATCAAGCGTGATCCCGTCTTGGCCGAAGGTGTCATCATGATGATGATACCTTCGGCGGGCGGCACCCAGCAAACCACACTCCTCCGCTTCGACCTCCTGAACGGCTGGCTGTTCGGGATCGACACCCGCCGGGTGAAGCCTGAACTGCGCGACCGGATCATCACCTATCAGCGGGAATGCTACCGGGTGCTGTTCGATCACTTCTACGGTCGGGCGGTGGCCGGCAGCGCCGTGGACCCCGCGCCCGCATCGGACGGCCCGGGGGATCTGCCCGAACGGACCCAACGCCTGTTGTTGGACAAGATCGCGCTGGCCTACCGCATCTACGGGCGGCACGCCGCCCGCAGCCTGTGGCGCCACGCCGCCGGGCGCGGTCTGATCGAACCCGCCGAAGAGATGGCGGCCGCCGCCGAATGCGACGACGCCATCAACCGGGGCGACCCCGCCGCCGATCTGGAACACTTCCTGTCCGACCGCACCGAACGCGGCCACGGCCTCCGGGTGTCATCGCTCGCCCTGTGGGCGGCGTATCAGGGCTGGTGCGCCGACCTCGGCATCACCGCCCTGTCCCGCAACGCCTTTGGCCGCGCCATGACCGCCGCCGGCTTCCGAACCATCAAGGCCAGCGTCATGCACTACACCGGCCTGCGGATACTGACCGATGACGCGGATGTGCCGGCGGCTCCCGGCACCAAGACCACCCTTCAATGAGCGCGGGAACCGATCCCCCATTGCTGATGAGGATGATCCGATGAGCACTCTTATCCCCTTCCTGTTCGAAGATGCCCACCTTGTCCGTGGCGTGATTCGCGACGGCGAACCGTGGTTCGTCCTGGCCGACGTGTGCCGGGTGTTGGAGATTGGAAACCCGTCCCAAGCCGCCACCCGTCTGGATGATGATGAAAGGGCGACCCTCACTAATAATGAGGGTCAGGCCGGTCAGGGCGCGCAGTCCTTCACCATCATCAACGAGAGTGGTCTCTACTCCCTGATCTTGACCAGCCGGAAGCCGGCGGCGAAGCGGTTCAAGAAGTGGGTGACGGCGGAAGTGCTGCCCAGCATCCGCAAAACCGGCGCCTATGCCGCGCCGGGGGCCGAGCCGCCGCCGGTTTCTGGCAGCGAAATGGAACAGCATCATCTGGCGCTGTTGCGGGAAGCGCGGCTGACGTTTGGACGGGCGTTCGCGCAAGCCCTGTGGCGGCATCTGTCCATGCCGTTTCCCGATGCGGCGGCGGATGCCGCCACAGGAGCCACCATGGATACGGCGGCGATGGATACGCCCATCGACACCGTGGCCGCTTTCTTGGCCACCTGTACCGAGTATAGCCAGGGATACCGGGTGTCGTCGCTGGCCTTGTGGAGCGCCTATCAGGATTGGTGTCTGAAGCGTGAGGCGGTGCCGCTGACCCGGAACGCCTTTGGCCGGGTGATGACATCGCGCGGATTCCGCACGTTGAAAGCCAGCGTGAATTATTTCATCGGCTTGCGGATGCTGACCGATGACGTGGATGTGCCGGCGGCACCCGGCACCAAGACCACCCTGCAATGATGACCGGAACCCTCTTCGACCTGCCCCCCGCCGGGAAACCGGCAGGCCGGGCGGAATGGGTGCCCGCGGCGTGGCCGTTCGGTGACCTGCCCCCCCGCGCTTTTGGGCGCATCATCGCGGACCCGCCGTGGGCATTTGACAATTACAGCGCGAAGGGAGAGGAACGCAATCCCAAGGCGCATTACACCTGCCTGGATCTGGGCACGCTGAAAAACTTGCCGGTGGCGCAGCTTGCCGACCCGGAAGGGTGCCTGCTGTGGCTGTGGGCGACGTGGCCCATGCTGGCGCAGGGACTTGAGGTGATGGCGGCGTGGGGATTCCGCTACGTCTCCGGCTTCCCATGGAACAAGCGCACCCTGGCCGGCGGGCCGGTGATGGGCACCGGCTATGTGGTGCGGGGCACGTCCGAGCCGGTGTTGCTGGGGGTGCGCGGGCGCCCGGCCTATGGGCCGGAAATCCGCCGCGTGCGGGGCTGTCTCGACACCTGCGATGACGCGGCGGCGCTGGACGGGTGGTTTCTCGACGCCGGACGGCGGGAGCACAGCCGCAAACCCGACCAGCAATACGCGATGCTGGACCTGATGGTGCCCCATGTTGCCGGGGCCGAACTGTTCGCCCGCACTTGCTGGCCAGGGTGGCGGGCGTGGGGGAACCAGACCGACCGTTTCGCCGCGCCCGCGGCCCATGGGACTGACCAATGACCGGCGCCCAAGTGGATGGCAGGGCGGGGCGGATGCGCGCGGGTGATCCTGCGGCGGCCCTCCCCGCACCCCTCCCCTTCGGAAGCCGGCGAAGGGGGGATGATGCCGGATGACGTGATGCCGGCGGGCGGCGCGCTGGTGGCGGATGAGCACCTTGACGCCGTGCGCCGCCTGCTGGATGAAGCGCAACCCGTGGATGTGGCACCCGGCAGTGGTGATGATGGGAACGGCCACGGCGAACCGCCGGAGGATGACGGAGAGCCGGGGCCGCCCGATGACGCGGCGCTGGCGCTGTTCGAGCCGAACGACACCGGCAATGCCCACCGTCTGGTGGAGCGACACGGCGGTGACCTGATCCATGTGGAGGGCATCGGCTGGCACTATTGGGACGGCGCGCGATACAATGCGGAGTTGGGTGACCCCAAGGCCGTGGAACGGGCACAGTGGACACAGGCCGCCATGTGGGCGGAGTTGAAGGCCCTGCGCAGCCTGGGGCCGCCGCCGCCCGATGAACTGGAAGAGACGTCGGAAGGGGTGGTGAAGGACGCGCTGAAGCTTGAACGGATCAAGCGGTGGGAACGCCAGATGCAGGCGTTTGAGGCGCACATCATCAAATCCGGCAACCGTTCCCAGATTCGCGGAATGCTGGAAATGGCGTTGCCCGACCTGTCCCAGCCATACCGGGAAATGGACAGCGACCCGTGGTTGCTGACGGTGGATAACGGGACGCTGGACCTTCGTCCCGTCGAGGACAGGAAGGTGCCCGGCTTTGACGGCTGTTCCGATCAAGTGTGGGCGCCGGTGCTGCGCGGGCACCGGAAACGGGACCGCATCACCCGGCTGGTGCCGGTGGCCTATGAGCCGGGTACGGCGTGCCCGGCCTGGGAAGCCTTCCTGGCGCGTATCCTGCCGGGGGATGAGGTGCGGCTGTTCGTGCAGCGGTTGTTCGGCTATGCGCTGCTGGGGGTGACGGATGAACAGTGCCTTGCCGTGCTGTGGGGCACCGGCAAGAACGGCAAATCCACGCTGGTGGACGTGCTGCGCGAGGTGTTCGGGGACTATGCCGCCACGGTGCCCGTTGGCGTGTTCCTTGATGACGGGCACGTCAAGGCGGACGGCCCGCGCCCGTCGCTGGCCAAGCTGCCGGGCCGGCGACTGGTGCTGATGTCGGAACCGAAGAAGGGGGCAAAGCTGGATGAGGCGTTGGTGAAGGAGATCACCGGCGGGGAACCGCTGGAAACGCGCGGGTTGCAGCGCGACCCCATCGAGTTCCGGCCCCGTTTCCTGCCGGTGATGTCCACCAACCACAAGCCGGAGATCCGCGGGCTTGATCCCGGCATCTGGCGACGGATCATCCTGATCCCGTTCAAGGTTTTTATTCCTGAAAATGAGCGCGATCCAAGGTTGAAAGAAAAGCTGTTGGCTGAAAAGGCCGGCATTCTGCGGTGGCTGCTGGACGGCTTGAAGAGTTGGCATGAACAGGGGTTGGCACCGCCCAATGAAGTTGTCGAAGCTGTGGAGGAATACCGGGCTGACAGCGATCCGCTGAAAGAGTTTTTGGAAGCGGAAACGCATATCTGCGCGGGCAAGCGGGTGTCATCCACGGACCTGTACAAGGCGTATGAGGATTGGTGTGCGCGGAATGCTGCCGAACCTCTGAAGCAGAACGGGTTCAGCCGCCGGCTGAAGGATCGTGGTTTTCGGACGATCAAGGCCAGCGTCAACTTTTGGGACGGGCTGGAACTGCTGCCGCCGAACCATGTGGAGGGGCTGGCCTGATGGGAGCGATCGGCGTCACCTGGGAGCAATCCTTGTTGGCTATCTCTTTGGGGCGCGGGGCGCGGCCCATCTCTTCCCCTTGCTGCGTCTCGGTTTCCGCCGGGCGCGGGAGCATGGGAGCGACGGGAGCGATTTCGGGGCGGTGGCGCCGCGTGTGTGCCTGTGCGCGTGCGCTTGTGCGCGGGCGTGCGTATGGCGATTGCCCCGTAATTGCTCCCGCTCCCGTGATTGCTCCCATGAAAAATGAAAAACTGTTTGAGATGAATACGTTACCGACCGGCAATTGCGTTTTGGAGGGCGAAGATTATGGGATCGATGTTCCCGGAGAGTGTCGTGGTGAAGCTGGAAGCCCTGGTGCGTGTGGCTCTGGCGCAGAAGGGCGGGGTCGCTGCCGTGGGCGGGCTGGCGGCGGCGCTGGCCGCGGTGGAGGGTGGAGAAGGTGTGTCCCGGAGGCTGGCCGTCCTGACCGTGCCGCCGGAAGAGGCGGCGGGCGGCAGCCGGTGGTTGGCGTTCCAGCGGGCGCGGGGGCGATTGAGCGCGGGGGAACTCTGGGCGGCGGATGATATCGTGCGTGCCCACGCGCTGTTGTCATCGGGTGGTGCTGCCCTCGGCTTGCGGGCCGTGGATCCGTCGCGGCTGGTGGTGGATGGTGGTCCGATCAATGCGGGCGGTGCGCTTGGCGGATGCGTCGTCACCTCCGCTGAAGAAGGGCGGTGGCAGGCGTACGTTCGGGACAGGCAGTCGCTGCCTGCACGGCAGAGGTTTTTACAGACGGCGGCGGGGCCTATCTGCCGCCCGGATGTGGTGCGGCGGGTGCTGGTCGATGGGGCCGCGCCCTACCGGCTTTCGTCTGATTGGCGGGTTCAGACCCGCCGTGTCGCGGATATCGTGGTGCAGGAACTCCGGCGTTACCGCGCCCTGCATTACACTTTGGCTTGACTTCACCGGAAGGATTGTTCAATCCTGCTCGATAGATTGAACAAGTCCGCCCGGACGGGATCCCCCGTCCGGGCTTTTCTTTGCCCGACGGATGCCCAGATCCCCCCAAAACCCTTGCGCCAAGCCCCTTTGCGGAATGCCTCTTCGTGGGCCGTTGTGCTTCTTGGCGGCGGTGGCCTGATGCTCACTCTGTCCACAAGGGGCGACTTGGCGGGTTATTTCAACACGTTCGCCAAAAGGGCGACGTTCGCGGGCATCGTCGCCTTGTCCCGCACCGGGGCGGCGGTGAAGAAGGGGTTGCGAGAGGAAATGGAGCGGGTGTTCGACCGCCCCACGCGCTGGACGCTCAACAGCCTCTATCATTCGAGGGCGACCAGCGACAGGCCGGTCTCCATCGTTTGGCTGAAGGACAAGGCGTATAAAAGCACCGATGCCGAACATTACCTCGGCCCCCAGATCTTGGGAGGGGCACGACGAGACAAGCGCAGCGAGCGGCTGTTGCGCCAGTCGGGCCTTCTTCCGGCGGGAATGCAGATGGTGCCCGGCGTCGGTGCTCGGCTGGATCGTTACGGCAACATGCAGCGCGGCCAGTTGATCGCCCTGCTCAGTTACCTGCGGGTGTTCAACGCCGCAGGTTTTACCATGAACCGCAGCTTCGATCCGGCGGCGAAACGGCGGGGCAAATGGCGGCGGCACGAGTGGTTCGCCATCAGCAAAGAAGGCGGGAACCTGCCGCCCGGCGTCTACCTGACCGATGCCAGATCGGGGCGGGCCGTCCCCGTGGTGCGGTTCGTGACCGCACCGTCCTACCGGCAGCGGTTCGACTTCTTCGGGGTGGCCGGTCGGATCGTCAATGAAACCCTCCCCCGCGAACTGTCTCACGCCCTGGCCGAGGGCTATTGGCGGCCGCGGAACTAACGAAACAATGTTACGAAAAAATTTCGCGCCGCCGGGTCCTTCCGGCCCCCCAGCCATATGCGGTAATTCGAGGGGCTGCGGTTGGGCGGTGTGTTGGGATTTGAAAAGGCTAAAGTCGCTTTAGTCCCTTTAGATGATTGTGAGTAAAGGAAAATTTGCCCAGATGGTGGGCCGGTCCGCGGGGGCTGTCTCCCACTGGATCGCAGCGGGCAAGCTGCATGGCCCGGCCCTGATCGGAGAGGGTCGGGCCGCACAGATCGATGCCGAGATCGCGGCGGCCCAGCTTGGCTACACGCTCGACCTGGGGCAGCAGTTGGCGCAGACGGCCCCTCTCTTGCCGGCCCTGCCGGATGGCGAAGAATCGCAGGCCGACCAGCGGCGCCGGCTGAAGATCCGGGCCGAACGCGAAGAACTGGCGCTCGAACTGGAACGGGCGGCAGCCCTGGAAAAGTCCGGGGCCTGGATGGCCACGGCGGAGGCCGAGGCCGCATGGTCGGCCGAACTGGCCAGCCTGCGCCGGGCGGTGGAAAGCTGGCTGGTCACCGACGCCGCCGAAGCCTGTCTGACCCTGGCCAGCCGTGGCGGCGCCGATCGTCGCGCCTTTGCGGTGGCACTGCGGCAGGGGTGGGACGCGCTGTGCGGACGCCTGTCATCCGCCCCGGCGGACGAAAGCGGCGGCGCCCCGTGACCAACGCCTTTTTCCTGGCCGATCCCCGGGCCGTGGCGCGCCGTGTGCTGATGGGCGGTCTGGTTCCGCCGCGTCCGCTCGACCTGACGGCGTGGGCACGGCACAACATCCATTTCGGAGAGGAATCGCCGTTCCCCGGCCCGTACGACCCGGCCAAGTTCCCCTTCTTCACCAGAATCCTTGAGGTTCTGTCACCCCAGCACCCGGCCTCGGTGGTGGTGTTGAAGAAGTCGGCGCAGCTTGGCGGCACGGTGCTGGCGCAGATCGTCGTCGGCGGCATCCTGGACCTGTCGCCCCGCCCGTTGTTCCTGGTGTTTCCCAGCGACGGCAACGCGACGAAGTGGAAGCGGAACAAGTTCACGGCGATGGTCAAGGCCTCGAAAACCTTGTCGAGGATCATGCAGCCGGAGAACGCGCGCCAGGGCAACAGCGCCATGTACTGGGCGCGGCGCGACGGACGCGGTTATCTGCAACTGGCCGGCGCCAACAGCCCCGGACAGTTATCAATGGAATCGTACCCCTACGCCGTACACGACGATCTTGCGAAATGGCCCGCCGACAACGGGGCCGGCGACCCGGAGGGACAGGCGGACAGCCGCTCGAAAGCCTTCCTGGCCGTCGGCGGCAAGGTGTTCAAGATCGGAACGCCCCTGGTGCAACCCGGCTGCCGGGTGACGGCCGGGTGGCAGCAGGGCACGCGCGAGCGTTATCACGTCCCCTGCCCCACCTGCGGCCATGAACAGCCGCTCGAATGGGACAACATGCTGGCCTGCCTGGACGAGGCCCACCCGGAAGACGCCCATTTCACGTGCGTGTCCTGCAACAGCAGGATCGACCAGCACCACCGTACGGCCATGACCCTTGCCGGCCGGTGGGTGGCTGAAAACCCCGGTGCCGACGTGGTGTCCTTCTACCTGTGGGCGGCTTATTCACCGCTGGAGGACTGGGCCAACATCGCCCGCGCCTGGCTCAAGGCAAAGGGCAAGCCCGAAGCCGAACAGGTGTTCCTGAACGACAACGTCGGTCTGGCCTACCAGACGGCGACCGAGGCTCCGCCATGGGAATCGCTGTCCGACCGCGCGGAGGCCGATGGGCTGCCCCGCGGTATCGTCCCCGCCGGCTATTACGACGTGACCATCGGGATCGACTGCCAAGGCGACCGTGCGGAGTGGCAGGCCGTGGCCTGGGGGCCGAGCTTGACCCGCATCGTCATCGACCGCGGCATCATCCACCACCACATTTCGACAGCATCGGCCTGGGCCGAGCTTGACCAGCTGGTGGAGCGCACGTGGCAGGACTGGCGGGGCAACCGCCGCCCCACCACCCAAACCGCGATTGACGGCGGGATGTGGAAAGACGATGTCCACGAATGGGCTAGGCGCCACAAGTCGGCCAAGGTGATCGTCGTCAAGGGCGCAAAGGTCGATACGGCCCCGCCGCTGGCGCTGATCAAGACCGAGCGCCGGGCCGATGGCAAGATCATCCGGGCACAGCGCCGCTGGTATCAGGTGGGCGTTTCGGGAATGAAGGCCAGCCTTTACGCCCTGCTGAAAAAGGGGGATCCGCTGGAATTCGGCTACGTCCGCTTCGTTGCGGGGCTTGGCGACGACTATTTCCAGCAACTGACATCCGAAACGCGCAAACCCTTTCGCCGCCGCGACGGTTCCGCCACGTGGCGGTGGGTGCCGACGCCGGGCATCGCCCAGGAAATGCTGGACACGCACCTGTACGCCTGGGCTGCGGCGCACCGGGCCGGGGTGGTCCACCGCTCCGATGAACAGTGGGAGGCGCTGCGGCTGAAATACGACGGCGCCCCCGGCACGTCGGGGCCGGACCTGTTTTCCGCCGCACTGTCCCGTGATCCCGTCCCGCCGGCCCCCGATGCGGTGCCGGCGGCCCCCGTCGCCCGCCCTGCCGTCACGGTGCCGGCGGCATGGTCCCGCCACCACACAGGGGAGAGCTACCTGTGATCCCTGACCTTGACGCCCTGAAAAGCCGCCTCGCACGGTTCGAGGCACGATATGACGAACTCTTGCTGGGTCTGGCCCCCCAGCAATTGGGGTCCGACCGGGAAACCGTGGCCTATACGCCCGCCGACCTCGACCGGCTGGGCCGGGCGATCGAATCTCTGAAACGCGAAATCGCGACGGCAGAGGGGCGGCGCCGGCCATCGGGCGGGGGGTACCTCCGTGTCATCTGACCGTCCCACCCTGCTGTCGGCCGACGGAATGACGCCGTTGCGGGCTATTCATCCCCCGGCCCGCCCGCCGGCCCAGGCCATGGGCGGCGCCTGGATCGCCGCCCATGGCACGGCCCCAGAGTTGCGCGACTGGTCCCCTCTTTCGGGATCCCCGGACGGCGAGGCGGAAGGCGAACGCGCGTCCATCGTCGCCCGTGCCCGCGACCTGGAGCGCAATGAGGGTCTGGTCGCCGGTGCCGTCCAGAGCCTCAAGGATCAAGCCCTGGGATTCGGGCTGGAATTTCAGAGCATGCCCGCCGCCCGCGTGCTGGGGCTGACCCGCGGTCAGGCCCAGGATTGCGCGAACCGGATCGAAGACCTATGGCGCGAATGGGCCGACGATCCCCTGTCGTGCGACGTGACCGGGCAATCGACCTTCGGCGTGCTGACCCGCATGGCGGGGGGCAACGCCCTGATCAGCGGGGAGGCCGTGGCCCTGCCCCTGTGGCTGCCGGAGCGGCAGGCCGCCCGCGGCAGCCGCTTCGCCACCGTATTGCAGGCGGTGGAAAGCGACCGGCTGTCCAACCCGCAGGAAGGACTGTCCACCGACCGCCTGCGCGACGGCGTTGAAATCGACGGGTTCGGCGCCCCGGTGGCCTATCACTTCCGCAAGGGTCATCCGGGTGACATCCTGCTGGGCGGGGCCGCGGCAGCGGACATGATGACGTGGGAACGGGTTCCAGCCTGGACCGGCAACGGTGTGGCCCGACGGCAGGTGCTGCACGTCTTCGACCGCCGCCGGCCGGACCAGCACCGCGGCATTTCCTGGCTGGCCCCCGTCATGGTTCATCTGAAGCAGGGCAACCGCTATCACCGCGCCGAGTTGCAGGCCGCGGTCACCTCGGCTGCCATCGCGGCGGTTCTGGAAACGCCGCTCGAAGGTCAGACGCTGGAAGCCCTGTTCCAGGATGCCAAGCTTGACGCGGCCCAATTCCTGACGGGCTTGCGCAACGGCCCCCCGGTCAGCCTGGGCATCGGCCCCGGCGGCTTCATCCCCCGACTGCTGCCTGGCGAGCGGCTGACCGGCTACAACGCCGGACGCCCGGCGGCCGGTTTCGACGGGTTCGTCACGTCCGTGGCCCGTCACGTGGCGGTGGGACTGGGCATGACGTACGAGACGTTCATGCGCGATTTCAGCAAGACCAACTATTCCAGCGCCCGCGCCAGCTTGCTGGAAGGCTGGCGCTTCATCCTGTTCCTGCGGCTGCTGCTGACGGGCGGCTGGTGCCGCCCGGTCTTGGAACTGATTCTGGAAGAAGCGGTGTGGCGCGGCTACATCGACCTGCCGGGCTTTGTCGAAAGCCGCACCGCCCGGCGGGCGTGGCTGCGCGGGGTCTGGCGTGGCCCGGCCCGCGGGTGGGTGGACCCGGTGAAGGAAATCCAGGCGGCGGCCATGCGCGTCCGTCTCGGCCTGTCCACCCTGCGCGACGAAGCCTTCGAGCAGGGCCGCGACCTGGATGAGTTGTTGGACCAGATCGCCACCGAACGCGAGGCCCTGGCCGACCGCAACATCACCCTGCCCGACGTTGCCTTCACCCCGGCCCCCGACACCCCCGACCGGGCGCCACCGCAGGACTGACCACCCCCATGAGCTTGCCCACCTTGTTCCGCCCGGTGCTGCTGGCACCGTCGGCGCAGGCCCTGTGCGCCCCGCACATGGCCCGCTACCTGTCCGGTGCCGCCCCGTCCGATCCGCGGGCGGCCCACATCGGCAGCTTCGCCGGCAGCGGGCGCCGCCCCTATGCCGTCGTCAGCGGCGTGGCGGTTGTCCCGGTGTCGGGGCTTCTGGTGCCAGCATACCCGTGGATCGGCGACCCGTGGGTCACCGGGTACGACGCCCTGTCCTGCCAGGTCGTCGAGGCATTGGACGACAGCGAGGTGAAGGCCGTCTGTCTGACGATCAACAGCCCCGGGGGGCTGTGCGAAGGTCTGTTCGACCTGTGCGACGGCATCACCGCGGCCAAGGCGGCGGCGAAAAAGCCCGTCGCCGGCATTTGCGCCGAAACCGCCTATTCCGCGGCTTACGCCCTGGGGGCGGTGTGTGATGGTCTTTCGGTGCCGCGCACCGGCGGCGTCGGCTCCGTTGGCGTCTACACCGCCCACATGGACGTCAGCCGCATGATGGACACGGCCGGCGTCACGATGACGCTGGTCGCCGCCGGTGCCCACAAGGTTGACGGCCACCCCTACGCCCCCCTGCCCGACGACGTGCGCGCGGACATGCAGGCGCAGGTGGAGGATTTGCGCCTGCTGTTCGCCGAGACCGTGGCCAGAGGCCGCGGCCTGGACGTGGCCGCGGTGCTGGCCACCGAAGCCCGCTGTTACGACGGCCCGCGCGGCACGGCCGAGGCTGTCCGTCTCGGCCTTGCCGACGTGGTTGCCTCCCCCGCCGCCGCCTTTGCGGCGCTGGCGGCCCTGTGACTCCCTCTCCACCAACCGAGGTTTCACGATGAAGAACCCCTTTGCCCACCTGTCGTTCCGCGCCCGCGCCGAAGACACCAAACCCGACGAGGAACAGGCCGAAGACACCAAACCCGAAGACGAGAAGGCCGAAGAGGACAAGCCCGACGGGGAACAGGCCGAAGACACCAACCCCGACGACGGCGAGCAGGACGAAGAGGACGAGGACGGCGCCCCGCTGGCCGGGAAACCGGCGGCCTACCGGTCGGCGTTCCGGGCCGGTGCTGCGCGTGAGCGCAAGCGGTGGGGCGCCACCCTGTCGGCCAGGGCCGCCGCCGGCAACCTGCCGCTGGCCTGCCACCTGCTGACCACCACCACCCTGTCGGCCAAGGCTGTTCTGGGCGCGGTGGCGGCGTCGGCCCCGCCGGCCCCGGCCCGTGCGGGCGACCGCCTGTCGCGGGCATCGCTGGCGCTGATGGACGCCGCCGCCCAGCCCGCCATCGGCACCGGCGGCGGGGACGGGTCCCCCGGCGACAAGGCCGCCGCCGCCATCCTGGCGGCCATGGGCCGCAAGCCCTGATCCCGCCCTGATCCCACACGGAGGAATCCATGTACGCATCTTACAGCACTCAGGCGCTGGTGCCGCTTCCCACCCTCATTGCCGGGGATTTCCCGCGGGTGACGCGCAAGGTCACGGTGGCGGCCAGCGCCGGCGGCTACCCCGGCGGCGCCATGCTCGGCCAGATCACCGCCAGCACGATCTGCACCCTTTCGCTTGCGGCGGCCGGCGATGGCTCGGAAGACATCTTTGCCGTCCTGGCCGAGCCGGTGGCGGCCTCCGCCGACCCGCAGGAAGCCATCGTCTACCTGTCCGGCGACTTCCACGCCGACGCCCTGACCTTTGGCGACGGCCACACCGCCGACTCCGCGCGCGGCCCGCTGCGCCGGCTGTCCATCTTCATCTGACGGGGTTTCCATGTCCGACATCGGCATCTATTCCACCACCGCCATGCTGGGGGTTCTGCGGGCGTTACGCAAAGCCCAACCCTGGTGGCTTCTCGACACCTTTTTCCCCGGCATGTCCTTTTCCGACACCGAACAGGTCGCCTTCGACGTGGAGGTCGAAGACGAAGAGGTCGCCCCGTTCGTCAGCCCGACATCCGCCGGTCAGATCGGCAGCGATCTGGGGTATGAAACCCTTTATTTCACCCCGGCCTACATCAAGCCGGTCAACGATGTGAAGCCCGGCGCCCCTCTGCGCCGGATGATGGGGGAGGCCCTTGGCGGCACCCTGTCGGCGGGACAGCGGGAAATGGCCATCCTGGGCCAGCTTCTGGAGATGCAGCAGACGCGGATCATCCGCCGCAAGCTGCTGATGGGGGCCGAGGTGATGTGCACCGGCTCGTGCATCATCAAGGGCGAGAATTACCCCGAAAAGCGGGTCGATTTCCGTCGCGATGCCGACCTGACCAAGCTGTTGGCCGGCGGCGACCGTTGGGGGGAAGCCGGGGTCAGCCCCTATGCCGACGTCATGGCGTGGATGGATCTGGTCGGCGAAAAGAGCGGGGCGGGTGTCACCACCGTCGTGATGACCGGCGATGCCTGGGCGCTGTTCGAAGCGGATCCGAAGCTGGAAAAGGTTCTGGACCGCACCTTGGGACAGGCGGGCACCGTCCAGTTGGGGGTGTCGAACGGCCTGCCCGGCTCTCCGGTGTGGAAGGGGCGCATCGGCAACACCGATTTCCACACCTGGAACGACACCTATCGGGAAGACGGCGTCAAGAAGACGGTATTTCCACCTTTCACCGTCGTGATGGCCGCCCTGACGGCGGCTGAGGGAACCCAGGCCCATGGTGCAATTCTCGACCCGCGGGCTGGCTACCGCTCCCTTGAGACATTTCCCTGGTCCTGGATCGAAGACAACCCGCCCCGCCGCATGCTGATGACCCAATCGGCGCCGCTGGTCTATTTCCGCCGCCCCAACGCCACCTTCTCGGCCAGGGTGCGCTGATGGCCGGGACGGGCGATGCCATTGCCGACGCCCTGTTCGGTTCGGTGCTCGCCCGTCCGGCGGTTTACACGCCGCCGGATGGCGGGGCGCCCACCGACTGCCGGGCGATTCCCGCCGCGGTGCCGGCGGATGTCGGCTATGGCGACACGGTGCTGCGCTCGGGCCTGCTCGCCTTCAAGCTGCGGACGGCGGACGTGCCCGCCGTGGTGGACGGGGCAACCCTGACCGTCGATGGCGTGGCCCACACGGTGGTCGGCGCCCCGGCCAGCGCGCTCGGCGGCCGGGTGTGGGTGGCCACGGTGCGGACGGGTTAATTCTGGGGAACGGGCTTGCGTTGCGGTGGTGCCGTCGTTTGGTGCGGCGAAGGAATGCCCAGTTTATCGGCCATGATCTTTCCTTCGATTATCTTTTGAGCGCGGGCCTGCGCATCGATCGACTGATCGCTGGTCCGCGACCCCAAAAAAGCCAGTCCGGCCAAGATTCCGACTGCCAAAAGAATGATGAAACCCAGGCAGCCCATGGCGCCCGCGAACCCCTGCATGATTGCACGAAAGAAACCCATCGCATCCTCCCCGTGAGCGTCGGGGAGGATGCCGCACCCAATACCAAGAGTCGAGAAAACACATGACAACCAAACGCGAACACGTCCTGTCCGCGCTCACCGCCCTGTTGTCCGGCGTTGCCCGGACCGAACGCAACCCGGCGGCGGCCCTGCCGGCCACGGTCCCGGCGGGCGGGCTGCTGGTGATGCGCGATGGCGACCCCGGCGAGCCGGACGTGGTCCTGTCCCCGCTCACCTACACCTACGACCACGCCGCACAGGTGGAAGTTTTCGTGCCGCCGTCGTCGGCCGGGGGCGGGAACGGGGCGCGGGATACCCTTCTCGCCGCCGTCGGCGCGGCGCTGGCCAACGATCCGACCCTGGGCGGTGCCGCCGAAAACGCCGTGCCGTCGGCCCCGCTGGTGCTGCACGGCCCGCCCGGCAGCGGCGCCCCGGTCGCCGCGGTGATCACCATCACCGTCACCTACACCACCACTTCCCCCCTCGGCTGACAGGAGGCCGCCCCCATGTCCACCCGCGCCCAAGGCGCCAACGCCACGCTGCTGCTCGGCTTCGAATCCGCGTACGGCACGCCGCCCGACAACGGGTATGTCAAGGCTCCCTTCGTCACCTCGACCCTGGGCGGCGACCAGCCGCTGATCGAGGATGACACGCTGGGGTTCGGGCGCGACCCCCTTCCCCCCAGTTACGGGCCGCTGACCGTCGATGGTGATGTCGTGGTGCCCCTGGATCTGCGCACCATCGGCGTGTGGCTCAAGGGCCTGCTGGGGGCGCCCGTCACCACCGACGGCGCCGGGGACGCCCTCGGCGCCAAGGTCCACGCCTGGACCAGCGGGGCGGCGGCTCTGCCGTCCCTGACGGCGGAGGTCGGAAACCCCGAGGTGCCGTCGTACCGCCGTCATTTCGGCGCCATGGTCGGGTCATGGCGCCTGCCGATCCAGACCACGGGCACGGTCAGCACCACCTTTACCCTGCTGGGCCAGGGCGAAAGCGGTGCCGCCGCCACCATCGACGCCACCCCCAAGGCCCACGTCTACACCCGGTTCCAGGCTGGTCAAGGGTCGGTCCTGCTCGACGGCACGCCGATCGGCACGCTGATGGGCGGCGAGGTCAGCTATTCCAACAACCTCGATGGCTTCCGCCCGGCCCGCGACGACGACAAGCTGACCGGGATCGACCTGGGCAAGGCGGCGTGCACCGGCAACGCCAAGGTGCGGTTTGCCGACACCACCATGATGGATAAGGCCCGCGGCAAGACCCCGATGGCGCTGACATTCCGCTACCGCATCGCGGCCACCGCGGCCCTGGCGGTCACCATCCCCGAAGTCTACCTGCCCCGCCCGCGCATCAGCATCCAGGGGCCGGCGGGGATCGACGTTGATTATGCCTGGCAGGCCAGCCGCACCACCGCCGGCAACCCGATGATGACGGTGGTGCTGGTCAACGACGTGACGGGGTACTGATATGACCGGATACGATCTGGACCGCGTGCCGTCCGAAACCGCCGTCATCGACCTGCCGAACGGCGTGTCCGTGACCGTCATCCCCTGCGACACCGTTGTGTATGAGGCGGCGCGGGCGAAGATGCACCGTCTGCTCGCCGACTTCCAGCAGCAGCAGGCCGACGCCGCATCGGTCGGCGTTCCTGTCGCCGGCATCCCGGACCTGACCGACGAAGACCTGCGAACGGGCTTCGCTCAATACCTGTTCGTCGTCGCCCTGGCGCAGGCCGGCATCACCGGATGGTCCGGCCCCACGCGCGGCAAGACCCCCATCGACCTGTCCAGCCTGACGCCGCCGGAGCGGGACGCCGCCATTGCCAGGCTGATGCGTGACCCCGCCATGGCCGACAGTTTCGCGGTTGCCTACACCCGCGCCTACCGGGAGTTGGCCGCCGAGGGAAACGCATCCGCGCCCGCGCCGCATGGGTCCACGGCGGCGGGCGCGACTACTGCAAACGCTGCGGCGACCAATCCCCCCGCGCCTGCGACAGCCCCCGCGGAAGCCGCTGCCCAATGACGGTGAACGCGCCGCGGACCGGCCCCGGCCGTCACGCCTGGAGCCTGGGCGAACGGTGTTGGGGGCAGGTCCGCACGGTCGGCCTGGGGCACCCGCTGGGGGTTGACCTCGGCCCGGCGCTCGCCCTGGCGACAGCCGAAGGGGCCGACATGCGGGCTATGGCGATCCTGCTGCCGTCCTACTCCGACGGCATGGCCGAGGGGCTGGCGAAGCTGATCGCGGAGAGGGAACATGAGTGACGAGCGCAAATTCGAAGTCGTCCTTGCCCTGAAAGACGCCGACAAGGTCCGCGAGGAACTGCGCGGATTGGGGAAGGATGGCCAGGAAGCCTTGCAATCCCTGGAGCGCCATGCCGAGCCGGCGTCCAAGGCGATGGTCATTCTTCGAGGCGGTATCGGACAGGTGACCGAAGGGCTTGAGGGGCTGGCGGGTCGGGCCGGCGGCATCGGCACCGCCATGGCCAGCCTGGGCGCTGGCGGGCTGGCTGCCGGGGCGGCGGTGGGTGCCCTGGTCCTGGGGGTGGGTGCCGTCGTCGCCAAGACGCGTGAGGCCGTCGAAACCTTCGATAAGATTGGGGAGAGCGCCGAAAAGATCGGCGTCACCACCGATGCGTTCCAGGAATTGCAGTACGCCGCCATGCTGTCGGGCGTCGGGGCCGAAGGCATGGAAAAGGCGCTGGAGCAACTGAACCGCCGGGCCGGCGAAACCGCCGCCGGTGTCGGCGAGGCGAAGGACACGTTCAAGCGTCTGGGCGTGTCGGTCCTGGATGAATCCGGAAAAATCAAAACGGCCGATGCCCTTCTCGTCGAATTGGCCGAAAAATTCGAAGGCATCAAATCCCCGGCAGAGCGTGCCGCCGCCGCCGGCAAGCTTTTTGGTGAGGAGCTGGGCACCAAGATGGCGGCGATGCTGGCCAAGGGCACCGCAGAGATGGAGAAACTGCGGCAGGAAGCGCGGGATCTGGGCGTCGTGGTGGACGAGCATATCCTAAAATCCGCGGCGGGCGCCGCGGACAAGCTCGACGCCATGGCCAAGGCCATCGACATCAACCTCAAGACCGCGGTGATCGACCTTGCCCCCGAACTGGCAAGAATGGCGGAGTTGATCGCCCGTTCAGTGCGCGCAGTCAGCGACCTGCTTGATGGCTTTCGCCGTCTCGAAAACATGAGCAGCCGCGGCCTGAACGCGCGTTTGGTCCAGGTCGATACAGAAATTGCCGAAGTCGCCGGGGAGCGTGACAAGGAACTGGCGGAAAAAGACAAACTCAGGTCACCACTTCCGCCATTGGTCGCCAATGGTATCAGAGATCTTGGCGATTCTCAGGGGCCAAACCTTGAAGGCCATTTGATGGAGGAAGCTGACAAGAGAATCAACGTTCTCAACGACCGTCTGATCTCGCTTCAACGACAGCGGTACGCAATTGAAAAGGAAATGGAGGCCCGCAAGGAGAGGCACGAGGAACCCGCGGCGGCTCCCCCCGCTCTTCCCACCAGCACCGCCGGCAAGGATGAAAAGCCCGAGCCTCTGCCGGTGGAGGAGACGGACAAGCTGGCGGAGTACATCCGCCAGATGCGCGAAAAGGTGGACTTGCTGGGCGAAGAGGAGGACGTCCGTGCCCGCGTCGAGGCACTGCGGAAGGCGTCCGACATTGCCATATCGCAGAACACGCTGGTGACCCCCGAGGACAGGGAAACCATCATCGCCCTGACCGACGCCATGACCGCCTATGACGAGGCGGTGCAGGGCGCCAAGGAATCCCAGCGGGATTTGCAGCAGATCGGCCGCCAGACCGGATCCGCCCTGACGAAGGGGCTGACCGACGCCATTTTCGCGGCCAAGGATCTGCAATCGGCCCTGTCCGGCGTGCTGACCCAGTTGGCGCGCATTGCCTTGAGCGCGGCGGCGGCCCCCCTGGAACGCCGGATGTCGAGTTGGTTCGGCGACCTTTTGGGCTTCGGCGCCTCGGCTGCCCTGTCGCCGGCATCCCTGACGGGCGCCGTGCCCGGCATGACGCCGCTCGGCATGTGGCAGGGCTTCCATTCCGGCGGCATTGCCGGCGGACGCGCCACCTTCGAACGCCCCATGCCCTCCGCCCTGTGGGATGGCGCCCCGCGCTACCACGGCGGCGGCGTCGCCGGCCTGCTGCCGGGGGAGGTTCCCGCCGTCCTGAAACGCGGCGAGGGCGTTTTCACCCCCGAACAGATGGCGGCGCTGGGGCAAACGGCGGGCGGACAGACCACGGTCAACAACGTGGTCAACGTCACCGTCAACCGCAGCGGCGCCGGCGGGAACGCGGCCGAGGACAAGGCGATGGCGACCGAGGTCGCGCGCCAGGTGCAGGCCTCCCTGCGCGGGCTGGTCGCCCAGGAACTGATTTCCCAAAGCCGCCCCGGCGGCCTTCTGTCTCGCACCATCGGGTAACGACGCCATGCCTTACCCCCTGTTCGAACCGCCGCGCGCCCCCAGCGAGCGCAGCACCACCAACCGTCAGCCGGCGGTGCTGACCACCCCCTTCGGCGACGGCTACCGCCAGCGGACGCCGGCCGGGCTGAACGCCGATCTGGTGAAGGCAACCCTGGTGTGGGTCGGTTTGTCGAAGGCCGATGCGGTGGCCATCGAAACCTTCTTCGCCGCCCGCCGCGGTGTCGAAGCCTTTCGGTGGACCGCCCCTTGGGAAGACGTCGAACGCCTTTGGCTCGCCACCAAATGGGGGCGCGGCTTCGACAAGCCCACCGCCACCTTCCAGGCCGATGTGGAAGAGGTGCCGGCCTGATGACCGCGACAACCCCGATCACCGCCGCGGTCCAATCTCTGACCCCCGGCACGCTGGTGGACCTGTTCCGCCTCGATGCCCGACCCTTGGGGGGCGGGCTGTACCATTTCACCCCGTCGGCGGCCCACCCGCTCCGGTTCGGCGGCACGGAGTACGCCCCCGTCGGCATCGAGGCCGAAGGCTTCGAGTTGACGGGGACCGGCAGCCTGCCGACACCCAAGCTGCGGATCACCAACGTCACCCGTGTTCTGGCGGCGCTGGTGGCGACGGCGGGGGACCTGCTGGGCGCCGATGTGGTCCGGTTGCGGACCCTGGCCGATTACCTGGACGACGGCCCGGACCCGGACCCCGGCATGCACTTTCCCCCCGACGTCTACCGGGTCGAGCGGCTGGCCACCTTCTCCGCCACCGTGATCGAATGGGAGTTGTCGGCGGCCCTGGATCAGGAAGGGCGGAAACTGCCGGGGCGGCAGGTTCTGCGCGATGCCTGCACCCACCGTTACCGCCGGTTCGACCCCGACACCGGGGCATTCGACTACACGGCCGCGACCTGCCCCTGGACCGGAACCCCCTACCGCGATGCCGCGGGCGCCGTGGTCGGCGATGCCGTGCGGGACGCCTGCGGCAAGCGGCTCAGCGATTGCCGCGCCCGTTTCGGCCAGGGCGTCGCCCTGCCCACGCGCGCTTTTCCGGCCGTCGGACGGACCCGCCTGTAACCTTACGGGAAATCCACGCCATGCTTCACACCCTCATCCAGCGGGCGTTGCCGGCGATTGCCGACGACGCCCGCCGGTGCTACCCGAACGAATCCTGCGGCCTGCTGCTGGACGGTGGCGATTACCTGCCCTGCCCCAACGCGGCCCCCGACCCGCGAACGGCGTTCGTCATCCCGTGGGACATGTACCTGACCCACGATGGGCGGATCGCCGGGGTGGTCCACAGCCACCCCGATGGGCCGGAACACCCGAGCCGGCGCGATATGGAGGGGCAGCTTGCCACGGCGCTCCCCTGGATTCTTGTCGCCACGGACGGCACGGGCGTTTCGCCCCCCATCGTCTGGGGTGACGGGGGGGTGCCGCCCCTCATCGGCCGGACGTTCCGGCACGGTGTCACCGACTGCTACAGCCTGATCCGCGGGTGGTTCCAGATCGAACGCGGGGTCGCTCTGCCGGAGTTTCCCCGCGACGAAGCGTGGTGGGAGAAGGGGGGCGACCTCTACCGCCAGGGTTTCCGTGCCGCCGGGTTTTGCACGGTCGATGCGGAATCCGCCGCGGCGGGCGACGTGGTGCTTGTGCAGATCCGCTCTCCCGTGCCGAACCATGCCGGGGTGCTGGTCGAAAACGGCCTGCTTCTCCATCACCTGACCGGCCGGCTGTCGCGGCGCGAGCCGTTCGGGCCGTGGCGGCGGATGGTCACGCATTACCTGCGCCATCAGGGGGACCTGCGCCATCAGGGGGACCTGCGCCATCAGGGGGCGGCGCCATGCTGACCGCCGTCCACCTTCACGGCCGGCTGGGCCGCCGGTTCGGCCGGCGGCACAGCTTCGTCCTGTCCGCACCCGTGGATGCCGTGCGCGCCTTGTCGGCCGCCTTCCCCGGCGATTTCCTCGCCGAGTTGCGGCAGGGGCAATACCGGATCGTGCGGGGTCGGCCGGGCCGCGACGGGCGCGACATCGGCCCGGACATGCTCACCATGGCCCAGGCGGGGCAGCCGCTCCACATCATCCCCGTCCCCGCCGGCGCCAAGCGCGGCGGAGGCGTGAAGGTGGTCCTGGGCGTCGTGCTTATCGCTGCGGCCATCGCGCTTTCCGGCCCCGGCGCCGGCCTGTTCGGCGCCAACCTCGGGGCTGAGGCTTTCGCCGGCATCACCTACGGTAACATCGCCCTGTTCGGTGCCAGTATGGTGCTTCAGGGTGCCGCGCAACTGCTGTCGCCCCAGCCCAAGGCCTCCGGCAGCCTGGAGACGGCCGACCGCCGGGCATCGGCCCTGTTCAACGGGGCGGTCACCTCGGTCGAACAGGGCGGGGCCGTGCCCCTGATCTATGGCACACGGATCCGGGCGGGCGGAACCATCATATCGTCGGCCCTGACGGTCGAAGATGCCGCCGGCGACGATGGCGATGCCGGCGATGAGGGAGGCGGCCAACCCGACGGGGGCATCGACGGCATCGACGGAAACGGGGGCATCGGCGGTGCCGGCGGTGGCGGGGGAAAGGGAGGCGGCGGCGGCGGTTCCGCCGCCAAGGAAGACCCGAACACCCTGACCGCGAAGGCCACGGCCCGGATTCTCTACCTTGTCGGCGAAGGCGAGCTTGAGCTGATCGACGGCGCCCGCTCGATCTTCTTCGACGATATGCCGCTGGTGGCGGCGGACGGAACGCCGAACGTCGAAGGGGTGTCGTGGGCGTGGCGTTCCGGCCTTCCCGATCAGGACCACATCGACGGGTTCGTGGCGGCCGAAACCGAAATGGCGGTGGCGGCCGTGGTCAAGCGGGATACGCCGGTCATCCGGACGGTGGCCGATGCCAACGCCGATGCGGTTCGTGTGACGATCCAGGTTCCGGCGTTGTCCAGTCAGGACGGCAGCACGGGCGACCTGCACGGCGGCGCCGTCTCCATCGCCATCGATGTCCGGCCGGCGGGCGGCGGCTGGCAGGAAAAGGTGTCGGCCACCATCGAGGGCAAGACGACCAGCCCCTATCAACGGGCCTGGCGCATCGACCTGCCCAAGGGCGGGGCACCCTGGGACATCCGGGTCCGCCGCCTGACCGATGACCACGATGACGACGTCAAGGTGCAGGACAAGACCGTCTGGCAGTCCTACAGCGTCATCGTCGATGGAAAGTTCACCTATCCCGACAGCGCGGTTCTGGGGCTGACGTTCGACGCCGAGCTGTACGGCGGGCGGCTGCCGACGATCGGCGTCGAGGTCCGCCGGGTCGGTCTGGCCATTCCCAGCAATTACGACCCGGTCACCCGAACCTACGCCGGGATCTGGGACGGCACCTTCGCGCGGGGCGCGACCGACAACCCCGCCTGGGTTCTGTGGGATGCGCTGACCAACCCGCGGTATGGTCTGGGCGACGTCATCGCCGCCGGCCAGATCGACCGTTACCGGCTGTACCAGATCGCGCAATACTGCGACCAGCTCGTACCCTCCGGCTACAAGGATGACCGGGGCGACGACATTCTGGAGCCGCGCACCACCTTCAACGGCGTTCTGGCGACCCGCGAGGATGCGTTTTCCATCATTCAGGCCATCTGCTCCAGCTTCCGCGGCATGGCGTTCTGGGGATCGGGGGCGGTCTACCCCGCGGCCGACATGCCGGAGGATCCCGTTCAGCTGGTGACCCCGGCCAACGTTCTCGATGGCGTCATCAGCTATTCCGGGACGGCGCGCAAGGCGCGCCGCACGGTGGCGAAGGTGTCGTGGAACGACCCGGCCGACGGCTACCGACAGACGGTGGAGGTGGTCGAACTCCCCGACCTCGTCAGCCGCTACGGCTGGAACGAGGTGGAGATAACCGCTTACGGCTGCTGCCGGCGGTCCCAGGCCCGGCGCATGGGCCTGTGGCTGCTGGTGACCGAGCATGCCGAAACCCACACCGCGACCTACACCGCCGGCCTGGACCACATGCAGGCCGCACCGGGCCAGGTGGTTGCGATCGCGGACCCGTCCTTCGCCGGCTACCGCATGGGCGGGCGGATCCTGTCCGCCGACGGCCCCCGGCTGACGCTGGATGGGCCGGTCACCATCGAGGATGGCAAGGCCTATACCCTGTCGGTGATGATGCCCGATGGGTCGGTCGCCGATCGTCCGGTTGTCGCCATCCCCGGCGAGCGGCAGGAGGTGACCCTTGCCGAACCGTTGCCGGCGCCGCCCGTTCCGCTGGCGGTCTATGTGCTGACCGCTTCGGACCTCGCCCCGCGCCCCTTCCGGGTGCGCGCCGTCCGCGAGGTGGGCGGCGGCCGTTACGAGGTCACGGCCCTGCTCCATGACCCGACCAAATACGCGCGCGTCGAACAGGGTCTGACCCTGGATCCGCCGGACTACACCCGCGGCACCGACGCCATCGCCCCGCCGGAGAATCTGAGGGTCGAAGAAGCCCGCTATCTGAAACAGGGTGCCCCCCGCAGCCGCCTGTCGCTGGGGTGGACAGCGCCGTCCGACCCGCTGCTGTCGGGGTTTTCCCTGGTCATCGTCGCCCCGTCCGGGGCGCGGCAGGTGCTCCGTCTCGACGCGGTCACGGCGTACGACGTCGATGACGCGGAAATCGGCGACTATTCCTTCAGCCTGCGGTCCCGCAGCCTGACGGGGCTGCTGTCGCGGGCGGTGCAGGTGTCGTTCACGGCCCGCGGGTGGGGTGACATTCCCGACCTGTCTGTCAGCCACCTGCAGGTCGATGACCGCGGCAGCGACACCACGTTCGTCACGCGCGACCCCGTTTTCACCTGGCGCGGCAATTTCCCGGACAGCACGTGGGAGCCGGCGCACGAACCGGCCGCCGGCGCCGGCCGGGTGGACCCGCGGTTCCGCGATTACGTGGTTCGCATCTACGACGTTTCCACCAAGACGCTTTTGCGGACGGAATACACCACGGCCACCCGGTTTCAGTATTTCCTGGAAATGAACCGGGCGGACAGCGCGCGCCTGGGGTCGGCGGCGGCCCGGCGGCGGATCCTGGTCGGGGTCAGCATCCGGGACACGTTGTGGCGGGAATCGCGGGAATCGCGGCTGGAGGTGTACAACCCGCCCCTGCCAGCCCCGAAGAACCTGTCGGTCAATGCGGCTGTCGGCGCCATCCACGTCACCTTCGCCTTGCCGTCCGACCTCGATTTCGACGGCACCATCATCTGGCGCGGCGACACGCCGGGCTTCCCACTCGACACCGCGCGCATCGCGGCCCAGGGCCGCGACAGCGCCTATGTGTTGCCCGCCGATCCGAACGTCGGCTCTTACGTCCGGGTCGCCCATTACGACGTCTTCGGCATCGACGAGGCCAACGTCACGGACGAGGTGTTCGTCTCCGCCGCGTTCGTGGTCGATACCGAGCCGCCGCCCCGGCCGGACAAGCCGACGCTGACCACGGCGATGAGCGCCGACGGACGGCCGCAGTTGACGGCGATCTGGGGCGCCTCGACGGCGCGCGACTTTGCGTCGTTTGATCTGGCGATCAAACGGACGGACGAGGATGAGAGCCAATGGCAGTTTGTCGGCGGCGTGACGGCAACACGCTACACATGGACCGTCGAGCCAAACGTCAGCTACGACGTGAAGGTGCGTGCCGCCGACACCTCGTCGAACCGCTCCGGCTATTCCGAAGCGGCGTCGATCACCGCGGCGCGCGACACCACGCCGCCGGCGGCGGTCACCGGCCTGTCGGCCGATTCCAGCTTCCGGTCCGTGTGGCTGTCCTGGACCAACCCGGCGGATGCCGACTACGCCTATGCCCAGATCTGGGAAAGCCCCACCACCAGCCGCACATCGGCGGCGATGATCGGCACCCAGGCCGGGCTTCCCGGCGCCCAAAGCGTCATCAGCCGGTCAGCCCTGGATCCTAGCGCGCGGCGCACCTATTGGGTGGCGTCGGTGGACAGTTCGGGCAATGTCGGGCCTGAAGCCGGCCCGGTGACGGTCGAGACGGCCAGCTTGGTGCTGACCGACTTCGGCGCTGATTTCGGGCCGATCCCGACGGTGGCCGCGGTGCCGACATCCGCCCCGTCCGGCGCCGTGACCATCGTGTACGTCAAGCCGCCGGTCAACAAGCTCTACAAATGGAACGGTGCCGCCTGGGGACCGCTGGTGGATGCCGGCGAGATCAGCGGGAAGATCGTGGAAACGCAGATCGCGCCGGGGTCGATCAGCACGCCGCTGCTGAAGGCCGGCGCCGTTACCACGGCCATCCTGTCGGCCGATGCCGTGACCGCCGACAAGCTGGCGGTCAACGCCGTCACCGCCGGAAAGATCCAGGCCGGCGCCATCACGGCCACACACCTGTCGGCGACGAACCTCATCACCAACCGCGCGCAGATTGCCGACGCCCTGATCGACAGCGGTCATATCCGTGAACTCGATGCAGCGAAAATTCGGGCCGGCTCGATCCTGTCGGGCAGCGTCAGCGTCAACGGCCAGTCGCTCAGCGACATCCAGTCCTGGGCTGGAAACCCCGCGACAAGGATCAATCAGGGATCGACCCGGATCGACCCCGGCAAGATCACCATTGCCGGCGGCGTGACGTTGGGCGACTGGCGGTCCGGAGTCAACGCCACGGAAATCAACGGCGGCGCCATCGCCGCCAACACCATCGCCGCCAACAAGCTGACCATCGGAGCGCGTGGGATCATCGTGGGCGGCGGCCTTGAATTCGAAGCCGTCAGGGGGAGCAACTCTGTTCGATGGACAGCAGGTAACATTCAGTACATTGATGAAAATGGGAACCCTGTAAAAATAGATGTGAGCGGTGGATCGGCTGGTGGTGCCGGTCATATTTATTGGGTCCGCGGCTCAAACAACCTGAATTTCGCGCCGGATTATGTCAATTCCATCGGAAACGATCGTATACGTCTTGCATCGTATTACGGTGGGTCGAACCTTGTTGTTCATCACGGCGGGACCATCATCGACGGGACGCGGATCACAACCGGCTCGATCATGGCAGAGCAAATCTCGGCCGGGGCTATCCGCGGCAATCACATCGAAGCGAACAGCATCACCGGCACGCACATCGCGGCCAATGCCATCAACACCCAGCACATCACGGCCGGGGCGGTGGGCCGTGACAAGCTGGCCCTGCGGGTGATCGGGGCGGCGCAGATCGATGACCTGTCGGTCGATCGTGCGCACATCCGTGATCTGACGGTCAACGGCCAAAAGATCGAGGATTTTGCAACATCCAATATGAACGCTGCATCCGGTCAAATGTCCGCCACCGTTGGTCTTGTTACGACCGGAAAAAGGGTTCTCGTTTCTGTCACTCGTGGCTGGCAACAGCTTGTCGCAACCCCTCTTCCGGAAAAAATCGACCTCGTTTGGTCCTGTGTTGCCATGGACTATATCGACAGCCCAGGCGCTGGCTATCACGAATGGAACGCAAACAACTACAATACAGACGCCTATCAGCCGAGAAATTTCTTTGTAACAATTTCCGTTGTTGAGCTGCGAAAATGAAGAAAATCATAAGACGTGTTCCTGAAAGCGCGCTTCCGGCCGCTCTGAATCGTCGCCATTTTGACGTTGTGACGGCTCAGGCTGGTACGGATTTCGTCTTTTACGACCCCGCAACCGGGCGCATCGAGCAGACGGCAAGCATCGGCCCGGCGGAAGAGCCGTACATGGTTGTACCGGGCTTCCACCGACTTCAAGCCAAAGCTGACGTCCATTCCGATTATGTTGACCTGAGTGGTCAAGAGCCGGTCATCCGGCCCCGCCCGCTGGTCGAAGGGTTGGACGATCTGCCGTCGCCCTGCACCGTCACCGTTCGTTGCCGGGCAACGGGCACCGAACGTCGGTATGTGGTCTCGGACGGGTCGTTCGATTACCAGGACGCCGCCGGCTTCTACAGCCTGACCGTTTCCGCATGGCCTTACCAAGAGGCCAACTTCGATCTGGAGATTCTGCCGTGAAAGTCACCGTGACCCGCAGCCGCGAGGAAATGGCCGTGCTGCGTGAACAGGCGTACCTGCGGGCTTGGCCCCTGCCTCGTCAGCAGGAAGCCGTGATGGATAAGCTCCAGGGGCGCCCGGAAAAGTGGGACGCCATGCAAGGCGATTTCGCCCTTATCCGTTCGTCATACCCCTACCCCGAGGGAGCGTGACATGCAGTACCGCAGCGGAACGGTATCCGTCACCGGCGGGTCAAACGCCGTCACGGGCAGCGGCACGCTTTGGCTGGGCAACGTCGAGCCGGGGCATGTCTTCTCGCTTCTGCGGTCGGGGGTCAGTTATGTCGTCGCCTCCGTGGAGAGCGACACCCGCCTGATCCTGTCGTCGCCCTACGGCGGCGACGACAAGACCGACGCGGCCTACACGGTCACCCGCGACTTCACCCCCTATTACGGCCTCCCCTATCCCGATTACGGGGATGTGGACACCGCCACACTGTGGAAGCAGATGGCGCTGCGGATCGAACAGGCGATCGTCGAGCAGGACACCGGCCTGACCGTCATCGAAAGCCGGGCCATTACCGTGCCGCCGCCGGCACCGGACGGGCGCGTCAACTACATCGTTCCGGCCGGCGCCACCGGCGCCTGGGCCGGGCAGGCCGACAGGATCGCGGTATGGGATAACGGCGTCTGGAAGTTCATCCAGGCAAAAGAAGGCTGGCGGGTCTATGTCCGCGACGAGTCCTATATCGACTATGTGTACGACAGCCCGGCCGGCGTGCCCGGTTGGCACCCGGGTCAGCAGGTCGGCGCTGCCGTCGCCGCCGCCATCGCGGCCCGCGACGAGGCCCAGGCGTGGGCCGAAAAGGACGGTCCGGTCAAGCCGGGGGCCTATTCGGCCCGGTATTACGCCCATGACGCTGCCGTCAGCCTCGCCGGGATCAACGCGCAGCTGGCCGACGCCATAGCGGCTCGGATCGCGGCCGACGCCGCGCGGCAGGCCGCAGAGCAGGCGCGCGATGCCGCGCGGCAGGCAAGGGATGATGCGGTTCTGGCGGAGGCCGACGCCGAAGACGACGCCGTCGCCGCCGACACCGCCCGTCTTGCCGCAGAGCAGGCGCGCGATGGCGCAATCGAGGCAAAAGCCGATGCACAACTGGCGGAAACCGGCGCCGGGGTGGCGCAGATCGCCTCCGAGGCCGCGTCGCAGCGGGCCGAGGACTGGGCGGTCAAGCTCTCCGCCGCGGTGGATGGTGTCGAGTGGTCGGCCAAGCATTACGCGCAGTTGGCCAGCGGTTACACCGTGACGGTGACCGCCGCGAAGCTCGCCGCCGAGACCGCCGCACAGACGGCGAGCCAGAAGGCCGCAGAGGCGACGACGGCGCTCGCCACCGTCAACAATCAGGTCGCGGTTGCCGTCAACAAGGCGACCGAGGCCGCGGCCTCCTCGGCATCGGCCAATCAGTCGGCCATCGACGCACTCGCCGCGAAAGGCGATGCCATCAACGCGCGTGATCTGACCTACATAGCCCGCGACCTGGCGCAGCAATACCGCGGCCAGGCGCAGGCGTATGCCGAGAACGCCCAGGGCCAACAGGTCGAGCCGGGCCTTTACAGCGCCAAGCATTACGCGCTGCTGTCGCAGGGGTTCATGAACCAAGCGGCCCTGATCGTCGGCGGCAACAACTTTGCGATCATCGGTGACGGCACGGCGCAGCGGCTCACGGCGACCTCGCCGGGGGAACTGTTCCACTTGGTGGGCGGCTATGGAATGCAGTTGCTGTTCAATGCCGGCACCAAGTCCGTCACCTTCGCCGTCGCGGCCGACGGCGTCGAGCACCAGAAGCTCAGCGGCGCCGGCACCTGCACCCATGCCCAGATCGACGGCCACATCGCCGACGCATCCGCCCATCTGCCGGCCGGGGGTGGTTCCCGCGATGTGTTGCTGTCCGTTGGTGGCAGTGTCGCCGCTTGGTCGCGGGTTTCCTTCGCCGATCTGGATGACGTCCCCGACATCGTCACGGCGGACAGGCTGGGCGCTGCGGACGGCGTGGCGACCCTCGGCGCCGACGGAAAGGCGCTGCCGGCGCAGTTGGGACGCGGCGTCCACACGGGCGACACGGTGCTGCGGGGTGATGGGTCATGGGGGCCGCCGCCCGCTGTCCCGGTGCGCACCCCGACCATCACGTCCCCAGCGAACGGTTCCGGGGACGTGGCACTCCGGCCAACCATCACCATGAACGGGTTCGCGTCGGGCTGGGGCATGGGCCATGCCGCCACACAATTCCTTCTTGTGTTGGAGAGCGACCCATCGGTCGTGGCTGCCGACAGCGGAGAACTGGGGGCGGTGACGGGGTGGACTGTTCCGCCCGGCTTCTCTTTGGCCAAGAACACCACGTACCGGGTGCGCGGGCGCTACAAGGACGCCGAGGGGGCGTGGTCGGCATGGTCCCCGGACGCCATCTTCACGACGATCGACCTGAACGTGGCCACCCCGTCGGTTGCCAGCCCGCTGGACGGGGCAACGAACATTTCGCTTCGGCCCACGCTGACCAGCTCGGCCTTCGCCATGGCGACCGGCCCCGGCACGCATGGGGCGAGTCAGTGGCAGATCGCCACCGACCCCGGCTTCGTGTCGGTGGTGGCCGATACGGGCGAAACCGACACGCTGCTGACGGCGTTCGACCCGCCAACCTTGCTCCTCGCCACCACCTATCATGCCCGTGTCCGGCACAAATCGGATGATGGCCTGTGGTCGGCGTGGTCCCCGGCGGTGAGCTTCACGACGGTCATGGACATCAACCTCTTTTTGGCAACCGGCGCGGCCGATGCTCCGTCGGCGTGGAACGGCGTCGATGTCGGCCCGGACGGGTCAGCCTACGTTTGCGGCAATTTCCCCGGCAGCCCGGGTGCTGTTGCAAAAATAAGCCCTGAGGGGGCTGTTCATTGGATCAAATACATTACCGTTTCCGGGTTGAATATGTATACCCTTTGGAAGCTTTGCGTGTCACAGGACGGCGCCAGGGTGTATGTCGTCGGGGTTGCTGCCACGACGCTTCCGAAGCAATACATCGTTACGCTAAGCGCCGGCGATGGTGCCGCTCTTGGCAGCGCCGCCATCGGCGACGGCGCCTTATCCGCAGTGATCGCGAACGGTGACGGAACCGTCACCACGGTCGGAAGCGCCTTCGACGCCGCCGCCGGAGGCCTCGCATCCATCACCCTGGCCAACTGGGGGATGAATCTGGCGCTCAACTGGAAGCGTCATCTCTCCGTGAACGCCAGCCAAGGGCGGCGGGTTTATTCAAGCGGCATTTCCGGCCTGTCCGTCTCCGGGACGTATATCGATCTTGCGTACAAGGAAATGGCCACCATTGGCGGTTATTCCGCCAGCGGCGACTATTGGCGGTGGATCAAATCGCTTGATCTCGGCCCCAAGAGCAGCTTCAGAAGCGTGGTCGAAACACCAAACGGCACTTTGGTTGCTGTCGGTGATGTCGTTCTCGACGGCGTGCGGCAAGGGCTTGTCGCAAAATACGACGTAAACGGAAACCTTCTCTGGCACAGGGTCTTCAGCGCCCCTTCCGTCAACCCCTTCGGGTTCAGTTCCGTCACCGTGGCCTCCGGTTCCAATGGCCCCTATTTCGTCGGGACGGCGAACGGGGTGCTGAAGATCGGTGAGGATGGAAGCCTGATCGAGGGCTGGTCGCTGAACAGCGCATCCGTCACTGATATCAAGGTCACCGCCACGAAAATCTATGTGGTCGGGTCCGTCCGCTCGGTCCTGCATTCAAACGGCAGCGCCCTGCTGCTGACGTGGCCGAGGGCGGAGGCGCTTGCCGCGGAAGGGGTTCTTCCGGGCCTGCCGGGGCCGTTCTCCATCGACGCCACCACCGCTGTGGCCATCACGGGCACCGTTACCGAGGTTGGCCCCGGTGTTGACTTCGTTGTCGCCGACGCCACCCCCACCGTGGTGGCCAGCGAGGCGGCCGATGGCGTCGTCACCAACACCTGCACCTTTTTCTGATGGTGAGAGCCATGCATTACGACACGCGCCGCAAGACGCGCGAAACCGCGGCCACGCTCGCCAAGCGTGGCTTCCACGGTGGAATCAACCTCACCGAACACGGCATATACCCCCTGATTTCCCACATTCCTTGGGAATACGAACCGGGGCGGCATGTCCTGCGCGACGGCGGCGTCATCGGGTGCGCGGAAACGGGCTTTCGGATCGATTGGACGGTCGAAAGCCTACCGGTCGATGACGTGAAGGCGTACCTTCGCACAAAGGTTGCCTCCGACCGTTACGCGGCCGAGGTTTCCGGGACCGTGTGGGAGGGGCAGCTTGTCCGCACGGACCGGGAGGCCCGCACGGCGCTTTACCAGCGGTCCACCTGGGCCGAGGGATCGGCGTGGAAATTTGCCGATGGCACGCTCATGGCGTTGTCGGGCGTCCAATTCGAGGCTTTGCGGCAGGCGGTCACGGACCATGTGCAGGCCTGTTTCGACCGTGAACTGGCCCTCGTCCGCCAGATCGACGCGGCGACGACGGTCGAGGCGCTCGACGCCCTCGACCTGACATCGCCCTGGGATGGGCTTCGGCGGGATCCTGACCCGTCACAGGACTTCGGCGGATTCCTGCCCCGTCCGGCCTGATCCTATCAGCCAGCACCTTCGCTTAAACCCCGCCGCCCGGCACCAGCCCGGCGGCTTTCTGTTTTGGAGACGAAAAAATGACCGACACCACCCAACCCGGCGGCTGGAGAGCCGCCCTGGGCGCCTTGGCGCGTGGCATCATGCAGGCTCTGGCCGCGGGTGTGCAGCCCCAGGGGCAGCCCGCCTCCCCGATCAATGCGCCCGCGCCTTCCGCCCCTCAACCCGCGGCGGCAGCGGCGCCAAGCCCACTTCTACCCCCGCCGGGCACGACCGAGCGCGATCTTGATCTTTCCGCCCGCACCGTCTGGGGCGAGGCCCGTGGCGAACTTCCGCCGGGCCGGGTGGCGGTGGCCGCGGTGATCGTCACCAGGGCGCGGCTGGCGCGCGAGTACTTGGCGCGCAACCCCGGCAAGAAGCGACACCCGTTGTTCGGCGACGGCACCCTGGCGGGGGCGGCGCAGGCCAATCCCGAAGCGCGCTACAAGCAGTTCTCGTGTTGGAATTTGGACGATCCCAACAGAGCCAAAATGCTGGCCATCAGCACCGATGACCCTCTGTACCTGGAATGCCGGGCCGTGGTGCTGACGGCCCTTAAGGTGACCGGTACGGACGGCGACCCCAGCAAGGGCGCCACCCATTATTACGACCCGCGGGTGGTCACGCCAGGGTGGGCCAAGGGTGCCCGGCAGGTCGCAGTTATCGGCAATCACCGATTCTTCGACCGGGTGCCGTGATGGCGGTGGAGCCGGTGTTCACGGCCCTTCCCGCGTCGGCGGCGGCGCGGGAACAGACGCAGGTGGAAACAGCGGACAACAGCCGTGGGTGGCCGGTGGCGCTGTGGCAATCGACACCCTACGAAATCCAGGTGCTGGCCGCTCTGGCGCTGGTGGCGGGTGTCATCCTGCTGGCGTTGCGGGCGGACCGGATCGTTTCGGCATGGCGCGGCCATCGCCCCATGCCGGACGATCCCCGGCCCGGCGGCGACACCGCCCTGTTGCTGGCCAAGGTCGAGGATCTGGCCGCCGATCTGGAACGGGCGCGTGTGGCGCAGGTGGCGCGGGGCGGTGTCGATGCCGCCGCGGTGCACCTGCTGGTCCAGCGTCTGGACCGCCTCTCCGACAGCGTCGGCGCGGTGCATGGCCGCGTCGATGACCTGTACCAGCGTGCTGCGTCGGCTGACCGGCTGGCTGCGCTGGAATCGCGTGTCGATGATCTGTCGTCGCGCCTATGCGCAACATGTGAATAAGGAAATGCAAAAATGGCCGATTTACGGAATGGCGGTTGGCTGGCCAGCCGCAAGCGTTTGGTTGCCTTGGTGCTGGCAGCCCTCCCCTTTGTGGCCGCCTATCTGACCGGGGATATCTCCCTGACGGATCTGGCCGTCAATCTCGTCAGCGTCCTGGGTGTGCCGTAAGAGCACCGACGGAAGCCCCGTCGATGACGACGGGGCACCGCTTCCATAAAAGCCGTTATTCTATTGCGTAACTCGAGCAGGGCAGAATGGTGAAGCCGGGAGGAAGTTTGGTTTTCTGGTCGCCGCAGGCTTCCACTAGGATGGCTTCCTCTAGGTTGGCTTCCATCAGGTTGGCCCCCGACAGGTTGGCCCGCGACAGGTTGGCCAGCGATAAATTAGCCCCCGCCAAGTTGGCCCGCGACAGGTTAGCCCGCGACAGGTTGGTCTCCCGCAAGTTGGCCCACCGCAGGTCGCCACCCCGCAGATCAGCCCCCGATAGGGAGGCTTCCATCAGGTTAGCCTCCGACAGGTCAGCCATCCACAAGTTGGCCGCCAACAGGTTGGCCCACCGCAGGTTGGCCCACCGCAGGTCGGCCTGCTCCAGGTTGCCCCCCGTCAGGTTGGTTTTTATCAGGTTAGCCTCCGACAGGTCAGCCCGCAGAAGGTTGGCCTGCGACAAGTCGGCTTCCGTCAGGTCAGCTCGCAGAAGGTTGGCCTGCGACAAGTTGGCTTCCGTCAGGTCAGCCCGCAGAAGGTTGGCCTGCGACAAGTTGGCTTCCGTCAGGTCAGCCCGCAGAAGGTTGGCCTGCGACAAATTGGCTTCCGTCAGGTTGGCTCCCGCCAGCTTCACCCCCTCGAGATTGGCTTTAGCGAGGTAAGTTCCGGGAGCTTGAAGCTTTTCGAGGGTGGCGCCGCGGGAACTGAGGGTCTCCAGCGCCGCGCCAAGGCCGACGTTGCCGTGAACCTCCTTGGCCGCCGCCACCAGTGCCCAGGCGGTGTTGACGCGGTCCTCCTCGCGGCGGTCCATGTCGAGCAAAAGGCTGCCGATGCCGGCAAACACAGCTCCGAGGGCGACAGTTTCGGCAGTGAACCGGAGGGTGGGGGAATGGTGGAGCAGGACGGACGGGCGAGAGGCCAGCCAGTCGAGGGCGGTGCCGATCCACCGGGCGGTGGAAACAGGCTGGGGGCTGGCGCCGAGGCGGGCGGCGAGCCGCAGCACGGCCCAAGGGGCGGGGAGCCGGACGGCGGACGGGGATGCCTCGCCAGCGGCACTGAGAGCGCGGCGACGACGACGCCAGCGGCGGGCAACGGGTGACCAGCGGGGCGGCGCAGGGGCGGGCTTCCACCAGGGGGCGATGTGGTAGATGGGGGAACCGGGCATGGGGGGGCTTGGTGGCTGGATTGTAGGCAGGCTGCACGAGAATAGCAGCGAGAGATGGTTAACCCCACTCCTTCACTTCCGATTGCATTCTCTGGTTTCACATAACCGCTGTTCCGAAACTGGTTCACACCTGAAAACCCCAGCGAAACCAGCCCTCTCGCGCAGGGTTGTTCCCACCAGACGCGCCCCCGCGGAGTCCAAACCGCATCTTGTGTCAACTCTGCCCGTCCCGCCGCCCCCACCACGCCAGCGCCGGGAGCAGAGTGCGAGTCGGCCCGGCGCCACACCAGTGCCGTGCGGCATCGCCATCGCCTGCCGTGCCATAAACCGCGACCTGCTGCTGTTCGTCGTCAACTTCTGCCTCCGCCACCCCGGACGGCCTCCCGCTGCCGCCGAATGAAAAGAAACCACGAGGGATCCCAGAACCCTATCGGCCCCATAGCCAATCAGGCAGACGGACCTATGGTTGATAATCCGCCACCATCGTCAGATGGTGTATCCTCCCGCTTGCGGCTAGACTTGCCCTATAAGCTATTGTTTTTCATTGTGTGAACGTGACAGGAACATGTCTAGGCGACCATTGAAATATATGACTTTCCAGCTATCTTTTAATCAGTAGGCCCTGGGTTCGAATCCCAGCGCGCTCACCATCGCGAACACGGACCAAGCCCCTGAAAGCACTCAGCTTTCGGGGGCTTGTCGTTTGGGGACTCCCCCGCGCTGTCAGAGTTCAGTTAGCGGGTTGTTCCGTCTTCAGCCGCGTCTGTTCCTCAAAGGCCACCAGCTTAGGGCCTGTTGACATTCATGCGCTGAAGGGGGATTCCCGCGGCAGAGGAAATCTGGTTGAAGTTTGCCGAACAGGGGGGTGGTCTTGGATCGATTGGTGCTGCGGGATGATCAATGGGAGCGGATCGCCCCCCTTCTGCCAGGAAAAGCCGGCGATCCCGGCCGTTCGGGGGTGGACAACCGCCTGTTTGTTGAAGCCGTGCTCTGGATCGTGCGAGTGGGAGCGCCCTGGCGGGACCTTCCCGCCTCGTTCGGCTGCTGGAACTCGGTGTTCCAACGCTTTCGCCGCTGGGCCAAGGCCGGTGTCTTCGACGAGGTGTTCACGGCCTTATCGGGCGACGCGGATTTCGAATATGCGATCATCGATGGAACCATTGTCCGGGTGCATCAGCACGGTACCGGCGCAAGGGGGGGACTCAGACTCAGGCTATCGGCCGCTCTCGCGGCGGGTTGACGACCAAGATCCTGGCCGTGGTCGATACGCTGGGCAATCTTGGGCGTTTCATACTGTTGCCGGGCCAGCGGCACGACAGCGTCGGCGTCGCGCCGGTCCTGGAAGGCGTCGAGTTCTCCGCCTTGCGGGCCGATAAAGCCTTCGACAGCAATGCCATCCGCGCTCTGGTCGCCGAGCGCGGGGCGGTCGCCGTCATCCCTTCGAAGGCCGACCGCTCCGTCCCCATCCCTCATGACACCGAAATGTACAAATGGCGTCACTTGGTCGAGAACTTCTTCTGCAAGATCAAAGAATTTCGGCGTATCGCTACGCGCTATGACAAGACCGACACGAGCTTTGCCGCAGCCATTCACCTCGTAGCGACCGTCTTGGCAACCCGATGAATGTCAACAGGCCCTAACCCGGATGGCCGAGATCAAAAAGCTTTCCCCGCAGCGGGCAGCCGGGGCAGCATCTGATTGATGATCTTGGAGTGAGACTAAAGCGATTCGGTCAGATCCCCCAGAGCCCGCCCGGCCCCCATCCCCCGGGAGGTTCCGGACTATACTGAGTGGCCCTCGGGCAAGAAGTCGTAGGATGGCGGTCTGTTGGCGTAAGGATGCCCGCGGAAGCCGCCGGCACGCTCAGGCGGCCCTGGTGGCACGAAAATGGGGGCTGCGGCGGCCTCCGGCCAGGAAGCCGCAGGGATGCTAGGATAAGTGGTGGGAGTAAACCTAGAGGCCGGCCTGCCGGCTGTATGGAGCAGGGCGGATCAAGGGGGAGGGTTCGCCCCGAATCACGTGTGAGCCCCAGTCGTGAGCCCATCAGGAAGGTACCCCAGGGTTACTTTGACCCCGCTCGACCGGTTCACCACGCAAGAACAGCCCAGTTGCTGGCGTGAGCCCGATGTGAGCCCAAAGACGCCACGGGACGCTGTTTTGCCGTCGATCCAGAAAGGAAAAAACCCGTCAAGTCGTTGACTTGACGGGTTTTCTTGATGGTAGCAGCGGAGGGATTTGAACCCCCGACCAAGGGATTATGATTCCCCTGCTCTACCACTGAGCTACGCTGCCATCGTGGTGTGGGCGCACTGATACTAAAGGGACCGGGGCGGCATCAAGCGTTTTTTTTCATTCCGTCTGCGTCCCGGTGATCCACCCCCCACCCAGCATGCGGTCGCCCTGATAGACCACGCACGCCTGTCCCGGCGCGATACCGTAATGGGGCTGGTCCAGCACCACCTCGGCAGCACCGCCGGTCCCCAGACGGACCGCCGCCGCCGCCGCCGGCTGGGCGGAGCGCAGCTTGACCGACACCGGCAGCCCTTCGTCCGCCGCCAGCGCCGGCCCGATCCAGTTCATATCCCGCACCAGCACCCGGCGGCGCCCCAGCGCCTCCCGCGGGCCGACGATCACCCGGCAGGTGGCGGCGTCCAGACGGATCACGTACAGCGGCTCGCCGCCGTCGCCCTTCTGACCGCCGATGCCCAGCCCTTTGCGCTGGCCGACCGTGTAGTGGATGATGCCGTCGTGACGGCCCAGAACCCGCCCATCCAGATGCACGATGTCCCCCGGCTCCACCCCGCCGGGGCGCAACTTGGCCACCAGATCGGCGTAAGAGCCATTGGGCACGAAACAGATGTCCTGGCTGTCCGGCTTGTCGGCCACCGCCAGCCCGAACCGCTCGGCCAGTGCGCGGGTTTCGCTCTTGGGCAGACCGCCCAGGGGGAACCGCAGGAAATCAAGCTGCTCGCGGGTGGTGGCGAACAGGAAATAGCTCTGGTCCCGGCCCGGATCGGCGCCGCGGTGCAGTTCCGGCCCCCCCGCCCCCATCACCCGGCGCACGTAATGGCCGGTCGCCAGCGCCTCCGCCCCCAGATCGCGGGCGGTGGACAGCAGGTCGCGGAACTTGACCGTCTGGTTGCAGCGCACGCAGGGAATGGGGGTTTCGCCGCGCAGGTAGGTGTCGGCAAAATCCTCGATCACCTCCTGCCCGAACCGGCTTTCGTAATCGAGCACGTAATGGGGAATGCCGATGCGGTCGGCCACCTGACGGGCATCATAAATGTCCTGTCCGGCGCAGCAGGTGCCGGGGCGCTGGACCGCCAGCCCGTGGTCGTAAAGCTGCAGGGTGATGCCCACCACATCATACCCCTCCTCCCGCAGCAGGGCGGCGGTGACGGAGGAATCGACGCCCCCCGACATGGCCACCACGACGCGGGTGTCCTGCGGGGCCTTGGGAAAGCCGAGGCTGTTCAGTCCGATATCGCTCATGGCGCCACAATATGGAACGGGGCGCCCCGGCGGCAAGCACCGCCCGGACGCCCCGGCCTTGTCCAACGATGTGCCCGCGGTCACTTGCCGGCGTTGCGCGCACCGGCGGGCAGACGGACGGTCAGGCCGTCCAGTTCCTCGGTCATGATGATCTGGCAGCCCAGACGGGAGGTCTTGGACAGGCCGAAGGCCAGATCCAGCATGTCTTCCTCGTCCTCCGACGCATCGGGCAGCACGTCGTACCAGTCCGGCTCGACGATGATGTGGCAGGTCGAGCAGGCCAGCGATCCCTCGCACGCCCCTTCCAGATCCAGGCCGTGCTTGTGCGCGATCTCCAGCACGGACAGACCGAGGGGGGCGTCCACCTCGCGGCGGGTGCCGTCGGTCTCGATGAAGGTCATCTTGGGCATGAAACGCAAACTCCCTAAATGCGCGTCTTGAAACGGAAAAATGATCGGGGTCAGGGCGAGGGCGGCAGAGGGATGTCCGCCCGGCGGTCGCGGGCCGCCGCCGCGATGGCCTCCAGCGCCTCCAGCCGTGCCAGCAGGCGGGCGGCATCACCGGTCATCCCCCGGCGGAAGGCGGAGGCCAGCGCGCGGATGCCCTCTTCGGTCAGGCGCGTGGTGTCGGTGGCCACCTGATCCACCGCCGCCGCGTCCGTGGCCCGGGCCAGGGCGGCGGTCAGCGCGGCGGTGTCGGGATCGCGGTCGGGATCGGGCGGCAGGCTATCGGCCCCCAGCCGGAGCAGAAGATAGTGGGCACGCTGCAACGGATCGTGCAGCACGGCATAAGCCTGCGTCAGCGCGTCGGCCTGGGCGCGGGCGTTGGCCTGCTGGCGCGCGCCGCGGGCCGCGAAGCGGGCGGGATCGAGGGCGCGGGTGAAACCGGCCAGTTGCCGCCCCAGCACCGTAAGATCAAGGTCGAAGCGCGGCTCAACCCCCAGACGGGCGAAATGGTCAAGCGGGCGCGGCGGCAGCACCGCCCCGCAGCCGTGGCAGAACAGAGCGCGCGGCCCCACCGACTGGCCGCACAGCCAGCACGGCTGCAGACCGCCGTCGATGGTGCCCGCGATGCCGGACGGGTGCGGGCCGGTGCCGTCGTTGGAGTGGCTCATGACTGCTTTCGTTTCAGACCGGGCGCGCGAAATCCGTTGGGTGGGCCGACAGTGGAATTGCCCCGCTTTCCGGCAATCTGCCGGGAAACAGGGCACCGGCGCGGGTCATACCGGGTGACGGGCGGCAAAGCAACGGGTTAAACCGCCGCAACTGACGGCACCAGCCGCCGGGCCATGGCGGTCCAGGCGGCCAGGAAACGGTCGATGTCTGCCGCCGTGGTGTTCCAGCCCAAGCTGACGCGGATGGCGGCACCGGCCACATCGGCGCTTTCGCCCATGGCTTCCAGCACGTGGGACGGGCGCACCTTGCCGCTGGAGCACGCCGCCCCGGCGCTGACCGACACGCCGGCCAGATCGAGCGCCATCACCTGGGTTTCCCCCGCCACACCGGGCAGGGCCAGACAGGCGACGTTGCCCGCCCGCGCAGCCCCGGCACCCATCACCCGCGCCAGCGGCACCGCGGCCAGCGCCCGGCGTTCCAGGTCGTCGCGCAGGGCGGTCAGATCCGGCCCCGTGCGGTCATCCAGGGCCGCGGCGGCAGCGGCGCCGAAGCCGACGATGCCCACGATGTTCTCGGTCCCGGCACGGCGCCAACGCTCCTGTCCGCCGCCGCGGATCAGCGGTTCGATGTGGCAGCCCTCGGCCACCACCAGCGCGCCGCACCCGGCGGGACCGCCCAGCTTGTGGGCCGACAGGCTCAGCAGATCGACGCCCAGCGCCGCCCGGTCCAGGGGAACGCGCCCCGCCCCCTGCACCGCGTCGCAATGCACAATGGCGCCATGGGCGCGGGCGATGCGCGCCACCTCCGCCACCGGCTGGATGACGCCGGTTTCGTTGTTGACCAGCATGACCGACACCAGGGCCGGGCCGTCACCGGCGGCCAGCAGACGGTCGAGGGCGTCGGCATCCACCACGCCGTTGCGGTCAACCGGAATCCGTGCGGCGGCCGGCGCGGCGGCCAGCACCGATTCATGCTCCACCGCCGACACGATCAGCCGCCGGCCGGCGAACCCGCGCAGCGCCAGATTGTTGGCCTCGGTCCCGCCGGCGGTGAAGAGCACCTCCGCCGCCGACACCCCGGCCAGACGGGCGACCTGGCGCCGGGCCTCGTCCACTGCCCGGCGGACGGCGCGGCCGTCGGCATGCACCGACGACGGGTTGCCGATCAGGTCCAGCGCCTCCGCCATCGCCCCGCGCACCGATGGGCGCAGGGGTGACGAGGCGTTGTGGTCGAGGTAGGAGCGGCGGCCGGCGGCGGTCACGGTCATTCCGCCGCCACGGCGGCATCGTCGCCCGCATCGCCCTCACCCGGCAGGCGCACCAGGGTCGCCATGCTGGTGCCGATGATACGGCGTTCCACCACGTCGGCCACGGTGACCGACGACAGATAGATGTGGATCTGGTTGCCCAACTCTTCCCACAGATCATGGGTCAGGCAGCGGGACCGGTTGGTGCGGCAGCCCTGCGGCGTGACGTTGGCGCAGCGGGTGGTGCGAATCGGCTCGTCCACCGCCAGGATGATGTCGGAAATCCGGGTGGCGTCGGCGGCATGGGCCAGAAGATAGCCGCCGCCGGGGCCGCGCACGCTCTTGACCAGCCCACCCTTGCGCAGCTTGGCGAAAAGCTGTTCCAGATAGGACAGGGAAATTTCCTGCCGCTCGGCGATGTCGGCCAGGGCAACGGGGTTGCCCTTGCTGGTGGAGGCAAGATCGACCATGGCCATCACGGCATAGCGTCCCTTCGTGCTCAGCCTCATCGTTCTGCTCCCTCCGTTCGTGCCGCATCCGCGGCGTCATCTGGTTTGCGGGCCAATGCCCGTCTGTTGTTCCGTGTCGTCAGCAGGACGGGGCGTCCGCC
This sequence comes from uncultured Rhodospirillaceae bacterium, assembly GCA_937927415.1. Lineage (GTDB taxonomy): Bacteria > Pseudomonadota > Alphaproteobacteria > Azospirillales > Azospirillaceae > Azospirillum. Next base: position 294,587 of record CALBDS010000001.1, read on the forward strand.
GGGTGGCGGTGACGCGCCTCGGTGTCCTCGCCGTTTCCACCCGCCCCATCGTACGATCCGCGGTGGGCGGGGTGCGGGGTGACCAGCGCGTCGGCCTGCGCCGCTTCCAGCTCGCCCACCCGCTGGCGCAGGCCATGCACCTGTTCCAGAAGGCTGGACAGGGCGCGCGCCACCGGGTCGGGAATGTCGCCGCACGGGGTACCGTAGGGCAGGAAATCATGGCTGTTGGTTTTGGGCGCGACAACCTTGGCCGGAATGCCGACCACCGTCGTCCCGGCGGGCACATCGGCCACCACCACGGCGTTGGACCCCACCCGCGCGCCGTCGCCAACGGTGATGGCGCCCAGCACCTTGGCCCCTGCCCCGACGATGACACCGTTGCCCAGGGTGGGGTGGCGCTTGCCCTGATGCAGCGCCGTGCCGCCCAGCGTCACGCCATGGTACAGCATCACGTCGTCGCCGATTTCCGCCGTTTCGCCGATCACCACACCCATGCCGTGATCGATGAAGAAGCCGCGCCCGATGGTGGCGCCGGGATGGATCTCGATACCGGTCAGATTACGCGCCACCTGCGACACCAAGCGCGCCGACAGTTTCCAGCCGCGGCGCCACAAAGCGTTCGCCAAACGGTGGGCCAGCAGCGCGTGAAGGCCGGGATAGCACAGCAACACCTCGGCCCGTGAGCGGGCCGCCGGATCGCGGGCCATAATACCGTCGATTTCCTGACGAAGATGCTTGAACACCCGCGGACCCATCATGATATAGTTCGCGCCCCGATGGGCTTTCTTCCCGACGGTCACGGCATTGCGCCCATTTCCTTATGTCAGGAACAGGCGGAAGACGTTTCCAGCGGGGTGCCCCGGATGGCTTAACGACGCATATATGATGACCAAGCAAAACGGTCAAGTATTCAGTTCACAAAAAATAGGGCTTCTGCCGCCGGACGGCATTTGCTTGTCAGCCGCATCATCCGCCGCTTATGGTGCCGGCGGGGCGGTGACGCCCTGTTTCGTGTGTCTTTCCCTTTGCGTCTTTCCAGGAATGTTGCGCCATGCCTGAAGTCATCATCAATGGCCCGGCGGGCCGCCTGGAAGGCCGCTACACCCCCGGCAAGGAATCCAACGCCCCGGTCGCCCTGTTGCTGCACCCCCACCCGCATCACGGGGGCAGCATGAGCAACAAGGTGGTGTTCACCCTGGGCCAGTCCTTCATCAAGCGGGGATACGCCACGCTGCGGTTCAATTTCCGCGGGGTCGGCCGCAGCCAGGGCAGCTTTGACAAGGGCGAAGGGGAACTGGCCGACGCTGCCGCCGCCCTGGACTGGCTGCAGAACGTCAACCCCAACGCCGCCCTGTGCTGGATCGGCGGGGTGTCGTTCGGGGCGTGGATCGGCATGCAGCTTCTGATGCGCCGCCCCGAGATCGACGGGTTCATTTCCGTCTCCCCCCCGGCGGGCAAGTTCGATTTCTCGTTCCTCGCCCCCTGCCCGTCTTCGGGCCTGATCGTCCACGGCGACCGTGACGAGGCCGTGCCACAGACGGCGATTTTGAAGCTGGTCACCAAGCTGTCCAATCAAAAGGACATCCGCATCGACCACCGCATCGTGCCCGAGGCCAACCACTTCTTCGTCAACCGCACCGACGAACTGGCCCGCGAGGTGGATGATTATCTCGACAAGGCGCTGGGCAATCCGTTGGAAACCGTGCCGGGATAATCTCACGCCGTCGCGGCCGTTCATTGGCCCGGCACCGTAAAACGCAACACAGCGGCCCTGTCTTTATTGCCTCCCCTTATTCATACATTTGTATTTATTTTAAGTTTAATTGACGTTTCGTGTGTGCACTTCATAGCTTTCGGTCCAACAACAAGGAGGACCGGATGCTCCCCACGATCACACCGTCACGCCGTACTTTCCTCATGGGCCTCGGCCGCTTTGCCGTTGCGGCGGAGCTGGCCCGGCACCTGCCGTCCACCGCACTGGCCGGCGATGGTTTCTGTCCCCCGCCCTCGGCCTGGAGCGATCTGGCCAAACGGGTCAGCGGCGGAGTTCTGCGGCCCGACGATCCCTTTTTCGCCGACGTCTGCCGGCCCAACAATCTGCGCTACGCCGCCAACCTGCCCGCCGGCATCGCCCGCTGCGCGTCGGCCACGGATGTCCAGGCCTGCATCGAATGGGTCCGGAAGCTGGGCATGGAGTTTGCCGTGCGGTCGGGCGGGCACAATTACGCCGGCTTTTCCACCACCCGCGGTCTGCTGATCGACATGTCGAAAATGGCGGGGGCCGAGGTGATCGGCAAGGACGGCCTGGTCAAGGTGCAGGGCGGCTCCCTCAATTCGTTTGTTTATAAACAGTTGGAACGCCTGGGCCGCACCATCACCCATGGGCGGTGCGACAGCGTGGGGGCCGCCGGTTTCCTGCTGGGCGGTGGGATCGGGTTCAACATGCGCGCTTTCGGCATGGGGTCCGACCTGCTGCGCGCCACCGACGTGGTGACCGCCGACGGCCGTCTGGTGACGGCGGACGGCAGCAGCGAATCCAATCTGTTCTGGGCCACCCGCGGCGGCGGTGGGGGGAATTTCGGCATCAACACCTCCTTCACCCTGCAAACCCACCCCATCAGCAACGTGACGGTGTTCAGCCTCACCTGGACCCGCGATGTGGAAAAGGTGCTCCACCGTCTGCTGACGGAACTGGCGACGGCACCGGACGGATTCGGCAGCAAGATCAGCGTCACCATCCCCAGCTTACAGCAGCGGTGCGACCGCACGCCGACCACCGTGTCGATCCTGGGCCAGTTGCACCCGTCCAAGGTCACGCTGAAGGAGATCCTCGGATCCACCTGGGATCTGGCCGACACGCGGGTGGTGAAGGAGGACATCGGCTATTGGGAGGCTCAGGATTTCCTGCTGGAAACCACCTACCCCTATTATTACCAGGAGAAATCCAGCTACCTGAAGGCCGCCGCCATCACCGAAGAGGCGGTGGCCGCCATGTTCGACTGGGCGGCGAAGATGCCCGGCACCTCGATCCCGTCCGCCTTCAAGTTCTTCCAGGTGGGGGGTGCGGTCAACCGCATGGCGCCGGACGAAACCGCCTATGTCCACCGCGGCTATGACTGGCTGTTCTCCGTCGAAACCAATTGGTGGCGGCCGACCGACCCCGTGCCGCTGGTGGACGCCAACCTCGACTGGCAGCAAGGGTTCTATGCCGACGTCAACCGGCGGACCGGGGCCGGCGGCGCCTTCCAGAACTTCCCCGATCCCTCGCTGGCCGACTGGCAGACGGCCTATTACGGCGCAAACCTGCAAAAGCTGAGGGAGGTGAAGAAAGCCGTCGATCCGGCCATGCTGTTCACCTTCCCCCAGGCCATCCGGCCGGCATAAATCGCTCGATCTGTTGGGCAACATCCCAAACCCGTTTGGGGGGATCCCCAAACCCCCTTTTCTTTTATCGATAAAAGAGTGGGAGGTTTGGAGGCGTCAGCCTCCAAGCGGGGCCGGGGCAGCCGCCCCGGATCAGAACAGGCTGAGTTGCCGCGTCCGCCGCCGGGTCCGTTCCGCCGTTCCCGATGCCGCCGTCAGCGGCGCAGGGATGGCGGCCAGGAACGGCGACGGTGCGGGCGTGCGCAGCGCCCCGCGCCACGACCGTTGGGCGGCGCGGGTCAGGTACAGCCGATCCTTGGCCCGCGTCATCGCCACATAGAACAGGCGCCGTTCCTCGGCCCGTTCATCCTCATCCGCCGCCGCGGCGTCCCATGAAAACGGCATCAACCCGGCTTCCAGCCCGGCGACGAAGACCACGGCGAACTCCAATCCCTTGGCCGCGTGCATGGTCAGCAGCGACACCCGCCCGGCGCGGGCATCGTGGAAATCCGCCTCGGTGGACAGGGCCACCTCCTCCCGCAGCCGGGCGGTGTCACCGTCCACGGCTCGGGCCAGGGTGGTGAGCCAGCCCGTCGCCTCGGCCAGTGCTGCGGTGTCGGCATCCCCCTGGCGCCGGGCGGTGTCGGCGGCATCGGCAATTCGGGCCGGCAGGTCCGGCCCCTCGTCGTGCTCCAGCCCTGCCAGAACGGCCACCACGCCCGGATGCCCGGCGATGGGTGCCGGCGAGCTTTTGCGGTAGGGAATCCCCGCCCGGTCGAAGGCCGCGCGGAACGCCGCCGCCTGGGCATCCGTCCGGTAGAGCACGGCGCAGTCGGCAAAGCCCAGCCCGCCCCCCGCCGTCCCCCGTCGGCTGCGGGCGGCCGTCAGCATGTCGTGCCCGCCCAGCAGGTCTTCGATGGTGGCGGCGGCGAAGTCGGCCTCCCCCACCTCGTCGGCGGCGGTGTGGAGGATGACCGGCTCCCCCATGGGACGGGTGATGCCGTCGGCGGGGGCACCGATGACGGCCGCCGCCGCGCTGACGATGGTCCCCGACGAGCGGTAATTGCGGGAGAGCCGCAGGGTGCGGGCCGTGGGGAAATCACGGGCGAAGCGTTCGAAACAGGCGGCATCGGCGCCGCGGAAGCCATAAATCGCCTGATGGGGATCACCGATGACGCACAGGTTGCCCGCCGTCCCGGTCAACAGACGCAGCAGGCGGTATTGCGGCTCGTCCACATCCTGGAACTCGTCGGCCAGAATGTGGGAGAAGCGGCCCTGCCAGTGGGTGGCCACATCCGGGTGCCGTTCCAGCAGGTCCACCGCCAGCACCACCAGATCGTCGAAATCCACCCAGTTCTGTTCCCGTCCCAGCCGGTCCAGCGTGGCGCGGGCGGCCTCCTCCTCCTCGCTGCCGGTGGCCCCGGTGCGCTTGAGCACCGACACCGCCTTGAGCAGCGCCGCCGCCCGCCCGTCGCCGATCCCCAGAGCCGCGGCAAGGGCGGCCTTGCGCTCCTCCTCCGCAGCGATGCGCACGTCGGGGGCCAGACCCAGACGGTCCCCATGGGCGCGCAGCACGGCAAGCCCCAGGGAATGGAAGCTGTGGACCGCCACCCGCCCCGCCCGCTTCCCCAGCAAAGCGGCCAGCCGGGCGCGCAGTTCCTCCGTTGCCTTGCGGGTGAAGGTGACGGCCAGACACGCCGCCGCCGGAACCCCACGTTCCAGCACCAGATGGGCGATGCGGTGGGTCAGCATCCGCGTCTTGCCCGATCCGGGACCGGCGATGACCATCAGCGGACCATCCACCGCCGCCGCCGCGTTGGCCTGATCCTCGTCCAACCCGGCGAGCAGACCGCCACGCCCGGACGGGACAGGGGCATCGCCGGACACGGCGGGCGCCGCCGCCGGTGAGGCTGGTTCCATCCGCGGCTTGGGGTGCTGGGTGCGGCGGACCGGCGGGGCGTCGGCGAACAGCAGATCCCCCTTGGACAGGCGGACCAGTTCGCTGTCCTCGAACAGCCGGATCACCCCGTATTCGCCGTCATACCCGGCCTGGCGGATCACCGTGCCCGCGCGCAGGCGGGTCACGGCCTCCCCCAGCAGCGGGTGGACCGCGGCCACCTCCTCCACCGGCACGGTTTCCAGGATCGCCAGTTCCGGCCCCAAGGCCGCGCTCACGCGGTTGTACGCCTCCCCCACCGCCTTGGACGCCACACCGCTGCCCACGATTTCCGACAGGATTTCCGGCAGGGGGACGAGACTCGACACCGCTCCGGCGGTGGGCGGCGGCACCGCCGTATCCCGGTCGGCCAGCATCTCCACACGATGGGCCACCCCCACCGTCACACGGGCGCCGCACACCGGGCACAGGCCGCCCAGCGCCATGGTTTCCTTGGGATCAAGCCGCACGCCGCAGGCACGGTGCCCGTCCATGTGGTATTTGCCCTCTTCGGGGAAGAACTCGACGGTGCCGCCATACCCCTGCCCGGTTTCCAGAGTGCTGCGCATGGCGAAATAATCGGGCGGCCCCAGAAAGCGGGTGGCTTCGCGCCCCAGCTTGGCCGGGGAATGGGCGTCGGAATTGGACACCAGCCGGTAACGGTCCAGCGACGACACCCGCCAGTTCATGGCCGGGTCGGAGGACAGCCCCGTTTCCACCGCAAAGATGTGGTCGGCCAGATCACCATAACAGTCGGCAATGGAATCGAACCCCGATTGCGAGCCGAGTGCGGCGAACCACGGCGTCCAGATGTGGGCGGGAACCAGATAGGTGTCCGGCCCCGATTCCAGCGCCACCTCCAGCAGATCACGGGAATCGAGGCCCAGGATGGGCCGCCCGTCCGACGCGATGTTGCCGATGCGCCCCAGGCTGGCCGACAGCCGCCCCGCGGCGTCCAGGTCGGCGGTGTAGATCAGGTGATGGATCTTTCGAGTCTTGTCGCCCTTTTTGTAGATGGTGGAAATTTCGGTGGACAGCATGAACGACACCGGGCGCCGGCACGAAGGCGGCAGCGTGTCCCACACCGCCCGTTCGATGTCGGGCTTCAGCCGGAACAGCCCGCCGCCGTCCGGCACCAGCTTGTCCCGCAGTTCCGCCAGCCACACCGGATGCACGCAGTCGCCGGTCGCCACCACCGCAATCCCCTTGCGCGCCGCCCACCACGCCAGATGCTCCAGATCCAGATCGCGGCTGGTGGCGCGGGAATGTTTGGAATGAACGTGCAGATCGGCAAGGAACATGGCGAGGAACCCTGACAGTGGGCGAAAGGAAGAGCGGGGCTGCCGCCCCGACCCCGCTTGGAGGCTGGCGCCTCCAAACCTCTGCCCCTTTTGATATCAATATAAAGAAAGGGGATGGGGGCGCCCAATCAATCCGAGACGGCGAAGGTCCGCCCGATGCCGATCGCGGTGAGAAAGGCCGGATCGTGGCTGACGACCAGCAGGGCGCCGTCGAATGCCACAAGCGCGCCTTCCAGCACCTCGACCGATTCGATGTCCAGATGGTTGGTCGGTTCGTCGAGCAGCAGAAGCCACGGTGGACGCTCACCCCCCAGCGTGCAGGCCAACCCGGCACGCAGCCGCTCACCCCCCGACAGGCTGCCGGCCACCTGCAGCGCGCCCTGGTTCCGGAACGCGAAGCGGGCGCAGGCGGCGTACGCGGCCTGTTCGTCGAGCGAGGGGTTGAGGCGGCGGACATTCGCCAGAACGCTCGCCGCCGGGTCCAGCAGCGTCACATACTGGTCCAGCATGACCACCCTGCCCTCCGGCCGCGACACGGACCCGCGGCACGGCACCACCGATCCCATCACCGTGCGCAACAGGGTGGTTTTGCCGGCGCCGTTCGGCCCGGTGACGGCAATGCGCTCCGGCCCGCGCACGCGCAAACTCCAGGGGCCGAGGATCCGGTCACCCGCCGCCACCGTCACACCGTCCAGGGTCAGCACATCAGCCCCCGCGGGCAGATGGGTGGGGGGAAGCGCGATGGTCAGCGGCGCCAGCACCTCCACCCGGCCACGGGCCGCCTCCAGCCGGGCTTCGGCCTCGCCGACCAGCCGCCCGGCCAGGCGGTTGAGTTGCCCGCCGGTGTTCTCCGCCCGCTCCGCCCGTCCGCCGAGGAGGATCTTCGGCTCCGACTTGCGGGCGGCGAAGGCACGGCCTGCTTTGTCGCGGCGGTCCTTGGCCTCCCGCTGCTGCTGCACCGCGCGGCGGGCATCCCGCACACCGGCCTGTGAGCGGTCGAGTTCCAGCACCGCCCGTTCCCGCTCCGCCGCCCTCGCCGCGGCAAAGGCCGACCAGCCGCCACCGACGATGTGCACGCCGATGGGGGGCAACTCGACAATGCGGTCCATGGCGTCCAGCAGCACACGGTCGTGGCTGGCGACCAGCACGCCGCCGCGCCAGCCCCGCACCAGCCTTGCCACCGCCGCCCGCCCCTCCCCATCGAGATTGTTGGTCGGTTCATCGAGCAGCAGCAGATCCGGCGCGTCGAGCAACAGACGAGCGATCCCGATCCGCGTGCGCTCCCCGCCGCTCAACGAGACGATTCTGCGGTCGAGCTCCATTCCGACCAGCCCGACATCGGCCAGGACCGCCGCGGCCCTCGTCTCCAGGTCCCAGTCGGCAAGGGCGAAATCCTCGGCCGCACCGGCACCGGCGAGGATCCGGGCGGCGGCGGCCAGCGCCCCGGCCACGCCCAGAACCTCGGCCACCGTCTGCTCCTCTGCCCACGACTGGGCCAGGGTGCCGATGCGGCCGGTCCGCACGACCGTGCCGCTGCGCGATTCAACCGCGCCGGTGATGATGTTCAGAAGGGTTGATTTGCCGGCCCCATTGCGGCCGACCAGCCCGACACGCTCCCGCCCGATGGAAAGGCTGAGGCCGTCGAACAGGCGATCACCGTCAGGGGTTGCGGCGCAAAGGGAATCGAGCGTCAGGAACGGGGGCATGTCTCACCAGGCAATCGGACGGAACGGGGGGCTGTGCGCTGTTCGTCCGCTTGTTCACTGACAAGACTCCTTCGGTGATCCTGATGCACGACGTCAGGTTACACGGGTGGGGGGGTCAAGAAAAGCGGCGGCGTCACGGCGCAGCCTCCTGCTCCACCCCGTTCTTCAGGTTGCTTTCCGACAGCGGAATGACCGTGCGGGAAATGTCCGACGACACCATCCAGCCCGGGCGCTCCTTGGAATCGCATGATGCGGAGCGCAGGCGGACGGCGAGATCCTTGGTCAACGGGCGATCCCAATTGAAGATGACGCAGCGTTCCCCGGACGGTCCACGCATTTCCCCATCCATCTTCGCTGCATAATTCCCGTATTCGCTGCCGGAACCATGTGCGAAATTCAAGGGAAGTTCATCGGAATTACGGGTGGACAGGCACCCTGACAAAAGCAATGCCAGCGACGCAAAGCTGCACATGGTCATCAGCTTCATCAATCGCTCCCTCTTTCCTGTTTTGCGTGTGCAATTTGGAGGGCGAATACGGCAATTTTGCGGTGCCATCTTTGGCACTCAGCCATAAACCCGACACACCGCATGAAAATCCAACCTATGCGGGATCTGCTTTGACGACTGGGCCAGGGTGCCGATGCGGCCGGTCCGCACGACCGTGCCGCTGCGCGGTTCCACCGTGCCGGTGATGATGTTCAGAAGGGTTGATTTGCCGGCCCCGTTGCGGCCGACCAGCCCGACACGCTCCCGCCCGATGGAAAGGCTGAGGCCGTCGAACAGGCGATCACCGTCAGGGGTTGCGACGCAAAGGGAATCGAGTGTCAGGAACGGGGGGCTTGTGCGCTGTTCGGCTGCGTGTTCACTGGCAAGACTCCTTCGGTGATCCTGATGCACGACGTTGCTAGGCTTTCCCCTGTTCCCAGAGCGCACGGACCCGCGGCAGCAGGGTGGCGGGGTTGAAGGGTTTGGCGATCACCCCCACCGCCCCCAGCGCGCGGTAACGGGCCTCGTCCGCGGGGCCGGCTCCGGCGGTGACGAAAATCACCGGCACCGGCCGCAGGTCCGGTTCGGCGTGCAGGCTTTCCAGCACCGCCGCCCCCGAACAGCCCGGCAAATTCATATCCAGCAGGATCACGTCGGGACGGAACCCGCGGGCCTGGGCCACCACCTGTTCCGGGTCGCAGCAATCCGCCACCACCAGCCCGCCCATCTTTTCAAGCAGCAGACGCACCAGCGCCCGCAGCATGGGGTCGTCGTCCACGTAAAGGACACGATGCAGGTCGGGGATCGCCATGGGTCGGGAACCGTTCTGGGCGTTTCGGCGGAAACGTGCTGTCCGCTTTCTCTCACACGCCCGCATCATAAACCATTCCTTCCCCAACACCCCCGAAAGAAAAGCCCGGCGCCGGCCCCCGTGGGAACGGCTGCGGCTTTTCCGCGTTCCTTCTTGGCAAGAGAAGGCCCCGGACACGGGGCCGGATGGGAGGGACAGACACGATGCTGTTCGAGTTCGAACCGTCCGGCGTGAACGATACCTATCTGCGGATCGGCCGCCATGACGCATCCTGCATCCTGGTACCCAGCGATTGCTGGCTCGGCCTGTTGCGGCTCAATTACCTGACCGCCGGCAGCGGGGGGATCGCCGATCCCTTCATCGTCTTTCGCGCCCTGGACGTGGGATGGGACGATGGACGCTTTTTCTGGAAGGGAAAGGCGCATCCGGTGTCGGCGTCGGGTTCCATGGCGGTGGTGTTCGCCGAACGCGGCCTGATCGCCGAACGGGAAGCGGAATTGCTGGTCCAGGGGATCGTATCCCCCGACCACTGCGACAGCCGCGACGAAACGCTGCTGCTGCGGGCGTTGATGGGCGGGGCCACCGTCACCCCCATCCACGACAACACCCCCCTGCACCCCGAAACCGATCGGGCGGTGGTGGGGTTCGCCATCCGGACGCTGGGGGATTCCGCGATTTACACTGTGGACAACCGGAACGGCCTGCCGGTGCTGAACGACCGGGTGCGCGACGCGCTGCGCCGTCAGATCGGGTGAGCCGCGGTCATTCGGCCGGCACCCGCGACGGTTGGGACGGCGGGGCCGGACGGGTGACCACATAAACCGCGACACAGGCCATGCTCAGGCCGGATGCCGCCACCGCCACCGGGTTGCCCGACACCAGCAGGACCACCAGCCAACTGATGGTCATGCCGATCACCGCCGCCACCTTTCCCCGGCGGGGAATGGCCCGGTGGTTGCGCCAGTCGGTGAGGAACGGTCCGAAACGGGGATGGGTGTGCAGCCAGCGGTCCAGCGCCGGGCTGGCCTTGGCAAAGGCCCAGGCGGCCACCAGCAGAAACGGCGTGGTCGGCAGAACCGGCAGCACCGCTCCGGCCAGCGCCAGCGCCATCGCTCCCCACCCCACCATCAGATAAAGCCCGCGCAGGGGCAAAGACAGGGTGACAGGCTGTTCCCGTTCGCAGCCATCCATGCTTCATCCTCCGGCCCGGTCCCTCTGGAACAGACATATGGGATTCGCCGCGGCTGGGGGAGAGAAAAAAAAGCGCCGGACACAATCGTGTCCGGCGATGAAGGTACGGCCCGCCCTGTCGGTGAACGAACGGGCCGTGGGGGACAGAACACAAGGCACGCACACGACAAAACGGTTACAGCGCGTCGGTCAGCTCCGGCACCGCCTTGAAGAGGTCGGCGACGAGGCCGTAATCGGCGACCTGGAAGATGGGTGCTTCCTCATCCTTGTTGATGGCGACGATGACCTTGCTGTCCTTCATGCCGGCCAGGTGCTGGATGGCACCGGAAATGCCGACGGCGATGTACAGCTCGGGCGCCACGATCTTGCCGGTTTGCCCGACTTGGTAATCATTGGGCACGAAGCCCGCGTCCACCGCGGCGCGGGAGGCACCGACGGCAGCCCCCAGCTTGTCGGCCAGGGCTTCGAGCAGCTTGAAATTGTCGCCCGACTGCATGCCACGGCCGCCGGACACGATGATCCGGGCCTGGGTCAGTTCGGGACGTTCGGACTTGGTGAGTTCCTGGCCGACGAAACGGGCGGTGGCCGCAGCCCCGGCCGACGCCACGTCCTCGACCGCCGCCGAACCGCCCTCGGCGGCCGCGGGGTCGAAAGCGGTGGTGCGCACGGTGATGACCTTCACCGCATCCGCCGACTGCACGGTGGCGATGGCGTTGCCGGCGTAGACCGGGCGCTCGAAGGTGTCCGGCGCCACCACCGCGGTGATGTCCGACACCGCCGCCACGTCCAGCAGAGCCGCCACGCGGGGCAGCAGATTCTTGCCCGCCGAGGTCGCCGGGGCCAGGATGTGGCCGTAGCCGGCAGCCAGCGTCACCACCAGCGGCGCGACCGCTTCCGGCAACTGGTGGGCCAGATCGGCGGAATCCGCCTTCAGCACCTTGGCGACACCGGCCACCGTGGCCGCCGCGTCCGCCGCCGGGCCGACGCCCTGGCCGGCGACCAGCACATGCACGTCACCGCCGATTTTGGCGGCGGCGGTGACCGCGTTCAACGTCGCCGGCTTCAGCGAAGCGCCGTCGTGTTCCGCAACAACGAGAATGGCCATGATCAGATCACCCGCGCGTCATTCTTCAGCTTGTCCACCAGGGCGGCCACGTCGGCCACCTTCACACCGGCCTTGCGCTTGGGCGGCTCGGCCACCGTCAGCGTCTTCAGCCGCGGCGCCACATCGACGCCCAGCGCGTCGGGGGTGACGGTTTCCAGCGGCTTCTTCTTGGCCTTCATGATGTTGGGAAGGCTGGCGTAGCGCGGCTCGTTCAGGCGCAGGTCGGCGGTGACCACCGCCGGCAGCGTCAGGTTCACCGTTTCCAGACCGCCGTCGATTTCACGGATGACGGTGACCGCGCCACCCTCCACCGTGACCTTCGACGCAAAGGTGCCCTGGGGCCAGCCCAGCAGGGCCGCCAGCATCTGGCCGGTCTGGTTGCAATCGTCGTCGATGGCCTGCTTGCCCAGCACCACCAGCGTGGGGCCGTCCCGGTCCACCAGCGCCTTCAGCACCTTGGCGACCGCCAGCGGCTGGGTTTCCGCGTCGGTCTGCACCAGCACGGCGCGGTCGGCGCCCATGGCAAGGGCCGTGCGCAGCGTTTCCTGCGCCTGGGCCGGGCCGACGGACACGGCGATCACCTCGGTGGCCGTGCCGGCTTCCTTCAGACGAACCGCCTCTTCGACGGCGATCTCGTCGAACGGGTTCATCGACATCTTCACGTTCGCGGTCTCAACGCCCGAACCGTCCGCCTTCACGCGGACCTTGACGTTGTAATCGACCACGCGCTTCACGGGAACGAGGATCTTCATAACCGCTTTTCCTCCCTAACATCTTGATTTTATTTCTTTAATTTACGCCGCGATGCGGTCCACCGGCAGCGTCTGCGGACGCCACGCCGCCACATGCTCCGGGACCGGCGGCGAGGTCAGCGGGGCGCCCAGCATCACCAGCACATCGGCTGGGGGAATGACCTTTCCCTTCACCAGGAACACGCCCTGCATCACCGCCACCGCCGCGGTTTCCCCGCCGCTTTCGATGCGATGTTCCAGATAGAACCAGCGTTCGTCCCAGCACAGGACGCGGCTGACCACCGCGAACCGCTGGAAGGGCCGCAACGGACGGCGGAAACGGATGGTGGAGGCCCCCAGAACCGTCTGCCAGCGGTTGCGCAGCATGGCCCGTCCCAGACCGCTGCGGATCAGCATGTCCAACCGCCCCAGATCCATCATGCTGAGATAGCGGGCGTTGGTCATATGGATGTTGAGGTCGAGGTCGGTGGGCAGAACGCGCAAAGTGACGCGCGATTCATCCATCACCCCCAGCCGCCGCCCCAACAGGGCGGTCAGCATGACCCACATGACCCGAAACAGAAGATTCATCGCCGTCCACGCTCCTTCATGCCAAGCCAAGCCTTGAGCAGGCGGAGCGTGGGCGGCGGCGATTCGTCGTCAGCCCGCGTCCACCGTGATGCCCTTTTCCTGCAGGTTGGCCTTGACCTGTTCCTCAATGCCCTGGAGTTCGCCGACCGTGGCCTCCAGATCCTGGCGCTGCTGGTGCAGCACGGCCAGACGCTTGCGCACCCGCCCCAGCAACAGCTTCATCTGACCCGTATTGTCCCGGTCCACGTTGTAGAGATCGAGGTATTCCTTGATCTCCGCCAGCGAGAACCCCAGACGCTTGCCGCGCAAAATCAGCTTCAGCCGGGCGCGGTCGCGTTTGTTGTAGACCCGGTTGTTGCCGACCCGGTTCGGCGACAACAGGCCCTTGGCCTCATAAAAACGCAACGCGCGCGGCGTGATGTCCAACTCTTCGGCAAGCTGATTGACCGTATACAGATCGTCCATAAGCCCCCAGGCCCCTTCGGAAAGCATCACCCACAGCCGCCATTCCGCCGCAACGTTTCCCCCTTTGACCGTTGCGTTAACAGAATATCCCTGCGGAATGGCCCTTCGTAGCACGAAGCGGACCCGCCGCCTAGGCACCCTGGGGCTTGGGGGACGGACAACCGGGCCGATCCCGAAACTATCCAGCCTGTGCGTTTGTGCCCGGCCCTTTCTTTTCCCCCTTTGATTGCGCCATCGCCTCGGCGATCAATTCCTTTTTCGACAGCTTTCCCACCGCGGTCTTCGGCAACTCGTCGCGGAACTCGATCTCGGTGGGCATCTCGATCTTGGACAGCCGGTCGGCCAGGAAGGTGCGCAGCCCGTCGGGCGTCAGCGTCGATCCCGGCTTGACCTGAACGAAAGCCTTCGGGGTCTGGCCGCGGTATTCGTGCGGCAGGCCGATGGCGCACACCGCCACCACGTCCGGGTGCTGATAGATGGCTTCCTCGATCACCCGGGGATAGACGTTGTAGCCGCCGCAGATGATGAGATCCTTCAGCCGGTCGAGCAGGAAGATATAGCCGTCGTCATCCATGATGCCCACGTCGCCGGTGTGCAGGAAACCATCCCGGATGGTGTCGGCGGTTTCGTCGGGGCGCCGCCAGTAACCGGCCATGACGTGGGGGCCGGCGATCACCACCTCCCCCTTCTCCCCCTTCCCGGCCAGTTTCGACGGATCGTCGAGGGAGCGGATCTGCACCGTCACCCCCGGCAACGGCAGGCCGATGGAGCCGGCCTTGTTCTCCCCCTTCAGCGGGTTGGCCGAGGACACGGGCGAGGTTTCGGTCAGCCCATAGCCTTCCACCAGCGTGCAGCCGGTCGCCGCCTCGAACGCGTGCTTCAGTTCCACCGGCAGGGGGGCGCCGCCGGAAATGCAGAAACGGATGGAGCGCAGGGAATAGCGGCCGACGTCCGGCGCCCCCAGCAGCGCCTTGAACATGGTGGGCACGCCGGGAACCAGGGTGGGTTTGCGCTTGTGGATGGTCTGGAGCACCTGCGCCGTTTCAAAGCGCGGCAGCAGGATCAGTTCGCACCCCACATCCAGCGCCAGATTCATGGCGATGGTCATGGCGAACACGTGGAAAAAGGGCAGCACGGCCAGAATCCGTTCCTGTCCCTCGCGCACGTCGGGGAACCATGCCCGCACCTGGGCCACGTTGGCGGTCAGGTTGGCGTGGGTCAGCATGGCCCCCTTGGGCACTCCGGTCGTCCCGCCGGTGTATTGCAGCACCGCCACCGTGGTTTCCGGGTCCAGGTTCGGCGGCGTCAGGACGCCGTCGTTGGCGACCAGCGCCTCGAACGGAATGAACCGGCTGTCCCCCGCCGGGGGCCGTGCGATGTCCGCCCGTTTCAGCAGGCGGAACAGCGGACGCTTCACCGCCGGCAGTGCCGCGGCCAGCGAGCACACCACCACCGAGCGCAGGCGGGTGCGCTCCAGAACCGTCACGATCTTGGGCAGCACCAGCGTCAGGTCGATGGTGACCATGATGTCGGTTTCGGAATCGGCGATCTGGTGCTCAAGCTCCCGCTCCACATAAAGCGGGTTGTAATTGACCACCGTGCCGCCGGCCTTCAGCACCCCGAAGAAGCAGATGATCGAATAGGGCGAATTGGGCAGGCACAGCCCGACCTTGACCCCCGGCCCCACCCCCAGCGCGCGAAACCCCTTGGCCGCCCGGTCCACCATCCGGCCGACCTCGGCATAGCTGGTGCGGGCGCCGAGAAACTCTAGGCACGGGCGCGGCCCGAACCGTTCCACCGCATCGGCGAACAGCGCGTTCAGCGAGCGCGGGTGCAGCGGCAGGTTCCAGTCGATGCCCGCCGGATAAGCCGCCAGCCAGGGCCGCGGCGTGTCGGGTGACGACGAGAGGCATGATGCGGGCGTCGGCATCGTCATGGCGTCTCCTCCACAAAGACCGGGGCTGGTTCCGGGCAGGGCCGCTTGCGCGCGGCCCTTGCGTCCGCCCCATTCGTTATGCCGTTGACGTAAACGTAATGCATCCCTATTGTCAAGCCGTGATCGTCACAAATCTTTCGGAGCAAGAACCATGGTGGACGAGCTGTTTCAGACGCTGAGCGGCCGGGCGGCCCACTTCCGCAGTCTGAACGCGCGGGTGAAATTCGTGCTGGGCGGCCCCGGCGACACCATTCTGGTGGATGCCCGCAGCACGCCCGTGACGGTGGAACGCACCGATGGCGACGCCGATTGCGCCATCCGCCTGACCCCGGAAAACCTGAAACGCCTGATGAACGGCAAGATGGACCCGGTGCTGGCCTTTACCCTGGGCAAGCTGAAGGTGGACGGCTCCAAGGGGCTGGCGATGAAGCTGGCCTCGCTTTTGGAGGATTGAGGCGGTCCGGCCCCGCTGGACGGGCCTTTCACACCAAGAAAACCAACAGAACGGGAGGAATGCCGCCATGAACAGACGGCAAGGCACGGCGCGCGGCTGGCGCGCGCTCATGGGTGCGGGTGCGGTTGCGCTGGGGCTGGCCGTCGTCGCCCCGGCGGTGGACGCGGCGGCGGCGGATGCCCCCCGCACCGACCGCTACACCATTTTGAAGGACGGCGACCCCATCGGCAGCGAGGACATCCGCTTCGAGCCGCAGGGCGATGCCCTGAAAGTGTCGGTCACCACCACCACGCGGGTGAAGGTGCTGTTCGTCAATTTCCGCTACGACCACAAACGAGACGAGGTGTGGCGCGGCGGCAAGCTGGAATCGGTCAGCGCCACCACCGATGACGACGGCACACCCCACACCCTGTCCATGGCGCGGGGCAAGGACGGCGCCTATACCCTGACCGTGGACGGCAAGACCAGCGCCCTGCCCGCCGACAGCCTGCCGCTGACCTTGTGGACGCGCGATGTGCTGAAACGCCCGGTGCTGCTGAGCGTCATCGACGGTCACCCCTATCAGGTGCGCACCGATTCGGTGGGCAACGAGACGGTGACCACCGCCGGGGGCCAGGCCATCCCCACTCAGCACCACCGCATCAGCGGCGACGTGGACCGCGACCTGTGGTTCGCCGCCGACGGCAGGCTGGTCAAGACCCAGTTCAAGCGCAGCGGCTACGACATCGTGTACCTGCTGAAATAATCATCCTCAGCCGTTGCGGACCCGATCCACGAAGTCCTGCACGATGCGGCGCAGCTTCGTGGATTCGGCGGCAAGCTCCCGCGCCGCCCCCAGCACGGTGCCCGACGCCTGTCCGGTCTGCTGAACGGATGCGGTGACGCCGGCGATGGTGTCGGAAACCTGCTGGGTGCCGCGTGCGGCCTCTTCGATGTTGCGGGCGATTTCCTGGGTGGCGGCGGACTGTTCCTCCACCGCCGAGGCGATGGCGGTGGAGATCTCGTCAATGCTGCCAATGGTCTTGGACACGTGGAGGATCGCCTCCACCGCCCGGCCGGTTTCGGCCTGAACCGAGGAAATCTGCTGGGAAATCTCGTCGGTCGCCTTGGCCGTCTGGTCGGCAAGGCTCTTGACCTCGCCGGCCACGACGGCGAAGCCCTTGCCGGCCTCGCCCGCGCGCGCCGCCTCGATGGTGGCGTTGAGCGCCAGCAGGTTGGTCTGCGCGGCGATGCCGTTGATGAGGGTAATGACCTCGCCGATCCGCCCGGCGACCTTGGCCAGACCCTGGACGATGCCGTTGGCCTGCGCGGCCTCGGTCACGGCGTTGCGGGCAATGCGGGCCGATTCCCCCACCTGACGACCGATTTCCACCACCGAACTGGACAACTCCTCCGTGGCCGCGGCCACGGTCTGCACGTTCATGGCGGCGTGCTTGGACGCATCGGCGACGGTTGCGGCCTGGGCCGCGGCCTGGGTGGACATGGACGCCAAGGTCTGCGCCGTCTGCTCCATATCCCCCGACGCCCCGGCCAGGGAATCGACGACGGCGGAGACACCGTTTTCGAACGCGCCGGCCAGTTGCTGCATCTCCGCCCGGTGTTCAGCCTCGGCCCGGCGTTTGATGTCCGCCGCCTCCCCCTCCATGCGCTTCTTGTCGATGGCGTTGCGCTTGAACACCTCCACCGAGCGGGCGATGCCGCCGATTTCGTCCCGGCGGTCCTGGCCGGTGATCTCCACCCCGGTATCGTCCCGCGCCAGCCGCTCCATGACGGCGATGATCCGGTTGATGGGCTGCGACACCGAGCGGCCGATCAGAAACGACAGAACCGCCCCCAGCGTCAGCCCGACAAGAACCAGCCCGACGCTGATGGAGCGGTCGGCGGCATAAGCCGCCTCCCCCGCCTCGAACAGGAATTGGGCTTCCCGGCTCTGATGGTCGAGAAGATTGCGCAACGGTGTGGCCGCCTCGCGGAAGCGCGCCGTTCCCTTGCTCCCCAACAGATCGGCCGGAACCGCCGACGCCCCGCCCGCGGCGATCCGGCCCCATTGGTCCAGCAGGAACCCCTGGTAGCTCTTCAGCCCGGCGGTGAACGTGTCGGCGATCGCGCGCTCTTCCTGCGACAGGGGGCTGGCCCTGTACCGCTGCCAATTCCGGTCCAGGTCGGCCATCTGGGCATCGAATTCCGCCCGGATGGCCGCCACCTTGGCGGCATCGGTTTCCCCCGCGGCACTCAACACCCGGATCCGGACCCGGTGCAGCGCATCCACCGTTCCCGCCAGTTCGATCAACGCCGTGGTCGTGTCCTGGGAAACCGTCCGGAAGCCTTCGTGCATCCGGCTCATTCCCCTCAGCCCGAAGCCGCTGGTCGCGGCAAGGATGGCAAGCATCAGGCAGGTCAGCACCGCCAGCTTGCGCCCAATGGTCCAGCCCAACACCATCGTGATCTTCCTTTTGGACGTGGCGCTCCTGGCATGCCCGATCCCGAACCTGCCGATCCTACTCCCTCTTATGGTATCGCGTCTTTCACAGCCACAAGGAATTGAAACGTCATTCACAAAAATCAATGCGGTTGAAAAGAAATTGCATTACACATCAAAGAAAATCTATTCACATAAAGCCTCATGAATTTCGATCCAAGCCTTAATAATTTTCTAACTTAATTGCTACGCACCAGAAAAATAATAGTATTAATCAATATAATTAAATAAATATTTTGAATAACAAAAAAACAGGTGAAAGAAATATTATTCAAGCCCAAATCAGTCCGGCACCCGCGGCATCCACCCAGCGGCCGAAAACGATAAACGGTTGCCCCTGTCAACGATGCGGGGCACTGTGACTGAAATCGTTGCCTCTGTGCCGGAGCCATCGTCATGCACACCCAATCCATCACCCCTTGGACCCATGACCACAGCTTTGGCCAGGATTCCCGCCGCCCTGCCGAACGGCGGGCGTTTCTGGTGATGGTGGTCACGGCCCTGATGATGGTCGGGGAAATCGTGGCCGGGATGGCGTTCGGCTCCATGGCGCTGCTGGCCGATGGCATCCACATGGCGACCCACGCCGGGGCGCTGGCGTTGACCGCCTATGCCTATGCCTATGCCCGAACCCGCGCCAACGACCGGCGCTTCAGTTTCGGCACCGGCAAGGTCAACGCCCTGGCGGGTTTCACCAACGCGGTGTTGCTGGCGGTGGTGGCGCTCATCATGGCGGTGGAGTCGGTGGAACGGCTGGTCGATCCGCGCCCCATCGACTTCGGCCCTGCGATCGCCATCGCCGTGCTGGGACTGGTGGTCAATCTGGTCTGCGCCTTCCTGCTCATCGGCGGACACGAGCACGGTCATGACCACGATCATGGGCATCACCACGATCATGCCCATCACAGCCACGACACCGACCACCACGGGCACCATCACCACGGCCATGAAGAGGATGTCAACCTCACGTCGGCGATCATGCATGTGGTGGCCGACGCCCTGACCTCGGTGCTGGCGATTGCCGCCCTGCTGGCCGGTCTTTACCTGGGCTGGAACTGGCTGGACCCGCTGATGGGGGTGCTGGGGGCCGCGCTGGTGGGGCGCTGGGCCTATGGGCTGATCGGCGGTTCGGCACGGGTGCTGCTGGATTTCCAGGCCCCGGCCCATTACGCCGACAGCGTGCGGGCGGCACTGGAAACCGATGGGGATGCGCGGGTGGCCGATCTGCACATCTGGTCTGTGGGGCCGGGGCTGTACACCCTGGTGGCTTCGGTGGTGGCTCACGCCCCGCTGCCCCCGGATGCCTACAAGGCCCGGCTGCCCGACGGCCTTGCCATCGTCCACCCGATCATCGAAGTGCGCCGCTGCCCCGACTGCCGATGCTCAACCGATTGATTCCGGCACACACGAACCAGCGGACGGTCAACCGGGAAGGCAGCGGGGAAAGCGCAGGGTAAAGGTGGTTCCCTGCCCCGGCGCACTGGTCAGGGCGATGCGCCCCTGCAATGTCCGCGTGGCGATATTGTAGATAATATTCAGCCCCAGCCCGCTGCCACCCGCCCCGCGGTTGGTGGTGAAGAAAGGTTCGAACACCTTGTTCTGCAGCGCCTGCGGGATGCCGCGGCCGTCGTCGGCGTAACGCAGGATGATGTCGTCATCCCCATCGGGCAGGACCGTGATCGACAGGTGCCCCTTCTGCCCCGGCTCATAGGCGTGGATCAGCGAATTCATGATGAAGTTGGTCAGGATCTGGCTGAGGGCGCCGGGATAACTGTCCAGCACCAGATCGGGCGGGCAATCCACGGTGATGACGTGGCAGGCCCGTTTCAGCCGGACGCCGAGGCTGCGCAGCACCTCCTGAACATAGTCGGCCAGATTGAAGACGCGCCGTTCCTCGCTGGCCTGATCCACCGCCATCTGCTTGAAGCTCTGGATCAGTTGGGCGGCGCGGTCGATGTTCATCATCATAAGCTGCGACGCCTCCTCCGCGGTATCGAGATAGTCGGCGAAGTCGGGGCGGCGGACCTGATTGGCGGCGAAAGCCCGGCGGATGGTTTCCGTCCGCTCGGCCAGCAGAGATGCGCCGGTCAAAGCGATGCCGATCGGGGTGTTGATCTCGTGCGCAACACCGGCCACCAGCGCCCCCAGGGCTGCCATCTTTTCCGACTGGATCAGGTGGGCCTGGGCGTCCTTCAGGCTTTTCAGAGCCTCTTCCGCCTGTTCCCGGGCGATGCGGGCGGTGTCCTCGGCCCGGATCCGCTCGGTGATGTCGGTGTGCGATCCGATCAGCTTGACCGTCTGCCCGCCGTCATCGGCCACCTTGATGGTGCGGGAATAGAGATAGACCGTGTGCCCGTCCCTGTGGCGGAACCGCTGGACGAGCTGGCAATCCTCGATCAGCCCGGCGGCGAAATCGGCGGCGGCGCGCAGGGAGACGTCGCGGTCTTCCGGCAGGATCAGTTCGGCCCAGCGTTCGATGGTGTTGACCGCCTCGTCCTCGCCATAGCCCAGCAACGACCACCATTGGGGCGAGAACCACACCTCCCCGTTCTTGAGATCCCATTGGGAAATGCCGTCGCGGGCGGCGCGGATCGCCTGTTCGAACAGGGCGCGGCTGTCGCGCAGTTCGCGTTCCGCCCTTTTGTGGCTGGTGATGTCGGTGCAGGTGATGACACAGCCGCCGTCAGGCAAGGCACGGGCGGCGGTTTCCATCACCCGCCCGTCGGAAGCACGGGGTTCAAACAGTTCAAACAGCAAGGACGCCCCGTCCTCCAACCCCGGCCCCAGCAGCGCGCGCACGTCATCGGGTGCGAAACCACTTTGCGCCGTCACGGTTTCCGCCAGCGTCGGCAGCGGCATACCGAAGACGACGCCCTTGGACGGCAGACCCAGAAGGTCGAGCACCCGCCCATTCCACGCCGTCAGCCGCCGGTCGCGGTCAAAGGCCAGCACCCCCTGGCTCAACCCTTCCAGCACCGCCTGGGACTGTCGCCACTGGGCGGCCAGGTCCTTTTCCATGCGGCGGCGCTCGGTCAGGTCGGTGATGCACACCAGCAGCGCCTGCTCGCCGCAATAGGCCAACTGGCGGGCCGACAGCATCACCCACGCCTCCCGCCCGCCGCGGCTGCGCACCTGGGTTTCGAAACCGTCGAACTGTCCGCCCCCGGCCTTCAGCCGGTCCACCAGCCGCATCCGCTCTTCCGGGTCGGAATAGAATTGCCAGGTGGTGACCCGCCCCACCGCTTCGGCCAGCGGGATCCCGAACATCGCCGCGGCCGGCTGGTTGCCCGCCAGCACCAACCCGTCCGACAGGCGTGACACCACCAGGGGAAAGGCGATGGACTCCAAAATCACCCCTTGCGCGGTTTCCAAGGCCGGGCCGGGGCGGTGTCTGGGGTCGGAGCAAAAGGCCGAGGTGCACAGCGCCCCCGACGGCAGAGGCACCGCCGTCAACAGGGTTTCCCCGCCTTCACCGGCAGCCAGGGCCAGGGCGACACCGCCCGATGCCAGACGCGCGCCGTACAGAACCACGGTTTCCCCGGCCAACAGCGCCGCCAGGGCATCGACAGCCGCCATGCGGCGCCCCGGATCCTGTTCCACCAGGGTCAGGACATCGGCCAGAGCCATGCCCGGGCACAGGCGGTCCCCGCCCCCCAAAGCCGCCCCGAAATCCGGGTTTGCCCAGACCAGACAGCCGTCGCCGTCAAAGCGGGCCAATCCGGCAAACGCCATGCCTTCATCCCTTTCCCTGCCGCCCGGCACCGAAAGGCGCGGTGCTTAACCATTCCAGTGTTAAAAAGATCACCATCACCCCACAATGCCTCGTGTAAGGGGTGCCCAAAAAAATCCCAGAGGATAATAAGGATGAGGCCCTATGGCTGATGCCGCCGCCTATGCCGGGCTGTTCCTGCTGTCTTTCGTGGCGGCCACGCTGCTGCCTGCCCAATCGGAACTGGCCATCGGCACCCTGCACCACGCGGGCGGGTATCCGGCACTTCCCCTGCTGCTGGCGGCAACGGTGGGCAATGTCCTGGGATCACTGGTGAATTGGTGGTTGGGGCGCTTTCTCGTCCATTTTCAGGACCGGCGCTGGTTCCCCGTCAGCCCGGCCCAAATGGAACGGGCCACCCGCTGGTTTCAACGGTTCGGCACATGGTCGCTGTTGCTGGCGTGGCTGCCCGTCGTCGGTGATCCGTTGACCCTGGTGGCCGGGGTGCTGCGGGTGCCGCTGCCGTGGTTCGTGCTGCTGGTCACCGTGGGCAAGGCGGCCCGCTACGCCGCCATCCTTGGCGCCGTGTGACCCTGCCCCATCAATACAGGGTGTTCAGCAGGGTTTTCATGGCCCTCAACTCGTCCAGCAGCTCTTCCAACTCCCGCCGGACGGCGGGTGCTATGGCGGGCGGCGGAGGAGGTGGCGGCGCCAACTCCACAAACACGGCATCCACCGTCACCGAATCCGTCATCACCGTATCCGCCACCACCGTATCCGGTGTCACGGGTTCCATTCCTGGCGAATCCGCTGCTGTCAAATCCGGCGTCGGCTCTTCCGGCTGGCTGCCGGTATCGTCGTCCGATGGCGTGCCAATGGCGGCAATCTCCTCCGCCCCGTCACCGGCCAGATCCTCGGTGCTGAGAGCCAAAAGATCGGAACGGTGCTCCCGCAACAGCCGCTGAACCCCGCGGATGGTGTAGCCGTCCTTATAAAGCAGGCGTTGGATGACCCGCAGAAGCTCGACATCTTCCGGGCGGTAATAACGCCGCCCGCCACCCCGTTTCAGGGGACGGATCTGCGGAAAGCGCGTTTCCCAGAATCGCAGGACGTGCTGCGGAACATTCAGTTCCGCGGCAACTTCGCTGATGGTGCGGAAGGCCGTAGCCGATTTCACCTGCCTGGATCCCATCGAACGCTTCCGGTTCCTGTCTGATCGCACCGGGGCGCCCGGTTGAAAAGGAAATCCCCCCGCTTACACGGGGGCTTTGGATTCGGTGGCGATGGTTTCCGGATCCACGTCGGCCAACCCTTCGTTGATCCGATGTTTCAGCACATGGCTGGCCCGGAACACCAGAACCCGGCGTGGCAGAATCGGCACTTCTTCCCCGGTTTTGGGGTTGCGGCCGACACGTTCGCCCTTTTGCCGCACCTGAAAGCTGCCAAAGGACGATATCTTGACCATTTCGCCGCGCGCCAGGGCGTCGGCCACTTCATCCAGAACGGATTCGACAAGATCCGCGGATTCGTTGCGCGACAGCCCTACCTCCTGGTAGACGGCTTCGCTCAACTGTGCGCGGGTAACGGTGTTGCTGACCATCGGACTCCTCCCCCGAGAAGCATGAGAGGAACGGTAATGTGCTCCGATAAGCCCGTCAATTCAAAAGGTTGCGCGACCTTGCGTGCGACAATCCGGCACCGCACACGCTTTACCAGCGGATCAGCGCCGCACCCCAGGTCAAACCGCCGCCGATGGCTTCCATCAGCACCAGATCGCCGCGCTTGATCCGCCCGTCCATCACCGCCTCGGCCAGAGCCAGCGGGATGGAGGCGGCGGAGGTGTTGCCGTGACGGTCCACGGTCAGAACCACCTTGTCCGCCGGCAGCTTCAGCTTGCGGCCCATGCCGTCGATGATGCGGCGGTTGGCCTGATGCGGCACCAGCCAATCGACGTCCGCCGCGGTCAGGCCGTTGGCGGTCAGCGCCTCGTCCACCACCGCCGACAGCTTGGTGACGGCGTGGCGGAAGATTTCCTGCCCGTGCATGCGCACATGGCCCACGGTGCCGGTGGACGACGCCCCGCCATCCACATACAGCAGGTCATAGAAACGCCCGTCGGAATGCAGATGGGTGGACAAGACACCGGGATCGGCCGCCGTGCCCTCGTTCTCCACCGCTTCCAGCACCACCGCCCCGGCGCCGTCGCCGAACAGGACGCAGGTGGTGCGGTCCTCCCAATCCAGGATACGGGAGAAGGTTTCCGCCCCGATCACCAGGGCACGGCGGGCCTGACCCGTGCGGATGAAATTGTCGGCCACCGACAGCGCATAGATGAAGCCGGCGCACACCGCCTGCACATCCAGCGCGAAACCGCGGGTCATGCCCAGCGCCGCCTGCACCTTGGTGGCGGTGGACGGAAAGGTGTTGTCGGGCGTGGTGGTGGCCAGCACCAGACAATCGATGCTCTCCGCCGCGATCCCCGCCTGGGCCAGCGCGGCACGGGCGGCGTGGAGCGCCAGATCGGAGGTCATCTCCCCCTCCGCCGCCAGATGGCGGGAACGGATGCCCGTGCGCTGGACGATCCATTCGTCAGAGGTATCGACACGCTCCGCCAACTGGGCGTTGGTGACCGAACGCTCCGGCAGGTACGATCCGCACCCCGCGATTCGAGACCGTATCATCATCGTCAAACCGCCGCCGCTTTGCTGTCGGGAACATCCGGGCCACCCGACGACAGACGGGAGATTTCCCGTCCGATGGTCTCGTTGAAGCCGTTGATCGCCAGATTGGCGGCCACGCCGATGGCGTTGGCAAAGCCCAGGGCGTCGGTTCCCCCGTGGCTTTTGACGCAAATCCCGCGCAAACCCAGGAACATTGCCCCGTTGTAGCGCCGAGGATCCGTGCGCGCCTTCAGCTTTTTGAACGCCGGCCGGGCCAGCAGATAGCCCAGACGGGCCATCAGCGACGATTCGAAGGTGCGGCGCAGGAACTCGGTGTAGAGCTTGGCCGTTCCTTCCGCCGTTTTCAGCGCCACATTGCCGGTGAAACCGTCGGTGACGATGACGTCCGTGGTCCCGGCGCCGATGTCGGTGCCTTCGACGAAGCCGTGGAACCGGCCGGGCAGCGTCATTTCCCGCAGCCGTTGGGCGGCGTTGCGCACGGTGTCGTTGCCCTTCACATCTTCCGAACCGATGTTCAGGATGCCGATGCTGGGTTCCGGCAGAGCCAGAACCGTGCGGGCGAACACCGACCCCATCAGGGCGAACTGAACCAGATTATCCGGCGTGCATTCGGTGTTGGCCCCCAGATCCAGCATCACGCTTTCCCCCCGCAGCGTGGGGAAGAACGACGCGATGGCCGGACGGTCGATGCCCGGCAGGGTCTTCAACACGAATTTGGCCATGGCCATCAGCGCGCCGGTGTTGCCCGCCGACACCACGCAGGCGGCCCGGCCATCGGCAACGGCGTCGATCGCAAGCCGCATGCTGGACCGCCGGCCGGCACGCAAAGCCACGGAGGGCTTGGCATCGCCGGCCACGGCGTCTTCGGTGTGAACAACCTCGGTCACGGCGGCCAGAGCGGGGTGCTTGGCGAGCAACGGGCCGATCCGCGCGGAATCGCCGACCAGCAGAAAACGCACGTCGGGATGGCGTTCCCGTGCGATATCCGCACCGGCAATCACCATGTCGGGTGCGTGGTCCCCGCCCATGGCGTCCAGGGCGATGATCAGGCGTTGGCTCAACGCAAGCAAGCTCCCTCAAGTCGAGAACCCGGCCCCTCGTACCGGATGGGCCGGGCAAGCCGGCCGAAGAAGGCCGGATGGGCCGGACGAACCGGCCGCACGGTCATCACGCCGCGGTGCTCTTGACCACTTCGCGCTGGTCGTAGGAACCGCAGCTGCCGCAGACGTGGTGCGGGCGCTTCAGCTCGCCGCAGCTCGGGCACTCATGGTACGAGGCCGACGACAGGGCGTGATGCGAACGCCGCATGTTGCGGCGGGACTTGGAGGTCTTCTTCTTAGGAACGGCCATGACCCTACACTCTCTTCATTGGAAAGGGCGGCCCATAACGGGGCCGCCCGATGCGAGCGGCATTCAATAAACCAATGCCCTGTTCAGAGCAAGCAAGAACCCGTTCAGTTCGGCTTCTTCAGTTGACGCAATGCCGCAAAGGGGTTGGGACGCTCCTCCACGGCCTCGACCTCCTCTTCCTCCACCTCTTCAATGGATTCGAATTCGATCCCCGGCGCGTGAGGATAAGGATCAAGCCCCAGCGACAAATATTGCGCCGTCAGTTCACCGATATCGATTCGGTTGTTGTCCATCGGCTCGGGAATATCTTCGTCGGAGATGGTGGGATCGAAATCGATCTCGTCGAGATCGTCGGGCACCAGATCCTCCGGCGCGAACAGCGCCTCGAAGGTTTCGCTGACGTGGGCCGGCACCGGGTCCAGCGTGACCACGCACGTCTGCACCACATCGGCCTCCAGCGTGCCGGACACGCGAATCATGGCACCATTGACCCGGCGCAGCCGGACGGTGGCGGTCAGCGAGCCGATCGATTCCAGCTCCATCCGCCGGGCGAGCGCCGCGCGCTCGGCCTCGTTGGCTTGGATGGTCTGGACCACCTCCCCCCGCTGCACGGTGTCGGCGTTGACCGTGCGGGAGAATTCCGGCGGCGGCAGGTGATGCGGCGGTTCCTGGTTCTGTTTCATGTCACGGCCCTCGTCGCCGCTTTCCATCCCGTTGTTTCGCAGCAAGATAGCATGGTTTCGCCATCCGGCGACCGCATGACGCGGGACCTCAGCCCCGCACCGGCGGCGGGGCCAGGGTGATGCGGGCCGCCGTCAGGGCCGCCACATCCTGTCCGGCCAGATGCGCGGCCTGGGTCCGTACATAGGATGCCAGGGCTGTCACCGCCACCGGATCGGATTCGGGCACCGTACCATAAACATTGTTGTCGATGGCGGCCTCCAGGGCGGCGTCGCCGTCCGCGGCCAATGCCCGGTCATAGGCCTGGATGCGCCCGGCCATGCCGCGCACCATGCGCTTGACCCGCTTGCCCACCCCGGTGTCGCCAGCCCCCAGTTCGCGCAGGCTGTGGTCCATGTCGGCCACCATCACCTCGAACACCGTCTGGGAAAAGGCTTCGGCCACCGGCCCCTGCCCTTTCAGCCGGTGCATCAACAGGAAAACGTGCAGCGCCACCATGTCGAAACGCCCGTCGATGGTGTCGGGCACCCCCCAGTCGCGGAAGAACTCCGGGCGGCGGGCCTGCGCCACCAGAACGGAAAACGCATCGAAGGCGGGACGGCGGTCCCGGTCCCGTCCGGGAAACAGGCGGGCCAGAAGGCGAGCGAACACGAGTCGGGTGCCCCATCTCAGGAGTCGTTGACAGAACGAACCGCAGGGTGCGATTGTCCTGCAGCCGTCCAGCGGTCAAGGGCCGGGGCGCCCATGGGTGCGGCGCGATCCGTCCTTGCCGGTCATCCTAGCCGAGCACCATGACAAGATCGACTCTTCCGAAGCTGCTTGCCCTGTCCCTGCTGGGGATCGGTGCGTCTGCCTGCTCCCCCACGGTCGCCACCCGCGGCCATATGGTGGAAGCCGACCGTCTGGCCGAGATCCACACCGGCAGCAGCCGGCGGGAGGATGTGGCCTCTGTCCTCGGCACCCCCACCGCCGTCGGCACCTTCGACGGCTCCGTCTGGTACTACATCGGGCAGAAGACGGAAAAGACCGCCTTCTTCCAGCCCGAGGTGGTGGAACGCCAGGTGGTGGTCGTCCATTTCGACCCCCAGGGCGTGGTGTCGGATGTGAAGACGCTCGACAAATCCGCCGGCCAGGATATCGAGATGGTGGACCGCACCACCCCGACCCATGGCCGCGAGATGACCGTCCTGGAACAGATGCTGGGCAACGTCGGCCGCTTTTCCGCCAAGGACAGCAAGGGCAAGGGACCGGGGAGCTGATTGCCCCCTCCCCCCACGGGTCTTCCGGACAAAAAGAACCCCGGCAGCGACGCTGCCGGGGTTTTTCGTTTGAGGCATCCCGTCCGATCAGGCCAGCGAGTGCAAAATCGCCAGCAGCAGGATCGCCACGATGTTGATGATCTTGATCATCGGGTTGACCGCCGGACCGGCGGTGTCCTTGTACGGGTCGCCGACGGTGTCGCCGGTGACCGCCGCCTTATGGGCGTCGGACCCCTTGCCGCCGTGGTTGCCCTCTTCGATGTACTTCTTGGCGTTGTCCCAGGCCCCACCGCCCGAGGTCATGGAAATCGCCACGAACACGCCGGTGACGATGGTCCCCAGCAGCATCGCCCCCAGGGAGGCAAAGGCCGCGGACTGTCCACCGATGGCGTTGATGACCACATAGAGCACCACCGGGGCGAAGACCGGCAGCATCGACGGGATCACCATTTCCTTGATCGCCGCACGGGTCAGCAGATCGACCGCCCGGCCATAGTCGGGCTTGGCCGTGCCTTCCATGATGCCGGCGATTTCACGGAACTGGCGGCGCACCTCCACCACCACCGAACCGGCGGCACGGCCGACCGCGGTCATGCCCATAGACCCGAACAGATAGGGCAGCAGACCGCCCACCAGCAGACCCACCACCACATACGGGTCGTCCAGGCGGAATTCGACCGGCACGTTGGGGAAGTAGTGCTTCAGATCCTGAACGTAGGCGGCAAACAGCACCAGGGCCGCCAGACCGGCCGACCCGATGGCATAGCCCTTGGTCACCGCCTTGGTGGTGTTGCCCACGGCGTCCAGCGCGTCGGTGGTGACACGGATGTCCTTGGGCATTTCCGACATTTCGGCAATGCCGCCGGCGTTGTCGGTCACCGGGCCGTACGCGTCGAGCGCCACCACCATGCCGGCCAGCGCCAGCATGGTCGTCGCCGCCACGCCGATGCCGAACACGCCCGCCTGGTTGAAGGCGATCAGGATGCCGGCGCAGATCACCACCACCGGCAGGGCCGTCGATTCCATCGACACCGCCAGCCCTTGGATGACGTTGGTGCCATGGCCGGTCTCGGACGCCTTGGCGACGCTGCGCACCGGGCGGAAGACGGTGGAGGTGTAGTATTCCGTGATCCACACCAGAAGGCCGGTGACCGCCAGCCCCACCAGCGAGCAGACGAACAGGTTGCTGCCGGTGATGGCCACCGTGGCCCCACCGCCCGCCGCCATCTGGATCGGAGTCTTGAATCCGAACATGATCGCCGTGACGATCAGCACCAGCACCAGCGACAGGCCGGCGGCGACGATCAGCCCCTTGTACAGGGCCGCCATGATGTTGTTGGACGATCCCAGCTTGACGAAGAAGGTGCCGGCCACCGACGCGGCGATGCACACCGCCCCGATCACCAGCGGGTAAAGCAGCAGGCTGCGCACCACGTCGCCGGTGAAGAAGATGGCTGCCAGCAGCATGGTGGCGACGATGGTCACCGCATAGGTTTCGAACAGGTCGGCGGCCATGCCGGCGCAGTCGCCCACATTGTCGCCCACGTTGTCGGCGATGACCGCCGGGTTGCGGGGGTCATCCTCGGGGATGCCGGCTTCGACCTTGCCCACCAGATCGGCGCCCACGTCAGCGCCCTTGGTGAAGATGCCGCCGCCCAGACGGGCGAAGATGGAAATCAGCGACGCCCCGAAGCTGAGCGCCACCAGGGCTTCCAGCACGGCGCGGACCTGCACCGGGTCGGTCACCTTGTAGATCATGGACAGGATGCCGAAATAGCCGCCCACACCCAGCAGGCCCAGCCCCACCACCAGCATGCCGGTGATGGCCCCGGCCTTGAAGGCGATGTCCAGGGCCTTGGCCAGCCCCTCGGTGGCGGCCTGGGCGGTGCGGACGTTGGCGCGCACCGACACGTTCATGCCGATGTAGCCAGCCACCCCCGACAGCACGGAACCGATCAGGAAGCCGATCGCCACGTGCAGCCCAAGGAACCCGCCCAAAATCACCAGGATGACGACACCGACCACCGCGATGGTGGTGTATTGCCGGTTGAGGTAGGCGCGCGCCCCCTCCTGCACCGCGGCGGCAATCTCCTGCATCCGCGGGGAACCGGCGGATGCAGCCATGACCTGCTTGCCGGCATAGACGCCATAGGCAAGCGCAAGCAAGCCACAGGCAATGATGACTAAGAATCCCAGCGCCATCCCATCCCCCTAAAATAATTATTGGTAACCCGGCAGTTCCGCTGACCTAATTTTTTCGGTGGAGTCGCTGCCCGACGGCTTTTCGGGGAAAAGGATGCCCAACCTCCAGTTCCTTTGCAATATCCGCAAAGGCGAAAACGGCGCGGCGAATTGGCCTGATTGGGTCTGTGATCCTGACTTATTTGCTACAAATTGCGCTGGGTGACCACCTGGACCAGGACATCATGGACAACATCCTTGCCCAAAACCTTGCGGGCGGCCTGGGTCAGCTTTTCCTTCACCGCCGGTATATTGACGATATTTCCTGTCATGATCGAACGATCATCCACCGCGGCATAGAGGGCCGTGATGAAAGCGTCGATCAGTTGTGTCTGACGGCCCACGGTTTCCGGCTGGCGGACCGCTTCGATCTCGACCGTGGCGACGATGGTGATGAACTGCTGCACCCGGTTGGCGCCGATCATCGGCACCACGATGGGGGTAACGCGGATATAGGCCGGGGGACCGGGCGGCGGCGGGGGTGGGGGCGGTTTGGGGGTTGCCGCCTCTTCCTTCTCCACCGTGTATTTGTGGTAGAGCCAAAGCGCCCCGGCCCCTGCCCCGCCCAGCAGCAGCAGGCCGACGATCAGCAGAATGACGATCTTCATGGACGGTGCCTCGTTTGCGCCGCCGCCGGCCCGTTGACCGGCGGCTGAAGGGACCGGTCAGAAATGCGACCAGCCCGCCGTGGGCAGCGCCATCGGGCGCCCCTGCCCGTCCAGAACATGGACCAACCCCGCCGGCCCGTCCAGCGTGCGGCCGATCTCGGTGATGGCGACTCCGGTTTCCCCGGCCAGCGCCGTCACTGCGGCACGGCTCTCCGCCGGGGCGGTGAACAGCAGTTCGTAATCATCGCCGCCGGTCAGCACCGTGACCAGCCGCGACGGGTCGGCCGTCACCGCCCGCCGGGCCGCCGCCGACAGCGGCACCCGCGCGGAGTCGATCTCCGCGGCGCAGCCGGATTCCTCCGCCAGATGCCCCAGATCGGCCACCAGCCCGTCGGACACGTCCAGGCACGACGCCGCCAGCCCGCGCAACCGCCGCCCCACCGCCAGCCGCGGTTCGGGACGGCGCAGCCGCTCCAGCAGCACCGCCGCATCCTCCGGCGCAAGCCCGGCGAGCGTGCCCAGCGCCTGCTGCAGCCCCAGGGCTGCATCGCCGATGGTGCCGGTGACGAACACCGGATCGCCCGCCGGGCGCGGGGAACGGCGGGGCAGCGCCATGCCCGCCGGCACCAGCCCCATGGCCGTCAGGCTCAGGGTCACCGGCCCGGTGGTTGACACGGAATCGCCCCCCGCCAGCCCGATGCCGTAGCGCCCCTGCTCCGCGCCCAAGGCGGCGGCAAAGGCGGCCAGCCAGGATTCCGGCAGGGTCTTGGGCAGTGCTGTGACAAGGGTGTAGGCCAGCGGATCCGCCCCCATGGCGGCCAGATCCGACAGATTGACCCGCATCAGCTTGGCGGCGATGTCGGCGGGGTCGTCATCGGGGAAGAAATGGATGCCGGCGACCATGCCGTCGCTGGTCACCACCAGTTCCTGCCCCGGCGGCACGGCAAAGACGGCGGCGTCGTTGGTCAGCCCCAGGGAACCGGGGAACGACGCCGCCAGCGGCTTGAAATAACGGTCGATGCGGCGGAATTCCCCGGCGGGCGGGGATGCCGGGTCAGCCGGCATGCTTCCCGGCGGGCGGCGGCACCGGCTGGGCCATTTCCTCGGCCCGCAGGGTGCGGGCCACGGTGTCCAGAACGCCGTTCACCATGCCCGGCTCGCGCCCGGCAAAGAAGGCGTGGGCCACGTCCACATATTCGCTGATGATGATGCGCGGGTGCAGATCGGCGTGGGCGAACAGTTCGTAGCCGCCGGCGCGCAGGATGGCGCGCAGCAGCAACTCCAGCCGGTCCAGCGGATAGCGCGCATCAAGCGCCGCCCCGACCACGCCGTCCACCTCCGCCCCGCGGAAGGTGACGCCGCGCACGATGTCGGCGAAAAGCTGGGGGTCGCCGGCCACATAGCGGTCGCCGTCAACCTCGTGCCCCAGACGGTGGGCGACGAATTCGCCGATCACCGATTCGGCCCCGGCGCCGGACAGGTCGATCTGGTACAGGGCCTGCACCGCGGCCAGCCGGGCCGCCTTGCGCCGCGCCTTGGCCGAGCCGCCTCCGGTCCGGTTGCCACCCTTGCGGGGGCCGCGCTTGGCAGGCGGGGAGGAAGGCGCGTCGTGGTTGCTCATGGTCCAATCAACACTGTCGGTCAGAGAAAAGGAAACGGCCCGCACCCGCGGCGTCACCGCGGATACAGGTGGAACTGGCGCTTCAGATCGATCATGTCGAGGCAGGCCCGCGCCGCATGGCCCCCCCGGTTGCGGCTGCCGACGGTGGCCCGCACCCAAGCCTGTTCCCGGTTCTCAACCGTCAGAATGCCGTTGCCCAGCGCCAGCGTGTAGCGCAGGGCGACATCCTGCACCCCCCGCATGCTCTCGGCACACAGCACGTCATACTGCGTCGTCTCGCCCCGGATCACACAGCCCAGCGCCACATAACCGTCGAAGCGCCGCCGGGCGGTGTAATAGTCCATCGAACGCACGGCGTAAAGGATTGCCGCGGGAATTTCCAGAACCCCCGGCACCGGCACCCGCTGGTACGTGGCCCCGCAGCGGTGCAGTTCCCCCACGGCCCCGCGGGCCAGCTCGTCAACGATGTCGTCGTGGAAGCGTGCCTCCACCACCATGATATGAGGAATATCGGTCATGGCGGCAACACCCGCTTCCTGGAAACGACAGCCCCGCTCAGTCCCCCGCGCTTACCGGCTTGCCCGGCAGCGGGATGGCCCGATGCCCGACCACCGTCAGCCCATAGCCTTCCAGGCTGATGATGGAGCGTTTGCGGTTGGACAGCAGAATCATCCTGCGCACGCCGAGGTCCAGCAGAATCTGCGCCCCGACACCATAGTCGCGCAGTTCCGGCACCTCGCCGCTCACCCCTTCCAGCCGGGCCTTGGCCTGGGCCGACAGGCCGGTGGCATGCGGTTCGCGCAGCAGCACGATGACGCCGCGCCCTTCGCGGGCGATCATCTCCATGCTGGCCTGCAGTTCCCCCTCCCGCCCCTGGGAGCGGTCGCCCAACACATCGTCCAGCACCGACAGGGCATGCATGCGCACCAGCACCGGCTCGTCGCCGGAGATGTCACCGCGGACCAGGGCGATATGCTCGGCGTAGGCCACCTTGTTGGTGTAGAGGTACATCTGGAAGCGCCCGCCGTGGGTGCTGTCCAGGGTGGTGGCCAGACGCTGCTCGACGATGGTTTCCGTGCGGCGGCGATAGGCGATCAGGTCGGCGATGGTGCCCACCTTCAGCCCGTGCAACTGGGCGAAGGTGATCAGGTCGGGCAGACGGGCCATGGACCCGTCATCGTTCATGATCTCGCAGATCACCCCCGCCGGGGTCAGCCCCGCCATGCGGGCGATGTCCACCGACGCTTCCGTGTGGCCGGCGCGGACCAGAACGCCGCCGTCGCGGGCCAGCAGCGGGAAGATGTGGCCGGGGGTGGCGATGTCCTGCGGCCCGGCATCGGGATCGATGGCGACCGCGATGGTGCGGGCGCGGTCGGCGGCGGAAATGCCGGTGGTTACCCCCTCCCGCGCCTCGATGGACACGGTGAAGGCGGTCTGGTGGCGGGATGCGTTCTGCTGCGCCATCAGCGGCAGGTTCAGCGCCTCGATCCGCCCGCGGTCCATGGCCAGACAGATCAGGCCGCGGCCGTGCTTGGCCATGAAATTGACGGCCTCGGTGGTCGCCATCTGGGCCGGGATCACGAGATCGCCTTCGTTCTCGCGGTCCTCGTCATCCACCAGGATGAACATCCGGCCCTGGCGGGCCTCTTCCAGAATCTCTTCGGTCGAGGCGAGTGCGGCGTGATAGTCGGACGTCATTCCTGCCCCACCAGACGGGCCACATAACGGGCCAGCATATCCACTTCCATGTTCACCTTATCACCCGGCTTCAGATCGCCGAAGGTGGTGGCGATCTGGGTGTGGGGAATGATGTTGATGCCGAAGCGCGCACCATCCACCTCATTCACCGTCAGCGACACGCCGTCCAGCGCCACCGACCCCTTGGAGGCCACGTACTTCTCCAGCCCCGCCGGGGCCTCGAACGTCAGGCGCACGGATTCCCCGTCGGGGCGGACGTCCGCGACGGTGGCGACGCCATCCACATGGCCATAGACCAGATGACCGCCCAGCTCGTCGCCCAGCTTCAGCGAGCGTTCCAGATTGACCCGCGTGCCGGCACCCCAGCCCCCCAGCGTGGTCTTGGACAGGGTTTCGGCCGACGCCTGCACGGCGAACCAGCCCGGCCCCTTTTCCACCACGGTCAGGCAGACGCCGTTGTTGGCGATGGACGCGCCGATGGGCACGGCATCCATGTCAAAGGCCGTCTCGATGGTGAAGCGCGTGTCGCCCTGCTTCTCGACGGAGCGGACACGGCCAATGTCAGTGATGATTCCAGTGAACATGTTCGCCAATCCAACAGTTCTTTCGGCGGACGGCAGCGTCCATCAAAACCGATAGGAAAACAAGGATTAACCCATCCGGCCCCAACCGGCAATGGTCATGCTGCGCGGGAACGATGTGAATTCAGGGGAATTCTCCCATTTCGGACAGGGGAAACCCTAACACCCTCCTCAAAGCCCCCTTACAGCCGTTGCCGGGCATAGCTTTCCACCACATCGGCGCCGGCCCGCCGGATGCCGGTGCGCTGGAAGCCGCAGGCGTCGGCCAGCCGGTCCACACCGAACGGCGCCACCGCGGCCAGACCGTCGCCGCCGATGACGGTGGCGGCGCGAAACCATTCCAGCCGGTCGATCAGCCCCGCCCGCAGGGCCGACGCGGCCAGCCGCGCCCCCCCTTCCACCAGAACCCGCGTGATGCCATGACCGGCCAGGGCGGCGGCGGCCTGCATCATGTCGGGCATCCCGGCGGCGTCGGGGGTCACCGGCAGCACCTCCACCCCGCAATCGCGGAAGACCTTGAGGCGCACCGATTCCACATCCGAGCGGGTGATGATCCAGGTGGGCACCCGCCGGGCGCTGCGCACCAGACGGGAGGTGAGCGGCAAACGCAAACGGCTGTCCACCACCACCCGCACCGGCGAACGGTGGTCCAGCCCCGGCAGGCGGCACGTCAGTTCGGGATCGTCGGCCAGCGCCGTGCCGATGCCGACCATGATGGCGTCGTGGCGCGCCCGCAGCCCATGGCCCCAGTTGCGCGCCGTCTCGCCGGTGATCCATTGCGACTCGCCGGAATGGGTGGCGATGCGCCCATCCAGCGTGGTGGCGAGTTTGAGGGTGAACAGCGGCCGGTCATGGAGGATGCGGCTGAAGAAGCCGCGGTTGACCTCGTACGCCTCGTCGGCGCACAGGCCGGTTTCCACCGCCACCCCGGCGTCGGCCAGCCGGCGCAGGCCGTTGCCAGCCACCCGCGGATCGGGATCGCCGCAGGCCGCCACCACCCGCACCACCCCGGCGGCGACCAGGGCGTCGGCGCACGGCGGCGTCTTGCCATGGTGGCTGCAGGGTTCCAGGGTGACATAGGCGGTGGCCCCGCGGGCCGCATCACCGGCCCGGCGCAGGGCTTCGGTTTCGGCATGGGGCCGCCCGCCGGGCTGGGTCCAGCCGCGGCCGACCACCCGCCCGTCCCGGACCAGCACGCACCCCACCGCCGGGTTGGGCCACACGGCCCCCAGCCCCCGTTCGGCCAGGGCCAGGGCCGCCAGCATGTGGTGGCGGTCCTGGGCGGAGAAGGCGGAGGGCGGCGTGGTCATGATCCTCAGTCGCTGGAAGGTTCCGGGGCCAACTGGTCCACGAACTGGTGGAAATCCGCCGCTTCGCGGAAGTCCTTGTAGACCGAGGCGTAGCGGATATAGGCGACCGGATCGAGGGTCTGGAGGGTGACCATCACCATCTCCCCGATCTGCTTGGAGGGGATTTCGCTTTCCCCCGACGATTCCAACTGGCGGACCAGGCTGTTGATGACCCGCTCCAGCCGGTCGGCGTCCACCGGGCGCTTGCGCAGCGCGATCCGCATCGACCGCAACAGCTTGTCGCGGTCGAAGGGTTCGCGGGCGCCCGTGCTCTTGACGACCGTCAGTTCACGCAGTTGCACCCGCTCGAACGTGGTGAACCGCGCCCCGCAGCCGGGGCAGAAGCGCCGCCGCCGGATGGCCGAGTTGTCCTCGGTCGGGCGGGAGTCCTTGACCTGGGTATCCTCGTTGCCACAGAACGGACAGCGCATTCCAACCCCTCACACGGTTTGGCGGGTTACAGCGTCGGGTAGATGGGGAAACGCTGGCACAGGCCGCGCACCTTGTCCCGCACCGCCTGCTCCACCGCCGCGTTGTCGCCGGAATTGCTGGCGGCCAGACCGTCCAGCGTTTCCACGATCAGATGGCCCACCTGCTCGAATTCGGCAACGCCGAGACCGCGGGTGGTGGCCGCCGGGCTGCCCAGACGCACGCCCGAGGTGACCATCGGCTTCTGCGGGTCGAACGGCACGCCGTTCTTGTTGCAGGTCATGCCGGCGTGTTCCAGGCTGGCTTCCGCCGCCTTGCCGGTCAGGTTCTTCGGGCGCAGGTCCACCAGCACGATGTGGCTGTCGGTGCCGCCGGACACGATGTCCAGACCGCCGTCGATCAGCACCTTGGCCAGCGCGCGGGCGTTGTCCAGGGTGGCCTGGGCGTACTGCTTGAAGTCGGGACGCAGCGCCTCGGCGAAGGCCACCGCCTTGGCGGCGATGACATGCATCAGCGGGCCGCCCTGCAGGCCGGGGAACACCGCCGAATTGATCTTCTTGGCGATTTCTTCGCTGTTGGTCAGCACCATGCCGCCGCGCGGGCCGCGCAGGGTCTTGTGGGTGGTGGTGGTCACCACGTCGGCATAGGGCAGCGGGTTGGGATAGACCCCGCCGGCGATCAGACCGGCGTAGTGGGCCATATCGACCATCAGATAGGCGCCCACCTCGTCGGCGATGGCGCGGAAACGCTCATAGTCGAGCACGCGGGGATAGGCCGAGCCGCCGGCGATGATGAGCTTGGGCTTGTGCTCGCGGGCCAGCGCCTCAACCTGCTCGAAATCGATCAGGTGATCGTCGCGGCGCACGCCATACTGCACCGCCTTGAACCACTTGCCCGACAGGTTGGGGGCGGCACCATGGGTCAGGTGGCCGCCAGCCGCCAGCGACATGCCCAGAACGGTGTCGCCGGGCTGCAGCAGCGCCAGCAGCACCGCCTGGTTGGCCTGGGACCCGGAATTGGGCTGGACGTTGGCGAACGACGCGCCGAACAGGGCACAGGCGCGGTCAATCGCCAGCTTTTCCGCCACGTCCACGAATTCGCAGCCGCCGTAATAACGCTTGCCGGGGTAGCCCTCGGCGTACTTGTTGGTCAGGACCGATCCCTGAGCTTCAAGCACGGCGGTGGAGACGATGTTTTCCGAGGCGATCAGCTCGATCTGGTCCTGCTGGCGCAGCAGCTCGTCGCGCATGGCGCGGGCGAGTTCGGGATCGGTTTCCGCGACGGAGGCGGTGAAGAAGGTGGGGTTGAGGGCGGTCATCGGTGGCGGCTCCTGGAAATACGAAACGGTCCTCAGCCCAGCTTGGCGACGCGGCGCTCGTGGCGCTCGCCGCCGGCAAAGGCGGTTCCGAGGAAAACACTGAGGCAGTCACGGGCCACCTCCGGCCCCGTCACCCGCGCGCCCAGCACCAGCACGTTCGCGTCGTTGTGTTCGCGCGACAGGCGGGCGGAGGTGACGTCGCCGCACAGCGCCGCGCGCAGCGCACGGTGCCGGTTGGCTGCGATGCTGATACCGATGCCCGAGCCGCAGATCAAGACGCCGCGGTCCGCCTTGCCATCCCGAATCGCATGGGCCATGGCATCGGCGTAATCGGGGTAATCGACGGACTCCGGCCCGTCGGTGCCCAGATCGACGACGGCATAACCCTGACCGGCCAGCCAGTCCTTCAGATCGGCTTTCAGGGCGACGCCGGCGTGGTCGGACGCCAGGGCAACGGTTTTCACGGTCATCGCGCTCACACTCCAGACACTCGGAACAAAGGGAACGGGAATAAGGGAAAAGCGGGGTGCAGATCTTTTCACGCGGGGATATACGCCGGAAAAGAGGCCGAAGACTACCAGATATCGTCTGGCACCACCAGTTCGGCACACATTCCCTACACGCAACCGCCCGCTGCGAACACGCCGCAACGGTGTGACGCACGCCCCACAGGCTGCGGGAGGCCCCCGCCGCGCACCCAAAACCGCGGCATGGGCGCCACCGGCGAAACCTTTCAGGGCACCTGGCACCACCCCGACCCCCCGGCGTGTAAAAATACCGGCCCGTTTGTACGAAATAGGATGCTCACGATTCGTTAACCCAGCGGGACGTCCGATAATTGCCGCTGCGCTACAGGCCGCAGAAGCCGTGTTCCCCGCCACTACTGGGGTATTATCGTCCCATTACGGGCTGACAGCCCATGGCTATTCAGAAACGGCTGATTTGAGGATTGTCCCTCAGTTCTGGAGACAATAATCAAGATATCTGGAGAACGGCATAAATTATATTGACACTAAAATCACGGTATGCAATTTGGATCAGACTGCCAAAACGAAAAACCCAGGACACTAGGCAATGAGTGACCAGCTCCGCCCCGATGTCGCCGACAACGCGCTGCTGCGCATGACGGCAGATATCGTTTCGGCCTATGTCAGCAAAAACGTGCTGCCGGCCCAGCAGATTCCCGAGGTTATTGTCACGGTGTTTTCGTCACTGACCGGGTTGAACGCTGCGCCGCGCGAAGTCTCGCCCGAACCGCTGAAACCAGCGGTTCCGATCCGCAAATCGGTGACCCCCGAATACATCGTCTGCCTGGAAGACGGCAAAAAGCTGAAGATGCTGAAACGCCATCTCCGCTCCACCTACAACATGTCTCCCGACGAATACCGCGCCCGTTGGGGACTGCCGGCGGACTATCCGATGGTCGCCCCCAATTACGCCGCCCAGCGGTCGGAATTCGCCAAGCGCATCGGTCTGGGCCGCAGCTCCGGCCGTCAGGGCCGCGACGACTGACGTTGCCCATCGACCCCATACGTCAGGCTGTCCATTGCGATAGACCCGCCACCATAAGGTGAACACCAACGGCGGGCGCCCCTGGGATCCAGGGGGACCATCACCGGACCCCGAACCGGCTCCGGCACCAGATGCGGGCTTGATCCCACGACGGCCGACCTGATTCCGGCACTCCACAAAAGCCTGAACGGTCCATACACCCAACACACGCATGACAACGCTCAAGGCCGCCCCGGCAACGGGACGGCCTTCTTTATTTGTATACATACAAAAACAACGGCCCGGAACGGGACGCCCGGCGGGTCAGCCGCAGGTGCGGTTGCCCGACAGGCGGCAGTTGAAGCGGTCCACGTTCTGGCTCAATTCATGGCTGGCGTTCTGATGCTCGTTGGACAGGCATTGCAGATAGGCCATGGAACGGTCCACGTATTCCCGCACCTCGCCCTGGCACTGGGTCATGCGGTCGGCGTTGGTGAAGGTGGTGGGATCGTTCATGCACAGCGGCATGCCGGGCTTGGCGCAGGACGGCACGGCGGCGGATGCGGCCCCCCCCGCCGGCTGAGCACCGCCGCCGCCCACAAGGCTGGTGGGGGATGACAGGCTTCCCGCCATGGCCGCCGGCGACAGGGCCAAAGCCTGGGCCACAGACACAACAACCAGGGCGCAGACGGTTCGACGCATCACGTTTCTTCCTTGAAAGCTCATCGGATGCCGCACCCGGCCGGGCACGGGCTTCCCGTTCGTCGTTTTGCACGGGGACGGGCAAAGGGCGGAATCGGGTCATGGGGGGTGGTGATAAGGATCAGCGCGGTTTGCCGGCCGCCTGCTGTTTCTGCAGCACGAAGCGCAGCTTGTTGATGGCGGTACGGCGCAGCATCTCCTGCCCGCCGGTGGCGGGGCCGACCACCGACACCTCGGTTCCGGTGTTGGGATCGATCGCCACCGCCTTCATATAGGTGCCGACCCGGTGGAACTCCATCAGCACTTCGCCGTCTTTGCTCATTGCCATCACCATGACTCCAGAGGCGGTCATTCTATCCCAACGCCATCCGCATCGGGAAGTTTCTCCGCCGAAGGGCTGGGCGGCGGTTCACGCCGCCGTCACCCCCTGGACCAGGGCGGCCACCTCGCGGCGCAGGGTTTCGGCCTCTTCCGCCAGACGGTCGGCGGCGGTGCGGACCTGATCGGCGGCCTTCGCGGTGCCGGTGGCATCATCGCGCAATGTCTCCACCGTGCCGGCCACCTGTTCGGCCATGCCGCGCGCCTGTTCGGCGTTGCCGGCGATGGCGCGGGCCGAGGTGGTCTGATGGTCCACCGACCGGGCGATGGCCGCCGCTTCGCCGTCGATCACCGTCACCTGTTCCAGAATGCCGGCGATGCGGTCGGTGGCCCGCGTGGCGGCACCCTTGACCGCGGTCACCTTGGTGGTGATGTCCTCGGTCATGGTGCGGGTCTGGTTGGCGAGGTTTTTCACCTCTGCCGCCACCACGGCGAATCCCTTGCCGGCCTCGCCCGCGCGCGCCGCCTCGATGGTGGCGTTCAGGGCCAGAAGGTTGGTCTGTTCCGACACCGTGGCGATCATCTGCACGATGGCGTCCACGTCGGAAATGGCCGACGACAGGGCTTCCAGTTCCTGGCGGGAGGCTTCGGCCCCTTCCGCCGACCGCCGGGCGGTGGCGGAAGCGCCGCTGACCGCCTGGGAAATCTCGGCGACCGCTTCGGTGACCGCTTCGGCGGCTTCGCAGACGGCGGCCATGTTGTCCCGCGCCTGAACCGCCGCCGCCGCGGCCTCGGTGCTGCCGCGCTCGGTGCGCTGGGCGGCGCGCACCTGTTCGGCCGCGGCATCGCGCAGGGCACCCACCGCCCCGTTGACGGTGGCGACGATGCCCGACAGCCGTTCGCCGAAACGCTCGGTCATACGCAGCACCTCGGTCCGGCGCTCCAGATCCCGGCGGGTGCGGGCCTCCTCCTCCTCGCGCGCGGCGCGCAGCCGTTCGGTTTCCTGCAGCATGTCGCGGAAATGCAGGACCGACGCGGCCATTTCGCCAACCTCGTCGCGGCGGTCCCCACCGGGGATGTCCACATCCAGCCGTCCGGCGCGCAGGGCGGCCATGGCGTCGCGCAGGCGCAGGACCGGCTGGGTCACGCCGCGGCGGATAATCAGCACCGCCGCCGCCAGCGCCAGCAGGATGCCCACCGCCATCAGAACCGAACTGTGCCGCACCGCCGTGTCGAATTCGTCCTGCAACGCGGCGGACCGCTTTTTCCAAGCGTCCAGATTGGTGTCCATCTGCACCGCCATGTCGTCGTTCATCCGCTCGATCAGCGGGTCGATGTCGCGGGCGATGATCGCCTTGGCCTGGGCCAGATCACCGGCGGCCACCCGCTGGCGCACCTGATCGCCAAAGGCCAGCAGCCGGTCGAAATTGTCGAAATTGGCCTGAAGGGCCGCCCGCTGGTCGGGATAGCCGTCCATGAAGGCGCCGTTCTTCCACCAGAACAGCCGCTTCTGTTCCTTGGACGCATCGTCCCACAGGCGGGTGAGGACCGCCGGGTCGTCGGTGTGCAGGAACATGCGGTTGATATCCTTCGCCACCATCTGGAAATGGCGCTGGGCGCGCCCCCCCATGACCAGGGCCGGGCTTTCGATTTCGACGATGCGTTTGTAGTCGTCCTTCACACGGGTCAGCGTGACGACGGCGTTGGCAAAGATGGCGATTCCCGCAACCGCCAGCAGCAGGACGGCGATCAGGGATTTTGTGACGATGCGCTGATGGGCCAGCATTCCAGTCCCTCCCTTCCGCCAGCATGGCTGTCGGAAATATTTGGTGGGTAAGAGAGTTCTGGAATTACTCTAAGGAAACCCGCGCCCCGCCTCCAATCGATATTTCCAGTGACTGCGATAGGAAAAAACGATCCCGGGGAGCGGAATTTTCCAGCGGAACCCGCCATTTTCAGGGGCCAGCCCCTTGTTTTTCCACAGCGGCGCGGGGCGAAGCATGGTTGTCGGGCGGGGGGGAACGGCGTATATCAGGATCGTTCTATTCCGAAAGGGGAGGCTGAAGTGCTTCGCCGCTGTCTTGCCGCCGCCCGCGCCCTGCTGCTCTCCCTGGCCGCAGCACTGGCTGTCCATGCCGCCCCCGCCCTGGCAGCGGAAGGGGCCGCCGCCCTGCCCCCCACCATCAAGATCCGCCCGGTCCTGGTGCCGGTGGTCAGCGTGCGTGGCGATGTCCAGCGTTACAACCATCTGGAAGTGACGCTGGAACTGATGAACGCCTCCAAGGTGCCGGAAGCGCAGGCCATCGCCCCGCGGCTGCAGGACGCCGTTCTCAGCGTGATCTACACCGGGGTGGAAAAGGGCTGGATCGTCAACGGCTCCATCGCCAACGCCCAGGCGGTCCGCCAGAAGATCCTGGAGCGCAGCGAGGCGCTGATGGGCAAGGCCTCGGTCACCCGCATCCTCATCACCCCGGTCGCCAAACAGGCATCCTGGCCCTGATCCTGCCGTCAAGGGGGGCTGTGCCATGACCGCGCACGCCCTGCTCCGTACGTTTCTGACCATCGCCCTGGTAGTCTGTGGCCTGCTGGCCGGATCGGTCCAGCCGGTCCTGGCCGAACGCAGCACCAGCATAAGCTTTCCCGCCCTGCTGCTGCCCACCGAGCGGGACGGGGTGCTGACCGGCAACGCCCAATTCAACATCATCCTGGAACTGTCCACCCCCCGCGCTTTGAAACAGGCGGAGGATCGGCGGGCGCAGCTTCAGGACGCGCTGCTGTCAGTGCTGTTCACCGCCATGGCCGATCGGGTGATCGTCAACGGCGGCATCGAAAACGGCCAGGAGTTGCGCCGCCGGCTGGACGACGCCATCGAACGCATTCTGGGCCACGGCGTGGTGACGCGGGTGATCGTCTTTTCGGCACCACAAAAGCTCTGACCGTCCCCCCTACCCGTCCACCCCCTACCCGTCCACCATGGCTTCCAGAACGGCGAGGGTATCGGCCGTTGCCGCCGGCTCGCCCCAGCACACCCGCCGGATGCACGGCGCGCGCAGGACCAGACCGCATTTGTGGCGGGTGGAGCGGGCGGCGGCGTCGAACCCCACCTCCACCACCAGTTCCGGCGGCACTTCGCGCACCGGACCGACGCGGTTGACGGTGTTGGCGGCGATCCAGCGGTCCAGGTCCCGCCGGTCGGCATCGGGCAGCGCCGCCGCGGCCTTGCCCACCGGCAACAGGTCGGCACCCCGCCTCACCCCGGCGGTGTAGCTGTCGAACGCCGCGGCACCGGGGCCGCTGCCCCGCTGGCCGTACATCAGCACGGCGCGCACCGTCCGCTCCCGGCGTTTCCACACCCGCCACGCCCCACCCGCGCCCGCCGGGTCATAGGCGGCATCGCGACGCTTCAGAATCAGCCCGCGCACGCACGCCCCGGCGATGCCGTCATGAAGCCGCCGGGCCGTCTCCCAATCCTCCAGCGGCAGCAGCGGCGACAGCTCCAGCCGCGGCGACGAGGACGCCGCCGCGAACCAGTGCTCCAGCCGGGCGCGGCGGGCGGCGAAGGGCAGCGGGCGCAGATCCTCCGTCCCCTCGGCCAGCATGTCGAACAGGCGGACGAACACCGGCGGCAGCGACGGCACCTTCGCCGTCCGCTTCAGACGCGGCTGGATGGCCGCGGCGGGGAGCGGGGAGAAGGGCGGCCCCTCCTCCGCCGCGGCCAGCAATTCCCCCTCGACCGCGCCGTCGAAGGTCACGGCCGCGGCGATTTCGGGAAAAAGGGCCGAGAGATCCTCGCCGTTGCGGCCATAGACCGCCCGCTGCCCGCCATGCCCCACAAGCTGCACCCGCAGCCCGTCCCATTGCCATTCCATGACCCAAGCGGCGGGGTCGAGCGTCGCCGGTTCCCCAGTCCCCAAAGGCAGCGCCGGCATGACGGGGCGAAAGACAGCGCCCCCGGCCGCCGCCGGACGCGGCCCCCGCCGCTCCAGCCACGCGAACAGCGGTTCATAAGGGGGGGTAAGGCCGTGCCAGCATTCTTCCACCGCATGGGCATCCACCCCACCCCACGCGGCCAGCGCCTCCATCACCAGCCGCGGGCCGACATCCACCCGCAAGGTGCCGC
Organism: uncultured Rhodospirillaceae bacterium; assembly: GCA_937927415.1. Lineage (GTDB taxonomy): Bacteria > Pseudomonadota > Alphaproteobacteria > Azospirillales > Azospirillaceae > Azospirillum. Next base: position 339,299 of record CALBDS010000001.1, read on the forward strand.
CCGCCAGCTTCAGCAGGGTGTAGCGGCCGACGGCATCCAGGGTGTCCAGCCAGCCTTCCAGCAGTTCCTCCACCCCGCCGCGGGGAACGGTGCCCAGCGCCGCCGCCACCTCGGCGATGGAGGGCGGCAGGCTGTTGGCGCGCGGCGGCGGATCGGGCCACATCAGCGCCAGGGTTTCCGCCAGATCGCCGACGAAGCCGTGGGACAGGGCGAACAGCGCCGGATCGGTGCGGCGGGCGGCCAGAGCGCGCAGCACCGCCGGGCGGGCCGGGCGCGCGTTCACCACCCCCAGCAGCACCGCCAGCCCCCACCCGCGGTCCGGATCGGGGACGGTGGCGGCGTAATCGGCCAGAAGCCGCCGCTTCCCCTCATCCGACGGCATGAAGGCCAGGGCTTCGGCCAGACGGGCGAAACGCTTCACTCCCCCTCCTCCCCTTCCCCGCCGCGGCCGACCAGGGCCAGGGCGCGGGCGCGGATGCCCATCCGGGCCGCCTGATGCGACAGGGCATCGTCGCGGCCATGGGTGATCCACACCTCCGCCGGGGAAAGTTCGGCCAGGGTGGCGGTCAACTCGTCCCAATCGGCATGGTCGGAAATCACCAGCGGCAGTTCCGCCCCCCGCTGCCGCGCCCATTGCCGCACCCGCACCCAGCCGGAGGCCACGGCCAGCACCGGATCGCTGAGTGCTGCCGCCCACCCGCCGCCCCCGCTCCCCGACACCATCACCACCGCCCCCTTCAGCGCGGCGGCGTCGGCCCCCACGACCGGGCGCAGGTCGCCCAGATCGACCCCGAAACGGGTGTAGAGGGCGCACAGCGGCTCCAGCGCGCTGTGCAGATAGATGGGGTGGTCATAGCCGGCGGCGCGCAGCAGGGCGATGACCCGCTGGCATTTCCCCAGAGCATAGACCGACACCACATGACTGCGCTCGGGGAACAGGGCCAGGGAGTGGAGCAGCCGCCCGATCTCCTCCCCCTCCGGCGGGTGGCGGAACACCGGCAGGGCGAAGGTGGCCTCGGTCACGAACACGTCGCAGGGCACCGGCTCGAACGGGGCACAGGTGGGATCGGGGCGGCGCTTGTAATCCCCCGACACCACCACCCGCGCGCCCGCGTGCTCCACCACCACCTGGGCGCTGCCCAGCACATGGCCGGCGGGGGCCAGCCGCACCCGCACACCGCACACCGTCAGCGTGTCGCCGCAGTCCAGCGGCTGGCGCACGGTTCCGGCGGAACGGCCCAGCCGCTGTTCCATGATCGCCAGGGTGGCCGGAGTCGCCAGCACATGGGCATGCCCGCCGCGGGCGTGGTCGGAATGGCCGTGGGTGACGACGGCACGGTCCACCGCCCGCACCGGATCGATGAAGAAATCCCCCGGCGCGACATACAGCCCGGCGGGTGTGGGGTAGATCCAGCGGCCAGCCGCCGCCGCACGGGTCACCGACGGGGTGAACATCGCCGCCATCCGTCCGAAGATTGATTGTTTGCCTGAATAACCATACTGATTGTGCGGCCAACAATTCTGTGGCAGTTGACGGTCATCGCGCACCGTTCCCCCGGTGCCGAGATCCTGAGATGACATCCCATTCGACGGAAGGAGCGATTCCCATGGCGAACGTCACTTTCTCCGGTCCCATGCTCGACAAGGACATCACCGTGTACGCCGTGGCCGGCGACACCGGCACCCTGCTGAGCCTCGCCAAGAAGCACAACATTGCCATTCCGTTCCAGTGCCAGGACGGTCAGTGCGGATCGTGTCTGGTGAAGATCACCCACCTGGACACCAACAAGGCGCCGCTGGCGGTGGACCTGACCGAAAAGGAAAAGGTCACGCTGTCGGTCAACGGCAAGCTGAGCAAGGACCGGCTCCAGGCGGCGGAAAACGATCACCGCCCGCCGCCGTACCGTCTGGCCTGCCAGTACATCGTGCGTGACGAAAACATCCTGGTGCAGTTCACCGGCGAACCCGGTGTCGAAATCGACCTGCGCAAGTGAGTGCCGCCCCTCTCCCGTCCGCGGGGGAGGGGCTTTTTCCCACCCCCGGCTTGGGCATTGAGGGCGTCAGTAGATGAGATCGTTTTCGCCGCTGCCTTCGGCGATGACGATTTCGCCGCGGGCGGCAAGGTCCTTGGCAAGCTGGACCATGTACATCTGCGCCTCGTCCACGTCGCGCACGCGCACCGGCCCCATTGCCGCCATGTCTTCGCGCAGGATCTTGGCCGCGCGTTCGGACATGTTGGAGAAGAACAGGTCCTTCAGCGTTTCCGACGCCCCCTTCAGCGCGGTGCCCAGCTTGGTCTTGTCCACCACGCGCATCAGCGCCTGCACGCCGGACGGGTCGAGCTTGGACAGATCCTCGAAGGTGAACATCAGCGCCTTGATGCGTTCGGCGCTGTCGCGGTTGCGCTCCTCCAGGGCCGCCATGAAGCGGTGCTCGGTGGTGCGGTCCAGGTTGTTGAAGATTTCCGCCAGCAGTTCGTGGCTGTCGCGCCGGCTGGTGCGGGCCAGGTTGGTCATGAACTCGGTGCGCAGCGTGCGTTCCACGTCGTCCAGCACCTCCTTCTGCACCGCTTCCATGCGCAGCATGCGCATGATGACTTCCATGGCGAAGCTTTCCGGCAGCAGCGACAGCACGCGGCCCGCGTGCTCGGACCGGATCTTGGACAGCACCACGGCGACGGTCTGGGGGTATTCGTTCTTCAGATAGTTGGCGAGCACCGTCTCGTTCACGTTGCCCAGCTTGTCCCACATGGTACGGCCGGCGGGACCACGGATTTCCTCCATGATCGAATCGACCTTGTCCTTGGGCAGCGTCTTCAACAGCAGCCGCTCGGTGCTGTCGAAGGTGCCAACCAGGGAGCCGGTGGCCGACATCTGTTCGGCGAATTCCACGAACAGGCGTTCGATCAGGTTGGCCGACACCGTGCCCAGATTGGCCATGACCTGGGACAGTTCCTTGATCTCTTCGTCGTCCATCATGGAAAAGAGCTTCGAGGAATGCTCTTCGCCCAGTGCCAGCATCATGATCGCCGCTTTTTCAGGCCCCGTAAGGGTGCGGTAATCCTCGCGCACTTTGAGCGCCATGCCCTGACCTCCAACACAACGGAAACCGGCGGCGGACGGATCCGATGCTCCGCCGGCGGGGGTGGATTATTGCGAAAATGCATCCGCCCGTCCATGCCCCGCCCGGCGCTTGCCGGAAATATGTATGGGACACGAGATATGTGTGGAACGGGGGCCTAGAGATCCAGTCTTCCCTGCCCGCCTTTTGCGGGGGGCAGCGTTTCCGGCATCGCTTCGGCCACCAGTTCGGCGGCGGCCTGTTCCAGCAATTCGTCGGTGGCGCTGCCCGACACCCGTTCCCGCCCGATCTCCAGAATGACCGGCACCGCCAGCGGCGAAATGCGGTCCAGATCCTGGCGCACGATCCGCCCGCGCACACGGGCCAGGAAATCGCCGAGGCGCCGCACGTCGGTCAGGCCGCCCGCCGCATCCGCCCGCGTGGCGCGCAGCAGCAGGTGCCCCGGATCGTGCCGCCGCAGCACGTCGTAAATCAGGTCGGAGGAAAAGGTCACCTGCCGCCCGGTCTTTTCCTGCCCCGGATGGCGGCGGTCGATGATGCCGGTGATGAGCGCCACGTTGCGGAATGTGCGCCGCAGCATGGAGGATTCATCCATCCACTCCTCCAGATCGTCGCCCAGCATGTCCTGATGGAACAGCGCGTCCATGTCGGAGGGCGTGCGCAGGCTCCACACCGCCAGCACGTAATCGGTGGCGACGAAGCCCAGCGGCCCGGCCCCCATGCGCTCCATCCGCCGGGTCAGCAGCATCCCCAGCGTCTGGTGGGCGTTGCGCCCCTCGAAGGCATAGGCCACCAGGAAGCGTTTGCCGTGGTGGGGAAAGGTTTCCACCAGCAGCCCGTCGCGCCCCGGCAGCACCGACCGCCACCGCTGGAGCCGCAGCCATTCCTGAACGGCGTCGGGCAGCCCGGCCCAGGCGGCGGGATCGGCCAGCAGCCCGCGCACCCGTTCGGCCAGATGGGTGGACAGGGGCAGCCGCCCGCCGGCATAGACCGGCACCTTGGGATCGCCGGTGCCGCCCTTGCCCACCACCGCCTCCATCTCCCGCACGCCGAGGAAGGTGACGATCTGCCCGGCAAAGGCAAAGGTATCGCCGGGGGTCAGGCCCTGGATGAAATACTCCTCCACCTCCCCCAGCACGATGCCGCGGTTCAGGCGCACGCGCAGCATGGCTTCCTGCACGATGGTGCCGGCGTTCAGGCGGTATTGCCGCATCGCTTGAGCCGAGGCGACGGCCCAGCGCCCGTCCTCCCCCTGTGTCAGCCGGCGGAACCGTTCGTAGCTGCCCAGCGCGTAGCCGCCGGTCGCCACGAAATCCAGCACGTCGTCGAAATCGTCCCGCGGCAACCCGGCATAGGGGGCGGCGGTGATGATCTCCTCGTACAGCTCATCGGCGGCGAAGGGGGCCGCACAGCCCATGCCCAGCACATGCTGGGCCAGCACGTCCAGCCCGCCCGGCCGCGGCGGGTCGCCGTCCAGCGTGTGTTCGCGCACGGCATCGGCCGCGGCACGGCATTCCAGCACCTCGAAACGGTTGCCGGGGACCAGCAGGGCGCGGCTGGGTTCGTCCAGCCGGTGGTTGGCCCGGCCGATGCGCTGCACCAGCCGGCTGGCCCCCTTGGGCGCGCCCATCTGCACCACCAGATCCACCGACGCCCAGTCGATGCCCATGTCCAGCGACGAGGTGGCGACCACCGCCCGCAGGTCGCCGCGGGCCATGGCCGCTTCCACCTTGCGCCGCTGCTCAGGCGACAGCGAACCGTGGTGCAAAGCGATGGGCAGGGTGTCGTCGTTGATCCGCCACAACGCCTGAAAGATCAGTTCGGCCTGGGCGCGGGTGTTGACGAAGACCAGCACCGTCCGGTGGCGGCGGATCTCCTCGTACACTTCCCTCAGGGCGTGCATGGCCATGTGCCCGGCCCAGGGCAGCCGTTCGCGGGTGTCGAGGATGTCCACCCGCGGCTCGGCCCCCGCCCGCCCCTGGATCAGCCGCACGTCACCCCCATCGGCATGGCCGGTGCGCGACAGCCACGCCAGCAGGTGCGCCGGCTCCGCCACCGTGGCCGACAGCCCCACCCGCCGGGCCGCCGGAGCCAGCCGCCCCAGCCGCGCCAGCCCCAGCGCCAGCAAATCGCCGCGCTTGGTGCCGGCCAGGGCGTGCAGCTCGTCCACGATCACCGCGCGCAAGGGGCGGAAGATGTCGCCCGCGTCCGGGTAGGACAGCATCAGCGCCAGGCTTTCCGGCGTGGTCATCAGGATGTGCGGCGGGTGGGCGCGCTGGCGCCGCCGCTTGGCCTCCGGCGTGTCGCCGGTGCGGGTTTCGGCGCGGATGGGCAGGCGCATTTCCGCCACCGGAATCTCCAGGTTCCGCTGCACGTCCACCGCCAGCGCCTTCAGCGGCGAGATGTAAAGGGTGTGCAGCCCGTCGCGGGGCCGTTCGGACAGTTCGATCAGGCTGGCCAGGAACCCGGCCAGCGTCTTGCCGCCGCCGGTGGGGGCGATCAGCAGCGCGCTCGCCCCCTCGGCCGCGGCCTGGACCATGGCGCGCTGGTGGGCGTGCGGCTCCCACCCGCGGGTGCGGAACCAGCCGAGAATGTTGGGAGGAATGAGCGGCATGGTCGGATCCGGAAGGGGTACCCTCTGACCCTAAGCGTTGATTGATCTGTTCAGCACACTGATTATCGCGTTATTGTTGTGGATGCTTGAGGAGGGCGTGCTTGAGGGGTGACAAATGTACACGAATGAGGAAATCAACGATATCAATCGTGTGAGGCGGCACGGGAACAATCATACCCCGACCACGTTCGTCGGGCTGATCGAACTGCAGAACCAGATCGCCCACAGGCCCGCCGCCACCTCATCCACGTCGAGCGGAGGGGGCAGCCCCATGTTCGACGACAGCGAGTTCGGGATTTTTGCCCGGATTTTGCTGTTTTTCAGCCGGCTTGCGACCTTTCCCGCCTCCCTCTACGCCGCGTGGCGGATCTGGTTGTTCATGGCGGAAAATGTGACGGTCGGGCAAGGATGGGCGTTCTTCAACGTGCTGATTCTGCCCTGCTTTTCACTCGTTGCCGGCTTTGGCGTGGTGATGATGCTGGGCGATGCCCTTATCAAGATGGCGATGCGCCAGTGCCCCCGGGTCTTTCTGGCCCGATGAGATGACCGGGGGCTTCCGGCGGGAACGTTTTCCCGCGTCCCCCGAACCCCATATCTGGTTGGATGCCTTCCATACGCTGCGCACTGTCTGCGCCGGTGTGTGGGGCCGGTGATTCAGGGGATGCGGGGGAGCGGCCGATGGTCTGGGTGGCGGTGGGGGCCGGCAATCCGCAGCACCTCAGGGGGGTGGCGACGGTCAACCGCGCCCTGATCCTGGTCTGCGTGGCAGCGTTCATCCTGGGGCCGCTGCCGGAGAAGTACGCCTTCCTCCCCGCCTATCTGTTCGGCACGCCGGAGATGCCGGGGCTGATGTCCCTGGAAAGCGGGCTTCTGGGGCTGGTGGGGCATGTGTTCCTGCACGCCGATCCCATCCACATCGTCACCAACATGATCGCGCTGTGGATCTTCGGCGACGCCGTGGAGGATGCGCTGGGCCATGGGCGCTATCTGCTGTTCTTCTTCCTGTGCGCCGCCGCCGGGGCGCTGGCCGAGGGCGCCATGACGCCGGAGCCGCTGCGCCCGCTGGTGGGGGCCAGCGGGGCGATTTCCGGGGTGATGGGGGCCTATCTGCTGCTGCACCCCCACGCGCGCATCCTGGTGCTGCTCTTCCTGCGCATTCCGGTGCTGCTGCCGGCGTCGGTCCTGGTGGGTGGGGATCTGGCGGCCAATGTGGCGATGGTGGTGCTGCGCCCGCAAGACGCCGCCGTGGACGATGTGGCGTGGTGGGCGCATCTGGGCGGGTTCGCCGCCGGGATGCTGCTGGTGGTGGTGATGCGCCGCCGCGGCGTGCCGCTGTTCCACCCGCCATCGGCCTATCCGCCCGTGCCGTTCCCGCGGGTGCAGCGGATCGTGCCGGACATGTTTTCCCCGCGCGGGGCACGGCGGGCGGCGGGAAAGGCGGTGCTGTATCTGGCGCTGGTGCTGCTGCTCATCGGGACGCTGTAGGGCACCGCTTGCACCGGCGCGGCCAAGCTGGAACACTGCGCCCCGCCGAACGGCGACAGCAGCATTGGAAAAGCGAGAGGCAGACATGACGGAACCCGGCACCCCCCCGGTCTTGGGCGTGATCGGCGGCAGCGGCGTTTACGACATCGACGGGCTGACCGATACCCGGTGGGTCACGGTGGACTCCCCCTTCGGCGCGCCGTCGGATGCGCTGCTGACCGGCGTGCTGGGCGGGCAGAAGCTGGTGTTCCTGCCCCGCCACGGCCGTGGCCACCGCATCCCCCCGACCGAGGTCAATTACCGCGCCAACATCGACGCGCTGAAGCGTCTGGGGGTCACGGAAATCCTGTCGGTGTCGGCGGTGGGGTCGCTGAAGGAGCACCTGCCCCCCGGCACCTTCGTCATCGCCGACCAGTTCATCGACCGCACCTTCGCCCGCAACAAATCGTTCTTCGGCACCGGGCTGGTGGCCCATGTGGCGCTGGGGCATCCGGTGTGCGCCCGTCTGGGCGACCGGGTGGAAGAGGTGCTGAAGGCCCAGGATGTGAAGTACCAGCGCGGCGGCACCTATCTGGTGATGGAAGGGCCGCAGTTCTCCACGCTCGCGGAATCAGAGCTGTACCGGAGCTGGGGGTGCGACGTGATCGGCATGACCAACATGCCGGAAGCCAAATTGGCCCGCGAGGCGGAGATGTGCTACGCCACCGTCGCCATGGTCACCGATTACGACTGTTGGCATCCCGAACATGATGCGGTGACCGTGGACGCCATCGTCAAGGTGCTGCTGGGCAATGCGGAAACCGCCCGCGGGGTGGTCCGCGGGCTGGCGCCCATGATCGGCGGGCGCACCGCGGCGTGTGAAAAGGGCTGCCACCGCGCCCTGGACAACGCCATCATCACCGCCCCCGACAAACGCGACCCGGCCGTCGTCGCCAAACTGGACGCGGTGGCGGGCCGGGTGCTGGGCTGAACGGAAACGGCGCCAGTGATGTCACTGGCGCCGAGCGATGATGCCGCTGCGCTGCCGCTGGGGGGATGGGGCGCTCCGCGCCTCCTCCTGCCCGCGGCGGAAGCCTTCGCGCTCGGCGGCGTCGATGGCGTCGGCCAGTTGCCGTTCGAAACTGCGTTCGGCAACGGGTGAATAAAGATCGATGCGGAACTGTTGTTGAAGGCGCCAGCGCAGAATCTGCGCACGCTGCAAAGCCGTCATTCCACCGCCCCCTTTGCTGCTCCAACCCTGACAGCAAGCATGAGCGTGCTGCACCGCAAGAGCAAGGGGCCAAAGGGGACATCATCCTGTCCCTTTGTCCGGCTTCTTTATCTGGGCTTGTGCAAACAAGGTATGACCCGATGCCATAGGTCGGGTCACTGAAAAGATAAGGTCGGGCTACCAAAAGCCGGAACGGCACCGATGCGCGGCGGAACCGTTCCGGGAAACGCCGCGGTCAGTGGCGGGTGCGGGCCGGGGTCACGTACACGCCGTCCCAATCGACGCCGAACAGGGCGTCTTCACCGGCGTCTTCCACCAGATCCTCATACTCGGCGGAATCGATCACGCCGAAGATCGACGCGGTTCCCGACGAATCGAGATCGCAGGTGATGACCTGATCCGCCACCTCAACCGAGGTGAAGAAGATTTCCGGCAGTTCCATCGCATCCAGTTCGGCCGCCACCCGGCATTCGATCTGATGAGCGATGAAGGCCGGCATGGCGGCGCGAATCTTGGCCGCCTGGGCGGTCCAGATGATGCGTTGGACCCGTGCGGGGTTCTGATCCTCGACCTCGGACAGGGACGGATTGGCGGCCATGGTAATCATTCGGGACATCAGGTTCGAAGAGCTGGACGCGCGCATAATGACCTCCGTTGTAGATGGCCCTAGCGTCAGTCCTAGGCGGTTAACGGCGGCTTAAGACGGATAGGGGCAGAAGTCGTACCCAAATAGTAGAGGCCCTACGCCCTTACGCAAGGGGTAAAACGAACATTTCTTGAGTATTAAGTGATTTTACGGATCCCGCCCGGTCACAGCCGGGGCCGCGGGGCCTGGCTCTTGGGCGAGAGGGGCTTCGGCGGCAGGCCTGCCACCGCCTGCTGTTCGGAATACGCGGCGGCCACCGTCGCGGCAACGCGCGCATTGTCACACACCAGCGCAATATTGGCTTTCAGGCTGTCGCCGCCGGTCAACTCGGCCACCCGCGCCAGCAGGAAGGGGGTGACCGCCTTGCCGTGGATGCCCTGGCGGTCCGCATCATCCAGCGCGACGGCGATGGCCGCGTCCATGGCCGCGGCGTCGGCGGCATCGGCCTCCGGCACCGGGTTGGCCAGAACGACGCCCCCGCCCAGCCCCAGGCGCCACTTGATGCCCATGATCCGCGCCACCTCTTCGGCCGTGTCGCAGCGGTGGCTGACCGCCAGCCCCGACGACCGGGTGTAGAAGGCCGGGAACTCCCCGGTGCCGAATCCCAGCACCGGCACCCCGCGGGTTTCCAGATATTCCAGCGTCTTGGGCAGGTCGAGGATCGATTTGGCCCCCGAACACACCACGCAGACGTCGGTGCGTGCCAGCTCCTCCAGATCGGCGGAAATGTCGAAGCTGGTGTCCGCCCCGCGGTGGACGCCGCCAAGGCCCCCGGTGGCGAACACCGCGATGCCGGCCAGCCGGGCGCCGATCATGGTGGCCGACACCGTGGTCGCCCCGATGCCGCCGGTCGCCAGCGCCACCGGCAGGTCGCGACGGCTGAGCTTCATCACCGCCGGCCCCTGGGCCAGCCGTTCCAGATCCTCGTCTTCCAGACCGATGCGGATGCGCCCGTCCAGCACCGCCACCGTCGCCGGCACCGCCCCGGCATCGCGCACCACCGCTTCCACCCGCCGGGCGGTGGCGAGATTGTCGGGATAGGGCATGCCGTGGGCGATGATGGTGGATTCCAAGGCGACCACCGGGCGGCGGCGCTGGATGGCATCGGCCACCGCGGGCGTGATGGACAGGAATTCGTGCATCGGGGTGCCGGGGTCAGGAACGTCGCCGCCAGAATGCCCTTACGCCACCCATCGCGCAATGGGCTGGAAAGACCATAACAAAAATGCCCCAAAGCAAAAGTCATTACAGGGATTAAGGATATGGATGTAAGACAAAATGCCAGTTTCGAAACACCGTCAGATTGGATAGAATAAAAAGAGTGGGCAAGGTGCCGGATATCCGGACAAAATACAGGGCTATCGGAGTCGGCATTCCTTGAACGGTGCCGCCCGTGACCGCAAACACAATTGTCAGCGACACTGACATATTTCGGTGCCTGCCCAAAATCTCACTCGGGAAGACGATCCCGCCCCACGGACTGCGGGACCGGAGGACGGTATGTTGACGTATCAGGAACTTTTGGCTCAGCGCGCGGGGCTGGCGCCGCGCAACCGGCAGCGGACCAATCCCGCCACCGACACCACCGAAGAACGGCGAATGGACGCGGTGGGCCGGCGTCTGGCCCGCAACCCGGCCCTGGCCGCCCGCGTGTCGGAAGCGACGCCGCACGGCACCGACGAAGCGCCGCCCCGGCCGTGACCGGACGGCACGCCGGGGGACGATTCTGAACACTCCCCGGCGGGGGTGGAAACGTGCTAAGGGGCGCGCCTGTTCCCATGCCCGCCCCTGCCCCGTTTTTCGATGATGCCGCCTGCCGCCTTGCGTTTTTATGGTGTGGACCTGCTGGCCGATCCGGCGGGGGCGTTGCTGTGGCCCGAGGCGGGGCTGATGGCGGTGGCCGACCTGCACCTGGAAAAGGGATCGGCCTTTGCCGGACGCGGGCGCTTTCTGCCCCCCTATGACACGCGGGTGACCCTGGACCGGCTGGCGGAGGCGCTGGAGCGTCACCGTCCAGCCCGCGTCCTGTGCCTTGGCGACAGTTTCCACGACCGCACCGCCGGAGGACGGCTGGACCCGGACGACCGGCAGCGGCTGGCGGCCCTGACCACGGCTGTGGACTGGGTGTGGATCACCGGCAACCACGATCCCGAACCGCCTGTTGGTCTGGGCGGGCGGGTGGTGGACGAGGAACGCATCGGCCCGCTGGTCTTCCGCCACGAATCGCAGCCGGGTGCGGTGGGGGAGGTGTCGGGACACCTGCATCCGGTCGCCACCGTGCGCCTGCCCGGCCAGACGGTGCGGGAACGCTGCTTCGCCGTGGGCACGGAACGGCTGCTGCTGCCGGCCTTCGGCGCCTATGCCGGCGGGCTGAACGTCTGTGATCCCGCCTGCGGCACCGTTCTGGGGCCGGTGTTCGAGGTGCATCTGATGGCCCGCGGCCGCATCCACCGCTTCCCCGCCGCCCGCCTGTCACCCGGACGATAGGCTGCGGCGGCCCGCTCAGTTACACGTCTTGTTAACGAAGCATAAACTATGGTGTTCCCGCCGAATCGTCGAACGGGGGGGAAACGCACGATCATGGCGGTCAGCCGGTTGCGGCGGTTGCTGGTCATCGTCTCGCTTCTGTTCGGTCTGGCTCTCCTCGCCTATGTGGGCGAGGCGGAGATGCGCACGTCGCGTCTTCAGTCCCGGCTGCTGTCGCTGTTCGCGGCCCAGCTCGATTTCACCCTGCGCGACGGCCCCAACCCCGATTTCCGCACGCCGGGCCATGGCCCCTATGACGAGCGGCTGGGCTACACCTTCCTGCCCGACATGCTGGCGGCCCTGACCCGCAGCAGCGGGCCGACGGGCGAACGCCTCTACACCATCGAGCGGCAGTCGGTGCCGACTCCAGCCCTGGACGCCTATATGGCGCTGGGCGGTTTTCCCGCTTATCGGGAAAAGACCGCCGCCGGGCTGCTGGTGCGCGGGAAGACGGGCGACCCGCTGTTTTCCGCCCGCTATCCGGCCCGCACCTTCGGCGATTTCGACGCGGTGCCGGGGCTGGTGGCCGACACGCTGCTGTTCATCGAAAACCGCGAACTGCTGGACGGGGACGAGCCGCGCAGCAACCCGGCGGTGGAATGGGACCGTTTCGCCGCCGCCGTGCTGGCCCAGCCGCTGAAACACATCGTTCCCGGCGTACGCTCGGCCGGCGGCTCCACCCTGGCGACCCAGATCGAGAAATACCGCCATTCCCCCGACGGGCTGACCGACAGCGCCCCGGAAAAACTGCGCCAGATGGTATCGGCCAGCGTCCGCGCCTATCTGGACGGGGAGGACACGACGCAGGCGCGGCGGCGGATCCTGGTGGATTACCTGAACTCCACCCCCCTGGCCGCCCGCCCCGGCTTCGGCGAGGTCAACGGGCTGGGCGATGGGCTGTGGGCGTGGTTCGGCACCGATTTCACCGCTGCCATGGCGGCCCTGTCCACCACCCCCGCCGACGACCGCGGGCTGCGGATCAAGGCCCTGGCCTATAAGCAGGTGCTGAGCCTGCTGCTGGCCCAGCGCCGCCCGGCCTATTACCTGATGAACGACCCGGCGGCGCTGAACCGGCTGGCCGATTCCCACCTGCGGCTGCTGGCGGCGGAGGGGGTGATCGGTCCCGACCTGCGCGACGCCGCCCTGTCCCTGCCCCTGACCCTGGCCCCGGAAATTCCCGCCGCCGAATCCGCCAGCTTCATCGAGCAGAAGGCACCCAACGCCATCCGCGCCCGGCTTCTGTCCATGCTGGGGGTGTCGAACCTGTACCAGCTCGACCGGCTGGACCTGACCGTTGACACCACCCTCGACAACGCCACCCAGCAGCGGGTGGTGGAGGTGCTGGCCAAGCTGAACGACCCCGCCGTGGCCCAGGAACTGGGGCTGACCGGCGAACGGCTGCTGGACGCCCGCAACAACGACCTGTCGAAAATCATCTACAGCATCACGCTCTACGAGCGCGGCACGGATGCCAACCTGCTGCGGGTGCAGGCCGACAACCTCGACCAGCCGCTGGACATCAACGAGGGGGCCAAGCTCGACCTCGGGTCCACCGCCAAGCTGCGCACCCTCATCACCTATCTGGAAATCGTCAGCGAGTTGCACGGGCGCTACGCCCACCTGTCCCGCTCCCAACTGGCCGAGGTGGAGGAGGAGGCGAACGACCCCCTGACCCGCTGGGCGGCGCAATGGCTGACCACCGCCCCCGACCGCGGCCTGCCCGCCATGCTGACCGCGGCCATGGACCGGCGCTATTCCGCCAGCCCATGGGAAACCTTCTTCACCGGTGGCGGGCAGCACACCTTCGTCAACTTCAACCCCCAGGACAACGGGCGGATCATGACCCTGACGGAGGCGCTGCGGAACTCCGTCAACCTGCCCTTCATCCGGCTGATGCGCGACGTGGTGCAGTTCACCATGGCCGACGGCGGCGACGACACGGCGGAGATCCTGCACAACCCCGACCATCCCGCCCGTCAGGCCTATCTGGAGCGTTTCGCCGACAAGGAAGGGACCGAGTTCCTCAACCGCTTCTACAACGACTATCGCAAGCGCACCCCCGACGACGCGCTGGCCCGCATCGCCAGCCGCACCCGGCCGGTGCCGCACCGGCTGGCCACCGTCTTCCGCACCGTGCGGCCCGACGCCGGGATGGCGGAGTTCGCCGCCTTCCTGCGCGGCCGTCTGCCCACGGCATCCTTGAGCGACGGCGATCTGGCCGGTCTGTACGGCAAATACGGCCCCGGTCGTTTCAATCTGAACGATCTGGGCTACATCGCCCGCCTGCACCCGCTGGAACTGTGGGTGGCGGCCTATCTGCAAAAGCACCCCACCGCCACGCGGGCCGAGGTGCTGGCCGCCTCCTCCGACTCGCGGCAGGAAAGCTACCGCTGGCTGTTCAAAAAGGGCACCGCTGCCCAGAACACCCGCATCCGCATCGAGATGGAGGAGGAGGCGTTCCGCCGCATCGCCGCCGCGTGGCAGAAGCTGGGCTATCCGTTCGAAAGCCTGGTCCCCTCCTACGCCACCGCCATCGGCAGTTCCGCCGACCGCCCCGCCGCCCTGGCCGAGTTGATGGGCATCATCCTCAACGACGGGCTGCGGCTGCCCACGGTGCGGGTGCGCTCGCTGCACTTCGCCGCCGACACGCCCTATGAAACCGTGGTCGGGCTGGGACCGCTGGAAAGCCGCCGGGTGCTGTCACCGGACATCTGCGCCACCGTTCGCCGCGCCCTGACCGACGTGGTGCAGAACGGCACCGCCCGGCGCGTGTGGGGTAGTTTCAAGGATGCCAACGGCCAGCCCCTGCCCATGGGCGGCAAGACCGGCACCGGCGACCAGCGGTTCGACCGCTACGGCCCCGGCGGCGTGCTGCTGGAATCCCGGGCGGTGGCCCGCACCGCCACCTTCGTCTTTTTCATCGGCGACCGTTTCTTCGGCACCATGACCGCCTTCGTCCAGGGGGCGGAGGCCGACAACTACCGCTTCACCAGCGCCCTGCCCGCCCAGTTGCTGAAAAGCCTGGCCCCGGCGCTGGAACCCCTCATCACGCCCCCGCCGCCGGATGCCCGGCCCCCCGCCGCCGCCCGCGTCGGCGAGGAAGCCGCCCGCCCCGCCGCCGAGTTGTGATCCGATCAATCCCCTTGGCGAACACCGCAGTTCTGCGCTAGGGTTCTCGCGATCAACACCGGCGTCCAAGGGATCCGCATCCCGTGTCCACCCGCTCCCCTGTCCAGCGCGTCCGCCGCTTCGGCCTTTTGGCCGGGGCGTTGGCGTTCCTGTGTCAGGTGATGGCCTGGACCCTGCTGATGCCCGCCGCGATGGTGCAGGCGGGAACCATTCCCATCTGCACCGCCGAGGGGATCATCCTGGTCGCCGTCGATGACAACGGCGACCGCCTGCCCGACAGCCAGCCGCCGGAAAAGGGCACCACGGCCGCCATGGCCTGCCCCCTGTGTCCGCTGATCGCCGGTACGGCCCCGCCCCCGGCACCCATCGCCGCCCCCCTGCCCGCCGAAATCGGCCGGCACATGCCGCAGGTCCTGCCCGGCGCCTTTGTCGCGGCCGGCTGGTTCCTGTCCAGCGTCCAGGCGCGGGCACCCCCGGCGGCCTGAGCGGCACTCCTCGCCTGTTTCGTCCACGGCATGCGATTCCCCAGACGCTTTTGAGGAAGGGTGTCTGAACGGAGTCTCTTCTCCGGGCGTTTTGCAAGGCGGGTGTCCGCTTTCCCCAGACCATTCCCGGCCTCTCCCGCGGCTGCGCGGCCCGGCCGAGCACACCAAGCCACCTCCACGCCGGGAGTCCGCGAAACCACGCGGACCTGCAAGCGGAAAGGATGGCATGGCCGCACCCCCGCATACCCTTTTCTTTTGTCTGACGGAGTTTTCCCATGATCCGCATGGCTGGCGCCGCCCTCGTGGGCGCCCTTCTCGCCGTTTCGGCTCCCGCCTTCGCCCATGAATACACGCAAGGCCCGATCCACATCGGCCATCCCTGGGCACGCGCCACCGCTCCGTCGGCCCCCAACGGGGCGGCCTATCTCAGCCTCACCACCACCGGCCCCGCCGATGCCCTGGTTTCCGCCACCACGCCCGCGGCAAAGAAGGCGGAGCTGCACACCCATCTGCACGAAAACGGCGTCATGAAGATGCGGCCCGTGGAAAACATCCCCGTGGCCCCCGGCGCACCCGCCACGCTGCAGCCGGGCGGGCTGCACATCATGCTGTTCGGTCTGGAAAAGCCGCTGACCGCCGGCACCAAGTTCCCGCTGACCCTCACCTTCCAACAGGCGGGCACCATCACCGTCGATGTGCAGGTGGAAGCCGCCGGGGCCAGCGGGGAAGCGCAAGGGCACCAGCATGGGGGGGAGCATAAGGCGCAGTGAAGACCAAACGAAGGGGGCCGCCGGCCCCCTTCGCGCTTCCCCCGGCCAAGGGCCAAAGGCCCTTGGATCCCATCGGGTCAGGCGGCGCCGCGCAGTTCCACGGCGCGGCCCAGGTCCACGCTGACCAGTTGGGAGACGCCGCGTTCGGCCATGGTCACACCGAACAGGCGGTCAACACGGGCCATGGTCAGCCGGTGGTGGGTGATGATGAGGAACCGCGTGCGGCCCTCCCGCGCGATTTCATCCACCAGATCGCAGAAACGGTTGACGTTGGCCTCGTCCAACGGCGCATCCACCTCGTCCAGAACGCAGATCGGGGCCGGGTTGGAACGGAAGACGGCGAACAACAGCGACAGGGCCGTCAGCGCCTGTTCCCCGCCCGACAGCAGCGACAGAATTTGCAGCTTCTTGCCCGGCGGGCTGGCGTAGATCTCCAGGCCGGCGTTCAGCGGGTCTTCGGCGTTCACCAGTTCCAGATGCGCCTTGCCGCCGCCGAACAGGCGGGTGAACATCTGCTGGAATTGCAGGTTCACGGTGTCGAAGGCGCCGGTCAGCCGTTCCCGCGCCTCACGGTTCAGACTGGCGATGCCTTGGCGCAGCCGGGCGATGGCGCTGATAAGGTCCTCCCGCTCGCCGCGCAGGGAGTTGACCTGCACCTCCATCTCTTCCAGTTCGATTTCGGCGCGCAGGTTGACCGGCCCCAGGGCGTCACGGTCGCGGTTCAGCTTATCGAGCCTCTGTTCCATCACCGCCACCTCGGGCAGCGGGTCGCCGTCGGCCAGTTCCGCCAGGGCGCGGGTCTGGTCGGGCGTGCATTCCAGCCGCTCGGCGATGCGTTCGGTCAGGGTGCGGATGGCCTGCAACGCCGCCAGCACCGCGGCATCGGCGCGGGCGCGCGCCTCGCGGGCGTCGGCCAGCACCTCTTCCGCCTTCCGCCACACCTCGTCAGCGGTGGCAAGCCCCTCTTCGGCCTCGGCCAGCGCCGCCGCCGCCGCGGCACGGGCACGCTCGGCCTCGGCGATCCGGTCCTGAAGCTCCAGACGCTCTTCGTGGATTTCCAGCGGGCGGGCGGCCAGGGTTTCCAACTCTTCTTCCGCCGCCGCCGCGCGGTCGCGCAATTCCTCCACCCGGCCCCCGGCGCCGTTGGAACGGTTGAGCCAGGAGTTCTTTTCCTCCCCGATGGCGGTCAGCCGCTGGCGGCGGCTGGCGGCGTCACGGGTCAGCCGGTCGAGCGCGTTCTGTTTCGCGGCCAGATCCACCCGCCGTTCGGTCAGCGCCGTGCGCAGCGCGGTCACCTCGTCCCGGCCGTCGTGGGTGTCGGGCAGCGACTCCAGCATCTCCCGCGCGTCGGCAAGCTGGTTTTCCACCTCCCGCCGGTCGGCGGCCAGGGCGTCGATCCCCTCCACCAGGGCGTTGAGGCGGGTGGTGGCGGCATCGGCCTCGCGGACCAGACGGGTGTAACGGTCGCGCGCCTGATTGAGCGATGCGAAGGCTTCGCGCACCGCATCGCGGGCGCGGCGGTCGCGGGCGGTGGCTTCCTCCGCCGCCAGACGCACGGTGTCCAGGGCCTCCCGCGCCGTCTCCACCGCCTCGTCGGCGGCGTCCAATTCGTCGCGCAACTCGGCCAGACGGTTGCGCTGCTGCAGACGGATGGCGGCGGCGGTGGGCGCACCGGCCTGCACCGTCAGCCCATCCCAGCGCCACGCCCCGCCGTCGCGGCTGACCAGGCTTTGCCCCGGCAACAGGGACGGCGCCAGCGCCGCCCCGGTGGCACTGTCGGGCACCACGCCGATGTGCGCCAGCCCGCGGGCCAGCGCCGCCGGCCCCTGCACCACCGCCGCCAGCGGCTGCACACCGTCGGGCAGCGGTGCGACCGCGGCGAACGGCGGCAGGTCGCGCCAATGGATGGGGGCGGCTTCATCAAGCGGTGCCGTCAGCGGGTCGCCGAAGGCCGCGGCCAGGGCGCCTTCGTAGCCCGGCGCCACCGTCACCGCGTCGATCAGCGGCGGGTACTGGTCGCTGCCACCGCCGGCCCGCAGCAGGTCGGCCAGCGCCTTTTCCTCCGCCTTCAGGCGGGTGCGGGCGGCTTCGGTGGTGTGGAGGGCATCGCGCGCCCGCGACAGGGCGGGATCGGCGTCGGCCTTGGCCCGTTCCGCCGCCTCCGCTGCCTCGCGGGCGGTGTCCAGGCGGCCTTCGGCCAATTCCACCGCCATTTCCGCTTCCGCCAGATCGGTGCGGGCGGCAATCTCCTGCTCCAACACGGCGCGCTGGGTCTGCTGTTCGCCGATGCGCTTGGTGAGTGCGGCGACACGGTTTTCCAGGTCCGCGACCTGCCGGGCCAGCGCGTTGCGCCGCGCCTCGTCGGCGGCCACCCGCTCGGTCAGGCGGGTCAGTTCACGGTCGCGTTCCTCCACCGCCTCGCGCGCGTCGGCCAGGGCATCGCGGGCGGCCTCCTCCAGCATCTCTTCATCGCCCTGCTCGGCGCGAAGCTGGTCCATTTCGGCGTCCAGCCGGGCCAGCGCCTGATCGGCGTCCGCCGCCAGCGCCTGTTCGCGGCCCAGATCACCGGCAATCTGCTGCAACCGTTGCTGAAGCGCGCGGCGCTGTTCGGTGACGCGCTTTTCCTCCGCGTCCAACTGTTCGCGGGCGATGACGAGCCGCTGCAACGCCGCCGCCGCCGCCGCCTCGGCCTGACGCCGCTGGGGCAGGCCCGATGCCGCGGCTTCCCGCTCCGTTTCCCGTTGCTTGACCGCCAGCAGCAGGGTGCGCACCTGCCCTTCGGTCTGGGCGAAGGTCTGACGGGCGCGGGCCTCCTCCTCCTGGGCTTCCAGCCAGCGGCGGTACCACAGGGCGGCTTCGGTCTTGCGGATCTGGGTGGACAGGGCGTGGTAACGGGCCACCTGCCGGGCCTGCTTGCGCAGGCTGACAAGCTGGGTGTCCATGGCGCCGATCACATCGTCCAGGCGGACAAGGTTGCCCTCCGCCGCCTTCAGCCGCAATTCCGCCTCGTGCCGGCGGGAATGCAGGCCGGTGATGCCCGCCGCCTCTTCCAGCAGCACCCGGCGTTCCTGCGGCTTGGCATTGATGATCTGCCCCACCTTCCCCTGACTGACCAGCGCGGGGGAGGAGGCACCCGACGCGTTGTCGGCGAACAGCAACTGCACGTCGCGGGCGCGGACCAGTTTGCCGTTGAGGCGGTAATCGGAACCGGACCCGCGTTCGATCCGCCGGGTGATCTCCAACTCGTCCGCCTCGTTCATCCCGGCGGGTGCTGTGCGGCCGCGGTTGTCCACGGCCAGCGACACTTCGGCCAGATTGCGCGCCGGGCGGCTGGAGGTGCCGCCGAAGATCACATCGTCCATGTCGCCGCCGCGCATGCGCTTGGCCGAGGTTTCCCCCATGACCCAGCGCAGCGCCTCGACCAGATTGGACTTGCCGCAACCGTTGGGACCGACGATGCCGGTCATCCCCGGCTCGATCACCAGTTCGGTGTTGTCCACAAAGGACTTGAAGCCCGACAGCTTCAGACGGGTGAAGATCACCGCCGGACTCCCGCAGTGGTGCTGACCATAACAGAAAAAGACACGCTTACTTCGCGGCGTCGATGGCCTTGGCGAAAGCCTCGAACGGCTGGGCGCCGCTGATCCGTTCCTTGTCGTTGATGATGAAGGTGGGGGTGGCCTCCACCTTGTCCTTGTTCGATCCGTCGATCTGCATCTTCAGGATGCCGTCCGCCAGTTCCTTGGACGCCCAGCACGCTTCAACCGCGGCGTCGGGCAGACCAGCCAGGGCACCGATCTGCTTCAGCGCCTTGGCCGGGTCGGCAGCACGGCTCCACACACCCTGCTGTTTGAACAGCACGTCGAGCATGGGGTAATAGCGTTCCTTGGGCGCGCAACGGGCCATCATCGACGCCCGCAGCGCCCATTGATCGAAGGGGAAATCGCGGAAAATCAGCTTGGCCTTGCCGGTGTCCAGATACTCTTTCTTGATCTGCGGCAGGGTCTGGGTGTGGAAATCGGCGCAATGGGGGCAGGTCAGCGACGAATAATCCACGATGGTCACCGGCGCATCGGCGTTGCCCAGCACCCGGTCGGCCAGGGCGGCCGGCACGTCGATGGTTTGCGCACCGGCGGCGGACACGCCCAGACCGGCAACGGCGCCAAGCAGGGCGGCGGCAAGAGTCTTCATAAATCGACGCACGGATCAGCCTCCAGGCTACAAGATCTTGAGGGGGTTATAGGGCCAGTCGCCACGCGGCGGCAAGAGGGGTTCCGGGTCAGCGGCCCGTGCGCCCCATCAGCGCCCGCCCGAACCGTTCCAGCGTGGCGCGCAACTCCGCATCCTCCACGGTGGCAAGGGTGGTGGACAGCCGGTTTTCCTGATCCGCCGACAGCGGCTTGACCACCGGGGGGCGCGGCCCCGGCGTGGGTGTGACCACCCCATGGACCAGCCGCAGCCGGGCGACGGCGCGGTAACCGAAAAAGCTGTTGATGCGCTCCAGGATCTGCGGCTCCAGATGCTGGAGTTCCAGGGCGATGGCCCCGGCGGCGCGCAGGTGCAGCGTGGCATCCTCGCGCTTGCCGCGGGGAAAGATCAGCTTGTCCGGCTGGGTGCGGCTGGACAGCTGCTGCCCGACGATGCTCGGCCATTCGGTGATGAGCGCCCCGAACGCCAGCCCGCGCTTGCCCAGCACCTTGCCCGCCACCTGCGGCACGGTATGGCTGAGAAGACGGGGACCGGCCATGGCAACATCACTCACGGGTTGAGGTGGAACGGCGATGGCGGCGAGTCTAGCCCACCATCCGCCGCCCTGCCAATCCACCTTACCATGAAGCTTTTGTCATGGGGGGCGCCATCACGCCGGGACGGGCGGTGCGAACCCCTCCAGCACCACCTTGCCCCGCGCCCGCCCGCTTTCGATGAAGGCATGGGCGCGTGTCAGGGTGGCGGCGTCGATCGGGCCGAAGACCTCGTTCAGCGTGGTGCGCAGCAACCCGTCGTCCACCAGCCGCGACACCTCGGCCAGCAAACGATGCTGGGCGATCATGTCGGCGGTGGCGAACAGCGGGCGGGTGAACATGAATTCCCAATGGACCGAGGCGCTTTTGCGCTTCAAGGGCATGATGTCCAGGCTGCCGGGATCGTCGATCAGCGCCAGACGGCCCTGAGGCGCCAGCGCCTCGACAATGGCGGGATAGTGCTGGGCGGTGTTGGTCAGGCTCGCCACCATCTCCACCTGAGGGATGCCGATGCGGGCCAGTTCTTCGGTCAGCGGGCGGCTGTGGTCGATGACGTGGTGGGCGCCCAGATCACGGCACCAGTCCGCGGTTTCATGGCGGGACGCGGTGGCGATCACCGTCAGCCCGGTCAACCGGCGGGCCAACTGGATCAGGATGGAGCCGACGCCCCCCGCCCCGCCGATCACCAGCAGGGTTCCGGCGTGCGCCGGCTTGCCGGGCGTTACACCCAGCCGGTCGAACAGCAGTTCCCAGGCGGTGATGGCGGTCAGCGGCATGGCCGCGGCTTCGGCAAAGGACAGGCGGGCGGGCTTCGGCCCGACGATGCGTTCGTCCACCAGATGGAATTCGGCGTTGGTGCCGGGGCGGTTCAACACACCAGCATAAAACACCGCGTCGCCCGGCCGGAACAGGGTGACAGCACTGCCCACCGCCTCCACCACTCCGGCGGCGTCGAAGCCCAGGATGCGGGTTTCCCCCGCCTCCGGCGCCATGTTGGTGCGCAGCTTCACATCTACGGGATTGATCGACACCGCCGACACCGCCACCCGCAGGTCGTGCGGACCGGGTTCGGGTGTGGGGCATTCGAAATCCACCAGCGCATCGGCGGCGGTGATGGGACCATTGGAACGGTAACCGACGGCTTTCATGGCCGGGCACTCCCCTTTTTCTGTCCGGGTAAAGCGGGTATGGGGCGAAGATTGGCCGTTCCTTCCCAAACCGTAAATACGGCATAATTGGGCCGGTAGTTCCCTTTTTGATACTGTGATTCCCATGCCGATGAAGCGACGCCGCTACGAATGCGCCCCCGGCTGTCCGGTCGAAGCCACGCTGGACCTGATCGATGGCAAGTGGAAGGGGATCATCCTGTTCCACCTGCTGGACGGCACCTTGCGGTTCAACGAGCTTTTGCGGCGGTTGAACGCCGTCACCCAGCGGATGCTGACCAAGCAGTTGCGCGAATTGGAAGAGGCCGGGCTGATCCTGCGCACCGTCTATCCGCAGGTGCCGCCCAAGGTGGAATATTCCCTGACGCCGGAGGGTGAAAGCCTGCGCCCCGTGCTGATGGCGCTCTATGCCTGGGGCGTGGAGCGCATGGCACGGCTGAACCAGACGGAACGGCCGATGCCGGGGGCCGTACCGGCGGATGTGGCTGCGGAATAGAACCGTTGGCTTCGGGATGTTCCGCGGTGCGGAAAAATGATAAGGTCCACCCAATCGTTTGATTGACGACGGATGAAACGAATGCCGCTCTATTCCTATCGCTGCAAAGGCTGCGACACTGCGTTCGAGACGCTGGTGCGCAGCTCCGACGTTCCCGCCTGTCCGTCCTGCGGCAGTGAATCCCTGGAAAAGCTGGTGTCCCTGCCCGCGCCGGAGGGCAAATCCAAGTCCATCATCCAGTCCGGACGCGCCGCCGCGGCCAAGGAGGGGCATTTCAGCAACTACAGCAAGGCCGAGCGGTCCAAGCTGTAGTAAGAATTGGGCTACTGCCCAAACCCGTTCGGGGCGATGCCCCGAACCCCCTTTGGTTTTATCGATAAAAAGGATGGAGGTTTGGAGGCGTTAGTCTCCAAACGGGGTCGGGGATGTTGCCCCGCTCTCCACAATTACAGCACGCCCAGCGCCCGCCACACCGGCACCCGGCGTTCCCGATGCCGGTGCAGCCGGGCCGCCAGTTCCGGCACGGCGTCGGCCGGGTCGGTCAGCGGGCGGCCACCGCGCATCAGCGGACGGCCCAGCGCCTCCAGCCGGGGCAGCACCGTGGCGGCCAGCGCCTCCGGTGCGGCTTCGGGATCCTCCTGCATCGCGGCATAGACCACCTGCTCCATCACGCCCACGGGGATGCCGCTGCCGATGCCGGGGGCGGCGAGGAATCCCATGGTGCCGCCGCGGCGGGTCGCGGCGCAGACGGCGGTGTTGAACCGGCGGGCGGTGGTGCGGACCGCCTCGTCCGGCGGCACCGCGGGATGGATCTGCCCCCCCAGCACCAGCAGGGCCACCACCCGCAGCAGGTCCGGCAACGGCCAGTCCCGCCGGGCCAGGGCCGAAAGCGGCTGTGGCCCCTCCGCCCACAGCCGGGCCACCAGCGGGCGGGCGATGGCCGGGTCGGCCTCCACAGGCCCCAGGGACGTGCGGGTGACGGTCTGCAGATCCTCGGGATAGGTCAGTGCCGCCAGGGGGGTGGCCATCAGCCGTTCTTCCCGCTCCGCCGCGGTCAGAACCACGGCTCCACGCCCGTAAAGATCCCGACGGAAGGCGCGGCCGACGGCATAGTCGCGCACGGTTTCCGCCATCACCCGGTCGGGGCTGCCGTTATAGAGCGCCCGCCCGCCATCCGGCACCGTCAGGTCGGCAAAGGAATCGGTGGGATCGGCCAGCCCCAGATAGATCAGCCGCGCCGCCGCCATCTCCCCCGCCACCTCGGCGTGATCGAGCAGGCGCCAGGATTCGTTGAGATATTCATGGGCCAGATAGCGGGGGTCCTGGTCGGCCAGTTCCTCCAGCCGGGCCACGGCGGCGGGGTTGGCGGCGAAGTACCCACCCCCGGCGGCGGCGAGCGCGCGGGCGAAGGCGATGCCCGCCTGCACCCGTTCCCCCATGGTGCCGGGATGACGGCGGGCGTGTTCCAGCAACAGGCGGCGCAGGGGGGCGACCGCCGCCCAGCCCGGCGGGGTGTTGTACGACAGGTACGCCGCCCCGCCCACCGCCAACGACCGCGCCAGGATGCGCCGCACGTCGGCGGCGGTGGCAGCGTCGATCCAGGAATAGATGCCGTGCAGCAGGATGGCGCCGAACCGCCCGTGATCCTCCCCCGCCCAATCGGCGAAGGAGGCATCGGCGTAGCGCAGATTGGTCAGGCCGGCGTCCTTCTGAAACGCGGCGGCGGCGGCGATGTGGCTGGGGTTGACGTCCACCCCCACCCAATCACATCCCGGATTGGCCGCGGCCAGCAACGCCACGTTGAAGCCGATGCCGCAGCCCAGTTCCAGCCCCCGGACCGGCGCCTCCACCGCGACACCGCCCAGCAGGGCGGCATAGCGCAGATAGGATGGTGCTGTTTCCCGGTAGAACCCCGGTGAACACAGGGTATCCATCACATACCCGTCCACCCAGCCCATGACGCCCCTCCCCCTTCCGGCCCGCAGCGGCTGGAGAAAAAACTAAGGCGGCCTGTTTTCACAGGCCGCCTTAATCTTGACCGACAGTCGCACTGGTCGGAGCGACAGGATTTGAACCTGCGACCCCCAGACCCCCAGTCTGATGCGCTACCAGGCTGCGCTACGCTCCGTTCGTTTCGTGCGCCGTCGGTGGAGCGGGACTATAGTCAGGAGGTGGGGGGTGTGCAACAGCCTTTTTCAAAAAAATCACAGCCCCCTTTTCCCATCACTCCGCTGCCACCACGCGGTTGCGCCCCTGCTCCTTGGCGGCATAAAGGGCGTGGTCCGCCCGCGCCATCAGACGGGATGCATCGTCGCCCGGCCCCAATTGCGCCAGCCCGATGCTGGCGGTGGGATGGACCTGCTCGTCGCCGGCGGGAACGCTCAAGGCCGCCACCGCCTCGCGCAGCCGTTCGGCGGTGGCGGTGGCGCGGCGGATGGCGGTTTCCGGCAGCAGCACGGCGAACTCCTCCCCCCCCAGCCGCCCCACCACATCGGCATCGCGCAGGGCAGTGCGGCACACATCGGCAAAGGCCACCAGCACATCATCCCCCACCGCATGTCCGTAGCGGTCGTTGATCCGTTTGAAGTGATCCAGATCCACCATGGCGAGCGTCATCGGACGGCCATAACGCAGGCTGCGGGCGATGTCGGACCCCAGCCGGTCAAGGAAGGCCCGGCGGTTCCACAGCCCGGTCAGGGCATCGGTGGTCGCCAGCCGGTGCAATTCGGCTTCCAAAATCTTGCGTTCGCGGATGTCGCGGGTCACCCCCTGCAGGCCCAGAAGGCGCCCATAGGGGTCCAGCAGCAGCGTCATGCAGGTTTCGCATTCGAGGATGGTGCCGTCGGGGCCGATCACCTCCAGCTCCAGGCGGATTTCGGCGCGCTCACGCTTTTGCGCGGCGGCGGTGGCGCTGGCATTGGCAATGGCGCGCCCGGCCCGCTCCCCGCTTTCTGGCGACAGGCATTCCAGAATGGACCGCCCCAGCAGCGCATCGGGGGGCAGGCCGCGGGTCCGCTCCACCGACTGGCTGATGAAGGTGTAGCGCAAGCCGGGATCCACCGCCCACACCACATCGGTCATGTTGTCGGTCAGCAGCCGCAGCTTGCGTTCGCTGTCGCGCACCGCCTGCTCGCCGCGCTTGCGGTCGGTGATGTCCGACACCCCCATCAGCACCACCGGCGTCCCCCCGAACCGGGTGAGAGAGGCCGACACCAGGGCGGTGATGACCTCCCGCCGGCCGTTCCACAGCTCGGTTTCGGCATCCTGAACCGGCTCGCCGGCGGCGATGGCGGCAAAGATCCGCTCACGCTCCTCCAGCCGGCACCAGAGGGAGGATTCGGGACGGTCCGGTTCCGCCGCCGGATCGACGCCGAACAGGCGGCGCGCCTGACCGTTGGCGAACAGCAGCCGGTCATCCTCGGGCCGGACCAGGGTGATGGGCAGCGGCAGATCCTCCACCACCTGCCGCAGCAGCGCCTCGCTGGCCTGCAGCGCGGCGGTGCGTTCGGCCACCCGCTGTTCCAGGGTGGCGACCATGGAGCGCAGGGCACGTTCGGCCCGGCGGCGGTTGTTCGCCAGCGCCCCGCACGACAGGATCAGCGCCGCCCCGGTGACGGTGAAGATGCCGACGAAGAACAGCGGCCGGTGAATCCCCGCTCCGGCGAAGGGGCCATAGCCGGTGGTGGTCATCACCACGGCGATTGCCACCACCACGCTGAACACCGTGTACGCCTCGCGCGAGGTGAAGCGGACCGCCAGCCACGCGCACGGCACCAGCAGCAGAAAGGGCAAGGCCGCGTCCGCCTGCCCTTCCAGCCCGCGCCACAGGAACAGCGCGGCACTGCCCCCCATCAGCGCCAGCGATACCCCCAGCCATTCCCCGCGCCGGCCCCGCCCGGCGCGGGTCTTGGGGTCCAGCAGCCACAGCAGCAGCGGCGGGGCCAGGGTCAGCGCGCCCCAGGCGTCCGACAGCCACCATTCCAGAAAGGTCCGCCCGATCGCCCCCGACAGGATCCGGCCGCTGAGATACAGAACCACCGCCCCCACGGCCCCGGTCACGGCCGCGTGCAGCACCACCGCGAACATGGTGAATGAGGCCACATCGCGCACACCGAACAGCGCGTCGGTGCGGCGGGCATAGTGGCGGGCCAGCCCGATGCCCACCACCGGCGCCACGGCGTTGGCCAGCGAGATGGGCAGCGCCATCCCCAACGGGGCGGAAAAACTGGCCGCATTGACGATGAGGGAACCGAGAAACAGCCCGGGCGCAATGGCCCAGCCATAAATGGCCCCGGCCACCACGCCGACACTGGCGGACGGCCACAAGGGGGCGGGAAACAGGCCGGTGCCGGAAAAGAACAGCTCCACCAGCGCGCCGATCAGGGCATAGGTGGCGGCAACCCCCAGGTTCGCCAGAACCAGCGGCCGCCAGCGATCCCCGGCCGCGGCCACCGGCCCGCCCGCCACCTTCGCCCCGACATTCACCATGCCCGCCGACCTCGCCCGCGCAAACGGCCCCGATGCTACCCAACTCGTGCCGGGTTTGTCACGGCGCCTGTGCCGCGCCGCATCACCCGTTTCGGCCGTCCGCAGCCAACGGCATGTAATAGGAGGGCGGAAGACCGGCCTTGTCCCGCGCCTCTTGGTTGAAGGGGGCCTTGAGAACCCCGCGGAAGAACCGCCGCACCCGGTCCTGATACGCGGTTTCAGGATCGAGTCCCCCTTCGCCGCACAGCCATTGGAACCAGCGGCGGCCGCTGGCCACATGGGTGATCTCGTCGTTCAGAATGCGGTTCAGGATCGCGGCGCTGTCGCCGTCGCCCAGCTTTTCGAACCGGGCGATGGTGGCGGGGGTCACGTCCAGCCCGCGCGCCTCCAGCACCATGGGGACCACCGCCAGCCGGGCCAGCGGGTCGCCGGCCGTGACCTCCGCCGCCTGCCACAGCCCGTCATGGGCGGGAAGATCGCCATAGGCGGCACCGAAATCGGCCAGGCGGTCGGCCAGCAGGCGGAAATGGATGGCTTCATCCTCCGCCACCTGCACCCAGTCGTCGAAGAAGCCCTTGGGAAACGGCACCTCGGCGAAACGGGCGATCAGATCCCAGGCCAGATCGATGGCGTTCAGTTCGATGTGGGCCAGGGCGTGCAGCAGCGCCACCCGCCCCTGCGGCCCGCCGACGCTGCGCTTGGGCATGTCGCGGGGCAGCATCAGCGGCGGGCGTTCGGGCCGGGCCGGGCGCGCGGGCGGCGTTGCACGGCCCACCTCCATCCCGCCGGCCTTCCACGCCGCGGCGGCGGCCAGGGTCAGCGTCCTCTTGTCGTCGGGCGACGGGGCCGTCAGCACCGCCACCGCCCGTTCGCGCAAGGTCGGCGTCATCACAATTGAACCTGGGTGCCCAGTTCCACCACACGGTTGGGCGGGATCTTGAAGAAGTCGGTGGCGCTGACCGCCGTGCGCGACATGACCACGAACAGCTTCTCCCGCCACTGGGCCATGGGCGGATGCATCTTGGGGATCAGCGTCTCCCGGCCCAGGAAGAAGGAGGTGGTCATCATGTCGAATTCAAGCCCCAACGCCTTGCACAGGCGCAGCGCGTTGGGGATGTTCGGTTCCTGCGAGAAGCCATAGCGCACGACGATGCGGTAGAAGCCCTCGGCCAGCCCCTCCACCGTCACCCGGTCCTTGGCGGGAACGCGCGGCACATCCTCCACCAGCACGGTCAGGAACACCACCCGCTCGTGCAGCACCTGATTGTGCTTCAGGTTGTGCAGCATGGCGATGGGAACCGTGCCGGCGCCCGAGGTCATGAACACCGCCGTGCCCTTCACCCGATGGATGGGGGATTTGGCCTGCCGCTTCACGAAATCCTCCAGCGGCAGGGAATCCTCGGCCAGCCGGCGCGACAGCACCGCCCGCCCGCGCCGCCATGTCGCCATCAGGAACAGCGTGACCACACCGATGGCCAGCGGCGCCCATCCGCCCTGCGGCACCTTGATGATGTTGGCGGCGAAGAAGCCCACGTCCACCGTCAGGAACAGCGTGCCGACCACGGCGCACAGGGCCACCGACCAGCGCCAGCGCCGCCGCGCCACCACCAGCGCCAGGATGGTGGAGATCAGCATGGTCCCCGTCACCGCGATGCCATAGGCCGCCGCCAGATTGCCCGACGATTCGAACCACAGCACCAGCCCGATGATGGCGAACAGCAGCCCCCAGTTGGCCCGCGCGATGTAGATCTGCCCCTCCTCCTCGCTGGAGGTGTGGCGGATGTCGAGCCGCGGGCACAGGCCAAGCTGCACCGCCTGCCGCGTCAGGGAGAAGACGCCGGAGATCACTGCCTGGCTGGCGATCACCGCCGCCGCCGTCGCCAGCGCGATCAGCGGATAGAGCGCCCAATCCGGCGCCAGCAGGAAGAAGGGGTTGCGCACCGCTTCCGGCTCATGCAGCAGCAGCGCCGCCTGTCCCAGATAGTTCAGCAGCAGCGACGGCAGCACCAGCCCGAACCACGCCGCCTGAATGGGGAAGCGGCCGAAATGGCCCATGTCCACATAGAGCGCCTCCGCCCCCGTCACCGCCAGAACGACGGATCCCAGAACGGTAAAGGCCTTCAGCCGGTTTTCGATCAGGAACGACAGCCCATAGCGCGGGTCCAGCGCCGTCAGGATCTCCGGCGCCTGCACCACCTGCGCCAACCCCAACAGGGCCAGCACCACGAACCACGCGACCATGATCGGGCCGAACAGGGCGCCGACCCGGGATGTCCCGCGGCTCTGGATCGAGAACAGCAGCACCAGGATGACCAGCGTCAGTGGCACCACCACCCGCTCCAGCGCCGGTTCGGCAATCTCCAGCCCCTCAACCGCCGACAGAACGGAGATGGCGGGGGTGATGATGCCGTCGCCGTAGAACAGCGCCGCGCCGAACACCCCCAGCGCCATCAGCAAGCCCAGCCGGCCCGACGCATCGGGGCGGCTTTGCGTGGCCAGCGCCAGCAGCGCCAGGATGCCGCCCTCCCCCTTGTTGTCGGCCCGCATGATGAACAGGACGTATTTGACCGACACCACGATCACCAGCGCCCAGAACACCAGCGACACGACGCCGTAGATGTTCGCGGGGATGACGGCCAGCCCGTGTTCTTCGGTCAGGCATTCGCGGAAGGTGTAGAGCGGGCTGGTGCCGATGTCGCCGTAAACGACGCCGATGGCACCCAGAAGCAACGCCGCCAGACGCCCACGATCCGGGCCAGCGGTTTTCAATGACGGAGCATTCATGGTCGGGGGTGCCTGCAGCCTCACAGGAGCGGAACGGAGCGCCGCCGGGCCGGATGGCCCGGTAAAACGGCGGGTCTGGGATGATTGTAACGCCCTTGAAAGTGCCGGAAGTCAAGCGCCGGATCGCCGCGCGTATACTACAACGTGCCGAAACTGCGGGCCAACGATCCGGCAATCAGGTACCAGCCATCCACAAGCACGAAAAAGATGATCTTGAACGGGACGGCCACCATCGTTGGTGGCAACATCATCATGCCCATGGACATCAGGATCGACGACACCACCATGTCGATGATGAGGAAGGGCAAAAACAGCAGGAATCCGATCTCGAACGCCCGCTTGATCTCGGAGATCATGAAGGCGGGGATCAGCACCTGATACGGTGTTGCCTCGGGCGAGGCGATCGGCCCCACCCGACCCATATCGACGAAAAGCTGCAGATCCCGTTCGTTGGTGTGGTGCAGCATGAAATCGCGGAACGGGGCGGCGGTGCGGCGCAGCGCCTCCATCTCGTCGATGTCCTCATTGATGAGCGGCACGATCCCCTGGGTGTAGGACCGCTCGAACACCGGGGCCATGATGAAGAAAGTCAGGAACAGCGCCAGCGACACCAGCACCGTATTGGGCGGCACCTGCTGCACGCCCAGCGCCTGGCGCAGGAACGACAGCACGATGACGATGCGGGTAAACGCCGTCATCATGATGAGAATCGACGGCGCCAGCGACAGCACCGTGATGAGCGCCACCAGTTGGATGACCCGCCCGGTGGTGGACCCGCCCGCGTCGTTCAGGTCGAAGGTCAGGCTCTGGGCCAGCGCCGGCCCCGCCGACAGGCCGGCCACCCCCCCCGCCAACAGCGCCAGCACCGCCCCCCACACCACCGCCCGGCGCCACCCGTTGACCGGAACGCGGCTCATGGTGCTGCCTCCGCAACGGGGGGAAGCGGGGGATTCGGGGTGGGGGGCACCGCCTTCATGGCGTCCTCGAAACGGTCCGGGCCGGGGATCCCCGTTTCCACCACCACATCGCCCGCGGCACTCAGCAGCAGAAGATGTTCGGTGCCGTCGCGGCGGATCAGCACCAGCCGGCGTTTCGGGTCGAGCGCCAGCGCATCCACCACCGCCAGCCGGCGCAGGCGCGATCCCCCGCGCCCGCCGGTGCCCATGCCCAGCCGGCGCATCACCAGCGCCATCACCGCGAACAGGCCGATGACGAACACCAGCGCCAGGACGAAGCGGGCGTAAAGATCAAGATCCATGAGAATGAGAATCCATAAGGGCCGATGACATCACGTCTCGGACGACGAACCGTCGGCAGGATCGGGCGGCGGCACCGGAGCGTTGAGGGGAGCCGGGGCGTTGAGAGGGACCGGACGGCCATAGGCGGCGGTGGCGCGGCGGCGGGCGGTCTGCTCCTGCTCCGCCAGGGCGGCCTGACGCCGCTGCCCGATGGTGGCGGACAGGGCGTCCAGCACGTCCAGCAACCGTTCCAGCCCCTGGGCCAGGACGCGCCCCTCCTCCCGCGGGAGGGAGGCCACGGCGGCGCACAGCCCGCCGACCCGTGCGTCCAGCCCGCTCAGGTCGAGATCGTCGCCGGCGGCCACCCCGGCCCGCGCGTCGTCCAGCGTCGCGGCCAGGGCTTCCATATCCGAGCGCAAAGAAGGAGATGACGTCATTCCGCAGGGTCCGGATCGGGTACGACGGTGCCGTTGGCACGATAGACATGGGACAGGATTTCCGCCACCGCCACGATGGCTTCCAGGGGGATTTCGCTGTCCACATCGACCGCCGACAGGATTTCCACCAGATCGGCGTCCTCACGCACCTTTACCCCGTTGGCAAAGGCGATTTCCAGGATCTGTTCGGCCACCGTGCCGCGGCCGGACGCCACCACCCGCGGCAGGTCGCGCCCGCCCAGTTCGTACGTCAGCGCCACCGCCACCGGGCGGCGGGGCCTGGCCCGGCCGTTGGGTTGGGACCCATTGGATTGGGGTGGCCGGTCGAAGGTGTCGAAACGCGCGGTCACGCCGGCCTCTTCTCGAAACGCGGGTCCGCCATCCTACACCATCCGCCGCCATGGCTTACAGCGGGACTTGCCGGGCCATGGCGACCGCGTGCTATATAGGGGCCACGATTCCACGGTCCCCTGGACAAAAATGTTTCTGCGCGCTCTCCGCCTGCCCCTCTTGGCCCTGATGTTGGGCCTGACGGTGTCCGCCTGTTCCGGCGACAAGGAAGACCTTCCCTATGTGGAACGTCCCGCCGAACAGATTTTCCAGGAGGCGGAAGCCGCCATGAAGGCGGAGGAATACAAAACCGCCGCCAAGCTGTTCGACGAGGTGGAGCGGCAGCACCCCTATTCCCAATGGGCGACCAAGGCGCAGTTGCGTGCGGCCTATGCCCATTACGAGAATCTGAAGTACGACGACGCCATCCTGGCGCTGGACCGCTTCATCCAGCTTCATCCCGGCAGCGAGGATGTGGCTTACGCCTATTACATGCGGGCGCTGTGCTATTACGAGCAGATCACCGACGTGCGCCGCGACCAGCGCATGACCCGTCAGGCGCTGGATGCCCTGTCGGAGGTGGTCCGCCGCTTCCCCGACAGCACCTATGCCCGCGATGCGCGGCTGAAGATCGACCTGACCAACGACCATCTGGCCGGCAAGGAGATGGAGGTCGGGCGCTTCTACCTGAAGCAGAACCAATACACCGCCGCTCTGGGCCGTTTCCGCACGGTCATCGAGCAGTACCAGACCACCTCGCACGTGCCCGAGGCACTGCATCGGCTGGTCGAATGCTATCTGGCTCTCGGCGTGGTGGACGAGGCGAAGACCGCCGCCGCCGTGCTGGGCCACAATTTCCCGGGCAGCGAATGGTACGTGGACAGCTACGCTCTGCTGGTGGACGCCAACGTGCGTCCGGCGCAGAATCCCAAGTCGTGGATCAGCAAAGCCTGGAACTCCCTGTTCTAGGGCGTTCGGCGCTCGTTTCGCTGACCATCCGCGATGTGGTCCTGATCGAGCGGCTCAGCCTCAACGTCCGCTCCGGCCTGTGCGTGCTGACCGGGGAAACCGGCGCCGGCAAGTCGATCCTGCTGGATTCGCTGGGGCTGGCGCTCGGCGCACGGGCCGATTCCGGGCTGGTGCGCCACGGGGCCGAACAGGCCAGCGTCACCGCCGAATTCGACCTGTCGGGCGACCACCCCGCCTTCGCCATCCTCAAGGAACAGGGGCTTGACGCCGACGACCGACTGGTGATCCGCCGCACGGTCAGCGCCGACGGCCGTTCCCGCGCCTGGGTCAACGATCAGGCGGTGGGCGTGGCGCTGCTGCGCCGCCTGGGCGAGGAGTTGGTGGAGGTTCACGGGCAGTTCGACACCCACGGCCTGCTCAACCCCCAGACCCACCGCAGCGTGCTCGACGCCTACGCCGGGCTGGCGACGCGGCAGGCGCAGGTCGCCGCCGCCCATCGCGCGTGGCGGCAGGTGGAAGAGGCCCGCGCCAACGCCGCCGCCGACATCGCCCGCGCCCGTGCCGAGGAAGAATACCTCCGCCACGCCGTCGCCGAATTGGACGCCCTGGCTCCCCGCGCCGGTGAGGAAGGGGAACTGGCGGAAACCCGCGCGGTGCTGATGCACCGGGAAAAGCTGGTGGACGCCCTCAACGCCGCCTTCGCCGACCTGTCGGGCGACCGCGGGGTCGAACGGCAACTGTCCTCGGCCATCCGCACCCTGTCGCGCATCGCCGACAAGGCGGGCGGGCGGCTCGATTCCGTCATCGCCGGCCTTGACCGCGCCGCCGCCGAAGCCGCCGAGGCCATCGCCGGGCTGCAGGCGGTGTCATCCGACGTGGACATGGATCCGGCCGCACTGGAAAAGCTGGAAGAGCGCCTGTTCGCCCTGCGCGCCGCCGCCCGCAAGCATGGGGTGGAGGTGGATTCGCTGGCGGCCCTGCGCGACGACTTCGCCCGCCGCCTGTCGCTGATCGAGGATCAGGGCGACCTGCTGGCCCGCCTGGCGCGGGAGGCGGAGGCCGCCCGCGACACCTATCGCAGCGTCGGCGAAAAGCTGAGCCAGGAACGCCGCACCGCCGCCGGCCGCCTGGATAAGGCGGTGGCCGGCGAGTTGCCGCCGCTGAAGCTGGACAAGGCCCGGTTCCGCACCCTGGTGGAGCCGCTGGTCGAGGCCGATTGGGGGCCGTCCGGCATCGACCGGGTGGCGTTCCAGGTCGCCACCAACCCCGGCTCACCGCCGGGGGCACTGAACAAGATCGCCTCGGGCGGTGAGTTGGCCCGCTTCATGCTGGCGCTGAAGGTGGTGCTGGCCCAGACATCCACCATCGGCACCATGGTCTTCGACGAGGTGGACACCGGCATCGGCGGCGCCGTCGCCGCCGCGGTGGGCGAACGTCTGGCCGCCTTGGGAAGCAAGCTGCAGGTGCTGGTCGTCACCCACAGCCCGCAGGTGGCCGCCCTGGGGGCCACTCATCTGAAGGTGCAGAAGACGGTGAAGGGCGAGCGCGTCACCACCGGCGTCGCCGTGCTCGAAGGGGATGAGCGGCGCGAGGAAATCGCCCGGATGCTGTCGGGGGCAACCGTGACCGACGAGGCGCGGCGGGCTGCTGAAAGTCTCATCGCCGGGCGGGGGTGATTTCGCGGGGGTTTTACCCCCGCCCCCCAGCAAGGGCCGGAAGGCCCTTGCATCTCAGTGATGGGGTTCATGTCTTGTCTGCGGCAAAGATGCCGGCGTGATCCTCCAGCGTCCGGCGCAGGGGACGCGGCGGGTGGCCGGTCAGGGTTTCCACCGCCGGGGATACCGCGGCGGTCCACCCCTGCCGCACCGGATGAAAGATCGACGCCAGGAACGCGGCATAATCGGCGTTCACCCCCGCACCGGTCAGGATGCCGATGAAGGTCTGGTCGTCCACGGGGCTATAGGCCACGGGCCGCCCGGTGACCGCCGTCAACAGGTCCGCGGCCTGGGCGTAGCTCAGGGCTTCCGGTCCGGTGAGGTTGAACGCCTGCCCGTCGAAACGGTCTGTGGTCAGGGCGGCGGCCGCGGATTCGGCAATGTCGCGCACGTCGATGAAGCTGGACGCCCCCTCCCCCGCCGGAACCGCGATCACGCCCTGCCGGATGCCCGCCAGCCAGAAGGTGCGGAAGTTATCCGAAAACCAGTTGGGCCGCAGGATGACAAAGGATGTGCCCGAACGCTCCAGCCGGATTTCCACCTGACGGTAGGGAATGCCGTCGTCGGCATCGACGCCGAGCGCCGTTTGCAAAACAACCTTGATACGCCGTTCGGCCAGCACCGTCAGAATCGGCGTCAGCGTGGCCAGGACATCCAGCGTGCCGGTGGGCGCCATCACATAGGCCCGGTCCACCCCGGTCAGTGCCGCGTCCCAGCCGCTGGGATCGGCATAATCGAATCGCACCGCCTCCGCCCCCGCCACCGGGGTTGCGCGGCGGGAGGCTGCCTTGACCCGTTCCCCCCGCGCCACCAGCGTTTCCACCAGCGGCGTGCCCACCGTGCCTGTGGCCCCCAGCACCAGAATCGCACCCGTCATCCCAACCTCCATTTTTATGGTTTCCTCTGGAAACCAGTTCCCGATGGAAATCAGCTACAGGATTGGTAATCTGGTGTGAAGAAGGCACCTTTTGGTAACATAGTCACCCGCAGGAAACCCCCAAGGCGGAATCACCCCAAGGCGGAGTCGATGTACGAATACGATGTCTATGAGCAGCGGTGTCCCACCCGCATGGTGCTGGAGCGGCTGGCCGACAAATGGGTGGTGCTCGTTCTGGGCCGGCTCAGCGAACAGCCCCTGCGCTTCAACCAGTTGCGGCGGGAGGTTCAGGGGGTGTCGCAAAAGGTGCTGTCGCAAATCCTCAAGAAGCTGGAGCGCGACGGTCTGGTGAACCGGCGGGCCTTCGCCACCGTTCCGGTGACGGTGGAATATGATCTGACGCCGCTGGGCCGCACCCTGACCGCACCGCTGTCGGCCCTGACCGACTGGGCGGAAACCCACATCGAGTCGGTCCTGACCGCCCAGCAGCAGTACGACAGCGCCCAAGGGGAGCGGGACGCGGAAGAGGTCAGCCCTCCACCACCTCGAAATCATGGGTGATGGTGGCGGTCGCCCCCAGCATGATCGACGCGGAGCAGTATTTTTCCGCCGAAAGCTGGATGGCCCGCTCCACCTTGGCCGAGTTCAGGTTTTTGCCGGTCACGATGAAATGGATGTGGATTTTGGTGAAGACCTTCGGCTCGGTCTCCGCCCGTTCGGCCTCGATCTCGGCGACGCAATCGGTGATGGCTTCACGACCCTTCTTCAGGATCATCACCACGTCGATGGACGAACAGCCGCCCATGCCGATCAACAGCATTTCCATGGGGCGGATGCCCAGGTTGCGGCCCCCGGCCTCCGGTGCGCCGTCCATCACCACGGCGTGGCCGCTGCCGGATTCCCCGACGAACATCATCCCATCAACCCATTTGACGCGCGCCTTCATGGCCTGCTCCTGTTAACAAACTGGGCCGCAAGCCTAACGGTCCCAATGCCGGACGCAAGCGGCTATGCTGCGCCGCCCGACCAAAGCCGCTTTTATCAGCGAGAGATCATGAGCAACGCCTCCCCGTCCCCGGCTGCCCTTCGCGCCATTGCCGTTGATGACCTGACCGTCGAGCAGGCCCAGGCCGAACTGGAGGTCCTGGCGGCGGACATCGCGCACCACAACACCCTCTATCACCAGAAGGACGCGCCGGAGATCACCGACGCCGCCTTCGACGCTCTGGTCCGCCGCAACAACGCCATCGAAGCGCGGTACCCCGAACTGCGCCGCGCCGATTCGCCGTCGGTCAGCGTGGGTGCCGCCCCGGCCTCCGGCTTCCGCAAGGTGCGGCATGCGGTGCCCATGCTGTCACTGGACAACGCCTTTGCGCCCGAAGATGTGGCGGATTTTGTCGCCCGCGTCCGCCGGTTCCTGGGGCTGAAGGACACCGACGCCCTGGATTTCGTCGCCGAACCCAAGATCGACGGGCTGTCGTGCTCGCTGCGCTATGAGAACGGGCAACTGGTGCAGGCCACGACCCGCGGCGACGGGGCCGAGGGCGAAGACGTCACCGCCAACGTCCGCACCATCGGCGACGTGCCCCAGACCCTGCCCGCCCCCTGCCCCGCGGTGCTGGAGGTGCGCGGCGAGGTCTATATGAACCGCGACGATTTCCTGGCGATGAACAACGCCCGCGCCGAACGGGGGGAGGCGCTGTTCGCCAACCCGCGCAACGCCGCCGCCGGCTCCCTGCGCCAGCTCGATTCGCGCATCACCGCCGGGCGGCCCCTGTGCTTCTTCGGCTACGCGCTGGGCGAGGTGTCGGAATCCATCGCCGATACCCAATGGGGCATCCGCGAGCGGCTGAAGGGCTGGGGCTTTCACCTGAACCGCCCGGCCGAGCATTGCGACGGGGTGGAATCGCTGCTGCGCTTTTACGAGGGCATCCAGCGCCGCCGCTCCTCCCTGCCCTTCGACATCGACGGCGTGGTCTACAAGGTGGACCGGCTGGATCTGCAGGAACGGCTGGGCTTCGTCTCCCGCGCGCCGCGCTGGGCCACCGCCCACAAATACCCCGCCGAGCAAGCGCAGACCCGGTTGAAAGCGATCACCATCCAGGTGGGCCGCACCGGCGCCCTGACCCCGGTGGCGGAACTGGAGCCGGTGAACGTCGGCGGCGTGGTGGTCAGCCGCGCCACGCTCCATAACGAGGATGAAATCGTCCGCAAGGACGTGCGCGTCGGCGATCTGGTGATCGTCCAGCGGGCGGGCGATGTGATCCCGCAGATCGTCGGGGTGGTGGACAGCCAGCGGCCCGAGGGCAGCGAACCCTATGTCTACCCCACCCACTGCCCCGAATGCGGCAGTCTGGCGGTGCGCGAAGAGGGCGAGGTGGTCCGCCGCTGCACCGGCGGTCTGGTGTGCCCGGCCCAGGCCATGGAACGGCTGCGCCATTTCGTGTCCCGCGACGCCTTCGACATCGAAGGGCTGGGGGAAAAGACCATCGTGGAGTTCTGGACCGACGGGCTGATCCGCTCCCCCGTCGATATCTTCACCCTGGAACAGCGCAACGAGACGTTCACCCCGCCCATCCGCGACCGTTTCGGCTGGGACGTGGTGTCCCAGGACAAGCTGTTCGCCGCCATCAACCAGCGCCGCGCCGCCATCGACCTGCACCGTTTCATCTTCGCACTGGGCATCCGCCATGTGGGCGAGGTGACGGCCAAGACGCTCGCCAAGCATTACCGCACACTGGACGCCTGGATCGCCGGCATGAACGAGGCGGCCGCCGCCATGCCGGGACAGGCGTGGCAGGATCTCCACGGGCTGAAGGGCGTCGGGCCGACAACGGTGGAGGGCATCCTGGCGTGGTTCTCCCAGCCGGACAATGTGGCCAACGCCCGTTTCTACAGCGCACAGCCGAAGCTGTCGGTGGAAACCGTCATCGCCACCCTGCTGTCGAAGACCGTCAAGCGCCCGGCGGCGAAAGCCCTGGCCGAACGGTATGCGTCCGTTCCCGAGTGGGTGGAAGCCATGGCCGAGGCCGCCGGCCATCGCCCCGGCCCGGCGTGGAACGAACTGGTGTCCCTGAGCGATGTGGGCACCGTGGCGGCGGAGGAACTGGCGGCCTTCTTCCTGGAGCCGAAGAACCGCGCGGTGGTCGATGATCTGGTGGCGGCGGGCGTCACCGTCACCCCCTATGAACCGCCGAAGGGGGCCGCATCGTCGCCGGTCAGCGGCAAGACGGTGGTGTTCACCGGCACGCTCACCACCATGACCCGTCCCGAAGCCAAGGCGCAGGCGGAAAAGCTGGGGGCGAAGGTCGCCGGGTCGGTGTCGGCCAAGACCGATTACGTGATCTGCGGTGCCGACGCCGGGTCCAAGGCCGCCAAGGCCCGCGACCTGGGCGTCACCATCCTGACCGAAGAGGAATGGTGCGCCCTGGTGGGGTGATGCTGCGGGTGGGGTGATGCCGCGGCTCTCACCCCCCCTGCTGGGCCATCTGTTCGTCGCGCACCCGCTGGCGTTCCTGGCGGGTCATCAGCACGCTGGCGACGAAGATCCCGGCCGACACCAGCAGAACGATGATGGTCGCCAGCGCGTTCACCTGCGGGCTGACACCGAACCGCACGCTGGAGAAGATCACCATCGGCAGGGTCGTTGACCCCGGCCCCGACACGAAGCTGGCGATCACCAGATCGTCCAGCGACAGGGTGAAGGCCAGCAGCCATCCCGACACGATGGCCGGGGAGATGATCGGCAGGGTGATGACGAAGAACACCTTGGCCGGGCGGGCGCCCAGATCCATGGCCGCTTCTTCCAGGCTCTCGTCCATGCTCACCAGCCGCGACTGCACCACCACCGCCACATAGGCCATGGTGAAGGTGGTGTGGGCGATGGTGATGGTGGTCATCCCGCGCCCGTCGGGCCAGCCGGTCAGCCCCTCCAGCGCCACGAACACCAGAAGCAGCGACAGGCCGGTGATGACTTCGGGCATCACCAGCGGCGCCGTAATCATGCCGCCGAACAGGGTGCGCCCGCGGAATCGCCCGAACCGCGCCAGCGCCAAACCGGCGATGGTGCCCAAAACCGTCGAGACGGTGGCCGAAATCGCCCCCACCTCCAGCGACAGGCGCGCCGCCGACAGCAGTTGCTCGTTCTCAAGCAGCTCCCCGTACCATTTGACGGAAAAGCCGCTCCACACCGTTACCAGCCGGTTCTCGTTGAACGAATACACGATCAGCAAAGCGATGGGCACATAGAGGAAGGCATAGCCGAACCACAAGGCCCAGGACAGAAACCCCGGCCGTCTCATCACCGCACCTCCCCATCGTGCCCTTTGCCCTGGACGTACTGGAAGATCATGATCGGCACCACCAGGAAGGCCAGCAGCGCGATGGCCACCGCCGACGCCACCGGCCAGTCACGGTTGGAAAAGAACTCGTTCCACAGCACCTTCCCGATCATCAGCGTGTCGGGGCCGCCCAGCAGTTCGGGGATGACGAATTCGCCCACCGCCGGGATGAACACCAGCAGCGAACCGGCGATGATCCCCGGCATGGACAGCGGCAGCGTGATCTTGAGGAACGCTTCCCACGGACGGCATCCCAGGTCCGCCGCCGCCTCCAGCAGCGTACGGTCCAGCTTCTCCAGCGTGGCGTACAGCGGCAGGATCATGAACGGCAGATAGGTGTACGTGATGCCGATGTAGACCGCGGTGTCGGAGTAGAGGATTTCGAAATGCTCGTCCACCAGCCCCAGAGACGACAGGATGCCGGTCAGGATGCCGTTGGCCTTCAGAATGCCGATCCAGGCGTACACCCGGATCAGGAACGAGGTCCAGAACGGCAAAATCACCAGCATCATCAACGGCCCGCGCCGGGCCGGCGGGGCCAGGGCGATGGCGTACGCCATGGGATAGCCGACCAGCAGACACAGCAGCGTCGAGATGGCCGCCATCTTCAGCGATGACAGGTACGCCAGCACGTACAGGTCATCCGACCACAGGCGGATGTAGTTGCCGAGGTTGAGGATGATCTGAAGCTTGCCCCCTTCCCCGCTGTCGTCGGTCAGCCATTCGAAAAGCCCGGTGAACGGCGGCTGGGCCAGCACCGCTTCGGAAAAGCTGATCTTGAAGACGATCAGGAACGGGATCAGGAAGAACAGCAGCAGCCACACGTACGGCACCGCCAGCACCAGACCGCGGCCCCACAGCCCGATGCGACGCAGCCGCGCCACCGCCCATTGCACCACCGCCGTGCCGCCGATGTCGAACCCCGGCGGGCGGCCTTCGCCCATGCGGTTGCCGAGCGGAATGAATCCTTTCCGGCTCATTGGGTCAGCACCACGCCGGCAAAGGGCCGCCAGGTCAGGTACACCGTGTCTTCCCAGGTGATGGGCAGATCGGTGCGGCGGGTGACGTTGGGCATGGTGGCGCGCACCATCTTCCCCCCCGCCAGTTCGATCAGGTAGATCGACACGTCACCGAGATAGGCGATTTCCCGCACCACCCCTTGGGTGGTGTTGCGCCCGTCGGCGTGCGCCCCCACCGGCGGCTCCTTGGACAGGGCGATCTTTTCCGGGCGCACCGCCACCCACACCGGGGTTCCCACCGGGGCCGATGCCGCGTGGGTGATGTAAAGGTCACACCCCGCCTCTTCCGAGCGGATGCGCACATGGTCCGGTTCATCCTCCACCACCCGGCCTTCGAACATGTTGACCGACCCGATGAATTCGGCGGTCAGGCGGGAGTTGGGGTATTCGTAGATCTCGGTCGGCGTGCCGATCTGGGCAATGTAGCCCTGGTTCATCACCGCGATGCGCGACGACATGGTCATCGCCTCTTCCTGGTCGTGGGTGACCACGACGAAGGTGATGCCCAGCTTTTCCTGAATGTTGACCAGCTCGAACTGGGTCTTTTCGCGCAGACGCTTGTCCAGCGCCCCCAGCGGCTCGTCCAGCAGCAGCAGCTTGGGCCGCTTGACCAGCGAACGGGCCAGCGCCACCCGCTGCCGCTGGCCGCCCGAAAGCTGGTGCGGGCGGCGGCGGGCGAACTTGGCGAGCTGCACCATGTCCAGCATGGCCGCCACCCGGTCGCGGATCTCGTCCTTGGGCACCCGGTCCTGCTTCAGGCCGAAGGCGACGTTCTGCTCAACCGTCATGTGCGGGAACAGGGCGTAGGACTGGAACATCATGTTGACCGGGCGGTCATAGGGCGGGATGTCCGACATATCCACGCCGTCGATGAAGATCTTCCCATCCGACGGGATTTCAAACCCGGCCAGCATCCGCAGCAGCGTGGTCTTCCCCGATCCCGACCCGCCCAGAAGCGCGAAGAATTCGCCGCGGTAGATGGACAGCGACACGTCGTCCACGGCGACAAAGCCGCCGAACCGCTTGGTCACCCGCTCGATGCGGACATAGGGGGTTTCGTTGGGATCAAGCCAGGGTTCCAGCCGCACCGGCTTGCGAATCACTTGGTTGGTCATAAACGGTCCGTCCCCCAACAGCCTGTCTGGGGTTGAAAAAAGCCGAACGCCCCGGCCCAGCGGCATGGAAACCGCCCGGAACCGGGGCGCGGATGGTCGTCACGAACGAGGACGCCGGCTTACTTGCCGGTTTTGATCTTGGTCCACAGACGGGTGCGCAGACGCTCGGTGCTCGACTTCACCGACTTGATGCTGAACAGCTTGGCCTTCTGCGCCTCGGTGGGGAACACCGCGGGGTTGGTCTTCACCGCGTCGTCCAGGGTGGCCAGGGTGGCGGGAACGGCGTTGCCGTACTGCACCTTGGCGGTGATGCCGGTCATGTTGGCCGGATCCAGCACAAAGTTCAGCAGCGCGTGCGCGCCGTCCTTGTTGGGGGCATCGGCGGGGATGCCCATGGTGTCCCACCAGACCTGAGCGCCTTCCTTCGGAATGACGTATTCGACCTTCACGCCCTTGCCGGCCTCCTCGGCACGGGATTGAGCCTGGAGCACGTCACCGGAATAGGCCATGACCACGCAGGCGTCGGCCCCCGCCAGATTGTTGATGTTCTGGCCGGTGACGAACTGCTTCACATAGGGGCGGATGGCCATCAGCGCCTTTTCCGCCTTCTCATAATCTTCCTTCTTCTCGGAATTGGGGTCGAGGCCGAGATAGTGGAGGATCGAGGGCAGAACGTCGGTGGGCGAATCCATGATGGTGATGCCGCAGGTCGACAGCTTCTTCGCCACCTCCGGCTTGAACAGCAGATCCCACGAATCGAGCGGCGCATCGGGCATGATCGCCTTGATCTTTTCCGGGACGATGCCGATGCCGACGGTGCCGCCCAGATAGGGGATCAGGAACTTGTTCCCCGGATCGGAAATCTCCATCAGCTTCAGAACCGCCGGATCGACGTTCTTCAGGTTGGGAATCTTCGCCTTGTCCAGCGGGGCCAGCACCTTGGCCTGGATCATGCGCGACCCGGTCGGCTCGATCGTGGGGACCACCACGTCATAGCCGGACTTGCCCACCAGGACCTTCTGCTCCAGCAACTCCAGGCTGTCGTACAGATCCACATTGGTCGGATACCCGGTGGCCTTGGTAAAATCGGCCAGGGTGGTTTCCCCCAGGTAGTCGTTCCAGATGTAGATGTTGACCGGCTTCTTGTCCTGAGCCGCAGCACCGCCGGCGAATCCGGTCACGGTAACGGCGACGGCCGCGACGGCACCCAGAAGGCCCAGAGCAAAACGTTTCTTCATGGTCCCCTCAACCTGAACAGGATGGACGGCCCCCCATGGCGCCGCGCGTGTGGACGGTATTGCAGCCATGCCACGGCTGCTTGTCAACGGAAAGACCTGTGACTCCGATAATTCTTTTACACAACAAAACCAATTGGAACAGAAAGCAAACGCCGCCCCGGTGAAACCGGGACGGCGTTGCCAAACCTGTTGCCGGGCGCTGACCCGGCATCGTGCCCGTCAGGAGGCCGCTGCACCGAAGCGCCAGCGACCGGCCCAACCGACGATCCGTTCAGGATCAATCGACGACGGTCACGCCACGGCGGTTCTGCGCCCAAGCGGATTCGTTCGAACCCACAACGGCCGGACGCTCCTTGCCGTAGGAGATGGTCTTCACGCGCGAAGCGTTGATGCCCTGGGCGGCCAGGTACTTCTTGACCGAGTTGGCGCGGCGTTCGCCCAGCGCCAGGTTGTATTCGCGGGTGCCGCGTTCGTCGGCGTGGCCTTCGATGGTCACGTTGACGTTGCCGTAGGTCTTCAGCCACTGGGCCTGACGGTCCAGGGTGGCGCGAGCTTCGGCCGACAGATCGGAACGATCGAAGCCGAAGAACACGCGGTCGCCGACGTTGACGACCAGATCCTGCTGCGAACCCGGAACGATGGTGTTCTGGGTGCCGGCACCGGCGCCAGCGCCGGCGTCCTTCGGAGCGGATTCGCAAGCGCCCAGGAGAGCCAGGGCCGCCATCAGGGCAAGAGCCTTCATACGCATTGTTGAACCCCTTAATTGAGAGTACGGGATGTCTTTATTGAAACGTACAGTGTCACCGAAAGGATTCATGACCGACGTGGAAGTCCACCAGACCCCGGTGGACTTCGCTTTCTTTCGGTGTTGGCAGGACGTCGAACACGCAGGCGGAAAATAGGCCTACTGCTTTAGGGAATCAAGGGCGACCATGCGGGGTCCGATGCGTCCAGCGGGGTGCTGACCCGCCGTTCGTTGAACCCACCCACATCGACCGAATAGAGCTTCGCACTCCGCCCGCCGCCCGAGGGGGTTTCCTTGAAGAACATCAGGACGCGGCCGTTGGGCGCCCAGGTCGGGCCTTCCACGTGATAAGCCTCGGTCAGGATGCGTTCGCCGGTGCC
Source organism: uncultured Rhodospirillaceae bacterium (assembly GCA_937927415.1). Classification (GTDB taxonomy): domain Bacteria; phylum Pseudomonadota; class Alphaproteobacteria; order Azospirillales; family Azospirillaceae; genus Azospirillum. The sequence goes on from CALBDS010000001.1 coordinate 383,324, forward strand.
GTCGGGGCGGACCACGCCGACCGCGAAACCGCTGCCCTGCTGGCGGGTGAAGGCGATCAGGTCGCCGCGCGGCGACCACACCGGCGTGCCGTAACGGCCGTTGCCGAAGGTCAGGCGCCGCACGCCCGAACCGTCGGAATTCATGATGTAGAGCTGCTGGCTGCCGCCGCGGTCCGACTCGAAGGCGATCTTGGTGCCGTCGGGGGAATAGCTGGGGGCGGTGTCGATGCCGGGCGAATCCGTCAGCTGGGTCTGGCGGCGGGTGCCGAGATCAAGGGTGAAGATGTCGGTGTTGCCGTTCTGCGCCATGCTCATGACCACCCGCTTCCCGTCCGGCGAGAACCGGGGGGCGAAGGTCATGCCGGGGAAGTCGCCCAGCACCTCCTGCCGGCCGGAGTCGATGTTGAACACATAGACCCGCGGCTTCTTGTTGAAATACGACATATAGGTGATTTCCTGCGCCGTCGGCGAGAAGCGCGGCGTCAGCACCAGCGTCTTGCCGTCGGTCAGGAACTGATGATTCTCGCCGTCCTGATCCATGATCGCCAGCCGCTTGGTGCGGTTGGTGGCCGGTCCCGATTCGGCGACATAGACGATGCGGGTGTCGAAATACCCGTCCTCGCCCGTCAGACGCTTATAGATGGCGTCGGCGATGATGTGGGCGATTCGCCGCCAGCTGTCGGGCGACGCGGAATAGGACAGGCCCGACATGTATTGACCGGCGGTCACGTCCCACAGGCGGAAATCCACCTTCATCTGCCCGCCGGAGGCACCCTGCACCCCGCCGGCCACCAGGGCCTGCGCCCCGACGGTGCGCCAGTCGGCATAGCGCGGCTCGCCGCTCTGCAACTGCTGCGGGGTTTGCAGGAACGCCTGCGGGTTCAAGGGCTTGAACAGGCCGGAACGCTCCAGGTCCGCCGACACCACCTTGGCGATGTCGGCCCCCACCTGGGCGTCACGGCCGCCGCCGCCGTAAAAGGTGGTGATGGCGATCGGCAGCGGCTCGACCACGCCCTTGGTGATGTCGATGCGCAGTTCGGCCCGTGCGGTCTGGGGCGCGGCAACCCCGAGGGCCAGCAACACAGCGCCGGCAAGGCCGGCAAGCCGCAGGAAACGCCTGGTTGTCGTCGTCATGGTCAGAACATATCCCTCGGGTCGAATTTGAAGATGATCGTACGCCACTTGTCGTAGGTGTCCGGGGTGAATTCGGACGAGAGCAGATCAAGCTTTTGCGTCTTCATAATGGCACGCAGCGCGCTTTCCGCCGCCGCCCGGAAATGGCTGTCGGACATGGCGCGCGCCCGGGTGGCATCGTCCAGATCGGCGCGCAGCACGGTGCCGTCGGGGGCGACGTCGATGCGGATTTCCACCACCATGTTGCCGGCATCCTTGCGGCCGGGGTCGAAGTTCCAGTTCTTGCCCACCTGACTGCGGATGGCGTCGATGGCCTTGCCCGACGGCTTGAAGGCGCGGTCCGGCCCCTGCGTGGCCTTCGGCCCGCCGTTGGGCTGATTGGAGGCGGTCTTCGCCGACGACGACGAGGCCGACGACGACGAGGCGGGCTTGCCCTTGCCGTCCTTGGCCGGTTCGCTCGACGACCTCAACTTCGACACGTCGCTGAGCAGGCTGGCCAGGGGATCGGCGCTGGCCGTTTCCTTCTTCGGCTCGGGCTTGGCCTTCGCATCCGGCTTGGCCTTGGGGTCGGCCTTGGCCGGCTCGGGCTTGGCCGGGGTCTTCGCCGGTTCCGTCTTGGCAGGCTCCGGCTTCGGCGGAGTCGGCTTGGGCGGCTCCGGTTTCGGCGGCTCATGCTTCGGCGGTTCCGGTTTGGGCGGTTCCGGCTTCGGCGGTTCGTGCTTGGGAGGCTCGGGCTTCGGCGGCTCCGGCTTCGGGGGCTGGGGCGGCTTGGGCGGAACGGGGGCCGGCGTCGGCTCCGGCGGGGGCGGAGGCGGCGGGGGAGCCGGGGGCGGCGGCGGGGCCGGCGGCGGAGGCGGAGCGGCTGGGGCATCTGACCGGGGTGGTCTGCAACTCCTGCGGCAACATCTGCGAT
>CALBDS010000002.1 GCA_937927415.1 uncultured Rhodospirillaceae bacterium
GCTCGGGATCGCGCGTGTTGGTGTGCGGCGACGGAACCACCGCCGGCAGGCTGGCGGCATAGGCCTTGTGCAGATCGGCGGTGCTGTCCGCGCCCACATCCCCGCGGTACAGCATGAAGCCGCGCAGATTCTGTTCCGCTGCCGCGAATCCCAGGCGAATGGCGCGGTGGTAATCGCGCAGGGCGCCGTCGGATTCGCCGATGGTGGCCAGGGCGGAGGCCAGATTGCAATATGTCTCGGCAAAGCCGGGGCGCAAAGCCACCGCCCGCCGATAGGTCTGCACCGCCGCGGAGGGTTCGCCGATGAGCTGCCGGACGTTGGCGGCGTTCACATAAGGATCGGCATAAGCCGGCAGCACCCGTGCCGCCCGCCGGTACTTGGACAGGGCCTCTGCCTGGAAATGGCCGCGTTGCACGGCGTTGGCCATGCCGTTGAGTGCCCGTGGGTCGTCGGGCTGCAGAGCCAGAGCGCAGCGGTAAGCCGCTGCTGCTGCCGCCGGCTGACCCAGATTGTACAGCGCCTCCCCCCATCCCCGCCACACACCGGCGCGGGTGGGATGCCGGTGCGCCAGTGATCGGCAGGCCGCCGCCAGACGCTCGGGCACGGCGGTGCGGATCAGGGCTTCGGCCAGCGCCTCCGCCGCCTCGCCGTCGCCGGGGTCGATGGCCAGGGCGTGCGCCATGGCGCACGCCGCCTCCTGCCACCGGCCTGCGCGGGCCTCCAGCGATCCCAGCAGCACATAAGCGGCATTCAGGGACGGGTCCAGCATCAGCGCCCGCCGCGCCCGTGCGCCGGCGGCGGCGGTATGCCCCAGCCCGGCCAGAAGCCGGGCGTGGTTGGCCCAGGCCGGGGCATGGTCCGGCTCATGGGCCTGGGCCTGACGGAACAGGGCGTCCGCTTCGGCCGGACGATTTTGCAACATCCGTACCGTGGCGAGCATTTCCAAAGGAATGGCTGCCCCCGGCTGCCGGTTCAGGGCGGCGGCGCAAAGGGTCTCGGCATCGGCGGTGCGGCCCGCGCGGATCAGGAGCAAAGCCTGTTCGCGGCTGAAAACAGGGGGGGGATGGCTCATAAGGGGTTTCTATACAGTCTGGGGAAGGGGGGACACCCAAATCAAAGAAAGGATAGTCGCTTTTCCCGGAGAGTGACTCGACGCTTTTTCCTTGAAAATAGCCGATGTTCCGGGCTGTTTTATCGCTCCGCCCGTGGTCGGTGTGGTGCCCTCTTGCGCAGTGAAAAGGCATGGACGCGATGACTTCCCCCCGAAAGATCATTCCTGTTTTGATGTCGGGCGGTTCCGGTTCCCGGCTGTGGCCGATGTCGCGGGAACTGTACCCTAAGCAGCTTCTCAGCCTGTGTTCCGACAACTCCATGCTCCAGGACACGGCGTTGCGTGTCGCCGACGACAGCCGTTTCGCCGCTCCGCTGGTGATTTGCAACCAGGAGCACCGTTTCATCATCGCCGAGCAGCTTCGCCACATCGGGCGCGCGCCGGGAGCGATCATCCTGGAGCCGGTGGGCCGCAACACCGCCGCGGCTTGCGCCGTGGCCGCGCTGAAGGTGGCGGAAACCGATCCTGACGCCCTGATTCTGGTTCTGCCCGCCGACCATATGATCCGTGACGTTGCTTCCTTCCTCGCCACGGTGGAAAAGGCGGCGGAGGCGGCTGCCGCCGGTTATCTCGTGACCTTCGGTATTCAGCCCACCGGGCCGGAGACCGGTTACGGCTACATCCGCCGGGGAAGTGCCCTGTCTCGTCCGGCGGGCGCCTACCGTGTCGCCGAATTCGTGGAGAAGCCCAACCGCGAGGTGGCGCAGCAGTATGTGGACGGCGGTGAGCATTTCTGGAACAGCGGCATGTTCCTGTTCCCCGTCGCCAAGCTGCTGAGCGAGATGGAGATTTATGAACCGGCGGTGCTGGACGCCTGCCGCCGGGCGCTGGCCCAGGGTGCGTCGGATCTGGATTTCCTGCGTCTGGACGCTGATGCCTTTGCCGCCGCCCCATCCATCTCTGTCGATTACGCGGTGATGGAACGCACCGATTCCGCCGTTGTGATCCCCGCCGATCTGGGTTGGACCGACGTGGGGGCCTGGTCGGCTCTGTGGGATGTCGGCGCGAAGGACGAGAGCGGTAACGTGGCCATCGGCGACGTGGTGATGCATCAGGCCGGCAACTGCTACGTCCGCTCCGAACAGCATCTGACCGCCGTGGTCGGGCTGGATGACGTGGTGGTGGTGGTGACCGACGATGCGGTGCTGGTGGCCGACCGCAACAAGGTCCAGGACGTCAAGGCCGTGGTCGAGCGGCTGAAGAAGGAAGGCCGCAGCGAACCGGTCAGTCACCGCAAGGTGCATCGTCCCTGGGGTGCCTATCAGTCGATTCATTCGGGTGAGCGTTTTCAGGTGAAGTGCCTGACCGTGTCGCCGGGCCGCCAGCTTTCGCTGCAAAAGCATTATCACCGCGCCGAGCACTGGGTGGTGGTGTCGGGCACCGCCTTGGTCACCCGTGGCGATGAACAGATGATGGTCTATGAGAACCAGTCGATCTATATCCCCATGGGCACGGTCCATCGTCTGGAAAACCCCGGCAAGGTGCCGCTGAACCTGATCGAGGTGCAGTCCGGCTCGTATTTGGGGGAGGACGATATCGTTCGCCTTGAAGATATGTACGGACGGAATTGATCTTCCGGCATGTTCGTGAAACACCCCCGCCGTTCGCCGGCGGGGGTCTTTTTTTGAGAGGACGGACGGGGCATGACGGCGGTCGGTGGCGCTGACTGGGGACACATTCTGGCGGAACGGGCCGTCGAGGCGGAGCGTACGGGCCGTCTGGCCGACGCCCGGCGATATTACGAGTTCATCTTGTGTTTGCAGCCGGATTATCTCCCGCTGTTCTTCCCCCTGTCCCAGATCTGTCTGGCCATGGGCCGGCGGGAGGACGCCCGGCATCTGCTTCGGCGCGCAGTCGGAGTGAATGGCGGTTTTCCGTCGGCGCGACTGTTGGGCGGGGTCGTGGAGGCCATGTGCGGGGCGGTGGATGAGGCGGGCGTCCTGTTCGAAACGGCGATGGCCGATGTCGGAAAGCCTTGGAACCTCCAGGATTTCCGCACCCCTCTGGCCGATTGGTCCCGCTTCATCGACGCGATGCGGCAGGGCTATTTCGGCGCCGTGGAGCACATGGGCCGGGCGGCGCCCGCGGTTTATGGCGCGCAGACGGTGGATGCTGCCTGTCCGGTCTGCGGTTCCCGCCCGGTGACCGGGTTGTTTTCGGTGACTGCCCGGCAGGCGGCGGCGCATTTCTGCCGTTCATCCTTCAACGCACCGGCGTTCCACGAACTGAGCCGCCACATCACCGCCCTGTGGGGCGGGGAGGACTGCACCATTGCCCGCTGCGGGGTTTGCGGTTTTGGTTTCGCCCATCCCTATGTTGCGGGGGATGCGCATTTCTACGAGGTCACCTTCGACGAGGCGATCTATCCCGACGACAAATGGGAATTCGAAGCCACCCGCACGGCGTTGCAGGCTCGGCGGGACGCAGGCACTCCGGTGGAAACCCTGCTGGAAGCCGGCGCGGGCAAGGGAGCCTTTATCACCTCTCTGGTCCCTGGCCTGATGCGGGCGGAAAACATCGCCTTTACCGAATACAACACCGCGTGGCAGGACACGTTGACCGGGCGCGGCTTCACCGCCCTGCCCCCTGATACCATCAGCCAGCCCCCGACCTCTCTGCATGGCCGGTTCGATGCGGTGTGCGCCTTCCAGGTGATCGAGCATTGCGCCCGGCTGGACGAGATATTCGCCGGTTTCGCCACCCTGGTGCGTCCGGGCGGAAGCCTGTTCGTGGCGATGCCGGGAACGCCGATGACCGAGCTTGCCGAACGGAGCGGCGGTGTGATCGACATGCCGCCGAACCATATCGGCCGCTGGACGCCGGCAGCCCTGGACATCATGGGGCGCCGCCACGGCTGGACCGTGGTCGAATGCCGGCTGGATCCCAAGGAGACGCCGGCGGATCGGCTGCGTTTTCTGCAGTCCTCGCTTTTCATGCGGGAAATCCAGATTCCGGGAAGCCTGGCCCAGGCCATCAGCGTCTGTCCCGACACGGGGCTGCGCGAATCCCTGATCCAGATGCTGGCCTCCTGGTACCGTTACCGTTTGCAGGGAACCGCCCCCCATCTGGCCAGCCCGGTGTTCAGCAGCACCTTGTGGGCGCATCTGGTCCGTGATCAGGGATAGCGGCGGCGGCTCTGTGCGTTGAACCGGACGGGGAAAGGGCGTTACTGTCCTGCCAACCGTCCGGGCATCCGTGGCCGGATCTGACACCTTCTGCCGGGAGCTTCGCCGGAATGGATCTCGACGCCTATTTCTCCCAAGAGATGACCGATCACGCCGAGGCGGCGGCACGCACCGCTGCGGCGGTGCGTGGGCCATTTCGGCAACTGGTGGATGCCTGCGTCACCGCCGTGCGGGCGGGGAACAAGATCATGCTGTTCGGCAACGGCGGCAGTGCGTCCGACGCCCAGCATCTGGCGACCGAACTGACCGTTCGTTACGTCAAGGACCGTGCCCCCATCGCCGCCATCGCGCTCAACACCGACACCTCGGCCCTGACCGCCATCGGCAACGATCTGGGGTTCGATCATCTGTTTGCCCGTCAGGTCCGTGCCTTGGGACGGGCGGGTGACGTGGTCATCGGCATCACCACCTCGGGCAACAGCCCGAATGTGCTGCTGGCGCTGGAAGCGGCGCGGGAGATGGGGATCGTTCCCGCTGCCCTGTCGGGCCGCGACGGAGGCCGTTTGCCGGGTCTGGCCGATCCGTTGCTGGTGGTGCCCAGTGATGTGACCGCGCGTATCCAGGAAATGCACATCACCCTTGGCCATATGCTGTGCGGTGCGCTGGAACGGGAACTGGGGCTGGTTTCCTGACCATCCGGTTGTGGAACGACCTTTGCTTATCCTATAAAATCGCCTTACCTTCCGGCTGGAGCCGTACCTGTGCCGCCACATCCCTCATCTTCTGCGCCGACGCCGCCGTTACAGGTGGTGCATGAGCCGTTCGAAGGGCTGCTGGCCCAGGCCTTCGCCGGTTTTACCGACGCCTCGATTCTGGTGACGGGGGGAACGGGGTCGTTCGGCCGGCGTTTCATCGACACGGTGCTGCGCCGATCCCGACCGCGGCGGGTGATCGTCTTTTCCCGTGACGAGTTCAAGCAGTTCGAGATGCAGCAGCAGCTGGGCAGCGAATGGGCCGGGCAACTGCGTTTCTTCATCGGCGACGTGCGCGACAGCGGACGGCTGGAAATGGCCATGCGGGAGGTGGATGTCTGCGTTCACGCCGCTGCGCTGAAGCATGTGCCGGCGGCGGAATACAACCCCATGGAATGCATCCGCACCAATGTCAACGGGGCGGAAAACGTGGTGCGGGCGGCCCTGCGGACCGGGGTGCGCAAGGTCATCGCCCTGTCCACCGACAAGGCGGCCAATCCCATCAATCTCTATGGGGCCAGTAAACTTGCTGCCGACAAGGTGTTCATCGCCGCCAACAACCTGTCGGGATCGGTGGGCACCCGCTTTTCCGTGGTGCGCTATGGCAATGTGGTGGGGTCGCGCGGCAGCGTCATTCCGTTGTTTCGCCGCCTGATCGACGAAGGTGCCGACAGTCTGCCCATCACCGATCCGCGGATGACCCGGTTCTGGATCACCCTGCAGCACGGGGTGGATTTCGTGGTGTCGTGCTTCCCCATGATGCAGGGGGGGGAGATTTTCGTGCCCAAGATCCCCAGCATGACCATCACCGATCTGGCTGAATGCATGGCCCCCGGCCTGCCTCATCGGGTCATTGGTATCCGTCCGGGGGAAAAGCTGCACGAGATGATGATCACCGCCGACGACGCCCGCCTGACTTTCGAGATGGGCGACCGTTACGTGATCGAGCCGGCCTTCAACTGGTGGACGCGGGCGGCTTATGAAAAGCTGGGTTGCCGCCCGGTGCCCGATGATTTTCGCTATTCCAGCGATACCAACACCAACTGGCTGGACGGGCCGGGGCTGGCCCGGCTGCTGGCGGAGAAGCCCTAGGTTTTTTAGCCCTCGCCGGGCGGCCCGCCCCCCTCCCGCCGCCGCAGCAGATCGGGTGTCGGCGTGCAGTCGAGGATGGCCCGCGCCAGGGCCATGACGCCGCCAGAAAAATGCACCGACCGGCGGCGGAACAGCGTCAGGTACAGGGCGCACATGACCGTCGCCACCGTCAGCACCGGCCCGCGGGGCAGCGCCATGATGTCGGCGGGATCGGCCCCGAACATCCGCCGCAGGGGGAAATAGCGCATCGGCCCGCGGATGACCCAATGGCGCATCACCGCCCGCCGCAGCCGTTCGGGATCGGCCCCGTTGAGCAATTCGTCCTTCAGCCCTTTCCAGTAATAGGGCGGCTCCGCCCCCTCCCCCACCACGAGGGCGAACACGTCGCGGATGAAGGCGTCCACCGCCGCCGAAGTGCGGTGGACTTGGGCGCGGGCCAGCAGCAGATGCATCAGCGCGGCCCGCCCATGGAACGTCAGTCGCGTGGCGGCGATGGCGGTTTCCACCTCCTCGCGGTGTTCGGGCGGCAGGTGGCGGCGAGCGAACAAACGGAGGTTGGCGCGGTAGCCGTCTTCGGTCAGGCGGATGTGCGGCTTGCGCACCCGGCCCAGCAGCGGCCCCAGCAGTGGCCATGTGGGGCGCAGCAGATGTTCATGCACCCGCCCATCCCCCGGCGCCCATTGACATCCCAAGGTACGGAAGCGCGACCCCAGGGATTGGGTGAAGGCGTGGGGGTTGATGCGTCCGGGAATCCCCCACAGGCGGGCGGCGCGGGTGCCGTGCTCGATATCCTCCCATTCCATCCAGCCGCGCCCGGCATCCTGGGGACACAGCCGCCACAGGGACCGCTTGGCCATGTACAGGCTGCCGATGACGTAATCCTCGCCCGTGTGCACGGCGGCATGGCCGTAGGCCTGCTGGTAACGCTCCTCGCCGAAGATCAATGGCTGGGCATGGGTGCCGCCGTCGGCGGGCCGTGCTTCGAACAGGCCCAGGGGCCGCCAGATCAGGGTTTCGATGTCGGCGTACCGCTGACCGGTCAGGTTGGCACGGTCGTAGAAATAAAAACCCTGGAACCCGGTGAAGGGGTAATCGTCGCCAAAGGCCCGCACCGCTGCCATGAAGCCCAGGGACAGGATCACCCGGTCGTGCAGCAGGCACAGGTTGCCGTGGGATGCCGCCGCGGCCAGCCGGTTCTTTTTGTCGCCCAGGTGCAGTGGCGTGGGCGGCAGATCCTCCCCAATCACCCGCACCCGGTCATGGTAAAGGAAGTTGGCGCCCGGCTGTCCACACAGGATGATCTCCAGCCGAGGAACCCCCAGCTCCAAAATCCGCCCGACGCAGGCGTTGAGCGCCGACGCGTCCCCCGGCCCGCACGGAATGCCGAAGGTCCAATCCTCCAGCCCGGTGTCGGCGGCAATGGAAGCGGGGGCGGTCTTGCGGTAGGTCCGCACGCTCATGCCCGCCACCACCTCCTCCCCTTCCATGGTCAGGGAGGGGGCGTAATAGCGCCGGGCGAAGGGAGGCTCGCCTCCCGGCTCCTCCACCACCATCAGCCGTGCCCCGACCGGCGCCCGATGGAACACGTCCCAGGCGATCAGCGGCCCCATGCGGGTGTCGGTACCGATCCCGATCAACGCCACCGCCGCACTTGCCCCCGCGTGAAAGAAGCGGGTGGTGGCGTCCACCGTTACCGCCATCGCCGCCCGGTTCACCCCGCCGCCGTCACGAAAGGTCAGCGCCTGCTCCATCCCGGCCGCCGCCAGCCATTGGGCCAGCGCCGGGTCCAGCCGGGCGACGGGGGCGGCGGACAGCCGGGACATGGTGTGGCGGTTGTGGTGGAACCGGATGATCCGCATGGCGGTCACCACAGCCCCAGCGGGCGCAGAACCCAATCGATGACCCGCTGACGCAGGAACCGTCCGAGCCGGGTCGGACGGGCGATCAGCGGCAGGCGCACCGCGGAATATTCGCTGAACAGGATGCTGTCGCCGACGATCTGGTTGGCGAAGGAACGCAGCTCCGCAAAGCTGCGGTGCGGATGGCTCAGGTACAGTCGGGGCCGGATCGCCTCCACCAGCGCCGGCATGCGCGCCGCGGGGGCGGGAACCACCACCACACCCTGCCATCCCGCCGCCAGGGCCGCCGCCGTCTGATCGGGCAGCGCGTCCAGCGGGCCGGTGTAGAGAATCGCCGGGGCCGCGGGGGCCGGGCCGTCCAGGGTTGGGACTGCGGGCATCGGTGCCGTGTCTGCCGGCAGGGCGGCAAGATAGGCGGCGGTCAGCACGGTGAAATCGGGAAGTGGCGCATCCGCTGCCAGCCGTGCCGCCAGCCGGTCCGCCAAGGTGGTGTTGGCGGCCAAGGCGTCGGCCTCGATGAAATGGAACCGCAGGGTCATGGCGCGTTCCCATCCTGCAAATCGGTGAAGGGGGTGGAGGCCCGCAGATCGGTCAGCAGTTCGGACCATGTGCCGTGATGAACGATGCTGTGTCGGCCCAGCCGCAGCCACAGGGCGAACAGCCACCGCCCCGCCGCGGTCCAGAAGGTATCGGGTACCAGCGCATCGCCAGTTCCCTCGCTGAACAGCCGCCCGTGGGCGCACAGCCCGGCCAGATGCCGCAGGGCCAGCGTTTCGCGCACCGCATCGGTGAAGGCGCCGCCGTCGGCGTCCGCCGCCAGGGTCAGCAGCCGGGCCTTGCGGAACGGCGGCAGCGGCACCCGCAGCACCGTGTCGAAATAGGCGTCGAGAAAGTCCGACAGCGCCGCCTGGTTCCGGCGCAGGGGCACGCGGTCCAGGATCAGCAGCGCCAGGAACAGATGCCCGCGGGCGGTCGGCGGCGTGGTGGCAACGGCGTGGCGCACTTCGTCGTGGAAGGGGGCTTCCACATGAGTGGCGATGAAGCGGTAGAGGCCCCGGCGGTGTTCGTCGGGGCTGACCGGCAGCACCGGCTTGCGCCCCGGCGGCAGGGATGGCAGCCAGCCCAGGGACACGCCCCGCCGTACCGTCCCGGTCCCGTCCCGGTCCCGTTCGTCCCGCGTGCCGATGCAGGTCGGGTCGGGGAACAGGGTCTGGGCGAAGCCGCGGGCGGCCAGCCGGCTGGGAATACCGGCGGCGGCCAGCCGCAGCCCGTGATCCACGTCCGCACCCTCATCCCATTCCAGGCCATCCCCTTTCACGCCGTCCGCCGGGGCCGCACCCGGACTGTACGCGGGGTGATGCCGCCACAGGATGGTTTTGCTGAGGCGGATGCCGGTCAGATACTGGCTGTCCCGGTAATCGCCCGCGTGAGCCGGACGGGGGACGAAGGGGCCGAAACGGTGGATCAGGGGCCGGACCACCGTCCCCCCGCCGGCCAGGGCGGGCGGATCGGCCAGCAGCGGGCCGGGGATCAGCCAATCCAGGGTCTGGGCGTCGTTATGGCGCTGCGCGTGCAGCCCGGCGCGGTCCAGCACGCTGAGGGTCTGGAACCCCAGGAAGCCGAAACCGTCGCCGTGGGCGTTCACCAGGGCGCGGAAGTTGAGCGGCAGGATGTGGCGGCTGTCGAGTTGGCACAGGTTGGGCCGGGTGGCGGCGGCGGCCAGCCCGTCGCGGACGGCGGCGGCGCGCCCGCTCACCGCGACCGGCACCGCCATCCCGACGGGAATTCCATCCGGCAGCGGCCCGGCGACCAGAATTTCCCCATCCACCCCGGTCAGGGCGCACAGGCGGGCCAGGCACAGGCGCAGCATCGCCGGAGTCCCTCCCGGCACCGGGCGCACGGCAAAGCTCCACCCATCCAGCCCGGCGGCGGTTTCCACCAGCCCCGGTGCCATCTTTTCATAATGGTGCAGGATGCCGTCACGCCCCAACGGGCGCAGAAAGGCGGCGTAATAGGAACGGCCCAGCAGCGGTGGCGTCCCGTCCTCTTCGGCCACGGTGAAACGGGTGCCCACGGGGCAGGCGTGAACGATGTCCCACACCAGCGGCAGGGCCAGGCGGGAATCGCTGTGCAGGTGGGCCAGCACCACCCGTCCCCCCGTGATGGGCGGGTTCAGGCGGGTGGCGCCGTGGACGGGAACGGTCCGGGCGGTGTGGCTGGCGGGCGGCGGGCGGAAGCTGATGACGGTGGCATCCCCGCCGCCCCATTCCGGCGGCACGGGAGCGGCGGGTTCGGGGTGTGGGTGTGCCAGCCGCCGCCGGTCGGGGCGGAGGTGGATGAAGGTCATGGCCATCGGTCAAGCATGATGTATGCCGGAATCATCCTGTACGCCGCCCGCCATGACCCGCGCGTTGAGCCGGCGGTAGGCGGCGATGTCGCGGAACCGCTCCAGGTCCGGATCGCCGGGCGTCAGGTGCAGCGCGCGGGTAAAGGCCGCCGCTGCGCGGGCGTAATCCCGCCGCCGGAACCATGCGTGGCCCAGGGTGGTCCACAGCCCACCGTCATCGGGGGCCAGAGCCAGGGCGCGGGTGAGGTGGCGCACCGATTCCGTTGTGCGGTCAAGCAGGAACAGCGTGTCGGCCAGACAGCGCCGGTACGCCGGCTCTTCAGGGATCAGACGGGCGGTGAGGGTAAAGGCTGCCGCTGCGCGGGTATAATCCCGTTGCCGGAACCATGCGTGGCCCAGGTTGCTCCACAAGGTGCCGTCATCGGGGGTCAGGGCCAGGGCGGGGATGAGGTGACGCACCGATTCCGCCGCGCGGCCAAGCAGAAGCAGCGTGTCGGCCAGACGGTGCCGGTGCGATGGCTCTTCGGGGTTCAGGCGGGCGGCGCGGGTAAAGGCCACCGCCGCTCCATCGCCATCCTCCATCGCCGCGTCGGTATCGCCGAGATAACGATAGAGCGTCGGATCATCGAGCTGGGCGGCGGCGGCCCGGCGGAAGGCTCCCCGCGCCACCGGAAAGGCGCTCAGGCGAAAGGCGGCGTGGCCAATGCGGGTCCACAGGCCGGCATCGAGGCAGTCCCCCTTTCCGCCCTCATCCCCGGCGGCCAGGATATCCGTGGCCAGCCGTTGCAGGGCATCCGCTGCCGCCTCATGACCGGGGTTCTGCTCCAGGGCCTGAAGCTGGCACACCAGCGCCCGCCCGGGCCGCCCAGCCTGCGCGAAGGCCATGCCCAACCGGTGGTTGGCGGCGGCCAGGGCGGCAGGATCGGTCTGAAAGGCCCGGCGGCGCCACGCCCCCCCACCCTCTTCCCAAGCCAGATCACGCAGGGCCTGCCCCATGATGTAGAGCGTCTCGGCCCGTGCCGGGTCAAGCGCCACGGCGCGGCGGAACACCGGGATGGCCGCCGCCGGGCCGTGGCGGGCGAGCGTATCGTCGGCCCATTCGCTCAGGGTGGAGGGGGGCGGTGGTTCGGATGGGGCGTGTCGAAAGGGCATGAAGCACGTCAACGGGGGGAACTTGACAAAGGAAGGACGATCACCCGACAGTGCCGCTCTTTGCAACCCATGGGAGATCGGCCGTGGGCGCGGATGCGCTGTCGATCCGTTTCTGCATCGTCACCCCCTGTCTCAATTATGCCGGCCTTTTGGATCGGACGCTGCTCAGCGTGCTGACCCAGGCTGGGGATTTCAGCCTGCATTACCATGTGCAGGACGGCGGTTCCACTGATGGCACGCTGGAGCGGCTGGCTTTCTGGCAAGTGGCTTTGGCGGAGGGAAGGCTTCCTTCCAGTTGCCGTGAAATGCGGCTGACGGTTGCCAGTGCCCCGGACAGTGGGATCTATGACGCGCTCAACCGTGGCTTCGCCGCCGTGTCCACCGGCGGCGGGCCGGGTGACGTGATGAGCTGGATCAACGCCAGCGATCTGTTCTATCCCGGTGCTTTGGAAACCGTGGCCCGGTTCCTGCGCGCCCATCCCGATGAACGCTGGGTCTGTGGCCGCCGGGCCAACATCGACGAGGCGGATTTTCCCTTCTTCATCGAAGAGGAAATGTACGGCTATCCCCGCCGGACCCTGGCCGCGGGCCTGCATGTGGGCCGCAGTTTCCAATGGATACAGCCCGAAGGCATGATGTGGCGCCGGTCCTTGTGGGATGATGCGGGCGGGCGGCTGGACGATGGTTTCCGTCTGGCCGCGGATTTCGACCTGTGGCGCCGTTTTGCCGCCCATGCCGGGCCGGTGGTTTTGGACCGCGTGACAGGGGTCTACCGTTTCCACGCCAACCGTCTCAGCGCCGATATCGCGCGGTATTACGCCGAGGTGGACGCCTGCCTCGAACGGCTGGAGCTGACCGCTTCCGGCCGGTCGGTGGAAGAGGAATTCGCCCGATTGGCGGCGGCGGGCGACATCGCGGCCCTACACCGCCATGGTTTTACCGCCCGCGTGGCGCGTTTCGCCAACGGCGACCCGGAAGGGGGGTGGGACATCCTCCACGCGCTTCCTGATCTGGCCCCCGGCTGGCGGGTGCGGATCGAGACGGTCCCGCCTTCTTAGTTCATCACTCTGATTTCTGAGAGTTTTCCTCCCGTTACAGCCCTATTCCGGCATGGTCGTTGCATGAAAATCCGACCGCCTGAATCGCTGCACCCCTGGCCCGTGTCACCGTTCCGAACAGGCGTCGTTCTTTGAGGAGAAGCATATGTCGAATTCGATCACCGCGGTTGCCGGCCTCGACGCGGACCAGACCCGGCAGGGGGCGGCGGCCGCACCGGTCCTCGACCTTGCCTTTCACCGGGACGACAGCGACTATCTGGTCACCCAGGACCCGACGGTGGAAATCCGCCGCATCCGCAAGAACGGCTACAGCCTGTCCAACGTCAAGGCGCTGTCCCGCCGCGGCGTGATGTGGCTGGGGCAGACCTGTAATCTGCGCTGTTACTTCTGCTATTTCATCGACAAGATCAAGAACGCGCACCATCCCGAACATGCGTTCATGTCGTTCGAAAAGGCCAAGGAACTCTGCCTCAAGGTGCGTGAGGTCTATGGAAACACCGCCATCGACATCCAGGGCGGCGAACCGTCTATCTGTCCCTACATCTACGACCTGATCCGCTACTGCAACGAAATCGGGCTGAAACCGACCCTGATTACCAACGCCCTGTGGTACGACAAGCCTAAGAATGTGGAAAAGCTTGTGTCCGCCGGGGTCTTCGATCTGCTGATCTCCATCCACGGGATCGGTGAGACCTATGACAAGATCGTCGGCGTGCCCGGCGGCTCGGCCCGTCAGATGAAGGCGCTGGAGCTGCTGCAGCAGGCTGGGGTCGCGTTCCGCTTCAACACCACCTTGTGCCGGGAAACTCTGCCGGAACTGCGGCAAGTGGCGGAAACCGCGGTGCGGTTCGGGGCGCGGGCGGTCAACTACATCGCCTTCAACCCCTTCGTCGATCAGTCCACCCGCCGGCCCGAAGAGCAAATCCCCCGCTACAGCGATCAGGCCAAGATGCTGTTGCCGGTGATCGACTACCTCGATGCCAACGAGATCGAGGTGAACATCCGCTACATGCCGTTCTGCGTGTTCCCCGAATCCCACCGCAAGTTCGTGCAGAACTTTCAGCAGATCATCTACGACCTGCATGAATGGGAAACCGAATCCGAACTGTGGTCCGGCGGCGGCGACAACCGGGTTTCGGCGGCCCCCTGTCCGCCGCTGTTCTCCATCGACGACCGGCTGGCGGAATTGCGTCCTCGGGCCGGCGGCGGTGCTGGCGAGGCGTTCTATGTTCCCGAACTGGGGCCGGTGGATCATTTCTCGGAACGGGAATACCGGACCAAGGAATACCGGGTGCTGCAGACCCGCTTTATGCACCCCTACACCAAGGAGAAGGAATGCCATGGCTGTGCCCTGACCGGCATTTGCGACGGCTTCCACCGCGATTACGCCAAGGTCATCGGCTTTGGCGAGGCACACCCGGAAAGCGGCCCGGTGGTCCATGACCCCCGCCATTATCAGCGCCACCAGATGAAGGTGGTGGAAGATCAGGAAGCCGACTGGGCCTTTGCCGGCGCCAGCGTGGTGTCGCCGCAAAGCTGATGCCAGCGCCGTCCGTGGCCCCGCGGGCGTAAGAGAGAAGGGGGCCGGGTTCAGCCGGCCTCCAGCCCCTCCAGAACCGGCGCTGCCCAGGGCGGCAGCAACCGCCGCTGCACCCGCACCCGGCCGGGGAATTCTCCCATGGCCAGACGCAGCAGAGCGCGCGCCTCGTCCGTCTTTCCTTGTGCGTGCAGGGTCAGCGCCCGGTGCAGCCGCCCGGCGGTGTGGCCGGGGATGGCTTCCAGGGTGGCGCTGTGCTCGGCGTCCGCTTCATCCAGACGGTTCAGGGCCTGCAGCGCCAGACCGCGATAGGTGCGGTGGCGGGGAGCCGGATCCCGTTCCAGACCCTGGTCGATGGCGGCCAGCCCGGCGGCGGCGTCGCCGGCAATGATCCGGGCCAGCCCCAGCAGCACCCAGCCGTTTGCGTCCGCCGGGCTGCGGGCGGTGCTTTCGCTCAGCGCCTCCACCGCGGCGGCGGCATTGCCGCCGGCCAGATGCGCCAACCCCAGAAGCTGAAGGGGCCAGCCGGCCGGCTGCGCCGCGGCCAGGGCGCTCAGCCCCTCGGTTACCTCCGCCGGGGTCATGGACAGCCACAGCCGGGCGAAGGTCGTTACCGGCTCCATCCCCACGGCCCAGCCGGCAGCGAAGGCATCGGCGGCTGCCGCGGTATCTCCCGCCATGAGCAGGGCCGCCGCCAACCCCTCGTGCAGCCAGGGCTGGGCCGGATGACGGTCGAGCGCCCGGCGGAACGCCTGGGCCGCATCGGAACCCCGGTGCCGGGCCAGCAGCACCAGCCCCAGCGGCCCCTGACTGTCGAGATCGGGGAAGCGCCGGCCGGTTTCGGTCAGGGTTTCTTCCGCCTCTTCCAGCCTGCCGGCCATGAACAGGGTATTTCCCAGTTCCAGCAGAGTCTCTCCGGAATCGGGGATATGCTCCAACGCCTGGCGGTACAGGGCGGCCGCATCGCCGAAGCGGCCTTCCCTCTGGCGGGTGGAGGCCAGCAGGCGGAGCAGCCAGCCGTCGCCGGGGCTGTGGCGAAGGGTGCTTTCCAGAACCGCCGCCGCTTCGCCGGTGCGTCCCAGCGCCAGCAGGGAGTGGCCCAGATACCCCAGGATATCCACCGCTCCGGGCTTGAGATTCAGGGATTTCTGAAGCATGGACACGGCTTCTTCGTGCGGGCCGGTCATGGCGAGCGCCATGCCGAGCTGACCGAAAACCCATGCATCGTTGCCGAAGCTTTCGCTGGCGGCGCTGCGCAGGAACTCCACCGCTTCCCCATAGATGCCGCGGGTCGCCAGGATGTGGCCCAGAAGGGCGCGCAGCCAGGGCGTGCCCGGCTGGACCGTCACCGCCCGGCGCAGCGCCGCTTCGGCCTCCTCCGCCCGCCCGTCTTCCAGCAGCAGCAGCCCCGACAGGCCCAGGGCCTGGGGCAGGTCGGGATCGAGCATCAGGGCGCAGTCGGCCAGGAACCGGGCGTCGTCTTTATGCCCGCCGGCTTTCATGTTCTCGGCCAATCGGTAGAACCGCCAGGCCAACCCGGCGGCTGCCTCGCCGTCGCCGTTGCGGGACAGGTCGATGCCGCTCCACAGGGTCTGGGCCTCGTCCAGGCGGCCATGACGGGCCAGGATCAGCGCCTTGATCCCCAGGGCGATGGGCTGGGCCGGCTCGTGGTTC
The DNA here is from genome assembly GCA_937927415.1 of uncultured Rhodospirillaceae bacterium. Lineage (GTDB taxonomy): Bacteria > Pseudomonadota > Alphaproteobacteria > Azospirillales > Azospirillaceae > Azospirillum. Next base: position 15,708 of record CALBDS010000002.1, read on the forward strand.
TGGGCCTGGGCTACCAGGGCCAGGGCGTCCTCCTCCCCCTCTCCTTCGCCGGGATGGTCCAGGGTCCGCAGCGCCAGCCGTATCAGAGTGGCGGCGGGAAAGCCGGGATCATGGGCGCGGGCGCGGGTGTAGAGGGACTCGGCCTCGGCCGGACGGCCTTGGGATTCGTGGATTTGCCCCAGCGCGTAACAGGCGTCCACCAGGGTGGGATCGGTGTCGATGGCGGTTTGCAGATGCTGGACGGCGGCGGGTAGGTTGCCCTCGGCCCGAATGGCGATGCCCATTTCATAATGATAGCGTCCGAAGGCATCGGCGCGGATGCGTTGACGCCATGCCTCCACATCGATTCCGGCCTCTGTATGTCCGGCGCTGTCCTGTTGCGTCATGTCCTGCCCTGCCCTTCTTTTTCTGGCGCCGCCGGCACGGCTCCGGCCATGGAAAAACCTCTGCCGGGGTCGGCTATCACAGACCGGATGCTTTGACCAGCCTGGGGTCGTGGCGTTCCGTCATCATCCAGGTGCCGGGCGGCACCACCATGGCTTCGAATGTGGTGGCGTCGATGTCCACAGCCCCGGCCTCGTCCCACACATCATCGGTTCCCGCCGTCAGCCGGTCCCACAGATTGCGGTCGGCCACGGCGGCGGGGGTGGGGCCGGTGCCGTAGCGGCTGAGATCGTCGAAGCCGTATTTGGGGAAAAACAGGCCGAACCACCGCTCGTCCATCAGAGCGAACAGGTCGCGCAGGATGGTCCAGTGGTCGCGCACCGTGCCATCTGGCTCCCATCCCTGGCGGCGGCAGAAGCTGGTCAGGTAATGGATTTCCGGGGTGCCGCGGGCCTGGGAAAAGGCGCGGTAGCTGGTGGCCCGCCATTCGGGGGTATAGGGGCTGAAGGACCGGGTGTCCAGGGGGGCTGACCAATAGGCGCGCAGGTCCGCCACGTCGCCGAACATCACGATGTCGGACATGGTGTAGGGCAGGTAACGGAAGGTGAAGCGTTCCGAGATCACCAGCCGGTTGGCGGTACCGGGAAAGCGCACCGGGTGGGCGGCCTGCAGGGCGGCCCCGCGCTCCAGCAGGGCGGGGGCCGCCGCCAGGGTGTCGGTGCGGGTCTTCAGCGCCTTGTCCACTCCCGCAGCCGCCAGCGCCTCCAGCCCGGCGGCGGTGGAGACGAGCTGCAGATTGCGGTTCTGCGGCCCCGGCGGCACGGGCGGGCGGTTCAGCACCACCCGGTCGCACCAGCGGGCCGCCTGTTCCAGCTGTGCCGGCGGCGTATCCTCCCAGGTGCTGAGCACCAGATGGTCGGTGGGGTTGCGGCTGGCGTGATAGCGCAGGATCGTTTCCGTCACCCCCTCCACCACCGGCCCCTGCACCAGGATTCCGGCGTGTGAGCGGGCGGCGGGCTTGCGGGTCAGGGCGGGATCGATTCCTTCCCGCAGCGCCCGGACGAACTGCCCCGCCAGGTGGGGCACATAGGGCCACAGGGCGGGATACGGTCCCAGGGCGTCGATGGCCGCCAGAATCTCCCCCCCGAACAGGAAGGCGGAATAGATCATCACCGCCACCGTGTCGGGGTCTTCCTTGGCCAGGGCGGCGGGTGGGCGCACCTCGATTCCCCACACACGCGTGCCCCATTTGGCCGGATCGCTGTCCACCAGATAGGCCAGCCGCAAGGGGCAGGCGGCATAGGTGGTCTTGAACGAGCCGCCGGCCCCCCATCCCACCAGCCGGACATGGCCCAGGGCGATGCGGTCGTACAGAGTTCCCAGCGCGGTCCAGGGCACCAGGGGCATGGGCAGAGCGTTCCTTATCGGCCACAGGGATGGGGCGGATGAAAAGCTTACCACGCCCGACCCACGAAGGCCGTGGGCACAAACTGCCGCCCGGTGACGGCAATTTTTGCCGGGCATGCGGGCAATTTTTGCCGGTTGCGGTCTTACGCCGGCTTCCCCCGTCAAAGCGATTGCCGCTTTCCCGTGATCCGCTCTAGGGTCGCAGCCGTCTCGACGCACGATATCCGGCTGTTCCCATGACCGCACCCGTCGCCCTGTTTCTGTTCAACCGTCCCGACACGGTGACCCGTGTGTTCGAGCGGATCGCCGCCGCCCGCCCCTCCCGTCTTCTGCTGGTGGCCGACGGTCCGCGTCAGGGCCATGAGGGCGACCCCGAACGGTGCCGTGCCGCGCGGGAGGCGGTGGCACGGGTGGACTGGCCGTGCGAGGTCAGCCGGCTGTACAGCGACGTCAATCTGGGCTGCGGTCCCCGGATGGCCAGCGGGCTGTCGTGGGTGTTCGAGCAGGTGGAAGAGGCCATCGTGTTCGAGGATGACTGTGTGCCCGAACCCTCCTTCTTCCCCTTTTGCGACGAGCTGCTGGCGCGCTATCGCCATGATGCGCGGGTGGGGGTGATTTCCGGCTACAACCCGGTGGAGGCCGGGCAGGACTGCCCCGACAGCTATTTCTTTTCGCGCTATTCCCAGACCTGGGGCTGGGCGAGCTGGCGGCGGGTGTGGGCGCATTTCGACCATCATCTGACGGCATTGCCCGAAGCGATCGGCCGCGGCACCCTGGCCGATATTTTCGAAGAGCCTCATGTCTATGTGGAATGGCTGCGGTTTTTCACCACCTATGGCCGCAACCGCGGATCCTTGTGGGATTATCAGTTCAGCTTCGCCCAGATGACTCAGTCGCTGCTGAGCATCATCCCCGCGGTGAGCCAAGTGTCCAACGTGGGCTGCGGGCGCCCCGACGCCACCAACGCCGGGGCGGAAACCGACCTGGGCACGGTGGCATCGCAGCCGATGCCGTTTCCCCTCCGTCACCCGCCCTTCGTGGTGCGGGGCCGCCGCAACGACCGGCTTCTGGAGGAGCGGGTCTACAAGATCGTGCCGTTGCGCCCCGGTGCCCCGGCCGTCGCCGAGGATGCGGCGGCCATGGCCCAGGCGTGGGAGATGTACCGCCAGGGCGACGCCGCACGGGGCGAGGCGCTGCTGGCGCCCCGGCTGTCCCGCTGCCCCGATGATCCTGATGCGCTTCACCTTCTGGGGCTGCTGCGCCATCGGGCGGGGCGGGTGAACGAGGGGGTGCATCTGATTTGGCGGGCGGTGATGGGCCGTCCCGACGGGTGGCTGTGGCTGTGGCATCTGGCGCAGATTTATGCCGCCGCCGGCTATGCCGAGGTGGCCCGCGACCTGTGCGTCGCGGCCCTGCGCTTCAATCCCGGCGAACCCACGGTCGCGGCGGAGCGGGAGCGGCTGGAAAAACAACTTTCCCAAGCCCCGTAACGTCCTCCCGCCCTTGAACAAAGCCCTTGGGACCGTTAGCGTCCCGTTCCGCCGCCCGGCGGTTCCCCTTCCTCCTGATCCGGTTGTGTGCCCATGGTTTCCGTTCCCGATCTTCTGCAGCGCGCGTTGATGCTCCATCAGGGCGGTGATCTGGCGGCGGCCCGTCTCCTTTACGAGGAGGCCCTGGCGGCTGAACCGAGAAACGTGGATGCCCTGCATCTGCTGGGGGTCGTGGCACGGGCCGAGGGCCGTCATGCGGAGGCGCTGGACCGGCTGGCCGAGGTGCTGGAGCGCGATCCTGCCTTTGCCGCGGCCCAGACCAATTTCCAGACCACCCTGGCTCAGGCGGCGGAGCGGTGCCAGGCGCTGGTAGAGGAGAAGAACTGGGGGGAAGCCTGGGACCTGTGCTCCGTCGCCTTGAAGCACAAGCCCGATCTCCTGCCCTACCTCCACATCGCGGCGCGGGCGATGTTCCATCTGGGGCAGGTGGGACCGGCCTGCCATATGGTGGGCAAGGCGTTGGGGGCGGCGCCGGCGGCGCTGCGCAACCGTGATGTCCTGGTCGAGATCATCGAGGAATACGCCGAAGATCTGAGCCAACCGCTGCCGGTGGATGCCGACGACGGGATGGTGAAGGGGCGCGCCGCCGCCCGCGACATGGTAGGGGTGCTGCTGCTGCAGTTTGCCGAATTCGCCCGGGTTCGGGGCGACTGGACCCGGCTGGAGCGGATCGCGCGGGCGCTTTTGCGGCTCAAGACCAATGACGGGGAAGCCCATTACAATCTGGCCGTCGTCTACGACACCGCGTCTCAGTATGAGGCCGCGGGGCGGGAACTGGACGCTATTCCCCCCGACCATCCCCGTGCCGCCGACGGGCTGGTCCTGTCGGCGGGCGCCCGTTTCGCCGCGGAGGACTTCCATGGGGCTGAGGGGCTTTTCCTGTCGGCGTTGTCCATCGACCGCAGCCGCCAGGATGCCATCGACGGGGTCATCAACTGCGCCCGCCATCGCCACCTGATCCAGCAGTTCCCCGAAGACCGGAAGATCCGGTTGAGCGGGCGGGTGCGGATCTTCATCGTCACCTACAACGACGTGCCGTCGCTGACCCGCAACATCGCGGCGCTGCAGGACTGTCTGGAAGACCCGGACATTTACGTCATCAACAATCACAAGGACCCGGTGGACCGCTTCGTTCCTCCCGGCGTCACCGTCTACAACAACGTCCTGCGCCACCCCAATTCCACCGGCCATCTGGCGCGGAGCTGGAATCAGGCGCTGATGTTCGGGTTCGGGCGGGCCAACGCGCCGGAATGCGATTGGGTGATCGGTCTGCAGGACGATCTGGTCGTCCGCAAATCCCTGTGGCGGCTGTTCGAGGCAGAACGCCCCAATTTCGATTTCATGATGATCGGCCCCGGTGACCAATTTTGGGCCATCAACATGGAGGGGCTGAAGAAGATCGGCTTCTGGGACGAGTGCCTGACCTCCATCGTTTTTCAGGAGGCTGACTACTACCACCGCGCCTATCTGGCCCTGGAGGAGCGGGCCTGCCTGGAAGACCACGGTCACCAGCCCCCCGGTGACACGCTGATCCGCACCACCAATCTTGGCCTGCGCCGTTTGCTGCATGGGGTGGTATCCGACGACAACGCCGCCCGTCTCCTGCGCAAGCCATCGGGCGAGACTTATCCGCGCCAGTGGGAGTATTTCAACAAAAAGTGGGGCGTAGACCTGGATTGCCACAACTTTCTGGTCAGCAAGCGACGGACCGAGCCGGCACCGGAAACCTTCTGCTTCTATCCCTGGTTCTTCGACTGACGCGCGGGGTCACCCGGCACAGTACCCCCCATCCACCGGCAAGGTGACGCCGGTGATCCACCGCCCGGTTTCTGCCAGCAGGAACGCCGCCGCCGCCGCCACATCCTCCGGCGTGCCGTAGCCCAGGGGGTGGGCGGCGTCCAGGGCGGCGCGCTGGTCGGCGGGCAGCATGGCGAATTGCCGTTCCGCCTGCCGGCCCAAAACCACCGCCGGGGCCACCACATTGACGCGGATCCGACGTCCGGCCAACTCCAGCGCCAGGGACTGGGCCAGGGCCGTCAGCCCGGCCTTGGACGCGGCGTAGAGCGAGCGCCCCTTCTGCCCCGCCAGTCCGGCGACCGAGCCGATATAGACGATGGCCCCCCCGTCGGCAGCCACGCTCTTTTGTTGGAAGCCACGGGCCAGCATGGCCGCCGCCCCGGTGTTCAGGCGGAAATAGCGGTCGATGTCCGCGGCGTTCAGGGTGCGCAGGACCGTGTAGCCCTGGACCGAGGCCGAATGGACCAGACCGTCCAGGGGGCCGCCGTCCGCCGCCAGCCCCTTCATCCAGCCGGGAATCCCGTCCAGGTCGGTCAGGTCGAAGGGGGCGGTCCGGTGGTGCCCGGCCGGGCCGGGCAAAAGGGCGCGGGTCGCCTCCAGCGCGTCGGCGCGCCGCCCGGTCAGCACCAGCCGCGCCCCCAGACCGGCCAGGGTGACGGCGATGGTCCGTCCGATGTCGCTGTCCACCGACGCCCCGGTGAGAAGGATGCGCCGTCCGGTCAGGTCGAGCAGGTTGGGCGTCATGGCGGATCAGGGGGCCAGGGGAACGGCGTCGTCGGGCAGTTCCACCACGCCGGGGGCGGGGATGGGGCCGACGTCGGCGATGATGGCGCCCCACGACCAGCCGACGCCGAAGCCGGCCATCAGCAGCTTGCGCGGCCCGGCGGACAGGGCGTCGCCCAACTGGTGCCCGATGGCCAGCGGGATGGAGGCGGAGCTGGTGTTGCCGAAGGACGCCATGTCGATGACGAAGCGGTCGGCGGGGATCTTGGTCTTCTTGCGCAGATGTTCCAGCATGAAGCCGTTGGCCTGATGCATGACGCACAGGTCGATCTGATCCACCGTCAGCCCGGCGGTATCCAGCACCTCGCGCACCAGGGCGGGCACGGCGCGCAGGGTGAAGGCGAAGACCTCCGCCCCGTTCAGCGACAGGCGGCTGTCGGCGAACAGCGCCTCCTCCTCCTCCGGAGTGCGGGGGACCAGTCCAGGCACCAGCGGGTTTCGCCGTCCGCCGGCCTTGATGATGATGTGGGGGGCGCCGCTGCCGTCGGTGCCGAACACCGCGTGCATCGGCGGGGCGCCGTCGTCCCGTTCCAGGGCAGCGGCGGCGCCGGCATCGCCGAACAGCGGCAGCGTCGCCCGGTCGCCCGGCACCAGATAGCGGGTGCTGATGTCCCCCGACAGCACCAGGGCGCGCCGCGCCGACGATCCCGCCAGCAGGCGCGAGGCGATCCACGAGCCGTACACGAACCCCGAACACCCCAGCGTCACATCGAAGCATGCCGCCGAGGTGGGCAGCCCCAGCCGCTTCTGAATCAGGCAGGCGGTGGAGGGCAGATTATAGTCGGCATCCTGGGAGACGAAAATCAGCACCTCCACGCTCGCCGGTTCCCACCCCAGCCGTTCCAGCAGCGATTGGGCCGCGGTGACGCACAGGTCGGAGGTGCAGATGTGCGGCGGGGCGACGCGGCGTTCGCGCACGCCGATGGTGGCGGCCAGCTTTTCCGCCTCTTCCACGGTGAAGGGAGCGGGGGTGTCGAGGTAGGAGTGCCGGCCCTTGGGCACGCAGCCCATGAAGCCCGCATAGCGCACCCCGTCGATGACTGCCTTGACCATGCCCTTCCGCTCCTCCCCCTCACCGGATGCGGATATTATGGCCGCTGGCGGGGGGTGACGAAAGCGCCTCTTGGCCCGGAGTGGGGATCGGGTTACCCATGGGCACCACAGGTTTTTCCGTTTTCCGCCGAACCGAGGCTCCGATGACCGATCTTGCAGCCCTGACCCGTGCCTATATCGCCGCCTTCGACGCCCGTGATCCGGCCGGGGTGGCGGCTCTGCTGGCCGATGATTTCGCGCTGGAAGACCCGGTGGTCAAACGGATCGAGGGCAAGGGCGCGGCGCTGAAGGCCATGGCCGATATCTTTGCATCGTGCGATGCCTTGTCCTTTTCCGCCCGCAACATCTTCGTGGATGGCGATACCACCCTGATCGAGTTCGATCTGCGTCTGGACCAGACCCATCTGAAGGGCGTGGACATCATCCAGTGGCGCGGCGGCCTGATGGCGGAACTGCGCGCTTATCTCGATATTCCGAAATAAAGGCTACCCCGATCGGAACGGCCCGGTGGCCAGCACCGCGAACTCGTCGCCGGCACAGTCGTGGTGCAGCACGGCGTTGGGGGTCAGGTCCGTCAGGACGAAGGTGAGGACCGTGCCGGGATCGGCGTAGAACAGCGCATCCTGTTGTCGGGGGGCGTGGCGGCTGAGCAGGGAAAAGGCCAGCCCCACCCGCGACAGCCGCGCCAGATGCCGCAGGTTGGCGCGGATATAATCCCACCAGGCTCCATCGTCCCGGTCGAAACGCAGGTTGTAGGTGCCGGCGATCACCGTAACATCCGCCATTTCATCCGCCAGGGAGGCGACGGCGAAGCTGGCGCGGGGGTCGGTGATGCGGCGGCGGGCGGTTTCCACCATCGCCGGGCTGAGATCGCAGCCCCAATAGTGCCCCCGCCGCAGGGCGGGATGGGCGCTTACCATCTCGAACAGGCGGCCATAGCCGCAGCCGATGTCGTGGAGACGGGTGCTGTCCCCGTGGCAGGCGTCCATGATGCGGGTCAGTCGCTGCAGGCTGGCGGTGTGGACGCCGGGATCGCTGTAGCTGACCCCGGCGGCGGTGGCGCCGTGGGTGCGGATGGTGGAATCAAAATAGCCGGCGATCCGGGACAGGGTTGCCGAAACCTGGCCGCTATCCCCCGGCAGAACGCGGGCCACGTCGTTTTCCAGCCCAGCCAGCCGCCGCAGGCCTGTGACGGCGTGGGCATAGGACCGGTTGCCGGGGTCCAGGCACAGGGCGCGGGTCTGGGCGCCCACCGCGGCTTGGCTCCGCCCGCCGTGAGCCAGGGATTCGGCAAGAATGCCGTAGCCGGCAGCCAGGGCTGGATCAATGGCGATGGCCCGTCGGGCGTTGGCCGCTGCCGCCGGGGGATGACCGGCGTCCTTCCACGCGCGTGCCCAGTTGATCCAAGCCACGGTCAGGAAGGGATGGACGGCCAGAGCGCGGGCCAGCAGCCGGCGGCCCAGGGCGGGGTTGCCGCCGCGCACGGCCACCCCCAACAGATGCAGCGCGTCGGGCTGGGTGGGGTCCACCGCCAACAGCCGGCGATAGGCGTCCGCTGCCGCGTCCCGGTGGCCGGCGCGGTGCAGCGCCGCCGCCCGGTTCAGGGCGGTTGCGGAAATGCCGGCGATGGGGGCGGCGGGATCGGGGGTGGGATCGGACATGAGAGATGTCTATAACCCGCCCTGCCGCCGCTGGACAGCCGGCCCTTTCCCGTCCATCAATGGCGCCATCCACCCCATGCTTCAGGACCGCTTTTCAGGAAACCCGTCTTATGGATATTGAACGCCTTGCCATCCCGGATGTGCTGATCCTGAAGCCCGCCCGCTTCGGTGATGCGCGGGGATTCTTCTCGGAAACCTATAACCGGCGTCGTCTGGCCGGGCTGGGTGTGGGGCTGGATGTGGAATTCGTGCAGGACAACCACTCTCTGTCCGCCGAGGTGGGGACGGTGCGCGGGCTGCATTTCCAAACGCCCCCCCACGCTCAGGCCAAGCTGATCCGGGTGGTGCGCGGGGCAATCCTGGATGTGGCGGTGGACCTGCGCCGTGGCTCGCCCACCTACGGGCGGCATGTGGCGGCGGAAATCAGTGCAGCCGCCGGCAATCAGATCTTCGTGCCGGTGGGGTTTGCCCATGGTTTCTGCACCCTGGAGCCGGATACTGAGGTGATCTACAAGGTCACCGATTACTATGCCCCCGATTGCGACAAGGGCGTGCTGTGGAACGATCCCGATCTGGGCATTTCCTGGCCGGTGGCGGCGGAGGCGGCGATTCTGTCGGACAAGGACCGCCGGCAACCGCGGCTGGGCGAACTGCCGGAGATCTTCACCGCCCCGTGAGGCCGGGGCCGCCGGCTCACCCCTGCGGTGGCGTCAGGCGGACGATGCCCATCTTCATCAGCCACATCAGCAGATGCAGGATGCTTTCGCGGGCCGGTTCGGGCAATGCCATCTGCACATCGGCGATGGTGGCCGGGGCCGGGCGGTCGAACTGGATCAGGAACTGTTCCAGTCCGGCGTAATCGTCGGTGAGCGGGGCGTGGGCGCGGGCCAGCTCATCGGCCAGCAGGGCGGCGAACCGCGGGCGCCATCCTTCCATCATCGTCATGCTCCATGCCGGCGTGGGCGATGCTGACGCGAAGGAATGGTAGAGGCGGAAGGGATCGGGGGCCAGCGGTGCCAGCGACGGCGTGGGCGCGGCCCGTTCACGGATCTGGCGCAGTTCGGCCCACAAAGCCTCGTACTGGGGAATCACGACGCTCCAGTCGTACAGGCGCCGGGCGCGCTCGGCCCCGGCCTGCCCCATGGCGCGGCGGCGTTCGGGATCGTTGGCCAGCGCGGCGATGGCGGCGGCGGCGGCGTGCAGATCCACCGCGGTGCGCTGGCTGAGGCGCCCCAGGAAGCGGTAATAATCCTTGCCCATGTAGTGCTGGGCGCCGATCCATGCGCCCGCCCCCGGCGGGGGCATCAGCACCGGCACCCGGATGCCGGTCACCCCATCCTCCACCGTATCGCGGTAGCCGTCCCAGTCGGACACCAGGGCCGGCAGGCCGGCGGCCATCGCCTCCACCGGTGTCAGTCCGAAGGTTTCCTGAACATTGTCCGACAGAGAGATGAACATGTCGGCGGCGGAGCGGGCGGGATCGAACAGCTCGGGATCGGCACCGTCCAGAATGTGCAGCGTCACCGACGGCGCCAGGGCGGCGGCCTCCCGGCGGTACAGATCCTCATGGGCGGGTTCGGGGAAGCGCCCGGCCAGCAGCAGATGCAACCGCTTGTCCGTACGGGCCTGGGCCAGTTCCGCCGCGATGAACATGGGCGCGGGGTGGGCCTTTTCGAAATAGCTGAGACGGCCGGAGAACAGCAGCGCCACGTCGCCCTCCCCGATCCCCAGCCGGGCGCGCAGCCGGGCGCGCTTGGCGGGATCGTGGGCCAGGGGGGCGGTGTTGATGCCCAGCGGGATGATCGGCAGATTGACCGGCGCCCGCCGGGTGGCGCCGACCCGTTCGCCCAGATACTCCCGCCATTGCTCGCACAGATCCTCCACCAAGCTGCGGGCGGCGCGGGAGGTGCAGATCAGCGCGTCCCACGGTTGGGCCGGGGCGATGGTCAGCTGGGACATCCACTCGATCACCGCGGTCGGCGACAGGGTGTGAGTCAGGCCGCAGATGCTGAAGGCCCGTTCCTTTCCGCTCATCCGCCGGGTCCACAGCATGTCCGTCAGATTGGGGTCCAAGCGGAACAGGCAGCCGACGTTGTTTTCCGGCAGGGAATGGGTATAGGACGAAAACCGGACCAGGGGCCGGTTGTCCAGCCCGTGCCGCTGCAAGATCTCCAGCAGCTTGCGCGCGTCGTCGGGGGTGGGGGTGACGCAGCGCAGATGCGGGCCGCTGCCATAGCGCGCCCAGGCGGTGATCAGCCCGGTGTTCGCGGCCATGCGTCCGTAAAACGAGTTTTCCACCCGTTCGGATTCTCCGGCAAAGCAAATGGCGGCGTCCTGCATGGCAACCCCTGGCGTTTCTGGCGTATCGTTTCCGGTGTGCGGGCCGGCGGGACAGTAGCCGCAACCGTGCGCCAACACCAGCCGGACAAGGCTCCCCGCCCGCGTTTGCGCTGGCGGGATCAGGACAGGGGCACATCCTCCAGCCCGGGGGGGATCAGCCCCAGAACCGGGGACAGCCCGTCCATGGCAAGGCTGGTGTGGGCCGGGGCGTCGTTGTCGGCGATCCCCGCCGTGCGCCGTGACACCGCCGTCACCCGCGCCGCCGGAACGCCCAGCCGCGCCGCCAGGGTGCGGGCCAGCACCTCGTATGAAAGGTCGGCCCGGCCCGAGACATGGGCGATGCCCGGCCGCCGGGCGGCGGCGGCGGCCAGCAGGGCGGCGGCGGCACCGTTCAGCCCCACCGGCGCCAGCACCATGTCGTGGAATGCCCGCACGCCGTCCCCGGCCAGGAGCGCCGACCGCCACCCCGCCAGCAGCGGCAGATCGGGGGCCAGCACCTTGGTCAGCCGCACCACCGCCCCGCCGCCCGCGGCCAGCAGGGCGGCCTCCACCTCTGCCTTCAGCCGCCCGTAAAGGGTGGGCGGGCATGGCGCCTCCCCGGTGCGGCGAAGGGGGCGGGTGCCGTCGAACACCAGATTGCTGGAGGGGAAGACCACGAAGATTCCGGCGTCCCGGCAGGCGGCGGCCACGGCCAGGGTGGCCCCGTGGTTGATCCGGCGGGCCAGATCCGGTTCCCCGGCGCACCGCCGCAGGTCGGTGACCGCGCCGCACAGCACCGCCGCATCGATGGGTGGCCGCCCGGCTGCCGGGACCGGGCGGAAATCCCCCCCGCCATCGGCCAGATCCAGGAACAGCGCGTCCGGCCCGGTCTGGTCCCGGTGGCGGGTGGTGACGGTGACCAGCAGCCCCGCTGCCCGCGCCTCTGCCGCCAGCGCCCGCCCCAGGCGGCTGGTGCCGCCGACGATCAGCAGATGGCGCAGAGGGGAGGGGCAGGCGGTGGGAGGCATGATGAAGGCTCGCGGTGGTGGGGGCGTTTCGTCCGGCAACGCTCCTGTGGTAACGTCCGCCGCGCCGTTTGTCCCGGCTGGTCTGTCCGCCCGTCTTTATCCCGGAGCTGTTTACCCCATGCCCAGCGATCTGGAGGAACTGGAAGCGCGCACCCTGTTCATTCTGCGCGAAGCCTTCGCCGGCATCCGTCCCCTGGCCATGCTGTGGTCGATCGGCAAGGACAGCACCGCCTTGCTGTGGATGGTGCGCAAGGCGTTCTATGGGCGGATTCCCTTCCCCATGGTTCAGCTCGATACCGGGATGGAACTGCCGGAGGTGTACGCGTTCCGCGACTGGATGGCGCGGGACTGGAACCTGGATCTGCGGATCGAGATGTGTCCGCCGGAAGAGGAGATGGACCCCACCCTTCCCCCCGGTGGCCGGGCCGCCGCCCGCAAGACCGCGGGGCTGCAGGCCCTGCTGCTGAGGGAACGCTATAAGGGAATCTTCGTCGGCATCCGCCGGGACGAGCAGAGCATGCGCGCCAAGGAACGGGTGTTCAGCCCGCGCAGCGAGGACGGGGCGTGGAATTTCAAGGACCAGCCCGCGGAATTCTGGGACCAGTACAAGACCGAATTCCCCGAGGGAACCCACGTGCGCATTCATCCCCTGCTGCATTGGACCGAGCTGGACATCTGGCGCTACACCCGGCAGGAGGGCATCCCCATCGTGCCGCTGTACCTGTCCCGCGGCGGGATGCGCTATCGCTCGCTGGGGGAAAAGAACATCACCGTTCCCATCCCCAGCACCGCCGCCACCATCGACGAGATCATCGTCGAGCTGGAAAACACCCGGACGCCTGAGCGGGCCGGGCGCACCATGGATCATGAATCCGAAGACGCCTTTGAACGGCTGCGCCGCAGCGGGTACATGTGAGAGACGCCATGGTTTCCCCGGATATGCCTGTTCCTGCCCGCCACCAGCTTCGCATCGTCGTTGCCGGTCATGTGGACCACGGGAAATCGACGCTGATCGGGCGCCTTCTCCACGACACTGGCTCGCTTCCCGAGGGGAAGGCCGAGGAGTTGCGGGCCATCAGCGAAAAACGGGGAATGCCGCTGGAATGGTCCTTCGTCCTGGACAGCTTCCAGGCGGAACGGGATCAGGCGGTCACCATCGACACCACCCAGATCTGGTTCCGCACCCGCACCCGCGACGTGGTCATCATTGATGCGCCCGGCCACCGGGAATTCCTGAAGAACATGATCAGCGGGGCCGCGGCCGCGGATGCGGCGGTGCTGGTGGTGGATGCGGTGGAAGGGCTGCGGGACCAGACCCGCCGCCATGCCTATTTGCTGCGCCTGCTGGGGGTACGGCAGGTGGCCGTTGTCATCAATAAGATGGACGCGGTCGGCTATTCTGCGGCCCGTTTCGGCGATCTGTCCCGCGCGGTGGAACAGTATCTGGCCGGGATTGGTGTCACCGCCCTGGCCATCCTGCCCATCTCCGCCCGCCACGGCGAGGGGATCATGTCCTTTCCGGCGGGGCTGGGATGGTACGACGGGCCGGCGCTGCTGGAGGTGCTGGAGCGTTTCCATCCTGCCCGCCCGGCGGTGGACCGTCCGTTGCGGTTCCCGGTGCAGGATGTCTACCGCATCGATGAGCGGCGCATCGTGGTGGGGCGGGTGGAAAGCGGAATCCTGCGGGTGGGCGACCGGCTGGTGTTCTCCCCCGCCGGGCGCAGCGCCCGCGTCGCGGCGATTGAGGTCTATGGCGCCCCTCCGCCCCTGGAAGTGCGCGCCGGGCAGGTGGCCGGCTTCACCCTGGACGAGCCGATCTTCGTCGAGCGGGGCGATCTGGCCAGCCATGAGGATGGCCCGCCGCAACTGACCGACGTCGTCCGTGTCAACCTGTTCTGGTTCGGCTCCCGGCCTTTGGAGACGGGCGCCCGCTACACGGTGAAGCTGGCGACCCACCGGGCGGCGGTCACGGTCCAGTCGGTGGAAAGGGTGATCGACACCGATACGCTGGAATCCCGCCAGGGCGGTTCCGTGGCCCGCAACGAGGTGGCGGAGGTGGTGCTGCGCGCCGACACGCTGCTGGCGCTCGACCCCCACACCGACAATCCGGCCACCGGGCGGGTGGTGCTGGTGGACGGATACGACATCGTGGGCGGCGGCATCCTCAGCATGGGGGGCTATCCCGACCAGCGGCGGCTGATGGCCGCACCGCGCTCGGCCAACCTCCATCAGGTGGACCACCTGCTGTCCGCCGAGACGCGGGCGCGGCGCCAGGGCCACCGGGGGGCGGTGGTGTGGCTGACCGGCCTGTCGGGGGCGGGGAAATCCACCATTGCCATGCGGCTGGAACAGCGGCTCTTCGCGCTTGGCTACCACGCCTATGTGCTGGATGGCGACAATGTGCGGCGAGGGCTGAACAGCGACCTGGGCTTTTCCCCCGCCGACCGGGCCGAGAACATCCGCCGCGTCGGGGCGGTGGCGGCCCTGTTCGCCGATGCCGGGACGGTGGCCATCACCGCCTTCATCTCTCCCTACCGTGCCGACCGGGTTCGGGCGCGGGCCGCCGCCGCCGCCGTGGGCTGCCCGTTCCTGGAGGTGCATGTGAAGGCGTCCTTGAACGCGTGCGAACGGCGCGATCCCAAGGGGCTGTATGCCAAGGCCCGCGCTGGCACCCTTCCCGAATTCACCGGCATCTCCTCCCCCTATGAAGCGCCGGAGGCGCCGGACCTGACCCTCGACACCGAGGGAGAGGATGCCGCCGCCTGCGTCGAGCGGGCCGTGGCCTTCGTCACCGCCCGGCTGGGGATGTCGGAGTCGGAAACCGACTCTTCCCCTCCCTTCCTCCGCTCCTGAACCCTGTTTTTTCCGCATTCGATGAAGACCGTGACCATGGCGCCCACCCCTTCGGCCCCCGCCCCCGCTCTCAGCCTGGACAGCCTGCTTGCCCAGGCCGTCAGCCGTCACCAGTCAGGGGACATGACCGGGGCCGCGGCGCTCTACCGGCTGGCCCTGATGCATCAGCCCCACCATCCCGACGCCCTTCACCTGCTGGGGGTTGCCCTGGGCGCGCAAGGGGAGCTGGATGGCGCGGTGCGCCAGATCGGGCGGGCCATTGCGGTCGATCCGCAGATGGTCAACGCCCATTTCAACCTGGGCAACCAGCTGATGCGGGCCGAGCGGTACGAGGAGGCGGTGACCGCCTACCGCCGTTTGCTGGCGTTGCAGCCGGATCACCAGTCCGGGTCCACCATGCTGCGGGCTGCGTTTCACAAGGCCATGGAAACCGTGTGGCGGAACTGCCCCCTGGAGGACGAGGACGATATCGTCATCTACCAGCACAATCCCGGGCTGGGGGATAATCTGCTTTATTCCACTCTGCCCGAGATGTTCGCCAAGCGTGGCAAGCGGGTGTGGATTTCCGACCAGAACCGCGCCCGCAACCCGGAAATCCATGATCTGGTATGGGGTCACAACCCCTATATCAGCGGCGTTTCCTCCGGACCGGGTAAGGCCGGCATGGCCCAGATGCTGGGGGGGTTCGAGACGCACTCCCACATCCTGAACTGGCTGACCCGGATCGAGGTGCTCCACGGACTGCCGGCAACCCACGACCTGCCCCGGATCTATTACCGACCCACCCCTCATCCGATCTTGTCGGGGCGGGTGCTGGTGGATCTCAGCTCCACGACCATTCGCTATCCCCCGGATGCCATGCAGTGGTTCCTGCGCTTCACCTGCGAGCGTTTTCATTACGACTGGCGGCAGCTTGTGCAGCTTCGCTTCTCGGCCAAGAACGTATCGGAGGACAACGCCGGGCTGGACGATATCCCCAGCCACACCATCGGCAGCATCTATGAACTGTGCGATGCCCTGGCCGGGGCGCAGGCGTTCATCACCGTGCATTCCGGGGCCAACAGCCTCGCCGCCGCCATTAAGGGCGATAATCCGACGCCGGCCATCCACTGCGCCGTCGATGCCGCCCACTACAATCAGAAATGCTACATCTGGCGCAATGTCGATTACACGATCGTGGAATCCCAGCCGAAGGAATGAGGGGGAGCGAGACCGGCGCCCGTTTCGGCGGGCGTTGTGGGAACCGCCCGCGGGATGCTATCGATCGGGCCGGACTCTGACGGGCGACGGGTTTGATGATGGGCGACGTGAGCAATCTCGGTGCGGTGATCGACGGCTGGCAAGGCATTCCCATCCTGTGCATCGGGGATGTGATGCTGGACCGTTTCGTCTATGGGACGGTATCGCGCATTTCCCCCGAAGCGCCCATTCCCGTCCTGCGGGTCGGACGCGAGGCGCTGATGCTGGGCGGGGCCGGCAATGTGGCCCGCAACATCAGCGCCATCGGGGCCGGCGTCACCTTCGTGTCGGTGATCGGTGACGATGCGGCAGGCCGGCGCATCGCCCGGCTGTTGGAGGATGAGGCGCGGGTTCAGGCGCACCTCTTGACCGGTCCGGACCGCGCCACCACGGAAAAGACCCGCTTCATCGCCGAAAGCCATCAGCTTCTGCGCGCCGATCTGGAATCCACCGCGGCCATTTCCGCCGACCTGGAACAGGCGGTCGTGGATGCTTGCGCCGCCCGGATGGCGGAATGCGGCGTGGTGGTGCTGTCCGATTACGGCAAGGGCGTGCTGACGCCGCCCCTGGTGCGCCGGCTGATCGCCCTGGCCAGCGAAGCGGGAAAGCCGGTGATCGTCGATCCCAAGGGGCGT
This sequence comes from uncultured Rhodospirillaceae bacterium, assembly GCA_937927415.1. Classification (GTDB taxonomy): domain Bacteria; phylum Pseudomonadota; class Alphaproteobacteria; order Azospirillales; family Azospirillaceae; genus Azospirillum. Next base: position 32,417 of record CALBDS010000002.1, read on the forward strand.
GATTTTGCCCGTTACCGCGGCGCCACCCTGGTGACGCCGAACCGGACCGAACTGGCCATGGTGACCGGGATGCCGGTGGACGGGGATGCGGCGGTGGTCGCCGCCGCCCGGCATTTGATCGAAAGCAGCGGGATCGAACAGGTTCTGGTCACCCGCAGCGAAGACGGCATGACCCTGGTGGACCGCAACGGCCACGTGGACCAGATCCCCGCCACCGCGCGGGAGGTGTTCGACGTGTCGGGGGCCGGGGATACGGTCGTGGCGGTTTTGGCCGCCGGCTTGGCCGCCGGGGCGTCGCTGGCCGATGCCGCCCGTCTGGCCAACGCCGCCGCCGGGATCGTGGTGGGCAAGGTGGGAACCGCCGTGATCCATCCCGAGGAACTGCGCCGCGAATTGCTGGATGAACAGGCGATCCACGATCACGCCAAGGTTGTCAGCCTGTCCGAAGCCCTGGTCCAGATCGCCCGCTGGCGGCGGGAGGGGCAACGGATCGGCTTTACCAACGGTTGCTTCGATCTGCTGCATCCGGGCCATGTGTCACTGTTGACCCAGGCGCGGCGGGCCTGCGGGCGGCTGGTGGTGGGGCTGAACAGCGATTCCTCCGTCAGCCGGCTGAAGGGGCCGGAACGCCCGGTGCAGAACGAGATGGCCCGCGCCACCGTGCTGGCGTCCCTGGTGCCGGTGGATCTGGTGGTGCTGTTTTCCGAAGACACGCCGCTGGAGCTGATCCAGGCCATCCGTCCCGACGTGCTGGTGAAGGGGGCCGATTACACCATCGACACCGTGGTCGGGGCTGATGTGGTGCAGTCCTATGGCGGGCAGGTGCTGCTGGCGTCCCTGATCCCCGAACAGAGCACCACCCGGCTGGTGCAGCGGATGCGGGTTCCGCCGTCGCGGGGGTGATGGTGGCGACCCGTTCCCGGCGGGGCGGGCGCCGTTACAAGGAGTCGGGGTTGAAGCCCGCCTCGCGCAGCAGGCTGTTCTGGAGCCGGGTGTAGGGGGTGTCCCGCCATTTGGCCGAGGTCGCCCCGGACCAGATCGGGGCGTCGGGCTGGGCTTCCCACAGGTCGGACAGGGGGTAATGGTGGATGGCCACCACCGCCTCCGGCCAAAACAGGGTTCTCAGCTCGCCCCGCGTCACCTTCTTCACCCGCTGTTCGCAGAAATACAGGGCAAGCTGGTCGATCATCCAGATCATGCCGCGGTCGAAAGTGGAATAGAGGAATTTTTCCATCACCCGCAGGAAATAGGTACCCAAAAGTGTGCGGCGGATGGTGAAGAACGAGGCGTTGTACCGGTTGCACATCGGCTCGCCCAGATAATGGATGGTGGCCAGATCATGACCGGCGGTCTGGGCCAGCAGGGTTTCCGGCGGGGTACGGAACAGCACGTCGGCATCGGCGATGACGATATTGGTGTTTTCCCGCTCCATCAGCGCACGGGCCACCAGCAGCCGGGCGCAGGAGTAATAGACCCGGTTGCTGCTCGTCCCCAGATCCGGCTGCCGGGTGAAGGAGAAGTCGAGCCGCAGGCCAGGCAAACGCTGCCGCATCACCGTGATAAGCGCCTGCGACGTCTCGTCCGGGTTCACGATGTGATAGTGCAGTCCGACCTTCGATCCCAGTTTGTGCAGGTTGATGGCCTGGGCCAGGGCGAATTTGCGAAAGTAAACCGGATCGACCGACACCAGCAGGGTGAAATCGTCGGTGGGCGGCGGCGGGGCGGCATCCCAGGCGGTGGCCACCTCGGTCGCCATCTCCTGCATGGATTCCTGGCGAAAGACGCCCATTTCGATGCCGCACAGGGGATCGGGGTCGAACCGGTTCTGGGCGAACAGGGATTCCGACAGCCACAGGTGATAGAGGTGGTTATCGTGCCCCTTGGCCAGCCGGCCATGGTGCTCCGCCCGGTCGGGGCGGCTGATCTCGTTGTACAGGAAGCAGAGATTGGAATGGATCTGCCCCCGCCGTTCCGATGGGGCCAGCACCGTCAGGGCGCGTTCCAGAAGGGCGATGGCCAGCCGGGTATGGCCCAGATAGCGGGCACGGCACCCCATGCCGGCATGGGCCAGGGCATCGGCGATACCGAGATAGGTGGCCTCGCTGGTGGGATGACAGGCCACCGCGGCCTCGCACCAGCGGGTGAAATCAATGGGATCTGGAAGATAGCGTAGAATCGTACCGAACGCTTTATAGTCCTCGTAGCGGGCCTGGGGCGCGGCTTTCAGCCGTGCCAGCTTGGTGTCGAGATCCAAAAAGTTGTCGGGCACGAGAACAACCATTGCGGTGGGGAAAAACGCCGGAAGGCAAGGTGCCGGAAACTTATCCATATTCCGCCGTTGCGGCCAACAGAGATCTTTCGCTGCCGCCCCGCTCAGCGTATTACGACGATTGCCTTCTGTTTCCGATAGCCTGTGGAACCGTCAGCCGATGATAAAGATCGATCATAAGCCAAAACGCCACCAGCAGATCTATAAGATGGGCGACCATGATCTGGTCATCATCGGGCCGCACAGCTACACCAACACCGGCCTTAATCTGGACTGGTGGGGTGGCCCCTCGCAGCTGCGGATCGGGAATTACTGTTCGGTGGCGGCGGACGTGAAGTTCTTTCTCAGCCATGGCCACCGCACCGACTGGATCACCTCTTACCCCTTCGGCGGTTCCGATGATTTTTGGCGGGCCGGGCGCGTTCTGGACGACACCAAGGTCAGCAAAGGATCCATCGTCGTGGGAAGCGATGTATGGATCGGAAACGGTGCCCATATCCTGTCGGGGGTGAGCATCGGGCATGGTGCGGTGGTGGCGACGGGATCGGTGGTGACGCGCGACGTTCCGCCGTTTGCCTTCGTCGCGGGGAACCCTGCCCGCCTCATCCGCTACCGTTTCACCGAGGATCAGATCGTGGCGTTGCTGGGGCTGCGCTGGTGGGATTGGCCGGAAGACAAGGTGCGGGAGCATCTGCCGCTTCTGTGTTCCGACGATATCGCCACCGCCTGCCGCCGGGTGATGGAGGATGCGGCGTTGCGTCCGTTCATCAGCGATTTGCAGATTCCGATGGAAGCGGAAAAGAAAGACTGAAGATATCTACCGGATATACGTCAATAAAACTGGGCTTCCATAAAAGTTCATGATGGAAACCATACCAATTAAGGGCCTTTTTGACGCTTGCCGGACAAAATTGACGGGGCTATGTTGAAGGTCTGTCAGCCGGGTTCACTGGAGAAAAAAGCAAGATGCGTCGTATACCCCAGATGAAGCTTGAAGTGCGCTCCATGTGTCAATACGACTGTGAGATGTGTGCGCATGGCGAACAGCGCAAGCTTCTGAAGAAATACGAGCTGTCCCTGGAAGATCTCCAGCGGTTTTTGGATGTGACGCGCGAGTCCGGCTATTTCGTCGAAAACATGCGCATTCATGGCCCCGGTGAGCCTTTGCTGTGGCATCACTTCAATGAAGGGGTGCAGATGCTGAAGGCGTCCGGGGTGGTCGGTACGATCTTCGTGGCCACCAATGGTCTTCTTCTGCATAAGATCAGTGACGAGGCGTGGGACTGCATTGATGAGATGCGGGTGAGCGTCTACGGCCCCTTCGATCGCCACGACATCCTCAACGATGCGTTGGCCCGCTATCCCGACAAGGTACACGTGAACAAGGCCGAGGAGTTCCGGGTGCTGCCACCGCCGGGCGCCGAGGCCCCTATTCCCTGCGCCTGCTGGTGCGACGGGCCGATGCTGCTGGGAGACCGGCTGTTCCTGTACTGCGGCCCGCCTGTGTTCGCTGCTGCCAAGGATCTGGGGCGTGACGCCATGGAAGACCCGGAGCTGTCGGTGACGGTGGGGCCGAACTATCTGGATTCGGTCGATCCGTCCAAGTTCGGCAATCTGGAATATTGCAAGCGGTGCTGGGCTAACGGAAACTTCCAGTTGGAAACGGCGCCGCAGAAAACCACCGGCGGCAATTGGAAATAATGACGCTTTTCTTTACGGCGGCTGTTTTCCCGGCGCATGGCCCGTGCCGTCGGGAAACCGTCGCCGTTTGATTCATATAAGGGGACCATGGGTGGACCGCTCCGATTATCCGACCACCATCGAAACGAAACGCCGGCTGGCCGAAGAAGAATACTGGCATTATCAGCACGATCTGGGCGACGGCGTTCTGACCAAGCCCTGGAACGATTGGCTGATCGGTTGGCACCAGCTCCGCCGCGGCATCATCTTCGACCGGCTCGCCCCCTATTTCGGGGACAGTCTGGAGGGGATGACATGCCTGGATGTGGCGTGCAATTCCGGCTTCTGGAGCTTTGAGATGGCGGACCGCGGGGCGGCGTCGGTTCTGGCCTTCGACGAGAGCTGTTACATGGTCAACGAGGCGGAATATATCCGCCGTTGCCGCCCGGACCGGCCCAGCTATGATCGGATCACCTTCAGGACCGCCAGCTATTACGATATCGAACTGCCGGAGAACCAGTTCGATCTGGTTCTGGGCCTGGGCATGATGTACCACCTGAGCGATATTCTGGGGGTCGCGCAGCGGCTGTACCGGGCGACGCGGCGGGTGGCGCTGTTCGACAGTTCGGTTTCCGATCTGCCCGGCAATGTGCTGGAGATTTCCGACAATAAGAAATATTTCTGGTGCACGCCGGAAGAATTCTCCTTTGTTCCGACCCGCAGCGCCTTGCGGATGATTCTGGAAAAGGCCGGATTCTCCAAGGTCACCCCCTGGATGCCGGACCCCAGCCACCCCGGATACAAGGAGTTCGGCCCGGAGGGCTTCCGTCACATCATCGTTTGCGAGAAGTGATGCCGGGCCGGAGCGGTCCGGCGACTTTTGGGCTTTGCGAAACGGCCTGGCTGCGCTAAGTCAGGTTCCTCAAGAAATCCGCACCGCGCCCGCGGGAATCCCTTCGGGTGCGCAGTACATGCCGCGCAGTTATCGGAGAATGAGATGGCGGAAGGAACCGTGGACTACTACGCGATGGTCGAAGAGGCTTGGCAGCTCAGCGACACGGCCCGCGACTACGTCAAGAACGCTGGACGGGACGTGGAGAACGGCGAGCTGTGGGAAAAGATCTTCGCGCCGTCGCCGCTGATCGATCTGGAGCGGACTCAGCGTGAAGGCGGTTCCCCCCTGGCGCGCATCTTCTTCAAGAACCCCTATGGCCTGCAGTACCGCCCCGACCATAAGGATTGGATCCCCTTCCGCCACGGCGCTCTCGATCCCGCTTATCTGAAGATCGATTGATCCGGCTCGTCCGTCGCCGCCCCGCCATGGGGCGCGCCGCCGGTCAATCCGTCGCCTGTTACCGGCAAGCCAGTTCCCTGGCTTGCCGTTTTTCATTTGGGGGACCGAACAGAAGCGGCGTCAGGAGATATTGCTGGTGGTGAGGATGACGTTGGAGAACAGCCCCAGCATCGAGATCTCGCCCGATGTGACGGTGCCGCTGCTGTCCCCGTCGCTGATGACGTAAACCCCCGAATGGGTGCCGTCGTTGGCCACCACCAGCGCGGTGCCGCCGGTGGCCGCCAGACTGCCCATGGCGGTGATCAGGCTGGCGAAGCCGGTATCGGCCAGATTGCCGGACGACACGGCGGTGCTGAGCACCACCGCCTCGCTGGTGGACAGGTTGACCGCGCTTTGGGCGCTGGAGGTCACGGCAATCGCGTTGTTGGAGTTCAGGTCCACCGCCGTGCGCAGCGCCCCGCTCAGCCGGATGGTGTCGCCCGACTGGTGGAAGTTGCTGATGCGGTCATAGCCGCTGGTGCTGCCCGCCGCCGCCCCGTCGGTGTCGCTGGCGAACATGATGGTGTTGCCGCTGGCGGCGGACACCAGGGTGATCTGGTCGGCCCCCCCGTTGCCCAGGAAGGTGATGGTGCCTTGGGACAGAGTCACGACATCGGTGTTGGCCCCGCCGGTCAGGGTTTCCACCTTGGCGATGGTCAGGGAACTGCCGGCATTGGTCAGCACCACCATGTCGGTGTTGTCGCCGCCGTACAGGCTTTCCATTCTGGAAATGAAGACAGTAACGCCGCGGTTGCTGAAGGTGATGGCGTCATTGCCGCCGCTGCCGTACAGGGTGTCGATCCCCTCGGCGGACAGGTTGGAGCTGCCGGACAGGGTGATGATATCGGTGTTGAAGCCCCCCAGCAGGGTTTCGATTCCCGACAGCGTCAGGGTGCTGCCGGCGGCGGTCAGGGTCACCACATCGGTGCCGGATCCGCCGGCCAGGGTTTCCACCCCGATGATTTCCAGGGTGCTGCCGGTGGCAGTTAGCGTCACCACATCGGTGTTGGCGCCCCCCGTCAGCTTTTCCAGCCGCGACACCGATAGGGTGCTGCCACTGTTGGACAGGGTGATGATGTCGGTGTTCAGGCTGCCGTACAGGGTTTCCACGCTGACGATGACGGTGGTGCTGCCGCTGTTGGCCAGGGTCACCACATCGTTGCCGCTGCTGCCGTAGAGCGTGTCCAGCCGTTCGGTGGTCAGGTTCGACGCCGACGACAGGGTGATGATGTCGGTGTTCAGGCTGCCGTACAGGGTTCGCAGGCCGCTGATGACCATGGTGGCGCCGGTGTTGGCCAGGGTCACGATGTCGTTGGAGGCTGAACTGGTCAGCGTTTCGATCCCCGACATCACCAGCGTCGTCCCCGACCCCACCAGGGTGATGACATCGGTGTTGACGGTGCCGGTCAGGGTTTCGAAACCGCTCAGCGCCATGGTGGCGCCGATGCCGCCCAAGGTGATGACGTCGGTGTTCACGCTGCCGTAAACAGTGTCGGCATAGTGGAACAGGGTGGTGTTTCCCTGTGCCCCCAGAGTCAGGATGTCGGTGTTGAAGGAGCCGTACACGCTTTCCAATGCGCGGATCAGCATGGAGTTGCCCGCCGCGGCCAGGGTGACCACCTCGGTGTTCTGGCCACCCAGGAAGCTGTCAACCTGCCCCACGGTCATGGTGGCACCGTTGTTGGACAGGATGAAGAAATCCGATCCGCTGCTGCCGTATAGCTCTTCGATCCCGTCGATCTGAGCGGTGGTGCCCGCGGTGCCCAGGGTGATGATGTCGGTGTTCTGACCCCCTGCCAGAGTTTCGATGCCGGACAGGACCAGTGTGTTCCCCTGCCCGCCCAGGGTGACGATATCGGTGTTGACCGAGCCGTACAGGCTTTCCACCCTCTCGGCGTACATGGTGTTGCCGGTGCTGCCCAGGGTGACCAGATCGGTATTGGCCCCGCCGGACAGGGTTTCGATCTGCTGAAGCCAGACGGTGACCCCCTGCGGTCCCAGGGTGATGATGTCGGTGTTGACGCTGCCGCGCAGGGTTTCGATGCTGGAAATCAAGGTGGTGTTGCCGCGCGCACCCAGGGTCACCGTGTCCTGTCCGGTGCCGCCGTACAGGCTTTCCAGCGACCGCACGATCATGTTGTTGCCGGTGTTGCCCAGGGTGACCACATCGGTGTTGTCCCCGCCCAGCAGAGTTTCGATGGTGGAAACCATGATGCTGCTGCCGGCGTTGCCCAGAGTGATGAACTCCTGCCCGGTGCCGTACAGGCTTTCCACCCCCTCCATCATCTGGGTGGAGCCGGAGCCGTTCAGCGTCACCACATCGGTGTTGGCGCCGCCGTACAGGCTTTCCAGCCCGGTCGCAGTGGTGGTGTTGCCAACGTTGGCCAGGGTGATGACGTCGGTGTTCAGGCTGCCGACCACGGTTTCGATGCTGGCGATCAGCATGGTGTTGCCGCGGTTGCCCAGGGAAACGGTATCGTTGTTCGCCCCGCCATACAGGCTGGATATGGAGCGAATCAGCAGGTTGTTGCCGGCGTTGCCCAGGGTCACCACGTCGGTGTTTTCCCCACCCAGCAGGGTTTCCACCCCCTGCACCCAAATGGTGTTGCCGATGTTACCCAGATAGACGAAATCCTGCCCGGAACTGCCGTACAGGGTTTCCAGGTCGCGCACGGTGGATGTGCCGGTCGCCCCCAGCGTCACCAGATCGGTGTTGATTCCCCCGAAAATGATCTCGGCGCTGTGAATCAGGATCGTGGTGCCGGCATTGCCCAGGGTGATGATGTCGGCGCCATCGCCGGCGTACAGGCTTTCGATGCCAATGGCCAGGAAGGTGTCGCTCTGGCTGCCCAGGGTCACCACGTCAGTGTTGGCCCCGCCCGTGACGGTTTCGATCATGGACAGGCTGACGGTCGAACCGGCGTTGCCCAGAGTGATGACATCGGTGTTCTGGCTGCCGACCACGGTTTCGATGCTGGCGATCAGCATGGTGTTGCCGCGGTTGCCCAGATAAACCGTGTCCTGCCCGGTGCCGCCGTACAGGCTTTCCAGCGACCGCACGATCATGTTGTTGCCGGTGTTGCCCAGGGTCACCACATCGGTGCCGTCACCGCCCAGCAGGGTTTCGATTCCCGACGCCAGCATGGTGGTGCCGGCGTTGTCGATGGTGACAAATTCCCGCCCGGTGCCGTACAGGGTTTCGATGCTGCTGATAACGAGGGTGGATCCGGTCCCGTTCAGTGTCACCACATCGGTGTTGGCGCCCCCGGTCAGGGTTTCGATGGCGGTGGTGGTGACGGTGCTGCCGCCGTTGCCCAGGATGATGAGATCGGTGTTCAGACTGCCTACCAGGGTTTCCACGGCCGTGATGACGGTGGTGTTCCCCAGGTTGCCCAGCATGACGGAATCGGTGTTGGCGCCGCCTGTCAGGGTTTCCAGCAGCCGTGCCACCAGCGTGTTGCCGGCGTTGCCAAGCGTGATGACGTCGGTGTTCAGGCTGCCCAGCAGAGTTTCCACCCGTGATACCAGCATGGTGTTGCCGCGGTTGCCGAGCGTGATCCAGTCGTTGCCGGTGCCGCCGTAGACGGTTTCCACCGACCGCATCACCGAGGTGTTGCCGGCGTTGCCGAGCGTGACCACGTCGGTGTTGGCCCCCCCCAGCAGCGTTTCGATGCTGGTGATGACCATGGTGGTTCCCGGGTTGCCGATCTCCACCCAGTCGCTGCCGGTGCCGCCGGTCAGAGTTTCGATCCCGCTGACCACCGAGGTGCTGCCGGCGTTGCCGAGGATGATGATGTCGGTGTTGACGCCGCCGTACAGGGTTTCCACCTGCTCGACCATGGCGGTGGTCCCGGCATTGCCCAAGGTGACGATGTCGGTGTTCAGGCTGCCGTACAGGCTTTCGATGCTGGCCAGGACCGTGGTGTTGCCGCGGTTGCCCAGAAACAGCACATCGGTGTTGGCCCCGCCGGTGATGGTTTCCACCGACCGCATCACCATGGTGGTGCCGATGTTACCGAGTGTGACCACATCGGTGTTGGCGCCGCCCAGCAGCGTGTCGAGGCCGGCGGCGAACAGGGTGGTGCCGGCATTGCCGAGCGTGATGAATTCCCGGCCGGCATCGCCGTACAGGGTTTCGATGGCGACCAGGGTCAGGGTGCTGCCGACCCCGGCCAGGGTGACGATGTCGGTGTTTCCCCCGCCGTACAGGCTTTCCGTCGCCGATATGGTCACGGAGTTGCCCACGTCGGACAGGGTGATCAGATCGGTGTTCAGGCTGCCGACCACGGAATCGATGCTGAACAGCACCGATGTGTTGCCCAGGTTGCCCAGGAAGATGACATCGGTGTTGGTCACTCCGTACAGGGAATCCAGGGACCGGGTGATGATGGTGTTGCCGGCGCCGTTCAGGGTAACGATGTCGGTGTTGGCTCCCCCCAGCAGCGTTTCCACACCGGAAACATTGAGGGTGTTGCCGCGATTGCCGAGCGTGATGAAGTCGCTGTTGGCCCCGCCGTACAGGGTTTCGATCGACCGGATAACCAGGGTCGAACCTGTCCCTCCCAGGGTGACCACATCGGTGTTGCTGCCGCCCAGCAGCGTGTCGAGGCCGGCGGCAAACAGAGAGGTGCCGGTGTTGTCCAGGGTGATGAATTCCTGGCCGGCATCGCCGTACAGGGTTTCGATGGCGACCAGGGTCAGGGTGCTGCCGACGCCGGCCAGGGTGACGATGTCGGTGTTCAGGCCGCCATACAGGCCTTCCGCCGCCGATACAGTGACGGAGTTGCCGACGTTGGACAAAGTGATCAGATCGGTGTTCAGGCTGCCGATGATGCTCTCGATGGACACCATCATCGTGGTGTTGCCCAGGTTCCCCAGCAAAAGCGTGTCGGTGTTGGCCCCGCCGGTGATGGTTTCCATCCACCGCACGATCATCGAATTACCGCTGTCGCCCAGGGTGATGATGTCGGTGTTGACACCACCCAGCAGAATTTCTAGGCCGGAAACCGCGGTGGTGTTGCCGCGTGCGCCGAAGGTGACGAAATCGGTGTTCACCCCCCCAGTCAGGGTTTCCAGGCTGCGCGTCAGCATGGTGGTGCCGGCGTTGCCCAGGGTGACAATATCGGTGTTTGCGCCCCCCAGCAGGGTTTCCACCGCTTCGACCGTCAGGGTGGTGCCGTTGTCCTCCAGCGTGACGTAGTCGGTGTTGCGGCTCCCGATGATGCTCTCGATGCTGAACAGTACCGATGTGTTGCCCAGGTTGCCCAGCATGACGACGTCGGTTCCGGTTCCGCCGTACAGGGTTTCCAGCCAGCGCAGCACGACGGTGTTGCCCGTGTTGCCGAGCGTGATGATGTCCACCCCGGTCCCGCCAAGCAGGGTTTCCACGTCCGACACCACGCTGGTGTTGCCCAGGTTGCCCAGCAGGACGAAATCGCTGTTGCCCCCGCCCTGGATGGTGTCGAACCAACGGACAACCATGGTGGCGCCGAGGTTGCCGATGGTTATAACGTCGGTGCCGGTCCCACCCAGCAGGGTTTCGATCTTCGACACCGTCATGGTGTTGCCGAGGTTGCCCAGCTCGACGAAGTCGCCGCCGCTGCCGCCGGTCAGGGTGTCGATCCAGCGCATGACCGTTCTGTTGCCGCCGTCGCCCAGGGTGACGATGTCGGTTTCGGCGCTGCCCAGCAGAGTTTCCACTGCGCTGACGGTCAGGGTGGAAGGACCGCTGATCTCGATGAAATCGGCCCCGGCACTGCCATAGAGCGTGCTGATCTCACTGATGATTGCGGTTTGGCCGCCTTCGCTCAGGGTGACGACCGAGCCGACGACGCTGCCAATCAAAGTATCAGCCACTCGCTTCGCGCCTCTTGACGGTGATTTTATGGTTCGGCAACCAGCATTCCGATGGTTCGATAATGGTGCTTCGGGATGCCGGTATGTCCACGCTGAGAGAGACTTGGCGAGTCTCCAGTCTTGGAATGAAATTTTAATGAATGCTTAGGCAAAAAAAGGGCCGCAGAATGTTTACGCCGTCCGCAACAGCCGGGACAATTCGGCGATTTTAGCCGCTTTGATTCCGCTCCACCATGCGATGACGCGGGTTTGCAGCGCGTCCAGCCGGGCGGCGGCGGCGGGATCGTTCCGGTCCCGGTAAGGGGCCAGCAGCGGCTCCAGATCCTCCCACCGCTCCAGCACCGGGAAGGGCACACCGCCCAAGGCCAGGGGGTGGGTGAGGAATTCGGCCTGCAGCATGATCGGGATAGTGCCCAGTTCCAGGCAGTCGTACAACCGGATGGTTTCCACCGAATTGCCCATGGGAACCAGCCCGAAGACGCTGTTTTCCAGGCGCAGGGCGTATTCTGACGGCCCGAAGCCCCCCCCGAACGAGCGGGAGCCGAACAGGCTGCAGGGCAGGTTGCGCTGTTGGATCACCTGGATCATCGCCTGCCGGGCCGGAGCCGAATCCCCGTGGATCATGCCGGAGAAGAAGCCGGTCATGTCCCGCTGGCTGGCCGGCAGCAGGCCGCTGGTCCCGCGCGGGCCGATGCCGGTACGGTAGCCGTTGGGCATCCAGACCACCGGCGTTCCGGCACCCGAGGTCATGGCACCGACGATGTGGGGGAAGAAGTAGTTGCGAATCACCCGGTCGGCGTGGGTATAGAAACCGAGATCGAATTCCCCCTTTTCGTCGCCCAAATGAAACAGGGTGAGATTGCGGCATCCCCGGCGGCGGCATTCGGCGAGATAGCCGGTGTCGTCAGGGCCGAGCATGACCACCACCATGTCATCCAGAAACGGACGTTCCTGCGGTTCGTGCCAGAAATGCACCTTCAACGGGCGTCCAGTGGCCGCCATCAGACAGTCGTGGATGAAGTAGCTTTCCAGAACCAGTGTGATGCCCTGGCGGGACCAGACCACGTTCAAGGGGCGCCCGGATGGGGAGGGCGGGGTCATCATGGCGAACTCCGGTTTATGCGCCGTGCAGGGGGGTGGCGTCGATATCGATGTCGGTGATGCCGAGATCCTCTTCGACGGCGTGAAGGCGCTTTTGCAGCGCGGCGATTTCCGTCAGCAGCCGCTTGCGCTCGGCTTCCAGGGCGGCGCGGCGGCTGTCGGGGGTGGCGCGGATGCTGCGCTTGAAACGGATCACCTCGGCCCGCGTGGTGTCGGGCCGGATCACGCCGGCCTGAAGCGCCATTGCACGTTCATTCTCGTCCAGGGTGGTGATCTGATAGATGATCGAATAGCTGTGCGGCAGCCGTTCCACCGGCAGTACATTGTGATCGATGGCGTCAGCGACCGTCCGCAGTTGGTGGGCGATCTTGACGCCGAACGGCAGTTCCCGCTCGATCATCGTCTGATACTCCCCATGGGGGAGGGTGGATTTGGCTTGGTTGAGATAGCGCCCGATCAGGACGAAACGGTTATAGGTGTCCTGCCACAGCTTGGAGATTTCACGGATGAAGTCTTCCCTGCGCTTCAGGGTGATTTCGGCGTTTTCGATACGGTCGATGCGGATGTCGGCGACCTTGCCGCGACTGACGGGGGTAAAGGCCATGGCGATCAGCCTTTCATCTCGTTCTGGGCGAACTGCCAGACGCCAGCGATCTCTTCCCCTCCGGGGTGACGGCTGACCTCCAGGATGCCCAGCCCCTCGGCCCCGATGCGGTGCATGTCCTCGCGCTCGGCGATCTCGATGGGGCAGATCCGCCCGACGGTGTTCAGCCGGCGCTTGGTCTCGTTCAGCGACCGTGCCCTGAGCTTGGCCATGTTGAGGACGAACGCTGCCGGGCGGCCGTAGCTGCGCAGCATCGTCATCCACTCCATGGTGGAATCCGTATCGTCGAGCGTCGGTTTGGTGGGGACCAGCACCAGATCGGCGCTGAGGATCAGCGACTTCATCCCGTTCGGGTATTCCTCCACCGCGGTGGGGGTGTCGATGACCAGGAGGTCGTGGCCGGTGATCTCTTCTACCGCCGCCTGGGCGTCGTGCATGGTGCCCTGATAGTGAACGATCGGCGGGCGCTCTTCCGCCCGGCGGTTCCACCATCGGGTCAGGCTGGCCTGGGGATCAAGGTCAAGGGTCGCCACCTTGAGCTTGTCGAGGGCCGCCGCCACCGCAAGGTTGCGCGATATCATAGTCTTACCGCATCCCCCTTTGGGGCTAGATATGAGCAGGCGCTTCATTCGGGGTTCTTTTCGAAAGGTGGCGGGGCGGGCGGGTGGTCGGATGCCGTTTCGCTGCCAGACATCTTACCGGTCAGAACTTTGTCTGACCGGTCCGCCGGGACCGCCGACGATCCCTGGCTGGACAGCCGCTTTTTTGCCCAATGACGGTGCTGACGGCAAGAGGAATGCTCAAGCCGTCCTGCTCGCCTTGATTCCACTGTTACCCTTCAATCGATTTGGGTCGTAATTCACAAGCTCGCGTGCCAATTCCAATCGGCTTGAGTATGGTTGGGCGTTTGTGACGCCTATCAAAAGGATGCGATCATGGCGGTTGTTCTGGTCACTGGGGGCGCGGGCTATATCGGCAGCCACACTTGCAAACAGCTTGCTGCCGCCGGCCACACACCGGTGACGTATGATAGCCTTGAACACGGCCACCGCGACGCCGTGCGGTGGGGGCCGCTGGTGATTGGGGATCTGCGGGACCGCGGCCGGTTGTCTGCGGCCATGGAGGATTACCGCCCCGATTGCGTCCTGCATTTCGCCGCCTACATTGATGTGGGCGGATCGGTCCGCGATCCCCTGCGTTTCTATGAAAACAATGTCGGGGGCAGCCTCAGTCTGCTTCAAACCATGAAGGAGCATGGCGTGGGGCGGATCGTCTTTTCCAGTACCTGTGCCGTGTATGGCGCTCCGGTGCGCCTGCCCCTGGATGAAGACCACCCCAAGGCCCCGGCCAACCCCTATGGCGCCAGTAAATGGATGGTGGAACAGCTTCTGCGTGATGCCGGTTCGGCGCATGGGTTGCGGTCGGTGGCGCTGCGCTATTTCAATGCCTGCGGTGCCGACCGCGACGGTGAAATCGGCGAACGGCATTCCCCGGAAACCCACGCCCTTCCCCTGGCGATCCTGGCGGCCATGGGGCGGGCACCGGCGTTCCATGTCTTCGGCACCGATTACCCGACGCCGGATGGAACGGCCATCCGCGACTACATCCATGTGGAGGATCTGGCCGAAGCCCATGTCCGCGCCTTGGACTATTTGCTGAACGGCGGGGAGACGGCGGCCTTCAACCTGGGCACGGGCCGGGGCACGTCGGTGCGTGAGCTGGTCGATGCGGTGGGCCGGGTCACGGGACAGCCGGTTCCCATGACGGAGTCCCCCCGCCGCGACGGCGACGTGCCGGAGCTGGTCGCCCAGCCGGCCCGCGCGGCAGAGGTTCTGGGGTGGCGGGCGCGCCATACCGATTTGGACGCCATCGTTCGCAGCGCGTGGCGTTGGCATCTGGCGGTGGAAAAGCAAAAAGACCTGATGTCGGCCTGCGGCTGATCCGCCCCCTTCCCCGGAGGCTCAGCGCCTCCGGACCAGGAAGGCGGCGGCCGGCATTCCTGCGCACCAGCGGGACCACATGGCGCGCAGGGCGGTTTCGAAGCAACGGGTGAAGCCGTGGGGATCGCACAGGGGTGCGGCCATCATGCGGGGGCGCATTGCTGCGCGGAGGGCGGCCAGGGCCGGCCGGCCGGCGGCGAGCCTCTGGCCGCGGATCAGGAAATCCTCCGGCCCCTCGGCGATGAAGTCATTCAGGCCCAGCCCGCCCAGGATGCTGGCGCTGACGCGGGCGGCGTGACGGTCGCCCAGGATGGTCAGGACGGGTACCCCCATCCACAAGGCCTCGCAGGTGGTGGTGGTGCCGTTGTAGGGGAAGGGGTCCAGCGCGATGTCGAGGCGGTTGTAGAGCGCCAGATGCCCGGCGGCATCGGGTGTCCAGGCAATCAGCTCCACCTGCCCGGGATCGGCGCCGGCGGCGGTCAGACGGGCGGCGACCCGCCGCCGCACATCGGGATCGGCCAGGGGGCGGCTTTTCAGCAGCAGCCGGCTGTTCGGCACCGCGGCCAGCAGGCGTCCCCACAGGGCCAGGGTTTCCGGTGTGGTCTTCAGCAGGTTGTTGAAGGAGCCGAAGGTGACGGTGCCGGTGGCCAAGGCCGGCAGGGGCGCCACCGCCGGGGCCTCGGCGGGGGGACGGTAGCACAGGAAGCCATGCTCCAGCCGGACCAGGGCCTCGCTGGCCAGGGCGTCGGCGATGCCGGGGGGATCGGTGACGGCATCGACGATGCGGTAATCCATGGCCGGGACGCCGGTGGTGGCGGGGTAGCCCAGCCAGGTGACCTGAACCGGGGCCGGCTTGCGGGCAAACAGGGGCAGGCGGTTGTGGGCGGAATGGCCGGCAAGGTCGATGAGGATGTCCACCTGATCGGCGCGGATCAGGGCGTCGGCCTGTTCGTCGCTCAGGCCGCGGATCGGGCGCCAGACGTCCACCAGGGCGCGGATGCGTTCGGTCACCGCGTCGGGGCTGGGGGTTTCGGAATAGGCGTGCACCCGCACCCGGCGGCGGTCGTGGGCGGCCAGAACCGGTTCGAGAAATTCCGCCGCCACATGCTGGCGGAAATCGCCCGAGACATAGCCGATCACCAGCGGCCGCTCGGGGGCGCGCGTGTTGGTGTGCGGCGCAGGGGCCAGGGACGGCAGGCTGGCGGCATAAGCCCGGTGAATGGCGGCGACGGCGGTGGGGGAGAGGTCGCCGTGGTAGAGACTGAACATGCAGCGGTTATGCTGCGCCAGGGTGAAGGTAGGGGCCAGGTGCCGAGCGCGGTCCGTGGCCCGGCTGGCCTCGACCGCATTTTCGTCGGACAGGTAGACACAGGCGAGATTGTTGTAGGCATCGACGAAACCAGGATGCAGAGCGGCGGCGGTGCGCAGGGCGGTGATCGCCTCGGCATAGCGGTTCTGGCTGAACAGCGTGTTCCCGTGCACGTACCAGGCGTCTTCCTGTCCCGGCCCGACGACCAGACTGCGCCGGACCAGCGGCCCGGCGGCTTCATGACCGCCCCGCCCAGCAAGCACCCCCAGATGCAGCAGGGCCACAGGATGGGCCGGGTCGGCGATCAACGCCCGCCAGTACAGGCTCTCCGCTTTTGCGGCGTGTCCATGTTGATAAAGCTGGGCGGCCAGGATGATCAGATCCCCCGCCGTCCGCAGGATCGGATCATGGCCGATACGGAAAAGCGGCTGGGATGATTCACAGGATGGACCGGGATTGGGCGGATCTGCTATGGGGGCGGGCATGACCGTCAGCGACCTTTTGAACCGCGCTTTTGAACGACACCGGGATGCCCGGTTCGAAGAAGCGATTCCTCTGTACCGGAAAGTTCTGGCTCTGGCACCGGATAATGCCGAGGCTTGGCAGCTTTATGGCATGGCTCAACGTCGCTACAGCGATGCGGAGCTGGCGGAGACGCTGGTACGGCGGTCATTGCGGATTGCGCCGGACCGGGCGGGGGCGTGGCTCAACCGCTGCAGCGTGCTGATCCAGCTTTGCCGCTATGGCGATGCACAGGAGGCGCTGAGACAGTGGGCCACCGTCCAGCCCGATGATGCCCATGCGTGGAATTGGCTGGGGGCGGTGCTGAGCGCCCTGAACACGGCGGAGATGCGCCCGTCGCGGCGGGCGGCATCCATTGCGTCCTACCGGCGCAGTCTGGTGCTGAACCCCGATCAGCACGATATCCGTCAGGCCATGTTCAACCTGATCGGCGACCAGCTTTTGGACGATCCCGCCCTGGCGGATGACAGCCCGGTGGTGCGCAGTGACCGGCCCCAGGCGGGCGAGCGGCTGTCCATCGTCATCTGCAGCATCAACCCCGAGAAATTCGCCCGCGTCACCGCCAATTTCGCCGCCCTGCTGGATGGAAGCGATTACGAGATCATCGGCATCCACGACGCCCGGTCCCTGTGTGAGGGCTATAACCGGGGCTTTGCCCAGAGCAGCGGCGGCATCGTGGTCTTCTGTCACGACGATATCGAGATCCTGGCACCGGATTTCGAAACCCGACTGCGTGCCCATATGGAGCGGTTCGACATCATCGGCGCGGTGGGGTCGGATTATCACCGGGGGGCATCGTGGCTGCATTCCGGCTGGCCGCACCAGCATGGACAGGTGGCGCATCTGATGCGCAACCCGGCCCATTACCGGGTGGATATTTACCGGGTCGATGGCCCGGTGAAAACGGCGGTCCACACGCTGGACGGGCTGTTCCTTGCCGCCCGCCGAGCGGTGGTGGAGGCGGTGGGCTTCGACGAGGAGATGTTCGACGGTTTTCACCTCTACGACATGGACTTCACCTATTCCGCTTTTCGCGCCGGCTACCGGCTGGCGGTGTGCCATGATCTGTGGATCGTCCACGCATCCACCGGGCGGATGGACGAGACGTGGGTGAAGCAGGCCCAGCGTTTCCTGGGCAAGCACCATGCCACCGTCCCCCAGGGTGAAGCCGGGCCGAACCCGCTGCGCTGTGTGCTGTTGGACACCCGCGCCCAGGTCCGGGCGCTGTTCGCCCTGACCCAGAGCATGGCCGTCCAGGGCGGCCCGGTATTGACCGCGTTCTGACCCGCCGGGTGCTTCAGGCGGGGATGATCCGGGCGATGCGCTGCCGGATGATGGCGGCGTCGTCCGCTTGGCCCAGACGCTCCAGCGCGGTGGCCATCTCGGTCATGGTGGCGGGATGGTCGGGCAGCAGGCTCACCCCCTGGCGCAGGGCGGCCAGTGCCGCGTCACCCTTCCCCACGGCCAGCCGCTGGCGGCCCAGCAGCATCCAGGCTTCGGTGCTGGCGGGCTGTTGGCTGAGAATCCGGTGGCACAAATGTGCCACCTCCGCCGGATTGCCGTCGCGCTCCGCCTGGGTGGCCAAGGAGAGGGTGTGGCTGTAGGTGATGATGTGCCCGCCGCCCGGTGTGGCGTCGGCGGGGGGGCGGCGGCGGTGGAGCAGATCGTCGAAGAGCTTCAGGAACCGCGGCAGGCACACCCGCTTCAGGTCATAGCGTTCGATGATGGTCTGGCGGGCCTTGTCCCGCATCGCCGCCATGTGGGTCGGATCATCCAGCACCTGATCGATGCGGTCGGCGATCTGGCGGGAGGAGAAGAAATCCACCAGCAACCCGTTGTCGCCGTCGCGGATCACCTCCATCACCGGGGGGGTTGCCGATCCGACCACCACGCACCCGCTGGCCATGGCCTCCATCATCGACCAGGACAGGACAAAGGGATAGGTCAGATAGACATGGACTGCCGACACCTGCAAAATCGCCAGATGGACGTCATAGGGCACCCAGCCCAGGAAATGCACCCGGCTGAGGTCGATGCGCCCCTGCTGTTCCTTCAGCAGCGCCTCGCGAAAGGTGACGCCGCCGGCCAGTCGTGAACCATAGCTCACATCGTCGTTGCCCACGATCAGGACGCGGGCCTTGGGCCGCCGCCGCAGGATCTCCGGCAGGGTCCGCATGAAGATATGGAAGCCCCGGTAAGGCTCGAGACTGCGGGAGACGAAGGTGATGACCTCATCGCCGAACCCCACGGCGCTGCCGTCGGGAAGCTGGAGCTTCCGGCGGGGGTTGGGGCCGATGACGTCGGTGTCGATGCCCTCGTGAATGACCGAGATTTGGGGACGGTGAAGGATGGGATAACGGTCCCGCTGCCAGAAGGTCGGCGAGTGCCCCCAATCCGCTGCCTGCAGCCCCAGCAGGTTCACGGTGTTCATCATGCGGGTGCGGGGGAAATCGTCGAAAGACGCGCCGAACTCCGGGTCGAAGCCGGTGTCGGCCCCGCGGGGTTCGTAGAAGAACTCGAAATAGCTGAGCAGCGGAGCGTTGGGCCAGACGTCCTTCAGGAACAGTGTCTCGCCCCAGGCGTTGTGCCCGGCCATCAGGTCGGGGGTGAAGCCCGACGCCTTCAGCGCGCGAGCCTCCTCCATCACGGCCTGACCGAAGCGCATGGCCTCGTCGGTGGTCCGCAGATGGTAATGGGGCGCCCCATCCGCGGGCTTGGGGGTGTAGTAGACGCGCCGCGCCCCTTCAATGGGGCGGCCGTTGTCCTGGCTGATGACCACCACCTCATTGTTGGGATCGGCTGCCAGGATGCGGATGATGTGCTTGTACTGGGCGGGGGCGTTGCGGTGAACGAACAGATAGCGCATCAGGCGGTCCAGGTTGGGGGCGGGCGGGGCTGACAAAGGCGGATACAACGTGATGGTGCTCGCCGCAAGGGGGCGGTCCGCGGCGGTTCAGCCGCCCCGGTGCCGCGCGGCCAACCGCTCGAACAGTTTGAAGGCGGCTCCGATGGCCTGGTGCATGTCCAGATAGCGATAGCTGCCCAGCCGCCCGCCGAAGAATACTCCCTCTTCCGCGTCGGCAAGGGCGCGGTAGGCATCGTAGGTCTTGCGGTCGGCAGGGGTGTTGATCGGGTAATAGGGATCGTCGTCAACCCCGGCGAAACGGGAATATTCCCGCATGATCGTGGTGCGCCCGTCGTGGTGGCGTTCGGGGTGCAGATGCTTGAACTCGTGGACGCGGGTATAGGGCACGTCGGTGTCGGCATAATTCAGCACCGCCGTTCCCTGGTGGTCGTCCTCATCCAGGGATTCGGTTTCGAAATCCAGCGTCCGCCATCCCAACCGTCCGCAGCGGTAATCGAAATACCGGTCGATCGGGCCGGTGTAGATCACCGTCGCCCCGGCGGGCAGGCTGTCGCGGACGGCGAAGAAATCGCAGCCCAGCCGGATCGTGATCTTCGGATGGTCCAGCAGCCGGGTGAACAGGGCGGCATAACCGTCCAGCGGCAGCCCTTCGTACAGGTCGGAGAAGTAGAAATCATTGCGCGAGAAGCGCACTGGCAGCCGGGTGATGATATCGGGAGGCAGGTTGGTGGGATCGGTTTCCCACTGCTTGGCGGTGTAGCCGCGGACGAAGGCCTCGTACAGCGGACGCCCGATCAGGGAGATGGCCTTCTCCTCCAGATTGGCCGGTTCGCCGATGGCGCCGGCGGTGGCCTGTTCGGCGATGAAGGCCCGGGCTTGGGATGGAGTCAGGTCCAGCCCGAAGAAGGCGTTGATGGTCTGGAGGTTGATCGGCATGGTGTAGACCCGCCCGCGATGGCGGGTGAAGACACGGTGCCGGTAGTTGTTGAAATTGGAAAAGCGTTTGACGAAAGTCCACACCGCCTCGTTGGAGGTGTGGAACAGGTGTGTGCCATAACGATGGACCTCGATGCCCGTGCGGGCGTCGGTTTCCGAATAGGAGTTGCCGCCGATGTGGGATCGCCGCTCCACGATCAGCACCGGCTCATCCAGCTCCTCGGCAATGCGCCGCGCCACCACGGCACCGAAGAAACCAGCCCCGGCCACGACATAACGAAACGAACCGTCCATGGATATGGAACCTTCTCACAAACAAACGCACAGCCCCGGCCTCACACCGGCCCCGCCGCGGACGATCTACCTGCTGTGCCCCGCCGGTCTGCAAACCGGCGGCCCAGAAGCGATCCATCAGCTGGCGGGCGAGCTGCTGGCCCAGGGGCACGACGCCAATGTCGTATACCTGTCCCAGGAGATCTGCAAAGTCGTGCATGACAGCACCGGCCCGCTGCTGTCTAACCGGTTTTCCTTCCCCGACGTCAAGGGCAAGATGCCGGAAGCCTACGGGATCTATGGCACGCGCGAGGCCCTGGTCATTGAGGACAAGCCGGAAAACATCCTGATTTTCCCCGAGGCGCTGCCGTTTCTCCACCGGCTGGGTTCCCGGATGCAAAAGCATCTGTGGTGGCTGAGCGTGAACAACGCGCTTCACCTGCTGGAAGGAATGGGTGGCATGGAAGGGGTGCGCAACCTGCCCCTGACCCATCTGGTGCAGTCGGCCTATGCTGAGGATTTCCTGCGCCGCAACGGCATCACCCAATGCCACCGCCTGTTCGACTACACCCGCACCAACTTTCTCGAACAGCCGGCCCGGCCCGCGGGCGAGCGCAAGGATCAGGTGCTCTATAACCCCCGCAAGGGGTGGGAGGTGGTCCAGCTTCTGATCGCCGCCGCCCCGGATCTGGAGTGGGTGCCGATCTCCGGGCTGCAGCCCGACCAGGTTCAGGAACTGCTGCTGACATCGAAGGTCTACATTGACTTCGGCGAGCATCCCGGCAAGGACCGCATCCCGCGTGAAGCCGCGATTTCCGGTTGCGTCGTGCTGACCGGACGGCGGGGGGCGGCGGATTTCTTCGCCGACCTGCCCATTGACGACCAGTACAAGTTCGGCCAGGACACCAGCCTGTCGGCGGTGGTGGCCAAGATTCGTGCCTGCATCGCCGACTTCGCCACCCACAGCGCCATGTTCGAACCGTACCGACGCTTCATCCGCACCGAGCGGGATGAGTTCCGCCTGCAGGTGCATCGGATCTATGGGTGACGAAACCGCCTCGGGTTTTCCTGAGGCCCCGTTTCTTGAGCAAATGGGGGCATCATACCAATACGCTTCTGAAGTCTGCGAACGCGTGGTTCGGGTGGTGTTCCAGCACGAGGGTGAGGAGGTCCCCGTTCCCCGGACAGTTTTGCGGCAGGGATAAGCTTGGTTCAGGTCCGTGTCATGCCGCCAATCCGATCCCGACCGGGATACCCTGGTGGACTTCGGTCGGGGTTCTACCACCGAGCGCGGAGTGCGGCCGGTCGGCGTTGTAGTAGTCGATCCACTGGCCGATGCCGGCCCGCGTCTCGCTGCCTAGCTCGAAGGCCTGCAGGTAGACGCATTCGTACTTCAGCGATCGCCACAGCCGCTCGATGAAGACGTGGTCCATCCAGCGGCCACGCCCATCCATCGCCCCCCGAATGCCGGCCGCCGTCAAGAGGCCGGTGAAGCGGGGACTGGTGAACTGGCTGCCCTGGTCGGTGTTGAAGATTTCCGGCCGCCCATGCTGCGCCATCGCCTCCTCCACCGCCTCCAGGCAGAACTCGACGTCCATGGTGTTCGAGAGCCGCCAGGCCAGCACGCGGCGCGAGGCCCAGTCCATCACCGCGAGCCCGAAGGGCCAGCGTAGCTACCAAGTACAGGAAGCCGCGGCGCATGGGAATGTAGGTAATATCCGCGCACCACACCTGATTTGGGCGGTCGATAGTCATGTCACGCAGCAGATACGGCCAGACCTTGTGCTCCGGATGGGGCACCGTCGTCTTCGGACGCTGGTAGACGGCCTGCAAGCCCATCCGCCCCATCAGGCGGCGAACCCGCTTGCGATTGATCGCATGCCCGTGCCGGCGGAGATGACGAGTCATCTGCCGGCTGCCGTACCACGGCGTCTCCAGGAACTGCACGTCGATCAGCCGCATCAGTTCCAGGTTTTCAGCACACTCGCCCTTGCCCGGCTCGTAGTAGCTGGAGCGGCTGAGCGACACCAACGCGCACTGCTGCGTGATCGACAAGCGCGGATACTCCGGCTCGATCAGCTCCCGCCTCCGACCGACGCTCATCGACCAGAGGCCTTGCGCAAAAAATCGCGTTCCACGACCAGTTGCCCGATCATGGCGTGCAGCTTCTCCACCTCGCCCTGATGGCTGGCTTCGGCCGCCTCCGCCTTGCCGGAGAACACCCCGGCCATCCCCTCGATGGCCTGCTTCTTCCAAGCATTGATCAGCGTCTGGTGCACTCCGTGCTTGGCCACGAGTTGCGACACCGTCAGCTCGCCCCGGATCGCCTCCAGCGCCACCTTCGCCTTGAACTCCGCCGAATACCGTTTCTGTTTTCCCGTCATCGGGGCCCTCCTTTCTGATGGGCGAACCAAGCTTATCCGACTGTCCGGGGAACGGGGACATCCTCAGTGGCCCGTGGGCGCGCTCCTTCCCTCGGCTCAACGGCCGGGCGGCAGGAAGCTGAGGTCGCAGGCCCAGACCCGCTCGCCGCCGCGGTCGGCGATGTCGCGCACGACGCCGGCCTTGGCGAGCTGCTCCACCAGCAGATGCACGCCGCGCAGCGACAGGCCGCAGCGGCTTTTCAGCTCGCTGGCCACCCGGCTGATGGTGAAGGCTGGGCGGTCGTGGAGCCAGTCCAGCACGTCGGGTAAGCGGGAACTGCTGCGCCGCGGCGTGGCGGCCAGCCGCGCCTCCCAGTGCTCCTGAATCACAGCGAGATGGCGCAGCCGTTCCAGTTCATGGGCCACCAGGTCGGGGATGGTGTCGAGGAACCAGCGCGTCCAGGCGCTTTCGGTCCCGGCCAATGCCAGCCGGTAGCCGGTGACGTCGCGGGCGAGCGCCACCGTCAGCGCCGGCCACGCATGATGCAGGCGGCAGGCGTCGCGGATCAGGGCGGGGGCGGCGAGCCACACCACCACGCTCCACCACGAGGCCGCCGGCCGTTCCGCCGCGGCCAGAACCCGCAGGGCGGTGACCGCGGCATCATCGTCATCGCCGCGCCGCTCCGGTGTCCCCGGATCGGGTCGCCGCGCCAGGACGCGGATTGCTGATGCCGCGCCGAGCAGGCCCGGCCCTGACGCCAGGGCCTCGGCCACCGCCTCCAGCGCCAGACCGGCATCGGCGGCCCTGGCCTCGCCCATGCCCGCCGGGTGGCCGCCCTGGGCGATGCTCCAGCGCCGGTGGAGTTCGTCCAGCCAGGGCCGGGTCCAGGGCGTCAGGGGCGGCGAGACGGTATCGGCCTCGTCGCCTTCAGCGTCTTCTGGATCGTCGCCGCTCTCAAGGTTGTTCGCCTCCAGCGCGGTGATCGTCGCCCGCACCGCGGCGACGACATCGGTGGGAGACACCTCGGCGGTCGGACAGGGGGCGTAGCGGGTGACACTGCGCTCCGGTGGCACGGTGGCGGTCAGGCCGCGTGGCAACTGCGTGAACAGCGGCACCAGCAGGGCGGCGCGGGCGGCTTCGCCGCGGGCGTGCTCCGGGGCTGCCAGGGCGCGTTGGAAGTCATCGGCGTCCAGGCGGTGGCCGTCAAGGCGGATCAGGGCCGCCGCCGAGCGCCGGGCGGCATCGGCGGCTAGGCGCCGGCGCGATGCCGGGTCGGCGAGGGCCTGGTCGAGGCGGCCAAGGGCGCGTTCGGCGGCGAGCAGGGCGGGGAGAAGGGCAAGGACGTGCATGGCGGCTCCGGAAAAACCACGCCAGATTAACCAATTGCAGTGATTTTTGTTAACAGCACCGACATCGGCAGGTGGGAAAGCCCACGTTTCAATAAACACACGATAATTTGATAGCTATCGGCTGTTTATTATCAGGCCTTGGCGGCGGCGTCCGCTTCGGCTACCGTGGACGGCGCCGCTCAACCCACCGGAACGCCCCCCGTGAGCCACCGCCCCGACCGCCCGATCGCCGATCCCGCTGACGACCGCCTGGGCCGCGACGGCTTCGTCGCCCGCCTCGCCCGCGCCCTGGTCCGCGAGGAGGCCGTCGACGGCAGGACGATCGCCCGGGCCAGCGGCGTTGTGGTCGGCCTCACCGGTCCCTGGGGCAGCGGCAAGTCCTCCCTGCTCAACCTGCTGGAAACGGAGATTAAGCAGCAGCACGCTGCCGTCGGCGCCGTGGTGGTGCGTTTCGATCCCTGGCTGGTGTCCGGCCGCGACGACATCATCACCCAGTTCTTTGCCGAGTTGCAGGCTACGATCAACGCGGTGGGCACCTCCGACGGCCAGACTGGTGGCAGGTTGCAGGATTTGGGCGCCAAGTTGGCCGGCTACGCCAAAGATCTGGCACCCGCCGCCGCCCTGTTCAGCATGGTGCCCGGTGCCGGTACGGCCGCGGCCGGCGCTGCCAAGGTGGCTGAGACCCTGTTGACCCGCGACCGCTCTCTGGCGGCGCAGCACCGTGAACTGGCCGGTATGCTGGCCGGCGTCGACGTGCCGATCGTCGTGCTGATCGACGAACTCGACCGGGTCGAAGACGCCGAGGTCCGTGCCGTCGCCCAACTCGTGCGCGCCGTCGCCGACTTTCCCGGCATCTCCTACCTCCTCGCCTACGACCGGCCGCGGGTGGTCGAGGCGCTTGGTGACGGCAATGCTGAGAGGGGAAGCGCCTATCTGGAGAAGATCGTCCAGTTGGAGATCCCGCTGCCGGTTTCTGTGAATTCCGAGATACGGGGCCTCTTCACGGCGGAGGTCGAAGGCGCGGCCCCGGCCGGCACCTTACCGGCCAACTGGCAATCCGATCCGCGCTGGCCCCGTTTCCGGAACATCGTGGCCGACGGCCTGCTGACCACACCGCGCGACAGCCGGCGGGTGTGCGGCATGTACGCGGTGCTGGCGCCCATGGTCAACCGCGAGGTCGATTGGCTGGGTCTGCTTGGCTATTGCGTCCTGCTGGCCAAGGCTCCGGCGGCCGTCGAGGCGATCCGCCGGCAACCGCGCTTGGTGGTGCGTGATGCTCCGGTGGACCGGGAAGACGTCATCGACTGGAACGCCTTTGCCAAAGACGAACGGGCAGGCCCCGCCGATCGGCTCGCGCGGTTGGGGGTTCAGCCTGATACGCCGCTGGCCCACCTGCTGGAACTGCTGTTTCCGCTGTTGCGCAGCGGCTCCTGGGCAGAGGATGGGGAGCCTGTCGATGGGCTGCGCCGCTACCGTCCGCTGATGACGGTTCTGCGTCTCGGCCTGCTGCCCGGCGCCGTTGGACGGTCGGAAATCGACAACTTCCTCGCAGGCGATGACGAAGCCAGGTGGTCGCAACTCCGGGTGTGCCACACGGATCAGTCCCTCACGCCCTTCCTTGACCGGCTGGCGGATCTCTACCGGGACATCGGCGACCCCGACCCCGAGCGGACCCTGCGGATTCTCGGCAGCGTTCCCCGGGATATCAAGGCCGCTGGGTCGGAGTGCTCTGGCGAAAGCTATGACCTATGCCGCGGGTTCAGCCGGTTTCTCAATCAGGCGGTGGAGCGGTGCGGGGTCTCCGCCGCTCTCGGCGAGCGCGTGCTGACCGCACTGATGGAGGCGGGGCACCTCGACGCCGTGGCAATGGTGCTGCGCGAACAAGGTTTTCAGCGTGGCCCGTTGGGGCATGAACGGCGAAGTGCTGGCGATGCGTGGCTGCCGCCCGAGTGCTTTGAGCATCTGGCCGGTGACTTGGTTGGCATCGTAGAGACGCGCTGGCGCGACGGACGCCTGCTGGCAGACGTTGGCACACCGGAGCCATTGTTCCTGGCCGAACACCTGGACCGCTGGGATGCGGACTGCCGCGAAGGTCTGTCGGAACGAGTCCGAACCGATGACGGCGCGCTCCGGGCCGTCACACGTCTCTTCTTCGGCCATGGCATAATCTCCTTCGCAGACCTTAACCTCTTCCTGGATGCCACCCTCTTTCTGGAGCGTCTGGCGGCGGTTGCGGACACCGATGGCGAATGGGATGAGCACGCCCGGACGGCCCGGGCACGGGCCCTGCATTGGCTGGCGCGCCGCTGATGAGCGAAACCGCGTGCGTTCCCCCCACCCCGGTTGTTGCCATTCCCTTCGCGCTCGTGCCCACGCTGAGCGCCGCAGTTGTCGAGCGTCTGCGCGCCGCCATCACCCGGCCCATGGCCGTGGCGACCCGCCGGGCGCTGCTTGGTGACGGGCGGACCTTCGTGCGCTGGTGCGTCCAGGCCGGCCATGACGCGCTGCCGGCGTCACCGGCCACCCTGCGCGCCTTTCTCGCCGCCGCCCGCGCCGTCGGGCGCAAGGACAGTACGCTGCGCCGCTACCGCAGTTCCCTGGCGTGGTGGCACGCCGCCGCCGGCTTCGCCAACCTCTGCACCCCCCCTTCCGCTACCGGGACTGCCGTCGCGGCGGCGCCGATGCCGCCGGACGAGGATCTCCTCGGGCGCCTGGACGACTACCTTGCCCTGGCCCGGCGGGCGCTGGCCCCGGCGACGCTGCGCGCGCTGCGCGCCGACGCGCGGGTGTTCGCCACCTGGTGCGCTGAGCACGGTCTCCCCTGGCTGCCGGCGGGGCCGGAGACCGTGCAGGCCTTCATCGATGATCTGGGGGCCAGCCGGCGCCCGGCGACGGTCGCCCGCTACCTCGGCTCGATCGCCACCCTGCACCGCGCCGCCGGGGCCGCCAACCCCTGCGACCACTGGCGGGTGCACCTGGCCCGCAAGGCGCACACCCAGGAGCAGGGCGCCCGCCAGCGGCAGGCCCGGCCCCTGGGCGATGCCGAACTGACCGGCATCCTCGACCTGATTCCCGACGCCGGTGATCCCGCGGCCTCCTTGCGTGACCTGCGGGACCGGGCGTTGCTGCTGGTTGGGCGCGACACCCTGGCGCGCGCCGACGAGCTGGTGGCGCTGCGGTGGGAGGATCTGGAACCCGTCGCCCCCGACGACCCCGAGGCCCGGCCCGGAGAAGGAACGATCCTGATCCGCCGTTCCAAGACCGATCAGGCCGGCGCGGGCGCCATGGCCTGGCTGTCGGCGGACGCCATGGCGGCGCTTGCCGTCTGGCGTGCGGCCATCGAGGCGGCAACCGATCCAGCCACCGGCGCCCCCGCCGGGGCAGGGACGTTCCTCTTCCGCAGCCTGGCCCGCCGCGGCTTCGGCGCGGCGATGGGCACCGCGGCGGTGCGCCGGGTGGTGGCGGAACGGGCCGCCGCCGCCGACCCGCTGGCCGTCGGCGTCACCGGCCATTCCCTGCGCGTCGGCGCCGCCCAGGACCTGCTGGCCGCCGGGGTGGACCTCGCCGGGTTGATGCAGGCCGGGCGCTGGACCTCGCCGCAGATGCCGGCGCGCTACACCGAGCGCCTGCGCGCGGCCCGCGGCGCCGTGGCCCGCGTGCGTCGAACCAAAGGAAAGGGATAGGTTCGCCGACGTGCTCGCCTGCATCAACGACATGCCCCAAACCCTCCTGCGCGAACTCCTGCCCTGGGAGTGGCAAGGCAATCCGCGAGCAGACGAAAGCGGCCTGACCGCGGCACTCAGCGGATGCTTACGTCCGGCTGCACATCAAGGCGGTAGAACCGCTGCATGTTGCGGGCCGGGGCGCGGTGATAGAGGGCCAAGCCAGTCATACCGCCCCCTTCAGGGGGGCTCCATAGAACGGGCAAATTTATGCGCCAAACGGACAAAGCAAGAACGCGGCGTTTTACGTTACGGGGCGTCGCGGTCCGCTTCCGGACCAGCCGCAGAAACTCGGGGCGGTTCACTATTTTGCAAAGGCGCTGCTCACCAGAGGCGTACTGCATTTCCTCGGTCCAGTGCTTCAATCTGCCGATCCTGCTGGTCGGCGTGCGAGCCGATCAGCGCGACGATCTCGTCCAGCCGGCCGGCAACACCGAGCTTGGCGGCGTACGGGCGAACCCCCTTCTGCACACCCAGGGCCATAGCCAGGTTGGTGGAGTGGGGGCCGTGAGAATTGGTGGAGATCAGGCAGCGCTCCCGATGCGTAGCGGCACAGCCATGACGGGGGCCCAGCTAGCGCGCATCTCGGTGAGGGTGACCGGATGTAAGGCGTTATCGACGAGGTAGGAGGTCAGGCCGCGGAGCATCGAACGGGCGCCCGTGAACCGGTCGCGACCGAGAAAGGTATCGTTGATCTGCGGGGATAGCGGAACTCTCCCCTTGGCATTGAGCGCCTTGCCGAGGAAGCGATCACGTTGGAATCGCTCGATGCTGGTGCGGCCGATCTGATCGACGTTGGCAAACACCCAACGACCATCGGCGCGCATTACCTTGATGATGGCCTTCGGCTGGGTGAGGTCCAGGTCGATAAACTCGATTTCCCAACCGGCCGCACTCATCACGCCAGCCATCCGAGGGGCGGCTTCGATCAGAGTGATGGTGGAGGGCATGGGACGCTCCTGGGTAGATGGGCGGTTTCTGGAAAGGCTGGAGGGCGTCAGCTGCTGCTCCAAGGATTGAGCAGCGGAACGCCCATCGGTTCGAAATCACGCACGTTCCGGGTCACGACGGTCAAGCGATGAACCAGCGCGGTGGCCGCGATCAGGCTGTCGCCCTGTGGCCGAGGATCAGGAACGTGGAGCGTCGCGCAACGCTGCGCCACTTCTGCATCGACCGGCAGTATGCGGCTTTTGAAGGCCGGCATCACCTGGGTGTCGATCCAGTTGCGCAGCACCGCCCCTTGCGCGGTGTCCCTGCGGCCGACTTGGCCGGCACCCAACTCGATCTCGAACAGGGTGATGGCGGAGATGAACAGGTCGGCCAGCGGCACGCCGCCCGCCCAGGCAAGAAGGCCGGGGTTGGCCCGCGCCGGCCGCCGCAGTTCAGAAATGGCATTGGTATCGAGAAGGAACATCAGTCCAGCTCCGCCGGCCGAGCAATGTTGCCGATCCGCGGCGGCTCGAAGTCGAAATCGGCCTCGGCGTCGTCCTGGCGCAGCATCTCGACAATGGAGCCACCCTGTTCGCCCGACAATCGCTGATAGGTGTCGTAGCGCAGAAGCACGAAGGCCGGTTCGCCGCGATCGGTGACGATCACCGGGCCATTCTCGGCCGCTCGCTTTGCTTCGCTTGGATTCTGATTGAACTCTCTGCTGGACATCATTCGGCCCATGCTATGCACTCCAGTCATTGTGATGATGCTACAATACTACATTAAAGCGAGGCCGCCACAGAAAATGTAGTCACAAGCCTACAAGGCGGGGGTAGCCTGACGATCAGGCGCCTGGCTGGTCAGCCCTGGCTGCCTCATATTCTGAGCTGGTCCCCATTGAGCGGACAGTTTGGTAAGCTTGGTTCGCCCTGAACGAAGGACGAACGTTATGGCTGGACAACGGAAGCGGTATTCAGCGGATTTTAAGGCTAAGGTTGCGCTTGAGGCGATCCGCGGCGAATTGACGATTGCGCAGCTGGTGGCGAGGCACGGGGTGCACCAGACACTGATCCATGGCTGGAAGAAGCAGGCGCTGGAGGGGTTGGCGGGTGTGTTTTCGGCCAAGACGGATGTGCCGGCGCCGGATGCCGCTGTGGAGATCGAGAAACTGCACGCGAAGATCGGCGAGTTGGTGGTGGAACGGGATTTTTTGCGCAAGGCCTCCGGTCGATGAGCGCCGGCCGGAGGCGAGAAATGATCGACCGGAAACATCCTGCGCTGTCGGTGGTTCGGCAGTGCGCGCTGTTGTCGATCAGCCGATCGCATGTCTACGGGGCGGTGCGGGGTGAAAGCGTGGAGCACCTCGAACTGATGCGCCTGATCGACGCGCAGTTCCTGGAAGCGCCGTGGTACGGCAGCCGGCAGATGACATGTGATCTGCGGCGCCAGGGCCACGCAGTCAATCGCAAACGGGTTCGCCGGCTGATGCTCAAGATGGGGCTGATGGCGGTTTATCAGAAGCCGAAGACCACGGTTTCCAATCCCGAGCACAAAATCTGGCCGTATCTGCTGCGCGACATGACCATCGACCGCCCGGATCAGGTCTGGTGCACGGATATTATGTATATCCCGATGCGCAAGGGCTTCCTGTATCTGGTTGCGGTGATGGACTGGGCCTCGCGCAAAGTGCTGGCATGGCGGCTATCCAACACCATGGATACCGATTTCTGTCTCGAAGCGCTCCAGGAGGCGATGGCCCGTTACGGCATGCCGGAGATCTTCAATACCGATCAGGGCAGCCAGTTCACCAGCCCGCGGTTCACCAAGATCTTGACCGACGCCGGCATCCGGGTATCGATGGATGGGCGCGGCCGCTGGATGGACAATGTCTTCATCGAACGGCTGTGGCGGTCGCTAAAATACGAATGTGTGTACTTGAACTCCTTCGAGACCGGCAGCGAAGCACGCGCCGGGATCGAGCAATGGATCGATTACTATAACGCTGACCGGCCGCACTCTGCGCTCGGCGGCAGAACACCCGAGGAAGCCTACCGGCACCGACTGGATGATCAGAAATTGGCGGCATAGGACAAACCGGAACCAAGCTTATTGCCGCCGACAAACTGTTCGCTCAATGGGGACCAGCTCACCCCATCATGGGCCGGCGCGTCGAAATTCAGGGGGGAAAGGGGTGAGGCTGACCGAGGGGCGGATATAAGAGCTACGCTTCGGGAAGAGTGAAGCCTTCCGGCTTCTCGCCCCGGCGCCACCGATCCCACATGCGGTCATAGGCGGCTTCCAGCTTGGCGGCGAAGCGGCCCATGTCGAACAGGGAGGCGGTGCCGCGGGCGGCCCACAGCCGGGCCTGCAGGGCGGCCCGGGCCTGGGGGTTGAGGGCCAGCGCCTCGGCCATGGCCACATAGGCCCGCGGGGTCGGGCAGATCATCTCCTCCAGCCCCAAGGCGGTTAGCATGGAGGAGGCGATCCGGTTGGAAAAGCAGTTCCCCGCCAGTGTCACCAGCGGCAGCCCTGCCCACAAGGCGTCCAGCGCCGTGGTAGAGGCGTTCATGGTCCAGGTGTCAAGGAAAAGGTCGGCGGCCAGATGGCGGGCGTAATGGTCGGCCTTGTCCGGCACCCGCCCGGCGAACAGGATGCGGGCCGGATCGACGCCGGCACGGGTGGCGTACCGGGACAGGTTTTGCGCCGACCCGTCCATCTGGCCGTTGCGCGACAGCCAGAGAACGCTGCCGTCCACCCGGCGCAGGATCTCCAGCCAATGGGCGAAGGCCGCCCCGTCCACCTTTTCGGTGTTGTTGAAGGCGCAGAAGACCACGCCGCTCTCGGGCAGACCGTAATCCCGGCGGGGGCGGACGGGGTTGACCGGATGGCGGTCGGCGGAATGGTAGCAGATGGGCAGCCGCACCACCGCCTCGCCGTAGCGGTCTTCCTCGCCATAAGGGATCACCACCCGGTCGGCCATCAGATAATCGGTGACGGTGGTGCCCAGCCCGCCGGCATGGCCCAGCCAGAATACCCGCACCGGCGCCGGGCGGCAGGCCATGGCCGCCAGCCCGTCCTTGTCCATATGCCCGTCCAGATAGACCAGCACGTCGATGCCGGTGGCGCGGATGCGGGTGGCGATGTCCGGCCCGGACAGGCCGGCGATGTCGTGCACATGGTCGAAGCCGGCCCGGTGGCCGGTGGCGTAGCTGTCCTCCGCCGGGATCCCGGCCACGCGGGTGAAACCGTGGATCTCGAAGCGGGTGCGGTCATGGGCCGCGAACAGGGACAGGGTGACCTGACCAATCGGATGGTTCCGCAGGTGCGACGACAGATAGCCGATGCGCAGACGCGCCGGACGCCCAGTGGAAACCGCGGGCCAAGAAACCGGAGCCGGCACGGCAGCGGCCAGACGGCTGGAGAAGACCCGCTCGGCCCGCGCCCGGACCGGGGCGGGCAGGGGGCGGTACAGGTCACGGTACAGCACGCTGCTGAGCAGCTTCCAATCCACCGTTTCCGGGTTGTCGGTCAGAACCAGATCAAGGGACCGCGCCAACTCGTCCTGCAGCGCGTCCTGCACGTCGAAGCTCAGGCAACAGCGTCCCACGTCCACCGCATGAACCGCGCTTTCCAGCCGCCACGGCTCCAGCGCCACTGCCCGGCGGTGCAGGGGCAGGGCGTCACCATGGCGGTTGACCCGCGTCAGAGCATAGCCTAGGGCGGTCAAGGCCCCGGCGTTTCCCGGATCAATGGCCAGGCACAGGCGGAAGATGGCGGCAGCGGCATCGAAATGCCCCATGTCCATCAGCGTCATGCCCCGCAGGTAATGGCTGGAGGCGTGCAGCGGGTCGATCCGCCCGGTCCGGGCGAAGACCGCCACGGCTTCGCCCAGATGGCCCGAGGACCGCAGGGTCAGACCCAGATTGAACAGGGTGAGGGTGTCGGAACCGTCCATTTCTGCGGCGGCGCTCATGGCCGCCACCGCCTCCCCATGGCGTCCAAGCTGCAAGAGGGTCGAGCCGTAATTGGACAGAAAGGAGGCCGTGCGCTTGCGCTGCAGCGCCTGTTCGAACAGAACCACCGCCCCGGCGGGATCGTTCTTCAGCCGCCGCACGATCCCCAGCAGGTGCAGCGTGTCCGGGTGGCCGGGAGCCTGGGCCAGAATCTGGGCGGCCACCTGCGCGGCCTCATCCAGCCGCCCTTCGTTGAACAGGCCCGCCGCCATGTTGAAGGCTTCGGCCACGCCGAGGGTGGGGGACTGCGACGGCGTGCTCATCCCATGGTCTCCGCTTCCGTGTTCCCGATACCTCGTGGGTGCGTTCCCTCGCGGATGGTCAGGCGCCCGTCCGCTCCGCGCACCATGCCGCCCACATGCCGCGGTAGGCTGTTTCCAGGCTGCGGACAAAGGCTTCGTGCCGCATCATCGAAGAACATTGCATCCGCCGCTGCACCTTGCCCCGCAGATCAGGATCGGCTTTCACCTCATCAGCCAGACGTACGGCGATCTGGACATATTCGGCGGGGGTGGCGGCGATCCAGCCGGGCCGGCCGATGCTGAGCAGGGCCGACCGTCCGAACCGCTGCATCGGCGTGTCACCGGCCAGGGTGACCACCGGGGTTCCCACCCACAAGGTATGCATGGTGGTGGTGACGCCGGTGTAGGGGAAGGTGTCCAGCGCGATGTCAATTTCGGCGAAGCCGTCCAGGAAAGCGCCGAGCGGCGAATAGCCCTGGAAGGTGATCCGCTGCGGGTCCACCCCATGGGCGGTCATGGCGTCCAGCACACGCTTTTGCACCATGGGGCTGTCGAAGGTCTTGTACTTGAAGATCAGACGGCTGTCGGGCAGGCGGCGCAGGATCTCGCCCCAAGCGGCGAAAGCCGCCCGCGACAGCTTGGCCGGGTTGTTGAAACAGCCGAAGGTAATGTGACCGTTGCGGAACACCGGCGAGGGGGCCGGTTTGCGGGGTGCGGCCAGCGGGTTGTAGCAATAGGCGGTTTCCGGCAGGCACCAGGGCTTTTCCACGAAACCGGCTGCTGCCCCAGGCGACAGAAGATGCGGGTCCAGCAGGGAATAATCGACGCCGGGAATGCCCAGCGTGTTGAGATAGCCGATCCAGTTGGCCACCACCGGGGCCGGCTTGCGCGCCACGGTCAGGATGCGGTTGCGGGCAGTGTGGCCCGACAGGTCGATCAGGATGTCGATCCGGTCGGCCTGGATCATCTGGAAAAGCTGGTCGTCGCTCAGCATTCCGGCTTCGCGCCAGTTGGGGACGCAGGACCGGAACCCTTCGGTCACCGGGTCGGACCACGTGGCCAGGGAATAGGCGTAGAGATCGAAGGCGTTCTTGTCGTGCAGGCGCAGCACCGGTTCCACGTAATGGGCTGCCGGGTGCATGATGAAATCACCCGACAGATAGCCGATGCGCAGGCGCCGGTCCACGCGGGGATCGTTGGGATAGGAAGCCGGGCGCGGCCCAGCCATGGCCAGCATCCGTTCCCCCACCGCCCGGTGCTGGTCCATGACGAAGGAGAGGGAGGCATCCTCGTCATAGTTCAGGATTGAGATGTAGTTCTGCCAGATCCCCACCAGGCTGGGATCGATCCGCAGCGCCTCGCGGTACTGGGTCAGGGAATCCTGGATCAGCCCCAATCCGAAATAGACCCCGCCCAGATTGGTCAGCGCCCGCACGTTTTGGGGATCGCGTTTCAGCACCGTCTGGAAATGCCCCAAAGCCGCTTCGTAGCGGGTGGTCCGCATCCCGGCCAGACCCAGGTTGAAATGGGCCGACGTGTCCTCGGGATCGGCTTCCAGCACCTTCAACCCTGCCTGATAGGCGTCCTCGTGACGGCCAACATGCAGGTAAAGGTCCATCATTTGAAGCAGAAGCTGGGGGTCGCCGTTGCCGTTGGTGCGCGACTGCTCGCAGATCTTCAGGGCGTCCGCCGCTTGCCCGCGCTGCATGCAAGCCTGGGCCTGGGCCAGCACGGCCATGGTGTGGGAAGAGGGGGGCGGCAGGGTCATGAACGGTCAACCTTGGCGGGGAGCGGTCGCGGGAACCGGGACGATCCCGCAGAAGAGCACGGCAAAGTGCGGGAGGGAGGGCCGGAAATCAAGAGCCGCGCCAACCCGTTTCCCCCGCCGTGGCAGCCGGCCCGCCACCCATCGTCAGGCCACCCCTTCCAGCAGGAACCAGGGCTGGTTGCGGTTATGCCAGGCTCGCAGGACGACGGTCTGCCCGGCCCGTACTGCCAGCGGCTCGTCGAACAGATAGACCACCGGCTGCCACCCGGACACCGGCTGGCGGGCGGCGGGGTCGTTTTCGAACAGGGTGTCGGCGTCCATCTCCAGCCGGATCCATTGCAACACCCCCAGGCACCGCCCGTCCGCGGTAACCGGCACCGGTACCCGGCGCTGCTGCGGGGCGGTCCATTCCCGTCCGGTCAGGTCGAAATGGAACGGCTCGAACACGGCCGACAGCCGGGTGCAATCGGCGGCCCCGGTCTGCAGATAGGCCCGGCGCGCCACCAGCCGGCGGAACCCCTGGAAGCGGAATCCCTTGATCTCGGCGGTGTCGAAATGCTGCTCCAGAAACTCCCCGCCCACCAGCGCGCACCGCAGCGCCCCCGCACGGGGAATCACCGTCCCCCCCGGTTTCAGCAAGCGGGCGTGGGCATCCTCCAGGCTGGGCAAAACCCCTTCGGACAAAAGCTCGCTGGACAGAATCTCCGACACCAGCACATCGGCCCGCCCGCCCAGATCAGTGTCGGCGTCCACCCTGTCCGACCGGCGGGAAATCACCGTGATGCGCCCCGACTGTCCATTGGCGGCGACGATACCCGCCGCCGTGGCCGCCACCGCCGGCACCATTTCACACGTGGTCACCCGTTCCGCCCCCGCCGCCGCCGCCATCAGCGCCAGCAGGCCGGCGCCGGTGCCGATTTCCAGCACATGGGTGCCGGGGCCGACGGCCCGGCGCAGAGCCGCCTCATAGGCGTCGTTGCGCGCGGCGTCGTTCATCATCGGCGCGTGCCATTGGGGGACCAGCCGGGACACGGTGTTGGCCATGCCCATTCGCGCCTCGGCCTGGAGCGGATCGGCGGCGATCGCCGCCCCGTACAGGGTGAAGGCCTCGTCCAGACGGCCCATGGCCTGCAGGGCGTTGGCGTGGTTGACCAGCGCCCCGGCATCGCCGGGGCGCAGGACGCACGCCCGAACCGCGCTGTCCAGTGCTGCGGCGGGCTGCCCCAGGCCCAGCAGAGCCGCGGAGCGGTTCAGCCAGTTTTCCCCATTGTCCGGGGCGGCGCGGCAGGCGCGTTCATAGACCCGCAGCACCGTCTCCGCGGCGGTCCCGGCCCGCTTCAGGCCAAGAGCCAGGGTGCCGAGCACATTCCCAT
The DNA here is from genome assembly GCA_937927415.1 of uncultured Rhodospirillaceae bacterium. Lineage (GTDB taxonomy): Bacteria > Pseudomonadota > Alphaproteobacteria > Azospirillales > Azospirillaceae > Azospirillum. The sequence goes on from CALBDS010000002.1 coordinate 68,867, forward strand.
CCGCCGGCGCCAGCGCCGCCGCCACGCACAGGGTTGCCACCGCAGCGGCGGCACGCCCGCCTTCCAGACGCAGCATCGCCACCCCCTGGGCAGCCTCCAGCGACGGCTGCACCGCCCAAGCCCGGTGGAGCAGTGCCTCGGCATCGCCGGACCGCCCGTGCTCGCGGTACAGGCGGGCCAGGTTGAAACAGGCTGCGTACAGGTCGGGCCGCACGCTCAGCGCCCGTTCCATCAGGCGTATGGAGCGGAGGGCTGGGCCGCCGGACCGTTCGGCCACCCCCAGCAGATGCAAGGCGTCGGAGTTTCCGGGATCGGCTGCCAGCACCTTGCGGTATCCGGCGGCGGCGGCGGGCAGCCGTCCGGCCTGATGGTGGGCAAAGGCGCCCGAAAGCAGATCGTGAAAAGCAGACATAGCTCAATAAAACACAATCAAACGCCCCCCTCAAAGAGCCTTGTCCACCGGTTTGGTTGTCCCCCCCGGTTGCGTAGCGTCGATTGACTTTGCCCCTGCTGGGCCGATACCGTGCCCGCCGGTCCGCAGGAGCTTTAGCCGATGACATCCGCCGCCTCTTCCGATCCGGTAAACACCCCCGATTTTCAGGCCGCTCTGCGTGCGTTCGCCGCCGGGGATCTTGCTGCGGCCGAAGCGGGGTTCCGGCGGGTGATCCGGGCGCTTCCTGATTTTGCCCCCGCCCGCGGCAATCTGGGGGTGGTGCTGCGCCGGCAGGAACGGTACGGGGAAGGCCAGGCGGTCTTCCATCAAGCTTTGGCCCTCGACCCGGCCCAGGACGACATCTGGTCCAATCTCAGTTCCCTGGAGCGTGAGCAGCACAACAACGCCGCGGCGGAGATCGCGGTGCGCCGGGCCTTGCGCTGCGCCCCGACCCATGTGCCGGCGCTGTGCAACCTGGGCAACCTGCTGCTGGATGAAGCCCGGTACGGCGAGGCCGCCTCCTGCTACCGCCGGGCGCTGAAGGAGCGGCCCAATCAGGCCGAAGCCCACAAGAATCTCGGGCTGGCGCTGCTGACGCTGGGGGATCTGCGGGAAGGCTACCGCGAGTACGAGTGGCGCAACATCGCGGAAAACCTGCTGGACATGAAAGGCGATCTGCGCTGGCCCCGCTGGCAGGGGGAAAGCCTGAAGGGACGGACCCTGCTGGCTGTCACCGAACAGGGGTTCGGCGACGTCATCCACTTCGCCCGCTATGGCCAACTCATCGAACGGCTGGGCGGACGGATGGCCCTGACCTGCCAGGCGCCGCTGGTCCGGCTGATGGGCAACGCCACCGGCGTTGCCCAGACCGTGGGACAGGGAGACCCCTTCCCGCAGGTGGATTTCTGGGCGCCGCTGATGAGCCTGCCGCTCTATTTCGGTACCGATCTGACCAACATTCCGGTGCCGTTGCCCTACATCCGCAGCGAACCCGAACTGGTGGAGCAGTGGCGGACGGTGCTGCCGCCTCCCATGGCCGGCAGCCCACGGGTGGGAATCGTCTGGGCTGGCAATCCCCAGCACAAGAACGACCACAACCGCTCTCTGCCGCTGCCGCTGTTGGATTGTCTGCTGCGGGAGCCGGGGGTGCGGTTCGTGTCGTTGCAGAGGGACATGCGGCCAGGCGATGCCGAGGTGCTGGCACAGCATCCGGACGTGCTGCACATCGGGGAGCGGCTGTCCAGCTTCGCGGACACCGCCGCCATCATGGAAAACCTGGATCTGGTGATTTCGGTGGATACGTCGGTGGTGCATCTGGCCGGGTCCATGGCCAAGCCGGTATGGACCCTGATCCCGCTGGTACCGGATTGGCGCTGGATGCTGGGGCGCACGGATTCCCCCTGGTATCCCACCTTGCGTCTGTACCGCCAGCCGCGTGTGGGCGACTGGGCCAGCGTGATCGGCGAGGTGCGGGAGCATCTGCGGGCCATCACCGGCGGGCGCCGTCGCATTCTGGCCTGACGGAAATCCGGCGGGCGGGCGATGGGGGCGATTGTGTCATCGAAACCGCTGCACCCCCACAAGGGTCGTGCTAAGAGTCCGCCTCCGGCGCAGACAAGCGGAGACGGGCTTTGACAGCGGATGATAAGGATGGAGAGCAGGATCGCCACGGCAGCGGGCTGGATGTGGTAACCGGCGGGGCCGGCTTCATCGGCAGCCATCTTGTCGAAGCCTTGCTGGCCCGCGGCCGCCGGGTGCGGGTGATTGATAATTTCTCCACCGGCCGCCCCGCCAACCTCGCCTTTCTCCGCAATCCGCCGGGGTTGGAGGTGGTGGAAGGCGACATTGCCGCCGCCGGTGTCGCCGAGGCCGGGCTGGAGGGGGCCGAGCGGGTATTCCATCTGGCGGCCCTGGCCGACATTGTGCCGTCGATCCAGAACCCCGACACCTATTTCCGTGCCAATGTGGACGGCACCTACGCCGTGTGCCGGGCAGCCCAGACGGCGGGGGTGAAGCGGCTGGTCTACACCGCCTCCTCGTCCTGCTACGGCCTGCCGGAACGCTTTCCCACCCCCGAAGACGCTCCTTTCGATCCCCGCTACCCCTATGCTCTGACCAAGATGCTGGGCGAGCAGATCGTGATGCACTGGGAGCGGGTCTATGGCCTGCCGGCGCTGTCCTTGCGCCTGTTCAACGTCTATGGCCCGCGGTCGCGCACCAGCGGCACCTATGGCGCGGTGTTCGGGGTATTCCTGGCCCAGCTTCTGGCGGGCAAGCCGCTGACGGTGGTCGGCGACGGCACCCAGACGCGCGATTTCACCTTTGTCGGCGACGTGGCCCGCGCTTTCATCATGGCCGCCGACAGCAGCCGGACCGGCGAGATCTACAACGTCGGGACCGGACAGGCGCAGAGCGTCAACCGGCTGGTGGAACTGCTGGGCGCGACCGCCGTCATCCACCTGCCCAAGCGGCCCGGGGAACCGGACTGCACCCTGGCCGACACCGCCCGCATCCGCAGCCGCCTGGGCTGGGAACCGCAAGTGACGTTCGAGGAGGGAGTGCGGATCATGCTGGCCAACATCGATTACTGGCGCGAGGCTCCGGTCTGGACCCGCGACGGCATCGCCGAGGCCACCGCCGACTGGTTCAAGTATCTGGGGCGCCCGTCATCGTGAGCGCATCCTCTCCCTCCGGCGGCGCAGCGCCGCAACATGCGGTGCGCCCGGCCCGCAGCAAGATCGTGTCGGTGGAAGACCTCCCCGCCATCAGCGCCCGCAGCAAGGCCGAGGGCCGCACCGTGGTGATGGCCCACGGGGTCTTCGACCTGCTGCACCTGGGCCATGTCCGCCATCTGGAAGCGGCGCGTCGGGAGGGGTCGGTGCTGATCGTCACCCTGACCGCCGACGCCTTCGTCAACAAGGGGCCGGGCCGGCCGGCCTTTCCCGAGCATCTGCGGGCGGAGATGCTGGCGGCGCTGGAATATGTGGACTGGGTTGCCGTCAACCACCAGCCCAGTGCCGAAGGGCTGCTGCGCTCCATCGCTCCGAATGTGTACGTCAAGGGATCGGAATACGCCGATGCCGGCGCCGACGTTACCGGCAAGATCACGCCCGAGCGCGAGGCGGTGGAAAGCGGCGGCGGGCGCATCGTCTTCACCGACGATGTGACCTTCAGCTCCTCCACCCTCATCAACAAGTATCTCAACGTCTACGACCCGTCGCTGCAGCATTATCTGGACGGACTGCGCGGCCGCGGCGGCCTGGATGATCTGCTGGCCGCGGTCGAGGCGGTGCGGAGCATGCGGGTGCTGTTCGTCGGGGACGCCATTATCGACGAATACAACTATGTTTCCCCCCTGGGCAAGTCGCCCAAGGAAAACATGATCGCCACCCTGTTTCAGGAGCAGGAGCGGTTCGCCGGCGGGGTCTTTGCCGCCGCCAACCACACCGCCGGCCTGTGCGCTCAGGTGGACGTCATCACCTGTCTGGGGGCCGCCGACGGCCATGAGGCGCTGGTGCGCGATTATCTGCGCCCCAACGTCGGCCTGACCGCCTTGTGGCGGGAGAATGTGCCGACCACCCGCAAGGCCCGGTTCATCGACAGCTATTCCATGCGCAAGCTGTTCGAAGTCTACCATATGGACGATTCGCCCATGCCCGAGCATCTGGACGCCGCCTTGGGCGGCATCCTGAGCGAACGGGCGGGCGATTACGATCTGGTGATCGTCACCGATTTCGGCCACGGCCTGCTGAGCGGGGCGGCGCGCCGGGTGTTGCAGGACAAGGCGCGTTTCCTGGCGGTCAATACCCAGACCAACAGCGCCAACGCCGGCTTCAACCTCATCACCAAATACGCCCGCGCCGATTTCGTCTGTCTGGACAGCAACGAGGCACGGCTGGCCACCTGTGACAAGTTCTCCGACATGGCGGACATCGCCGGGCGGCGCCTGCCGGCGGTGATCGACTGCCCCCGGCTGATCGTCACCCAGGGCAAACACGGCTGCGTTGGTTTCGATGCCGCCGAGACCGGCGGCCCGTGCCGGGTACCGGCCCTGACCAGCACCATCGTCGATACCGTGGGGGCGGGGGACGCCTTCTTTGCTGTTACCGCCCCGATGGTGGCGGCGGGGGTGCCGATGCCGCTGGTCGGGTTCCTCGGCAACGCCGCCGGGGCGCTGAAGGTGGGTATCGTCGGCCACCGCACGCCGGTGGAAAAGGCCCCGCTGGTCAAGTTCATCACCGCATTGCTGAAATAGGCCCGCTTCCATGATCGCTCCCCCGGACGCGCACGATCTCGGCGCCTATTTCGCCACCCTGGCGGCCCTGCCCCAGCGGACCGTCGTGACCGGCCCCGACGGGGTCGCGCTGGATCTGGCCGCGGGAATGGGGCGGGTGATGGCGCTGATCGACGGGCTGGCGGCGGGGGAGAACCGCATCTTTTTCATCGGCAACGGCGGGTCTGCCGGTATCGCCAGTCATGCCGCCATCGATTACGCCAAGAACGGTGGCTTTCCCGCCCTGGCGCTGACCGACGGCGCCGCCCTGACCTGTCTGGGCAATGATTACGGCTATGAGGAGGTTTTCGCCCGGCAGATCGGCTTTCACGCCCGCCGGGGCGATGTGCTGATGGCGGTGTCCAGCTCCGGGGCGTCGGTCAACATCCTGCGCGCGGTGACGGCGGCGCGGGCGCGCGGCTGTGGGGTGGTCACCTTCAGCGGCTTTTCTCCGGACAACCCGCTGCGCCGGCTGGGCGATGTGAATTTCTACGTGGACAGCGGCGAATACGGGTTCGTCGAGATCTTTCACCTGACCCTGATCCACGCCGTGCTCGATCTGGGCACCGGCTGGCGGGCCTTGAAGCGGACGGCGGAGTAGGAACGATGGCGGACAGGAACTGGTCGGTTCTGGTGACGGGCGGGGCCGGCTATGTGGGGGCGGCGCTGGTGCCCAAGCTGCTGGAGGCCGGCCACCGGGTCACGGTGCTCGATCTGTATCTTTACGGGGAAACCGCCCTGGATGCGGTGCGCGGCCATCCCGGCCTGCGGGAGATCAAGGGCGATCTGCGCGACCCGGCGGCGGTGGCGGACGCGCTGACCGGCTGTGACGCGGTGATCCATCTGGCTTGCATCTCCAACGACCCGTCGTTCGAGCTGAACCCCGAACTGGGGGCCTCGATCAACCACCACGCTTTCCGCCCGCTGGTGCGCGCGGCCAAGGCCGCCGGTGTCAGCCGGTTCATCTACGCCTCCTCGTCCTCGGTGTACGGGGTCAAGGAAGGAGTGGAGGTGACCGAGGATCTGGCGCTGGAGCCGCTGACCGATTATTCCCGTTTCAAGGCCCTGTGCGAACGGGAGTTGGAAGAGGAGCGGGAACCCGGCTTCACCACCTTGACCGTGCGCCCGGCCACCGTGTGCGGCTATTCCCCCCGCCAGCGGCTGGATGTGATCGTCAACATCCTGACCAACCACGCGGTCAACAATGGTCGAGTGAAGGTGTTGGGCGGCAGCCAGTTGCGGCCCAACATCCACATCGATGACATGTGTGCCTTCTACCTGAACGCCCTGCAATGGCCCGGCGAGGCCATCGACGGGCGGATTTACAATGTCGGCCTGGAAAACCATTCGGTGATGCGGCTGGCGGAAATCGTCCGCGCTGTCGTCGGCCCGCAGGTGACGATGGAGATCGCCCCCACCGACGATCCCCGCTCCTATCATATCTCGTCGGAGAAGATCCGGCGGGAACTGGGCTTCACCACCGCCCGCACCATCGAAGATGCGGTGCGGGATCTGGTGGCGGCCTTTGCCGCCGGCAAGCTGCCGGATTCCCTGACCGATCCGCGTTATTACAACATCCGCACCATGCAGGCCCTGAAACTGGTCTGACGCGACGGGAGGAGATGGGGGCGGATTCCGCCCTCACTCAACGATGGTGTTGGCGTACCCCACCAGTTCTCCGTCAACCACGGCCAGCTCCGGGGTGCGCAGGCCCATCCCCCATTCGCGGGGAAAGGCGTACAGATTGTAATTGCCGGGGGAGCAGTGGGGGAAGACCCGGTACCCCATCTCCGTCAGCCGCACGACGGTTTCCGGTCCTTCGCGGTTGTATTCCCATTCCGTGTAGATGGCCGGGCGCAGGCGGGCGATGGTGTCCCGTGCCCCTTCCAAGACGTCGCGCTCCATGCCCTCGGCGTCGATCTTGATCAGCCGGCAGCTTTGCAGACCCAGGCTGTCGATGGTGACCACATCGACGTTTTCACCGGCCTGCCCGGTCATGGCAACCGCCGTGGTGCGGCCCGGCTGCAGCGAAACCGCCCCGAAATTGCCCTTTTGGGTGTAATCGACCGGCGGTACCAGAGCCGTTCCCGGCACCCGCCCCACGCCGGCGTGATGGCAATGGACATTGGTCAGCCCGTTGATCGCCACCGCGGCCACCAGTTGATGAAAGATGATCCGCTGAGGTTCGAAGGCGTGGATCCGGCCGGTGTCTCCCACCATGGCGCTGAGCGCAATGGTATGGGCGCCGATATTCGCCCCCACCTCGATTGCCGTATCTCCCGGCCTCAGCAGTTGGGCCAGGGCGATGATTTCATTTTCACACCACGTCCCCGTAGCAAGGATCGAGTGACCGACATACTCATCGTTCCTGTTGAGAACCAGGATGCCATGCTTTGCGTGCACTACCAGAATATCACTGGCAAGCATTTGGGGTTTCCATCTTTACAAAAAGAAAACGGAGGGATCATTTTCCTGGTCCCCCCGTTTGTCAAAATATTTATTTTTCGCAGACCACTATATGGCGGAAACCGTTCGGGCCGTACTCTTTATAGCAGGGATGTCCCTCCTCCGGCATCCAGGATGTCACCTTGGTAAAGCCGGCTTGGCGGAAGATCCGCCGCAGCGCGTCGCGGGTGGGAACGAAGGAGAATTCCCCCTTGCTGATCCAGAAGTACTTGCCCTCCGGCGGGATTTCCAGCACATCGCCGCTGAGATCGGAAACCGAGCTGTCGATGATGGCCACCCGTTTGGTGGTACGGGTCACCCGCTGGGCCACCCCATAGACATCGGTCAGGTGGTACATCATGCCCAGGCACAGCACCAGATCGAAGCCGTCGTCGGGCAGGTTCACCGCATTATAGTCGGCGACATCGAATTCGATGCGCTGGTACTCCGGCTTGTCCTTGCGGCAATTGCGGACGAACAGCGCCCCTTCGATCATCGGTTCGGTTACGTCGAAGGCATAGACCGAATCCGCCCCGCGGTCGATCATCTCGAAGCTCCAGAACCCGGAGTTGCAGGCCATGTCAAGACACCGCAGCCCCTTCAGCGACGGGCCGAAAATCTCGTGGACCTGGCCAAAGATCGCCTGACGGCGGACATTGTGCCAATAGGGCAACCAATCCCACCAGGGCTTGGTCACCACCCCGTCACCCAGATCATGAGGGTAGTGCCAGAACTTCTCCGTCGCGGCCCGGCGCTTTTCCTCCAGCGTGATTTCCTGTGACGCCGCCATTTGGGGGGCGGAGAGATCGAAATCATCGCCGGGCTTGAGCGGAACGCCCGCCGCCAGGGTGGACACCGACACTTCGGGCACGGGGGCTTCCACCACCGGAGCCGCCACCGGAGCCGCTGCCACCGCCGGGGCCGGAACCGTCGGCATGACGTCGCCCGCTTTGGTCATGGCACGATAAGCCGTTGCCAGTTGGGCATAGGCCGACGGCGGCAGACAGGACCGCAAGATGCTTTTGATAACAGGGATCATCGTTCCATAAGCTCTGGTAGAGGTCGATCCGCCATCATCGCCGCGACGCGGGCCAATTCGGATCTGGGCGGGAGGACTGTATATCAGCACGCGTGTTGAGGGCAATTATCGGCGCTTCCGCGGGAAATATCGCACCCCCACGGCTTATCCCCTGTCGAACCGGTTTGCTGGGGATTTTCGAAAATCTCTACAGCGTCGGCAGCAGAGTTCCATCCTGATGGTAGCGGCAGGTACGGGCGATGGCCTCTTCCCAGCGCATCACGGGGGTCCAGCCCAGCACCTCACGGGCACGGGTGATGTCCAGCACCACCGCCGGCACGTCCACCGGCCGTCCGGGGCGGAAATCCCGCGGCAGGCGCCGGCCCACCGCCGCCTCCACCGCGTCGGCCACGCCGCGGACGCTGCGCCCCTCGCCGCTGCCGATGTTGATGGTCCGCTGGGACAGATCAGCGACGCTGCCGGCCCGCAGCAGGGCGTCGGTCACGTCGTCGATGTGGATGTAATCCCGGACGATGCTGCCGTCGCCCCAGATCACCAGCGGTTCACCCTGGGCCGCCGCCGCGGCAAAGGCGGCGATCACCCCCTGTTGCCGGCGACTGATCTGCCCCTCGCCAAAAGGGTTGGCCACCCGCAGCACCGCGTAATCCAGCCCGTGCAGATAGTGGTAGAGGTGCAGATACTTTTCGATCGCCAGCTTGTTGATGCCATAGGCGCAAATGGGATCGGTGGGGGCTGTTTCGGGAATGGGCATATGAGGTTGAACCCCGTACACCGTTCCCCCCGACGATACGAACACGACCCGCTTCACCCCCGCGGCCACCGCCGCATCGAGAAAAGCGATGGTGCCGATCACCGTGTCCACCACATCCTGCGCCGGGGCCGCGTTGGAGCGGGCGGGCGAGGTGCTGCCGATCAGGTGATAGGCCAGGGTGCAACCGTCCAAGGCCCGTTCCAGGGCCGCCCGGTCGGAGAAATCGGCCACATGCCAATCGTCACCCTCATCCTGGACGATACCGCCGGGCGGTGGATGCCCGAACGCCACTACCCCGTGCCCGGCCTGGCGCAGAGCATGACGCAGACGCGTTCCGATGAAGCCGCCGGCCCCCAGCACCAGCGTGCGGGGAGCCGGGAGCGGGGCAGCGGATACCGGCATCACCGCAGAGCGTCCGGCCCGCCGGTTTCCAGAAGGTTGCGGAAATAGCTGATGGTGCGGGTCAGCCCCTCTTCCAGCGGTACTTTGGGCTCCCAATCCAGCAGGGACTTGGCCTTCGAGATGTCGGGGCGGCGCTGCTTGGGATCGTCGGCAGGCAGCGGGCGATGCTCGATGCGCGAGGAGGAGCCGGTCAGCCGGATGACCATCTCCGCCAACTCCAGCATGGTGAACTCGCCGGGGTTGCCGATGTTGATCGGGCCGGGCATATCGCCGTCCAGATCCATGAATCGGACCATGGCTTCCAGCAGATCGTCCATGAAGCAGAAGGAACGGGTCTGTGATCCGTCGCCATAGATGGTGATCGGATCGCCCTTCAAGGCCTGAACGATGAAATTGGACACCACGCGCCCGTCGTTGGGATGCATCCGCGGCCCGTAGGTGTTGAAAATGCGGACCACCCGGATCGGCAGGGCGAACTGGCGGTAATAATCGAAAAACAGGGTTTCGGCGCAGCGTTTGCCCTCGTCGTAGCAGGCGCGGGGACCGATCGGGTTGACGTTGCCCCAATAATCCTCGGTCTGGGGATGAACTGCCGGGTCGCCGTACACTTCACTGGTGGACGCTTGCAGAATGCGGGCCTTCAACCGCTTGGCCAGCCCCAGCATGTTGATCGCCCCATGCACGCTGGTCTTCGTGGTCTGGACGGGATCGAACTGGTAATGCACCGGCGAGGCGGGGCAGGCCAGATTGTAGATCCGATCCACCTCCAGATAGAGGGGGAAGGTCACATCATGGCGGATGGTTTCGAACCGGGGGTTCTGGAGCAGATGGACGATGTTGCGTTTACGGCCGGTGAAATAATTGTCAACGCTGATGACCTCGTGCCCTTGCGCCAGCAGCCGCTCGCACAGGTGGGAGCCAAGAAAACCGGCGCCGCCGGTCACGAGAATGCGTTGGCTGGAAATTGTCATGGGCCGCGTCTCGTCAGCAGGAAAAAGAAAGGTGGATGCAAAGATCACACCGGTTCAGGACATTATACGGAGGGGAACCCATTCCCCGTCCAGCACGAACAGGAATGGGCGAACGGTAAAGAGTACCGAATTGCCATGGACCGGATCACAAAGGGGGCAAGCCGATCGCCTCACGCGTGGGCTGCGCCATGATCCGTATGTCATGCTGCTTCTCCCACAGGCTGCGGTTGGCCCGTCCGACGGCGTCCAGTTGCTGGGCCGGCGTGGCGAGAATCCGGCGCAGCTCGGCCTTCATCCCGACGCGCTCGCGTTCGGTCACGGCAAAGCCGCACCCATTCCGGCGCACGTAATCGTGAACGGCCCAATCCGGGTGGCCGATGGACAGCACCGGTTTGCCCACGCACAGATATTCCGACAGCTTGGTCGCCAGGGAATAGCGGAACAGCACCAGATTATCCGGGCGGAAGGTGGTTGAAGCCACCAGGAAATCCGACGCCAGATAGGCGTCAAGCAGACGGTCCGGCCCGGCATGGCCGCGATAGACGACCACATCGGGGATCTGTTCAGCGTTGATGAGGGGGGCGAACTCGATGGGGGTGAACACATCCAGCCGGCACGGCATGCCTTCGAAATTCAGCTCCGATACCGCGCGGGCCAGCCACAGCAGGGTTTCCCCCTGCAGATGCAGGTTCAGCGCCCCGGCATAGGTCAGCACCGGCACCCGCCCGCCGGGCTGGGCCGGCGGCAGCGGCTGGAACAGTCGCTCCGCCTTCCCCGCCATCAGATCGGGACAAGCGTTGTTGGCAGCGAAGAAGGGATAGCCGGTGACCCGCTCCAGCTTTTCCGCCAGATGGGGGGAGTTGGTGGTCGCCGCCAGGGCGCGCGCGCCCGCCTCCCGCATCAGAGCGATGATCCGCTGGCGCCACGCCTCCCGCTGGGCGGGGGCGGCGATGGTCTTGCTGTCCTCCTCCAGCCAGTCATCCATGTGCAGCACAGCCATGGGAACGTCGTAATGCCGGGCAATCCCCACGGCCAGGGCCAGAAAGCGCAAGGACAAGGGGGCCGTGTACACGATCTCCGGACGGAAGCCGCGGCTGTCCAGCACCGCCAGCGCCGCGCGCAGATCCTCCTGAATGAAGGGTTCGGGATTGCGGAGCACCAACGCCCGTTTCAGCCGCGCGGCGGTACGGGTAAGCCCCAGAGCCAGCAACCGCCGTTCCACCTGGTCCCACCACGCCGGCGCCCGCCAGTGGGGGGGCAGCAGGTGAAACCGGTCGCCGTATTCCGGCGACACGGTGATCCCCTTGTAGCCGTAGAACCCGACCACCTTGTCGGCTGGCAACCCCTTGAGCACGTGGCTGGCCACCACGCCGCCGCCCTGCACATAGCTCAGGGCGTTTTCGGCCACATAGACCACGGCCTTGACCGGCGGCGCCGCGGAGGCAGTGTCCCCCGATGCGGAAACCGCCGTCTGCGGCGTATCGGCGAAGCGGGCGTCGGTGCTCATGGGGTAGCGGTCAATCCTGGCAGGCTGCGACGAAGCTCTTGGCGAAATTCCGCCAAGTGCGTTCGCCATGGACGAAGGCCAGGGCGTTGGCCCGACGGCGCTGCGCTTCGGCGTGGTCGGTATAGATGCGCTCCAGCGCCGCGTCCAGTTCCTCCACCGACGATTCGCCCCAGCCGATGCGGCTGCCGTCGCGGTCGGGCACCGGGGTCTGATGGTTCAGGGTAAAGCAGGTGTCGCCAGCCACGAGATCCATGTGCCCGGTGTTGGCCGACAGGACGCACGGCACGCCACAGGCCATGGCCTCCATCGCCACCAGATTGGTCGCTCCCTCGCAGCGGTTGGGGAACAGAGCCGCGTGGCATTCCCACAGCACCGGCGCGATGCGGTCGCGGCTGAGGAAGCCCAGGTCCAGAAAACCGTCCGCCGGCAGGCCGTTTTCCACCGCCCAATCGGTGATTCGCAACCGGTTCTGGCCGTCCACCTTGGGGGCCGCCGGGGCGAGGGGGGATTCGGCCATACCCGCCGCCGTCGCCGGCCACGGGTTATGCCAGGCGGTCACCAGCAAGGCGTCGGGGTGGCGGGCGTGGAACCGGCGAAAGGCGGCCAGAACGATGTCCTGCCCCTTGCGGAACTCCAGCTTGCCGCCGGAAAACACCACGAAGCGGTCGCCGAACGTCTTTTTCGCCGTGCCGGGGAACGCCTCGGTCGGGTCGATGCCCTGGAAGGACAGGCGCACATTCTCCACCCCCCGCTCCTCCAGGAGCGTGCGGTTGTAGGTGGAGTGGACAACCATAACGTCGTAGGACTTGGCCCGCCCCAGAACATCACCATAAAGCCGGGTGTCCTCATAGGCGATGACGCCGATGTTCCGGGCACTGCGGAACCGCTCCGATACCGGCTGGGCGACGAACCCGTTGCTCAGCGCGTGCAGAACGTCGAAATCGTTCAGCATGAACACCTTGCCCGGATGCTCTTCCACCAGCCGGCGGGTGGTCTGGTACCCCTGGAGCAGCGGCGCCAGCCGTTCCCGGTTCTGCGGCCGCAGAGAGCTCATCGCTGGCGTTTCCAGCAGCAGCGGCAGAATGCCCCGCTCCACCTGATAAAGACAGGTGTGCAGGCCGACAAGACCCCACCCGTGCAGTTCCGAAAGGCTCCAGGTCAGTGCCAGAGATCGCGTTGTCATGGGTATCCGGGTGTCAGCGTCGCGTCAGGACGTATGGACGGGCCGTCGCTTCATGAGCTTCGAGGCACCGTTCACACAGGCCAGGATAGATAACAGGTTGGGGAAAGGGGGTTCAAGAAAACCCGTGCCATGAACGGGCCATCCCCGGAGCTTTCATTGGCCGTTTCTTCCCACCCCCTCCGATATAGCGAGATGCCGGGCCAGGATGGAAACCCCGGCCACATCCTCTGTCGAAATGCCACCTATGTCGAAATGCCACAGGCCGCCGCTCTTCGCCCGTTGTGGCTCCAGCGGCCCTCCCTGCGCAGGGTTTGCACTTTGATCCATCCCGACAAGGTGGTAATCAACCGTAAAATGGATGTTGACGGTTTTCCGATGCGCTGCCTGGCACACACGGTTCATCGGACTCTGTAAAATCCCGACAGCAAGATAGTGGAACGAAAACGAATGTCTGAGAAAGTCGCGCTGATAACTGGCGTCACGGGCCAAGACGGGGCATATCTGGCGGAACTCCTGTTGTCGAAAGGATACGTCGTCCATGGCGTGAAGCGGCGTTCGTCTTCGTTCAACACTGGCCGCATCGACCATCTTTATCACGACAAGCACGAAGGGTCTTTGCCCTTTTACCTGCATTATGGCGATCTGACCGACGCCACCAACCTGATCCGTTTGGTTCAGGAGGTGCGGCCGACCGAAATCTACAACCTCGCGGCCCAAAGCCACGTACAGGTCAGTTTCGAGACCCCGGAATACACAGCCAACGCCGACGGAATCGGCACCCTGCGCCTGCTGGAAGCAATCCGCATCCTGGGCATTGAAAAGACCACACGCTTCTATCAGGCGTCCACCTCCGAGCTGTTTGGCAAGGTCCAGGAAACCCCGCAGAAGGAAACCACCCCCTTCTACCCCCGCAGCCCCTATGCCGCGGCCAAGCTGTACGCCTACTGGATCACGGTGAACTACCGCGAGGCCTATGGCATGCACGCCTCCAACGGTATCCTGTTCAACCACGAAAGCCCGATCCGCGGCGAAACCTTCGTGACCCGCAAGATCACCCGCGCGGTGGCCGCCATCGAGTTGGGCCGCCAGGAAGCCCTGTATCTGGGCAACCTGGACGCCAAGCGCGACTGGGGCCACGCCCGCGACTATGTCGAAGGCATGTGGCGGATCATGCAGCAGGATCAGGCCGATGATTACGTCCTGGCCACCGGCGAGACCCACGCAGTGCGTGAATTCGTCGAGCTGGCCTTCGCCGAAGTGGGCCGGGCCATCGCCTGGCGCGGCGAAGGGGTGGACGAGGAAGGCTTCGATACCGCCACTGGCAAGGTGCTGGTGAAGATCGATCCCCGCTATTTCCGCCCGACCGAAGTGGACCTGTTGCTGGGCGACCCGTCCAAGGCCCATGCCAAGCTGGGCTGGAAGCACACCACCAGCTTCCGCGATCTGGTGGCCGACATGGTGAAGAGCGACCTTGCCCTTCTGAAGAAGGAAGAAAAACGCTATGCCCTCGGCGACTGAAACCGTCTTTGATCTGACCGGTAAGAAGATCTGGGTCGCCGGCCATCGCGGGATGGTCGGCTCGGCGGTGGTCCGCCGGCTGGAAGCCGAGCCGTGCACGGTGCTGACCGTCGGGCGCGACAAGGCCGACCTGCGCCGGCAGGCCGAGGTCGAAGCCTGGCTGGACGCGGAAAAGCCCGACGCCATCGTTCTGGCCGCGGCCAAGGTCGGGGGCATTCTGGCCAATTCCACCTATCCGGCGGATTTCATCTACGAAAACCTGATGATCGAGGCGAACATCATCCACGGTGCCTACCGCGCCGGGGTGAAGCGCCTGCTGTTCCTCGGGTCGTCGTGCATTTATCCCCGGATGGCACCCCAGCCGATCCCGGAGGATTCCCTGCTAACCGGCCCGCTGGAGCCGACCAACGAATGGTACGCCATCGCCAAGATCGCCGGGATCAAGCTGTGTCAGGCGTATCGCGCCCAATACGGCTGTGATTTCGTGTCGGCGATGCCCACCAACCTGTATGGGCCGGGTGACAATTTCGACCTGAAGGCCAGTCACGTTTTGCCGGCCTTGATGGTCAAGATCCACCGCGCCAAGCAGGACGGGCTGAGCAGTGTCGAAATCTGGGGGTCGGGCAAGCCGCAGCGGGAATTCCTGCATGTGGACGATCTGGCCGACGCCTGCGTTCACCTGCTGCGGGTCTATGACGAGGATGTGGCGATCAATGTCGGCACCGGCACCGACGTCACCATCCGCGAACTGGCCGAAATGATCGCCGAGGTGGTGGGATACACCGGCGGCTTCCATTTCGACTCCAGCAAGCCCGACGGCACTCCACGCAAGCTGTTGGATGTCAGCCATCTGCACCGGCTCGGCTGGAAGGCCCGCTACAGCCTGCGCAGCGGGATCGAACAGACCTACCGTTGGTTCCTGGAAAACCAGAAAAACCTGCGGGGGTGAACGGTACCCCGCCGACGGGCTGTGCGCCCGATCCGGCGGGTTCCACCTGTTGTCTGCCAGCGCGGTGTCATGATCTATCACACTCTGCACCGTCTTTGGCGGTGCCTGCCGCGGGACATGCGGCGGGCTGCAATTTTTGCGGCAACATCCCGAATGGCTCCCCGTCCGTCCCCCCTGTCCGGCCTGCTGCCGGGGCCGGTGGCCGTGGCCGGGCAGTTGAGCACCGCCAGCGGCCTGGGGGAAGGAGCGCGGCTGGGGCTGCGGGCGCTGATGGATGCCGGAATGGACGTCCGCGCCGCCGATCTCGGCCCAGCCTTCGATCAGGTGGATCTGCCCTTGCCCCCCGATCTGCCGCCCCCCCCGGCGGCGGGGGACGGCGGCACACTGATCGCCCACGTTAACGCCCCCTATCTGCCCTTTGCCCTGTACCGGCTGGGGCGGCAGGCCGTGGCCGGACGGCGGGTTATCGGGTATTGGGCGTGGGAACTGCCCCGCCTGCCGCCGGACTGGCGGCACGGGTTCCCCTTCGTTCACGAAATCTGGGTGCCCAGCCGCTTTACCGCCGAGGCAGTGGCGGCGGAAACCCGCCTGCCGGTGCGGGTGGTGCCGCACCCCCTGCCCCCGCCGGCCCCGTCGGCTTATGGCCGCGCCCATTTCGATCTGCCCGACGACGCCTTTGTTGCGGTCAGCTTCTTCCACATGGGGTCCAGCTTCACCCGGAAGAACCCGGTTGCCGCCATCCGCGCCTTCCGCGCCGCTTGCGGTGACGACCCGTCGAAGATCCTAGTGGTCAAGGTAAACGAGGGCACGCTCGACGCGGCAGCCTGGAACACTCTGCATCAGGCGGTGGGGGGGGCTGCCAACATCCGGGTCATTAACCGGAAAATGGAACGGGTGGAGGTGGACAGCCTGCTGGATGCCGCCGACACGGTCATCTCGCTGCACCGGGCCGAGGGGTTCGGGCTGGTCCCCGCCGAGGCCATGGCCCGCGGCAAGCCGGTGGTGGCAACCGGCTGGTCCGGCAATCTGGATTTCATGACGGAACGGAACAGCATCCTGACCGGCTACCGCCTGATTCCGGCGGAAGACCCCCAGCACACCTATGATTTCCCCGGCCAGATGTGGGCGGATGCTGATGTGGACGAGGCCGCAGCCGCCCTGCGCCGTCTGGCCGGAAACCTGGACCTGCGCCACCGGCTGGGCGCCCAAGCTGCCGCCGACATCCGCCGGCTGCTGAGCGGAGACGCCTATGCCGCCGCCGTGCGGCAAACAGATGGGACAGTTGCATGACACTATCAGTATAAAAAGTCTGTGCGGCGACTCCGGGCTTGCATCACCGTCCTTTTTAACGATACAGCCTTTAAAGTGGTATTCCCCCCTCGTCATCTTGTGGGGCTGCCAAACGTGGAGAGTGTATGGTGAGCGGATTTCTGGCACGGTTGCGTGGATTTGCCCCGAAGAAACCGAATTTGGCGCGTGGTCTTGCGGCGCTGGAACAGAAGGATGCCGCAACGGCCATGGCAAATCTCCTTCCCCTGGCAGAAGCCGGAAACGCCGAAGCCCAGTATCAGATCGGCAACATCTATGCTCAAGGGCTGGGTGTGTTCCAGGATTACGGAGAGGCTGGCTACTGGCTGCGTCTTGCCGCCGAACAGGGCCATGCGGAAGCCCAGTATACCCTGGGCCACTATCTGGCCACCGGTGAGGGGGACGCCAAGCCGTGGCGCATCCCGGTCAAATGGTACAGCAGCGCCAAGGCCACGGATGCCGAGGTGACCGAAGCCAACCGCGCCCTTCTGTTCCCCCACGGGCTTGGCATTCCCCAGAACGAGGAAGAGGCGGTGGTCTGGTTTCAGAGGGCCGCGGAACAGGGGCACATCAAGGCTCAATCGGATCTTGGCGTTATGCACGCCGGCGGCCACGGCACCCCGCCCGATCCGGTTGAAGCCATGCGCTGGTACAAGCTGGCTGCCGCCAACGGCAACGCTACCGCCCAATATAATCTGGGCGTGCTCTATGCCACCGGGAACGGCACCGCCCCCGACATCGACGAGGCCATGGTCTGGTACCGCAAGGCCGCGGAACAGGATCATGTGCAGGCCGTTCTGGCCATCGCGCTTCTGTACCAGCAGGGCAACGGACTGCCGCAGGACCCCGCCGCTGCCGCCTTGTGGTTCCAGCGCGCCGCCGAATTGGGCGATGTCCGCGCCCAATTCGAATACGGTATGATCTGCGCCCACGGCACCGGGATGGAAAAAGACCCCCGCCAAGCACAGAAATGGTGGCTGAAGGCGGCGGAGCAAAAGCACCCCGTTGCCCAGTACAATCTGGCCATCCTCTATTTCGAAGGCCAGCTGGGGACCCCCGATTACGGCGAGGCGGTGGCTTGGTTCCGCAAAGCGGCGTCCAACAACAATGTGAACGCCCAGATGCGTCTGGCCACTCTGTTCTCCGAGGGCACCCTTATTCCACGGGACGATGTGGAAGCGGCAGAATGGTTCCGCAGGGCCGCCGAAGGCGGAAACGTCAAAGCGCAGCGCCGGATGGCGGAGTTGTACAACCGCGGCATCGGCGTGCCCAAAAGCCCGAAGCTGGCCGCGGAATGGGTTGAAAAGGCAGCGGAAAAGGGCGATGCCGAGGCTCAGTTCGCGCTCAGCACCCTTTATGCCAACGGTACCGGCATACCCAAGGATCTGTCCAAAGCGGACATATGGTGCCGCAAAGCTGCCGAACAGGGGCTGGCCGCGGCTCAATACACCATGGGTCTGGTCTGCGCCACCGGACGCTACGGCCGCAAGGATCTGAACGAATCCAAGGAATGGTACCGCCGCGCCGCCGAACAGGGCTATATCGCCGCCCAGATCAATCTGGGACTGCTGTGTATTCAGGGCGACGACAAGAATTATCCGGAAGCCCTGCAGTGGTTCCGGCGTGCCGCCGAGGGCGGCAACACCACGGCCATGATCAACCTTGGCCTGATCCATATGTCGTCGGAGGAGATCACCCCCGATCTGGCGGAATCCTACCGTTGGTTCATGCTGGCCGCTGATGGTCTGGCCCCCGGACCGGACCGGAGCAAGGTGGAAAACCAGATCGCCATAGTGGCCAAGCTGATGTCCGACGACGACCGGGAACGGGCGAACCTGCTCCTGGAAGATTGGCGGTCACGCACCCTGCGCTCTGCCGCCTGATGTCGTTTGCACAGATCATCGGATGCCATCCATGAAACTCGCCGATATCGCCGCCACCCTCAACGCGCGGCTGGAAGGGGACGGCTCGCTGGACATTCGCCGCGCCGTCCATCCCGCTGAAGCCGAAGGTGACGGCGACCTGGCCCTGGCCATGGACAAGAAGCTCCTGCCAGCCCTGGCCTCGGGCAAGGCGGTGGCTGCCGTGGTTCTGGAAGAGGCCGAGGTTCCCGAGGGGCTGAAGGCGATCATCCGCGTCCGCCGCGGGGCTACCGCCATGGCCGGGCTGATGGACGTGTTTGAAAAGCCGGTCCACGCCGAACCCGGCATCCATCCCCTGGCCTGGGTCGCCCCTGACGCCCGGATCGGCGCGGATGTGTCGATCGCCCCCTTCGCCTATGTCGGGCCGGAAGCGGTGATCGGTGATGGCACTATTATCATGCCGCACGTCACCGTCGGAGCCGGTGCCCGGATCGGGGAGAAATGCCTGCTGCACCCCGGCGCACGGATCGGCGAACGGGTTGAGATGGGCAACCGCTGCATCATCCATCCCAACGCTGCCGTCGGCAACGACGGCTTCAGCTATGTCACCCCGGAACCCGGCAGCGTCGAGACCGCCAAGGCGACCGGACGGATCGGCGGCTCCAACGCCATGATCCGCCGCGTCAACTCCATCGGCACGGTCATTCTGGGCAATGAGGTGGAGGTGGGGGCCGGCGCCACCATCGACCGGGGCACCGTTACCGCCACCCGTATCGGAGATGGGACAAAGATCGATAATCTGGTCCAGATTGGCCACAACTGCCAGATCGGCAGCAATTGCATGTTGTGCGGTCATACCGGCATCGCCGGCAGCGTCACCGTCGGCGACCGGGTGGTGATGGCGGGCAAGACCGGGGTCGCCGATCACGTCACCATCGGCAGCGACGCCATTCTGGCCGCCTCTGCCGGGGTGGGCACCGATGTGCCGGCCAAGTCTATTTATATGGGATTCCCGGCGGTCCCCCGGTCCCAATTCTTCGACCAGATCAAGGGGGTGGGCCGGCTGAAGCGCCTCTACGCCGACGTCGCCCAGATCAAGGCCACCCTTGCCGGAAAGGCCGATAAGAACGACGAAGCCTGATGGTGTCCCGTCTCCCGCGGGCTTGTCCTGCGGGAGACGGATAAACCGTCTTCACAATCCGGCAACCGCCTTGCGCGACACCGGCAAGCCCAGGAAGCGTTCCAGGTCGGCGGGGATGCCGATCCCATACATGCCGGCATCCACCGAACCGATCGAATGGCACACGATGGTGGCCCCATCGGCGATCATCTGATTATACACGGGCGCTACGTAAAATTCCCCATTGACCCGCAGATCGGCGGCAATCATGGCATCCGCTGCCGCCACATAATCGCGGCCACGGCGGAAATTATAGATGCCGACCGTGGCTTCTCGTGAAATCGGTTCCTTTTCCACCACCCGGTTGACCCGGCCGGCGGCGTCGAAGCCGACGAAGGACCATTTGGGATCGCCATCATCCATGGTCATGATCAGCCCGTCGCCGCCGCTGTCATCCAGCCGGACGAGATAATCATCCATATCGGCATCGATCCACTGGTCGCAGTTGGCGATCATCAGGGGATCCCCGTTGTCGATCAGGCTGCGGGCCAGCAGGACGGTGCAGGCCGCCCCTTCGGTCACCTGCTGCACCGGAATGACGGCGCAGCCGGGCGCCCAGGCTTCCAGCTTCTCCTGCAGCCCGTACCGTTCCAGATGCTCGGCCAGACACAGGAAGATGAAGCGGTGGGGACGGGAGGGGCGCAGGTTTTCGATGACCACCCGGATCATCGGATGCCCATGCACCGGAATCAGCGGCTTGGGATCCGTGTAGCCGACGCTGGCGAAACGCTGGCCGCGTCCGGCCATGGGAACCACAATGTTCAGGCAACCGGTCATGGGGCCGTCGTCTCCACAAGATATTTGTCGTCGGATGCGCCGGGGTGCTTGACCACCACCGTGGTCACGGGCGTCAGGGTGCGAAAATCCGCCACCTCGCCCGGCGCCAGGGTCACGATGTCACCCGCTGTCAGGGTGCGGCCGTTCATTTCCGCCGTCCCCTCCAAAATCACCGTGATTTCGGTGGCGATCTTGTGGAAATGGGCGCTTTCCTCGGCGCCCGCGGGGTAATGCTTGATGCCGACTTCCACGTCGCTGGTGTGCAGGACCGTCGGTTCGAACGCCCCGACGAACCAGCCGCGCACCATGTTTTCCAGCCGGTCGGTCTTCATGCCGCGCCTCCCCCACCACGGATGCTGAGAAGCTGTTCCTCGTACCGCTGCAGCAAGGCAGGGGTGGTCAGTGAATGATACCCGCCCGGGTCCATCCGATGCACACCGATGCGCTTCTGCTCCAGGATCATTTCATTGTAGGCGGGGCAGATGAAGAAGGCATTGTCCACATGGGCATCCTTCAGGATCATTCGCTCGGCGGCGCGGACGAAATCTCGTCCCTGCGCGAACCAGTAGAAGCCGGCGGTGGCCAGATCGCTGATGGGGCGCTTTTCCGCAGCCTCGATCAACAGCCCGTCGTCATCGCACTTCACATAGGACCAGCGGGGGTGCACCGCCTTGAACACCAGGATGCCGCCGTCGAGCCGGCGTTCCTGGAAATCGGCGATGGTGGCCTTCAGGTCATGGTCGATGATCTGGTCGCCGTTGGCGATGATCAGCGGCGCATCGTTATTGATTGCCCCAATGGCCAGCAAGGCGGTGCAGGCGGCACCGGCGGTTTCACCGGGGGTTTCCACCACCACCGCATCCGGCATCAGCAGCCGCAGCACCATGCCAATGTGAAAGCGGCGGTTCTCATCCCCCCGGACCACGAAGATGAAGCGCGCCCCCAACTTCTCCAGCGGGCGATAGGCTTCCAGCACCCGCTCCACCGCCGGTTCTCCGGCGATTTCGATCAGACTCTTGGGATAGGAATAGCCCGCCTCGCGGAACGGGGTGCTGGACCCGGCCAGCAGCACCAGAACATTGATCATGCAGCCCCCCCTTCGCCGGCGGCACCCCGCCCGACGGCTGAAATGGCATGGCGGATGCGATCGTAGGTCACATCATGGACCGTGCCCACCTCCAACACATGGGTGCCGGCGGCACGGGCGGCCTGAATACCGTGGGCGTTGTCCTCCAGCACCAGACAGGCCCCCGGCTCCACCCCCAACAGTTCGGCGGCGCGCAGATAGATGTCCGGGTGGGGCTTGGCCCGCTCCACATCCTCGTTGGACAGCATGGCGCTGAAATAGCCGGTGAGGTTGGCGTAATCCATCATGGTTTCCACCGTGCGGCGGATGGAATTGGAGGCCAGGGCCAGCCGGTACCCCTCTCCCTTCAGCCGCGCCAGGGCATATTCATGGGTGAACACCGGCTTGCAGCGGGCATGAACGATTTCCATGGTGTACTGCTGCTTCAGCTGATTGATGAAGCCGTGCAGCCCTTCCGGCAGGCCATGCTGGCGGGTCAGCATTTCCAGCTTCTTGCGGGTGGGTAGGCCATCATAGGCGTGGAGATGGTCGTAACGGCTGATCTCATGGCCGAACAGCCGCAGGGCACGGTTCAGCGCCTCGTAATGCCATTCCTTGGCATCGATCAGCACACCGTCCATGTCGAAGATAACCGCCTGGATGTCAGGCATGGAAGAACTCCCGCGCGGATTCGGGGAAATCAGTGCACAGCAGGAAACCGTCGTGACCAACAATGTCCGGGCAAGCGGCCAGCTGCTCCCATTGAGACCGGTGGTCCCGGCGGTGCAGCTCCGGCGACACCAAGCAGACGACCTTGCCGGCGTCCAGATGCCGGGCCACGTCATCGGGACAGATCCAATCGCTGTGGAACTGGTCCAGCCATACCCCTGCGGCCCGGTCGTAGAGCACCGGTTCCGGCTCAACGTCACTATGGCGCACATAAACCGGAACGCCGGCGGCGAGATAACCCAGGGTGTCGGGAACCGACATATCGAAGACGAAGGCGTTTTCACCTGCGCCGTGACGGTCCAAAGCGTCCCGGACCCATGTCTGCAGCCCATCGGCCTTGATGTTCAGTGCCAGCATCAGGCCCGGCCCGCGGGTAGAGCACAGGGACAGGAAATCATCCAGGGACAGAACCTCGGCTGCCGTCCCCGTCGGGGGGTCATGGGAAACGACCACGCCCCCGTTACGGTCGCGCAGATCGGTTTCGATGCCGAACCCCAGGGCCAGTGACCGTTCGAAGGCCACGGCGCGGTTCTGTTCGCCGCGCGCCGTCCAATAGCCGCGATGACTGATGATACGCACCTGTCGGAACCCTCCATCAACGGACTGGAAATGCGGCCCGACTTGCGGTCATGCCGACCGGCAATTTCTAATCGGCCCATGGCGGACAGGCCAGAAGCAAATGATTATTCCGCCTCGTCTGTGGAAAATCATACGCCCGCCCGCCTGTGGAAAGACCGCACCGGAAACCTTAAGCAACCCATAAAAACGCCCGTTTCCAGCTCTGCCGGTTGCTGGACAAGCCGCGGACCCCGCTGATAGAAGGAAGCCTCAGCGTCACCGGATAACCCTCAGTGGAAAAAAGCGATCCGCGGTCCGGCTCATTCCCGACGTCCAGCTTCCTTTGGAGAAGGTTTATGCGATTCCGTTTCGCCATTCCGGCAGCACTCATCGCTTTGACCGCCGTTTATGGGGTGGCGCGCGCCGAGGAAAGCTGGATTTACGGGATACAGGCGCCCCAGGCATCCCATCTGCAAAACGCCCCTGAACGCATCGTCTACACCGGCCGCGTCCAGAAAAGAAAAACCCATACCCCCAAGAGTCTCGGGGGGCATAACGCCTTGGTCAATGAATCCGGCCAGGAATACAGGCTGATTAGTCTGACCTATTCGATGGACCGAACCAAGGCTAAAAAAGGGGAGAGCATCGAGACTGATCTTGGGTTGGCCATCATCAAGGACGGCAAGGAAGTTTCTCTGAGCAACGGGGAGGAACTCCTTATCCTTCATGAGTACTTTGTGCCGCCGGAAAAGATGGACGGATACCAAACCATCAACATTCCCGAAGGCGGCTTCCGCTTCATGCCGGGGGACCGATTGTCAATCGGGTCCGTCTCCGGCCTGGTGCCGCTGAACGGCGGCGGCGTCGTGGAAATCGACAACGCCCGGCTGGAAGACGGCTCTTTCATGTCGCTGTATTACCGGGCCGTGCTGGTGCGGGCCGATCTGGTCAGCGAGCCGGCGGTGACCAGCTACCGTTCCCCTTACCGCGACCGCAGCTATGTGGCCGATCCCGGCCGCCGCTACGCCCCGTCCACCAGCTACCGCAACACCAGCGGCAAGCCGGTGCGCATCCACGACATCGCAGTCTTCCTCAGCAACCTGACCAGCACCCTGCCCACGGCCCATGCGGTCGAAGTCCTGGTCAACGACCGCCTGATCGCCGACATTCCGCTGCCGCCGCACATCCCCGGCCTGTCCACCAACGCCTCACCGATGCTGCTGCCGTTTCCGCTGACGCTGGCCCCGGACGACCGGCTGACCGTCCGCGGACGGATCGAACCCAACCAAGCCCTGGTGTTCGATTTCGTCGCCTACGCCGTCGGCGAATACGGGCTGGAGCAGGACAGCGAGCAGCTTGACATCGCCCATGCCGACTTCAACAACGACGGCTATGACGATCTCGTCGATCGGAGTTCCGATGGATCGCTGTGGGTGTCGATCCGGGTGGGGCAGGGGTATCAGGAAACCCAGGACGAGAAAGCCCGCCACCTGCCGCCCATCGACACGGTGGAAGCCAAGGATCTCAACGGGGACGGCATTGCCGACCTGATCGTCCGCAATCGGAATGGCTTTTGCCAGAACCTGATCTTCGATCCCAAGATCTCGAAGTTCCATCCCTCCTATTGCGCCGACGGACTGCCCGACATGTCGGAGCCGGTGTGGTGGGGCGATTTCAACGGCGACGGCTGGCCCGACCGTTTGCGCGTCAACCACAAGGCGTTGGAATACCGCATCGCCACCGGCGGACCGAAGGGGCTGTCTCCGGAAACCCCCTGGCTGACCGGCATGGGACAGGTCGACATCATCTTCGTCTGGGACACCAACAACGACGGCAAGACCGACGCGATGCTGCAATGGGGCGATGCTATGGGTCTGCAGTGCGCCATCCTGCAATCGGACGGCTCCCGGCTGACGCGGACTCCCTGCCGCAAGGGGCTGCCCTAACCCCGGCCGGGCCACCCCCCCACGTCACACAGGGCGCGGGCGATCCGCTCCGCGCCCCGCCCGTCCACCAGACCGCGGGCCGCCGCCGCCATGGCTGCCCGTTCCGGCAGCGCGTCCCACAAGCTCAGGGCCGCGGCGGCCAGCCGGGCGGCAGCATCCTCCGTCCCGCCGCGGGCATCCATTACCCGGCACCAGGGGGGGATGCCTCCCCCGCCGTTCCCGCCCTCTGCCCGTGCCAGAACCTGAGCCGCCGGGGCCTGATTGCCGGCCACCACCGCCAGCAGCGATGGGACCGCCAGAGCGGCCAGTTCCGCCACCGTTCCGCCGGCGGCAGCCACCGCCAGACCGGCATCGGCCATCAGCGCCCCCATGGCCGGCGTGTCGTGATGCACCTCCACCTGCCCCGGCCAACACGCTGCGGCCGCCCGGCACTCCCCCAACCGCGGATTGGCCCCTCCGACGGCCACCACCAGCCGCACCCCGCCGGGCAGCGAACCCCCCAGCCGCGCGATGCACGGCACGGTCAGCCCCAAGGGGTCGGAGCCGCCGAAAGTCACCAGCACCGACCGCCTGTCGGTCATGGGGCGGGGCGGACGGGACGCCGCTTGGCGGATGTCCCGGCGCAAGGGGGCATAGGTCGGCCCCAACAGCAGACGGGCGTTGGGGGACGCCGCTGCGTAATCCGGCGCGGCAACACCAGGCGCGGCATTCACCACCAGATCCGCCGCCAGCAGGCCGGGAGGTGACGGACCGGCGAAGGCTCCATCATCGAAGGCCAGAACCGGGCGCCCCGCCGCCGCCACCCCGGCACGGAAATCCGGGCCGAATTCATACCCATCCAACACCACCGCCCCAGCCCGCGCCGCCAGGGCAGCCGTCGCCGCCCGGTCATCCGCCCCGCCCGGCGGTCCCGGAACCGCGGTGACCGCGCCCCCGGCCTGTTCCAGACGTCGTCGCGCGGATTCGGGAAGCCGGCTCGCAGCGAACAGACAGGCAATCCCCCAGTCGTGCAGCACTTCGGCCACGGCCAGACAACGCATGATGTGGCCCAGACCGATGACTTCCCCACCATCGGCACGAAAAAGAACGGAAAACCGACTGTTATCATCCCCGGCGCCAAGAGCACTCACGGCTGTTTCTCCAAACAGGGGCTTGCTCCGTGGAAAAGGCACAGAAAAAATATTTCCGTGGAGCACTGTGTTTCCATTACGATCCGGCCGATTGAACAGGCCCAGGCGCGGCGGGTGACATACCTCCCTCGCTGCTGGGAAAACTGACCGTCCTTGCGAAAGCGTGCAACGGAATCCATGACCCTCGCTGCTTCAGAGACCTCCTGCGCTCACACGGGACTGCGATGCCTTGTCGCTGTCGCCCAGAAATGCGGCATCAACGTCTCCCTTGATCAGATGAAGCATGACTTTGTGGTGGAAAACCAGGAAGTCGGCCTCAATCAGCTCACGCGCATGGCCCGGAAGATCGGGTTGAAGGCGCGGACCGTCGCTATGAGCTGGTCCCATCTGCTCGATCTGGGGCAGGCGTTCCCCGCCATCGTACAGCTCCGCAACGGCAACTCCATGCTGGTCATCGGCCATTCCAAGGTCGGTGAAACGCCCCTGGTCGTCCTGCGCGATCCGCTGGCCACCGAGGAAGGCATCCTCGTCGTGGACGAAAAGCGGTTCATGGAAGCCTGGACGGGGCAGGTTCTGCTGCTCAAGCGCGACTACGCCATCACGGAAACCACCCAGCCCTTCGGCTTCCGCTGGTTCCTGGCGGAAATCCTGCGCCACCGCCGGCTGTACATGGACATCGGGATCGCGGCGATCCTGCTCAGCGTCCTGACCATGGCCATGCCGGTGTTCATCCAGCTCATCCTGGACCGGGTGCTGGTCCACCAGAGCCTGGGGACCCTGTATGTCCTGGCTGCCGGGCTGGTGCTGGTCATCCTGTTCGAGACCGTCTTCAGCTATCTGCGGCAATACACGGTGATGTTCGCGACGCGCAAGATCGACGCGCGGATCAACGTGGCCACCTACAACAAGCTCATCAGCCTGCCCATGGACTTCTTCGAGAAGACCCCGGCGGGTATGACGCTGAAGAACCTGAGCCAGTCGGAGCGCATCCGCAACTTCATGACCGGCCCGGTCTTTGGGGCCATGCTGGACAGCTTCGCACTGATCTTCCTTATTCCCATGATGTTTTTGTATCAGCCGGTTCTGGCGGTCATCGTCATGGGCTATACCCTTGCTATCAGCCTGATCGTCGGCTGCGTCATCCCGCTGCTGAAACACCGCTTCACCAAGGTGTACGAGGCGGAAACCCAGATGAATTCGATGCTGATCGAATCCATCCATGGGATGCGCACCATCAAATCCCTGGCCCTGGACAGCCGCCAGCGCAAGGAATGGGATCACCGGGTTGCTTACACCGCGCGGGTGCGCTTCGACGTGCAGAAGCTGGCGCTGATCGCGCAGTCGCTGGTGCATCCGCTGGAAAAGCTGATGACCGCAACGGTCATCGCCATCGGCGCCTATCTGGTGCTGCAGCGGGAAATGCAGATCGGCGGACTGATCGCGTTCAACATCATCTCGGGCCGCGTGGTCGGGCCGCTGGTGCAGATGTCCTCCCTGATCCAGCAGTTCCAGGAAGTGTCCCTGTCGGTGAAGATGCTGGGCACCATCATGAACCATCCGGGCGAGGACAACCGCTCGGGCCGGGGTCTGCGCACGCCGTTCAAGGGGCTGGTGGAGTTCAACAACATCCGCTTCCGCTATTCCCCCTCGGCTCCGCCGGCGCTGGACGGCGTGTCCTTCTGCATTCCCGAAGGCACCATCTTCGGCATCATGGGCCGGTCCGGGTCGGGCAAGACCACCATCACCCGCCTGCTTCAGGGGCTGCATTCTCCGCAGGAAGGGCTGATCAAGATCGACGGCAGCGACCTGCGCGAAATTGCACTGGACCATCTGCGCACCAGCATCGGCGTGGTCTTGCAGGAAAACTTCCTGTTCCGCGGCACCATCCGCGAGAACATCGCCGCCGCCAAACCCAGCGCCACCCTGGAAGAGGTCATGCGGGCCGCCCGTCTGGCCGGCGCCGACGAGTTCATCGAACGGCTGCCCAAGGGCTTCGAAACGGTGCTGGAGGAAGGCTCGGCCAACCTGTCCGGCGGTCAGCGCCAGCGGTTGGCCATCGCCCGCGCCTTGCTGACCGATCCCCGCATCCTGATCCTGGACGAAGCCACCAGCGCGCTGGACGCCGAGAGCGAGGCCATCGTGCAGGCCAACCTGATGAGCATCGCCCGCGGGCGGACGGTCATCATCATTTCCCACCGCCTGTCCACCCTGGTCCCTTCCGACAACATCATGGTCCTGGAACAGGGCCGGGTGATGGACGTGGGGCGTCACGACGACCTGCTGCAGCGTTGTGACATCTATCAGCACCTGTGGCACCAGCAGAACCGCCACATCTAACGGTACCGCATCATGAGCGCCACACAGCTTCGTTTCAGCCCGCAGCAGCAACGCAAGATCGCCGACGCGATCAATGAATATCAGCATGATACGACGGAGATTGACGGCGAACGCTATCCCCTGCTGGCGCGGTCATCGTTGTACGTGATGGTCATCATGGCCATCACCGCCCTGCTCTGGAGTACCTTTGCCACCCTCGATCGGGTGGTTTCGGCCCGTGGCCGCATCGTGTCCACCGAACCCAGTTTGGTGATTCAGCCCCTTGAGACGTCGATCATCAAAAGCATCAACGTCAAGATCGGCGACATCGTGCACCCCGGCATGGTTCTGGCAACCCTGGACCCCACCTTCACCCAGGCCGATTACGACCAACTCCGCGCCCGTCTGCTCAGCCTGAACGCCCAGATCGAACGGCTGGAGGCCGAATACGCCGGCCGCCCCTACAAGGCGGAACCCACGGCGGAAGAAAACAACCTGGAAGACGCCACCTACCGCCAGCTCCAGCAATCCCTGTGGCAGGAGCGCCAAGCCCAATACCGCTCCCAGCTGGAAAGCTATGAGGAAAAAATCGCCCGCGTTAAGGCGAACCTCATCACCCGGCAACAGGACGAGGCTCTGCTGGCCAACCGGCTCGACATCCTGCGCGAAGTGGAAGCCATGCGGATGAAGCTGGAATCCAATCAGGTGGGCAGCCGCCTGAATTCCCTTCAAGCCCGCGATTCCCGCATCGAGATCGAACGGAATCTGGCCTTGGCCCGCCGCGACATGATCGAGCGCAACCACGAACTGGCGGGGCTGGAAGCCGACCGGGACGCCTTCATTCAGCAGTGGCAGGGCCGGCTGGTCGAAGAACTGGTCAGCCGCCGCAACGAGCGTGACGGGGTGCAGGAACAGATCATCAAGGCGCGCAAGCGCCAGGATCTGGTCAGCCTGTCGCCGGTGGTGGACGCGGTGGTTCTCGACATCGCCGCCCGCTCCGTGGGGTCGGTCGTCAACGGTGCCGAGCCTCTGTTCACCCTCGTGCCCCTGGGGGCGCCATTGGAGGTGGAGGCTGCCATCGACGCCAAGGAACTGGGCTACATCAAGGTCGGCGACCATGTGAGCATCAAGCTCGACGCCTACCCGTTCCAGGAACACGGCACCTTGGAAGGAAGCGTGCGGACCATCAGCGAGGATGCTTTCAACAGCCAGCAGGGCGCCACCAACAGCACCGGCACCTTCTACAAGACCCGCATCACCCTGGAGAAAGCGGTTCTCGACAACACGCCGGAGAACTTCCGGCTGATTCCAGGGATGCCGCTCAGCGCCGAAATCAAGATCGGCGAACGGTCGGTGATGGCCTATCTGACTCGTCCCATCACCCGCGGCCTGAACGAAAGCATGCGTGAACCCTGATCCGCCGGCCCCGCACCCTTACGGGATGCGGGGCCGCCGTTTTCAGGCCAACTGGACGTTTGATCCCGTCAAAAGACTGCTGTCGAAACGGCACAGCAACCGGATTTCCGAAGCAGCGACCGTTCCGTCGCCGTTTTCCGACACGGCGTAAAGGCCGGTGGCGTTGCCGTCTGTCCCCATCACCAGGAAGGACGCCGCCACCCCGCCACCCACCGTTCCCAGCCCGGCCCGGACAGCGGCCAGATCGTTGTCGGCAAGGCTGGTCAGCGTTCTGCTCAGCACCACCAGTTCATCTCTGCCAGCCATGGCCGCGTTGGTGTCCCGCACCGCCGTGGCCAGAACGCCGTCGCCGTTGCCATCCATCAAGGACCGCAACGCTCCGCCGATCGACACCCGATCCAGGTCGGCCTGAAAACCGGACACGGTGTCAAAGCCGCCCCCAGCCCCCGCCGCCCCACCGTCGCCGACGTCGGTGAAACCGACCACATCCACCGCCGCCGCCGCCGTCAGAATCAGGCTATCAGCCCCCAACCCGCCGACAAAGGTCAGGCCGCCGCCATCCGCCACCGTCACGCCGTCGTTACCGACGCTGCCGCTCAGGGTTTCGATCCCCTGAATCCGCAGGCCCGGCGCAGCGGTCCCCAGCGCAATCACATCGGTGTTCAGGCCCCCGAAGACCTCCTCGATTCCGCTGAGCACCGTGGTGCTGCCCAGATGGCCCATCAGGAAACGGTCGATACCGGCGCTGCCGATCAGCGTTTCCAGACGCACCCCGATCAACGTCGAGCCGGGATCGGACAGGGTGATAACGTCGGTGTTCACCCCCCCCAGCGCCACCTCCATCCCGCTCAGCACCGTGGTGCTGCCCAGATGGCCCATGACGAACTGATCCGTCCCCGAACTGCCGATCAGCGTTTCCAGACGCACCCCGATCAACGTCGAACCGG
>CALBDS010000003.1 GCA_937927415.1 uncultured Rhodospirillaceae bacterium
GCTCATGCCGCCCATGCCCGACATGCCGCCCATACCGGACATGCCGCCCATACCGGACATGCCGCTCATGCCGCCCATGCCCGACATGCCGCCCATACCGGACATGCCGCCCATACCGCCCATGCCCGACATGCCGCTCATCCCCTGAGCCAACGCGACGGAAGCAGTCGCCAAACCCCCAACCAGAGCGACGGCAACCAGAACAGCGCGCACGTTCTTCATACGAAACCTCCTGATGATTTATTTTTTAGATGTTATTATTTATTTTCCACAGCTCCGTGCTGTGGATCGCCTGCTTGTTATTGGGTGAGAGCCTTTCCCACCTCAGACGTTACGAAAACAATCCTTCACCCGGCCTCACGTGGAGCCGGTGAACGGGCAATCCCTGCGCGCATCTGCCGGTGCGCGCGGTGGGGATCAGTGATGCCACCCGCGGATGTCGTAACGGCCGGTCATCCCGGCTTCGGCAAAAGGCGTATACCAGGCGCCCTGATCATCCAGGAAACGCAGGCTGTTGGGATAAGGGGGCATCACCCCTTTCAAAGCCGTCTGGTACCAACGGGCGTCCTTGGAAACCATCATGACCGACGGTGCACTGACCGGACGAACAGACGGGTTCACCCCGGAAACAAAGGTCACCGATTCATCGGCCCAAGCGGAGCCGCCGATCATCAACATCATACCGATGGTAATGACAAAATGACGCATCGTTTCCTCGCCTTAGTTTATTGTTGGTGCGGGGAATTTGTCGTTCCGGATTAGGATTTTTTATTCCCGCACTATGGTCGAGGTTATTACCACCACCCTGGTTTGAGTGTCAACGTGGACCCAAGATCTTAGTGCGGCGCACAAATTCTTAATGAATGGAATACAAAGGATGCTTGATAATGGCTCGCAATACCGTGTCTTATCCCACGGACACAGGCGCAACACATTGTCTTGATGCCGCTTTTCGACAATGAAACTCCGGCTTGGGTGTGTGAAACAGGTCGCAAACCGGACGTATCCGCCCTGTTCTTTGGTTTACAAAAGGACAGCAAGCCATACATTTATTGCGCCTTCGGCGTACATTTCGGTGAAAATGTCGCAGCTTTTCACCCGTCCTTCCCCGCCCATAAAACGCAGCGGTGGAGGTACGCCCTTTGTTGACCCGTTTTCGCCGCCCGTGCCGGTTGCTGGCAAAAAATGCCGGGACCATCTGTGGGATCGGGGAACAATGTCCGGCAGAAAATGCCGCCCCCCCGATGCGCCGGCTTCCAGCCCTTTGATTTGTCACGATTCTTTTTCGCGGCAGGTTGGCATCGTTTTTGTTTCGCATCCCGGCCACGGGAGGTTTGCCATGCACAGACCCATGCTGTTGCCGATGATGCTTGCTGTCCTGCTGCCGGCGGCGGCGGGGGCGGCCGACTGCCGGTCCTCCACCCCGGCCCAGGTGGCGCGGGCGGCGGCGGGGCACACGCAATCGGTGGTGTCGATCGTGATTCGCACCGCCGACGGACGCCCGGCTTATGGCGCGGGCATCGTGTGGGACGAGGGGGGCCATGTGGTGACCAACGACCATGTGGCCGCCGCCGGCGATGGCTATCTGGTGGAGTTTTCCGACGGGTCCAGCCGGTCGGCCCGGCTGGTGGCCCGCGCGCCGGGCCGCGATCTGGCGGTGCTGAAGGTGTTCGGAACCATGCCGGAACCAGCCCCCCGCGCACCGTCTCCGGCCCTGCGGTCCGGCGATCCGGTGATCGCCATCGGCAACCCCTTTGGGCGCGGCCTGTCCATGACCGGCGGGGTGGTCAGCGGTTTCGACCGGGAGATCATCACCGGCCCGGCGACCCGTCTGTCGGGAATGCTCCAGACCACGGTGGCGCTCAGCCCCGGCAGCTCCGGCGGGCCGCTGTTCGATTGCGGCGGCCTGGTGGTCGGGATCAACACCGCCGTCAGCCGCGCCTCCGCCAACGGTCAGGCCATGGGCTTCGCCATTCCCATCGAACGGGCCGCGGAAACCGTCGCCTCCCTGCTGGACGGCCCGACCCTGGCGGCGGACACCGTGCCGGCCCCGCCTGAGTCGCCGGCCCGGCCCGGCCTGGGGCTGTATGTGGCGGCGAACGACCGCGGCGTGCTGACGGTGCAAAGCGTGGTGCCCAACTCTCCCGCCGCCCATGCCGGGGCACGGGCCGGCGACGCCATCACCCACGCCAACGGACGCCCGGTGCACACCCCGGCCGACCTGCTGGCGCTGGTCCATGAAGGGGGCATCGGATCGGTGGCGCTCCTGCGGGTGATGCGGGGCGGAAAGCCGGTGCAGGTTCCAGTACCGGTCGCGCCGTGGATGGTGGTGGAGCAGACGCGGTACTGACCCGCCCCCTGTCCGGTGTGGCCCGGTTGCCGCGCGGGGGGGCATTCCGCCGCCGGAACGGTTTTCCACCCGGCAAGGGCCTTGAAAACGCCGGTTTCTTGGTATCTCTGTTCCCCAAGCTTCTGGCAATGTGGGGACGATCCGGTGCCACGCCCAACCCATGTTTCGGCGCCGCCAATGCGTCGGCTGCCGACGCGGCGCCGTTTTCTGGCCACCGCGGCGGGGGCGGCTGCCTGGAGCGGGCTGCTGCGGTTTTTCGCCCTGCCCGCTGCCGCCATGACCAAGGGTGGGCCGGTGATCGGGCGGGCCGATGCCGCCACCGTCCAGACCGACACGCCGGGCCTGCGCTTTTTCCGCATCGGCACCGGCACCACCGCGGGCACCTATTTCCCCATCGGCGGGCTGATCGCCAACGCCATTTCCAGCCCGCCGGGTGCGCGTCCCTGCGACAAGGGGGGAAGCTGCGGGGTGCCGGGGCTGGTCGCCGTGGCCCAGGCGACGGCGGGCAGCGTGGAAAACCTCAACCTGCTGATGTCCGGCGGGGTGGAAGCGGCCATGGCCCAGGCCGATGTCGCCTTTGCCGCCTACACCGGCAGCGGCGTTTTCCAGGGCCGGGCGCCCTTTGACCGGCTGCGGTCCATCGGCACCTTGTATGTGGAAGCCCTGCACGCCGTGGTGCGCGCCGAAAGCGACATTTTCGAACCCGGCGATTTCCGCAACCACACGGTCGCTCTGGGGGACGAGGGATCGGGCACACTGGTGGAAGCGCGTCTGGCCCTGGCCGCGTACGGGGTGCGGGAGGCCGACCTGACGCCGCTCTACCTCCAGCCCGGAAGCGGGGCGGAGCGGGTGGCGAGCGGGGAGATCGACGGCTTCTTCATCGTCGGCGGCGCCCCGGTGGGGGCGGTCAGCGATCTGGCCGAGCGGCGGCTGATCCGGCTGGTGCCCTTCTCCGGGCCGGAGGCCGACCGGCTGCGCACCCAGCACCGTTTCCTCACCGCCACGGTGATTCCCGAGGGCGTCTATCCCGGCGTGCTGGCGACCCCGACGCTGGGGGTGGGGGCCGAGTTGCTGGTGCGGGCCGACCTGCCCACCGATCTGATTTACGGCATTTCCCGCGCCCTGTGGCACGAGAACACCCGCCGCCTGCTGGCCGAGGGGCACCCCAAGGGCAAGCTGATCGATCCCGCCCACGCCGCCGCCAACGTGTCGGTGCCGCTGCATCCCGGCGCCGAGCGTTATTACCGCGAGGTGGGGCTGGTGGGGAACGCCGCCAACGAGGCGGCCCCCGCGCTGCGCTGACCGACCACGCCTTGATCTTCTGACCGACCGGATCTTATCCCATGCCGACCGTTGCCCCTTACGGGACGTGGACCTCGCCTTTCACCGCCCGCCGCTTGGCCGAGGCGGGGATCAGCCTGCGTGCCCCCCACCGCCGCGGTGACCGGGTGTTCTGGCTGGAGGGGCGCCCGGCGGAGGCGGGGCGGACGGTGCCGGTGTGCCGCTCGGCCGACGGTGCGGTCCGCGACCTGCTGCCCCCCGGCTGGGACGTGCGCGGGCGGGTCCATGAATACGGCGGCGGCGACATCCTGCATCTGGACGACGGCTTCGTCTTCGTCAACGGCGCCGATCAGGCTCTGTATCGGGTGGCCGGCGACGGGGCGCCCTTTGCCCTGACCGCCGCGGGCAACGACCGATTCGGGGATCTGACCGCCGATCCGCGGCGGGGCTGGCTGCTGGCCGTGCGCGAACGCCACTCCCCCGATGGGACGGCCGAGCCGGAAAACACCATCGTTGCCGTACCGCTGGACGGATCCGCGGCGGCGGGACCGGATGGGGTGACGGTTCTGGTGTCGGGAGCCGATTTCTACGCCGCCCCGCGGCCCAGCCCGGACGGCGCCCGTCTGGCGTGGATCGCCTGGAACCACCCGGACATGCCGTGGGACGCCACCGAATTGCGGGTGGCCGCGGTCAACCCCGACGGCACCCTGGGCCAATCCCGCCGCATCGCCGGCGGACCGGGGGAATCGGTGGTGTCGCCGGTGTGGCTGGACGATGGGCGGCTGGTCTTCGTGTCCGACCGTTCGGGCTGGTGGAGCCTGTTCGTGTGGGACGGCGAGGCCGGGCACGACCCGCAGCCGGTGCTGACGGAGCCGGTGCCGGCGGCGGAATTCGCCCGGCCCCTGTGGGTTCTGGGCAACCGCGACGTGGTGTCCGCCGGGGACGGCACGCTGGTGACCGTCTACACCCGTGACGGGCTGTGGCACCTGGGCATCGTCGATCTGGCCGCCGGGCGCCTGGAGCCGGTGGCGCTTCCCTACACCATGATCGACGAATTGAGCGTGGATGGCAGCCGCGTCACCTTCCTGGGCGCCGGCCCGGCGGAGGTGCAGGTGGTGGCGACCCTGGACCTGACCACGCGGGCGGTGACCGTCGAACGGCGGGCGGCGGCGGCGGTGGAAGCCGCTTCCGTCTCCATCCCCCGCCCCATCCGCTTTCCCACGGGCGACGGGGGGGAGGCGGTGGCCCACGCCTTCTATTACCCGCCGGCCAACAAGGATTACATCGGCCCGCGGGGTGAAAAGCCGCCGCTGATCGTGCGCAGCCACGGCGGCCCCACCGCCGCGGCGGGCACCGCCTTCACGCCCAAGATCCAGTATTGGACCAGCCGCGGCTTTGCCGTGGTTGATGTGAACTACCGCGGCAGCACCGGCTATGGCCGCGCCTACCGCGATGCGCTGAAGGGTGCGTGGGGGCTGGCCGATGTGGCCGATTGCGTCGCCGCCGCCCGTTTCCTGGCCGCCGAGGGGCTGGTGGATCCCGACCGGCTCATCATCACCGGCAGCAGTGCGGGGGGCTATACCACCCTGTGCGCCGTGACCTTCCACGACACCTTCCGCGCCGGGGCCAGCCATTACGGCATCAGCGACCTGGAAACGCTCGCCACCGACACCCACAAATTCGAAGCCCGCTATCTCGACAGCCTCGTCGGCCCCTACCCCGCGCGGCGGGATCTGTACGTCGCCCGCTCGCCCATCCATGCGGTGGAGCGGCTGGCCGTGCCGATGGTGTTCTTTCAGGGATTGCAGGACAAGGTGGTTCCCCCCGATCAGGCCCGCCGGATGGTGGACGCGATCGGGGGGAAAGGGCTGCCGGTGGCCTATGTCACCTTTGCCGAGGAACGCCACGGTTTCCGCCGGGCGGACAGCATCGTGGCGGCGCTGGAGGGCGAGCTTTACTTCTACAGCCGGGTGTTCGGCTTCACGCCGGCCGATCCGCTCGCTCCCATCCCCATTCGCAATCTGGGCTGATGCCGATGGGGACCATCCCGTTCACCCCATCCCAGCGGCACGTTCATTTGCGCCAAAGGGGATGGGTGACCCGCGCCGGCGACCGGCGGCGGTCGAACGGGTTGGGGTGGTGCTCACAGGTCAGGCGGTAGACGGCAACCAGTTCATCCGTGCGCCCCGGATCCTGCCGGCGCGCCGTGCTGCACAGGTTGTCCCACACCATCTGCCGGATGGCGGCGTCGCCCCACGGGTGGTCCAGCAGGTCGGCGCCCTTTTCCAGAGCGGTCATGTAGGGGAGCCGCTCATGAGCGGCGATTTGGGCAACCTCGTTCTTGTCGAGGTTGGCAAAGCCGATGCAATCCTCATAGGTCAACATGGCAACCTCCCGATACGGCTCCCATTCTGCACCCATGGGCCGTATCCTTGCGGTGTCTGCCATGGCGCGGGAACCATCCGCCGAAAGGCGGTTGAACCGGGCGTCGGAGGGCTACGGCCCCGTTCGGGACAGGACTGGGTTCGGGGCCGTATTGGCACATTTTTGTTATACCACATTTTGCAATGCAGCATCGATGCAAAGACGACGTAAATGCCGTGTTAAAATGCCGATGCGTCACCCTGCCGCATGAGAAATGATGCCGCATCGCAGCATTTGATTCCGCGGCACGCCCGTATCACTCCTCGCAATCCGCCTCGATCCCCGCCGCGGCGGCATGCACCAGCCGGGCCATCAGGGTGATGCGGGCCATGGCCGCGTCACTGGCGGCGCGCAGGCGGGCATCGCCGTCCCCATCCGGCTGATACAGCACCGGGTCGGGCAGCCTCTCGCTGAAATCCCAGAGGAAATCCGCCGCCAGGGGGTCCCACACCTCGAACACCTCCGGGTTGGGCCGGCGGGCGACCCAGGCACGGTCACGGTTGGCTTCGGGACGGAAGCGCACGCCGAAAAAACGGCAGGCGGCAAAGGCGGCGACGGTCGCCGATTCATCCCCGCCGGCATCGGGCCAGCGCCCGGCCATCACCGTGCGGAAGGCGTCCCGGAAACGGTGGCGATCGGCCAGCAGCGGCAGCCCATCAGGATCAGTTCTCATGACGAACAATCTACCGGGGCTGCAATCTGGTGGCAATCCCTTGCGGCAAGAAGCGCCGGGCGGCGGAAACCACCACCCGGCAGAGGTTTCCCCCCACCGGAACGAAGCTGCCGCCCTTCCCGTCCGCGACTCGGGCACGGCTCCGGTTCCGGCGCTGGCACGGCGGCTGCATTGGACTGTCCCGTGTGGAAACGGGCGGACGCAAGGGGGCCGCCCGAACCGGGCCGGGAAAGCCGGTCCGCCATTCGGGCGCAAGGGAGGCGGTGATGACATTCGGGCGTATCATGAGCAACGGGGTGATGGGCCTGAACGCCCAGAACCACGCGCTCAACACCATTTCACAAAACATCGCCAACGCCACCACAGCCGGGTTCAAGCGGTCGGAAACCCAGTTTCAGGATTTTGTCGTCAACGACCGCTACGGCGTGCGCAACGATGGGGCGGGGGTGCGCGCCACCGACCGTCTGCTTGCCGACCGGCAGGGCGACGTCAGCAGCACCGGCATCGCCACCAACGTGGCCATCAAAGGCAACGCCTTCTTCCTGGTGCAGGAGTTGGACAGCCGGACCGGCGAGGCGGTGTTCGGCAAGGACACCGCCGGCACGAGCGACCGGGTGCCGGAGCTGACACGGGCCGGCGATTTCCATCTGGATGCCTTCGGCCACATGGTCAACAACGCTGGCCGCGGGCTGATGGGGATCAAGCTCGACCCCACCACGGCAACCCGCACCACACCGCTGAAGGCGACGGACCTGGAACTGGTGTCCATGGCCGACGGCGATGTTCCCCAATATTACGAAGCGTCCCGGAACATCACCCTGGCCGCCAACCTGCCCGACGATCAGGCGGTCGCCACCGCCCCCAACGATCTGAACACCGTGACGCTGGGCGTCAAGGCGGTGGACGCCCAAGGCCGGGAGGGCACCATTTCCCTGGATTTCATGAAGGTCCGCAGCGGCACCGACGGCTCGGCCACCTGGCAGGTGTTCCAGAGCGGCGGGACCTATGCCGACGGCACCCCCATCAACGACATCAGCCACGCCCATCCCGAAACATGGCCGTCGCTGGGCACGGTCGAGATCGGCCCCGACAAGTTTCTAGCCGGACAGGACGGATCGCAGGTCACGCTGAACCTGAACCCCGGCGGGGCGTTCAACGACATGACCTTGAACCTCGGCACCGTGGGCAGCCCCTACAACAGCATCACCAGCGCCCCCGAATGGAGCTTCGGCGGCATCTCCACCAGCCATGACGGCATCGCCAAAGGCTCGTTCAAGGAGATGGAGATCACCGACAGCGGGCTGGTGCAGGGTGTGTACGACAATGGGCAGAAGCGGGCCTTCTACCAGATCGTCAGCGGCACGGTGAACAACATCAACGGGTTGGAAGAGGTGTCGGGCACCACCTTCCGCGCCACCGACGAATCGGGCCAGTTGCTCATCAAGGCGTTCGGGGCCAATCCCGAAAGCATCGCCACCCCATCGGACAAGGCGACGAAGGCCAGCAACGCCGACATCCCCACCACCGGCGCGTTTCTGGTGGCCAATTCGGTGGAGAATTCCAACACCGACATCAGCAACGAATTCGTCAACCTGATCCAGACGCAGCGGGTCTATTCCGCGTCGTCCAAGATCATTTCCACTGCCGACGAGATGACCCAGAACGTGATCGGCATCAAGAACTGACCCGGCGGCGGCCATCCCGCCGCCGGAAGCATCACACCGACCGCTCGCCGCACTGGTCGGTCAGGAAATGGCCGGGAATGTCCGGCGGCGCCACATTGGCCAGCAGCCACATCAGCTTGGTCTGCGCCGCTTCCGTGGTCATGTCGCCGCCGGACAGCACGCCTGCCCGCGCCAGACCGGCCCCGGCGGCGTAAAGGCCCATTTCCACCGCCCCTTCGGCGCATTGGGTCACG
This sequence comes from uncultured Rhodospirillaceae bacterium, assembly GCA_937927415.1. Classification (GTDB taxonomy): domain Bacteria; phylum Pseudomonadota; class Alphaproteobacteria; order Azospirillales; family Azospirillaceae; genus Azospirillum. Next base: position 8,647 of record CALBDS010000003.1, read on the forward strand.
TTGACGATGGTCTTGCCGTCGCGCACCGCCGTGGCCAGCGTTTCCAGAAAAGCGTCATCCTCCGGTGCGTTGCCGGCCCCGAACGTGCGCAGCACGTAGCCGTGGATATCCGGCAGCATCAGCGTGCCGGCGATCTGGTCCGCCGCCATGCCGGGGTAGAGCGACAGCACCATCACCCGCCGGTCGAGCCGTCCGTCCGCGGAAAACGCCGCCGGTGCCGGTACCGGGCGGATCAATGTGGCGTCGATGGATACCCCCAGATCGAACCGGCCCAGCGGGGGCAGGTTGGGGCTGTCGAACGCCGCCCATCGCGTGGTTGACACCTTGGTGGCGCGGTTGGCGCGCAGCAGCCGGTCGGCGAAGGCGATGGTCACCTCCGGCACGCACGGCAGGCCGGTGGCCTTGTAACCGGCCACATGCAGGGCGTTGACAAGGTTCACCACCGCATCGGTGCGCGTGCGGACGATGGGGATCTGCGATCCCGTCACCACCACCGGCTTGCCCAGGTGGCGCAGCAGGAACGACAGCGCCGATCCGGTATAGGCCATGGTGTCCGTGCCGTGCAGGATCACGAAGCCGTCGTACCCGTCATAAAAGCGGGCCACGGTTTGGGCCATCCAGACCCAGTGCCGCGGCCCCACCGAGGATGAATCCAACGGTGGCACCGGCACCCCGTTTCCATCCGCCAGCCCCACCAGATCCCACGTGATCCCGTCCAGCGGGTTGGGGATGTAGGCCGACAGCCGGTCCCGGTCCGCCGGGCGCAGCGGGCTGGTGGGGTCGGCGGGATCGGACGGCACCGATCCGATGGTCCCCCCGGTGTAGATGACGAGGACCCTGGCCGTCATGGCCGTTTCTCCTGCTGTTGGCGGGGCGTCAGCCTGCCACGGGATCGGCACGGACGGCAACGGCTGCCCACCGCCGATGGGAAAGGCGGGGGCCGCGCACGCGGCGGCTGGTTCTCCTTTTTCTTTTCATGGTTTTCCTGCCCCCCGGTTTGGGGTTTAGAATCAGACCCCTGTACGGCATCCAAGCGGAAGGAACAGGGATATGGTGATGATGGCCAAGGGGCTGGAGACGCTGATTGCGGACATGACCGCGTGGCGCCACGACCTGCACGCCCATCCCGAAACCGCGTTCGAGGAAAAGCGGACCAGCGACATCGTTGCGGAAAAGCTCGCCTCCTTCGGGTTGGAGGTCCACCGCGGGCTGGCCGGTACCGGCGTCGTCGCGGTCCTGCGCAACGGCGACGGCCCGGCGGTGGCGTTCCGCGCCGATATGGACGCGCTGCACATCGCCGAAGAAACCAACCTGCCCCACGCATCGCGCCATCCGGGGCGGATGCACGCCTGCGGCCACGACGGCCACACCGCCATGCTGCTGGGCGCGGCGCGGTACCTGACCGAAAACCCCGTGTTCCAGGGCACCATCGTGTTCGTCTTCCAGCCCGCGGAAGAGAATGAGGGCGGCGGGCGCGTGATGGTGGAGGATGGATTGTTCGACCGTTTCCCCGTGGATCAGGTGTTCGGGCTGCACAACTGGCCGGGGTTGCCGGTGGGGCGCATCGCGCTGCGCCCCGGCCCGATCATGGCGGCCTATGACGTGTTCGAACTGGTCCTGACCGGCCGCGGCACCCACGCCGCCATGCCGCATCTGGGCACCGACACCATCCTGGCCGGCACCCAGATCGTGACCGCGTGGCAGACCATCCCCAGCCGCAGCGTCCATCCGGTGGATTCCACCGTGGTCAGCGTCACGCAATTCCACGCCGGCGATACGTGGAATGTTCTTCCCGCCACCGCCATTCTGCGCGGAACCGTGCGCACCTTCCGCGGGGAGGTCCAGGACAAGGTGGAACGGCGCATGGATGAATTGGCCCAGGCCATCGGCGCCGGGTACGGCGTGACCGCCGATCTGCGTTACGAACGCCGCTATCCCGCCACCGTCAACACCCCCAAATCCACCGAGCTTGCCCGCCGGGCGGCGGTCGCCGTGGTGGGGGAAGCCGGCGTGGACCTTGATCCCATGCCCAGCATGGGGGCCGAGGATTTCGCCTTCATGCTGCAAAAACGCCCCGGCTGCTACATCTGGCTGGGTGCGGGGCCGTCGGACGGTGGCCGTAATCTGCACAGCCCCCATTATGACTTCAACGACGACATCCTGCCCCTGGGCGTCAGCTATTGGGTGCGGCTGGCCGAGACGGTGCTTCCGTGGGCTGCATAAGGGATTTCTTGTACAAATTCCGGTTATCACCAACTGGGGTGTATAGAATCAAAAACTTTTTGCACGATAACCATGGGAATTGCGCGGCCATTCTTTTTGCCCCATGATCCGGGCTGAATTTCACAGCCCGCAGCAGTAAGAGGCAAAGGCATCGTGGCAGAGCACACACGCACCGTTCCCGGACAGGGGGGCATCTGGCAGCGCCCGGATTCCCTGTGGGAGGCGACGGCCCCGCCGCCGCCGTCCCTGCCGGTGCTCGACCGCGACGTGGAAACGCCGCTGCTGGTGATCGGCGGCGGCTTCACCGGCCTGTCCGCCGCCCTGCACGCGGCTGAGGCCGGAACCCGTGCCGTGGTGCTGGAGGCGTCGGAGATCGGGCGTGGTGCGTCTGGCCGCAACAACGGGCAGGTGATCCCCACCCTGACCCGCCCCGACCCCGAGGATCTGGTGGCCCGCTTCGGCGTGGATGCCGGGGAACGCTTCGTCGCCCTGGTCCGCGACAGCGCCGACACCCTGTTCACCCTGGTGCGGCGGCTGGGCATCGACTGTGCGGCGGAACAGACCGGCTGGGTGCAGCCGGCCCACACGCCGGGCCGCATCAAAATCTCCGAGCGGCGGGTGAAGCAGTGGGGCAGCCGCGGCGCGCCGGTGGAACTGCTGGACCGCGCCGCGGTGTCGGCCATCCTCGGCACCGACGTCTATTACGGCGGTTGGCTCAACCGCAGCGGCGGCCACATCAACCCGCTGGCGCTGGCCCGCGGGCTGGCGGCGCGGGCGGTGGACGCCGGGGCGTTGGTCTGTGTCAACAGCCCCGCCCTGTCGGTGGAACGCCGCGGCGACCGCTGGATCGCCCGCACGCCCCGCGGCACGGTGACCGCCGACGCGCTGGTGCTGGGCACCAACGGCTACGCCGCGTCCATTTTCCCCGACATTCGCACCGAGGTGGTGCCGGTGCTCTCCTGGCAGATGGCGACCGCACCGCTGACGGAATCGCAGCGCCGCACCGTGCTGCCGGGCCGCCCGGCCATGTCGGACACCCACGGCGACCTGCGCTTCATGCGGTACAGCGCCGACAACCGGCTGGTGACCGGCGGTGGGCTGATCGTTCCCTACAACGGGGCGGAGCGGCTGAAGCGCATCGTGGGATCCCGGCTGGCGGCGATGTTCCACGGCCTGACGGGCGTCACCTTCGATTATGTGTGGAACGGGCGCATTGCCATGACCACCGATTATGTGCCGCGCGTTCACCGGCTGGCGCCCAATGCCTTTGCTTGGGCCGGGTGCAACGGGCGCGGGGTGGCGCTGTCGGTGTCGCTGGGCCGTGAACTGGCCTATGCCGCCCTTGGCCGTGACGTGAGCGGCCTTGCCCTTCCCTTCTGCGCGCCGACGCCCCTCCCCTTCAACAGCCTGTTGCAGCGCATCGGCCCGCTGAAGCTCCTTCAGTACCGCTGGAACGACCGACGAGAGATATGATGGCCGACACCCCCGATTACCCCACCCTGCTGCGCAACGCCTATGCCATGCGCGCCGCCTCATACGCGCACATGTTCGATGTGCTGCGCGAACGCTACGGCACTGACACCGCGCTGGACATCGGGCGGGAAGCCACCCGCCGGCTGGGGGAAGCCATGGGCGTGAAGTACGCCGCCCACGGCCCCGACGACCTGTCCGGCCTGTGCCATGCCTTCCTGGACGGCATCCCCAACCGCGATTCCATGTTCGCGCCGGAAATCACCCGCTGCGACGGCGAGGCGCTGGAAATCCATTTCCACCGCTGTCCGCTGAAAGAGGCGTGGCAGGCCCAAGGCCGCTCCGACGAGGATCTGGAACTGCTGTGCCGCATGGCCGGGGCCATCGACGGCGGGCTGTTCGAAGCCGCGGGCTTCATCTTCCGCGGCGAAACCTGGAAGCCGGGGGATGAAGGCTGTTGCCGGCTGAAGGTGCTGCCGGGGCCGAAGGCTGCCGAATAAACATCTGAATTCATCTCAGAAAAAAACGACACGCGAAGACAGGGATCGAGAACCATGACCATGCGTCTGTTCGGCCTGCTGGCCGCTGCATCTGTCGGCCTTTCCGGCACCGCGTTCGCCGATACGGTCAAGCTGGGCTACCAGTTGCCGCTGACCGGCGAAACCGCCCAGTACGGCCAGGATTTCCGCAAGGCTGCCGACATCGCGCTGGCCGAATTCAACAAATCCGGCAAGCCCTTCACCGTCGAGATCCTTTTCGAGGACAGCCGTTCCGACGCCAAGGAAGGCACCACCATCGCCCGCAAGTTTGTGGACAACAAGGAGATCGTCGGCGTTCTGGGCGATTTCACCTCCGGCGTGTCCATGGCCGCGGCCCAGGTCTACAAGGACGCCGGGATGCCGCAGCTGTCGCAGACGGCTTCTCACCCCGACTACACCAAGATTTCCAAATACCAGTTCCGCAACATCGCCACCCAGGCGCAGGAAGGCCCGTACAACGCCAAGTGGATGCTGTCCAAGGGCTATAAGAACATTGCCATCATCGCCGAACAGACCGATTGGGGCCAGTCGGTGGGCGCCGGCTTCACCGACACAGTGAAGGCGGGCGGCGGCACCATCGTGTTCTCCGAATTCTTCAACCGCGGCCTGAAGGACTACCGCTCGCTGATCAGCAAGATTGAGCGTGCCAAGCCCGATGCCATCTACACCGGCTTCTTCTATGAGGACGGGGCGCAGTTCCTGAAGCAGGTCCAGCAGTTGGGCATCAAGACGCCGGTCTATTCGACCTCCGCCGCCTACAGCCCCAAGCTGTTGGAACTGGCGGGCGATGCGGCCGAAGGGGTGCATCTGACCTCCAACTTCCTGCCCACCGATCCCTCGGCCGACGTTCAGCATTTTGTGACCGAGTGGAAGGCCAAGTCCGACGGTGCCGTGCCCGGCCAGTTCCCGGCCCAAGCCTATGATGCCGTGCGCATCATGCTGGCGGCGGTGGAAAAGGCCTATCCCAACCCGACCCGCGAAAAGGTGCGCGACGCCCTGGCCGAAACCAAGGACTTCCCCGGCGTGACCGGCAAGACCACCTTCGGCCCCGACCGCGAGGCGCAGAAGGAACTGGTCAAGGTGGAGGTCAAGGGCGGCGCCTTCGTGCCGGTGGCTGATTGATCCCCTCGTGAACGCTGACAGGCCGGCGAAGACCTCCCCATGATTGATCCCTATTATCTCCAGCAGCTTGCCATCGGCTTGTCGCTGGGCATGACCTATGCGCTGATGGCGATCGGCTTCACGCTGATCTTCGGCGTGCTGAACGTCGTCAACTTCGCCCATGGGGAGATCTACACCCTGGGGGCCTTTGCCGGTCTGGTGCTGATTTCCGCCGCGGCCCCGCCCGCCGTGGCGGTGATCTTCGCAGCCCTGGCGATCGGCGCGCTGGCCGGCTTCTCGCTGGAGCGGCTGGCCTTCAAGCCGTTCCGCCGCTTCACCGACGAGGCGTCGCTGAAATCGCGGGCCATGCGGGAATCCACCCTGCTGTCGTCGCTGGCCGTGTCCATCGTGGTGCGTGAGGGGCTGGAGATCGGGTTCGGGTCGCAGATGCAATCCATCCCCTTCGCCTATCTCATCAACACCCCCGTGCGGGTGGGGCCGGTGATCCTGGTGACCGGCGACTTCATCATCTTCGGCGTGGCGGCGGCCATGCTGGTGGGTCTGCAATATCTGCTGACCCGCACGCGCACGGGGCTGGCCATCCGGGCGGTGTCCAACAACCCGCTGGGCGCCAAGTACGTGGGCATCGACACCGACCGCACCATCATCGTCACCTTTGTGGTGGGATCGATGATGGGGGCGGCGGCGGGCATCCTGACCGGGCTTTATTACGGTGCGGTGTTCCCGGCCATGGGCTTCATTCCCGGCATCAAGGCGTTCGTCGCCATGGTGATGGGCGGGCTGTCGTCAATCCCCGGTGCGGTCATCTGCGCCCTCATCCTGGGCATCGCCGAGAGCATGGCGACCACCTTCGTATCGTCGGGCTGGTCGGACATGGTGGCGTACGGCTTCCTGATCGTGACCTTGATCTTCTTCCCCAACGGATTGTTCGGAGCGCGCCGTGAACGGGTCTGAGCTTGTGCCGCTGCGGGGCGGGTGGAGCCGTCCGGTGCCGCTGCTGGCAGCCCTGGCATTGTTCGCGGTGCTGCCGGCCGTGCTGGCCGGGTTCGACCGCGGGTATCTGTACCAGATCGCCAACCTGTCGCTGATCTTTGTGCTGCTGTCGGCGTCCATGCATCTGGTGACCGGCGTGGCCGGGCTGCTGCATCTGGGCCATGCCGCCTTTTACGGGGTCGGCGCCTACACCGCCGCACTGCTGTCATCCAAGCTGGGGCTGGGCTTTACCGCCACGCTGCCTTTGTCGGGGCTGACGGCGGCGCTGGTGGCCTTTCTGGTGGCGTTGCCCACCATGCGGCTGGTCAGCATCTATTTTGCCGTCGCCACGCTCGCCATTGGCCAGATGCTCTATCTGGTCATGCTGAACTGGGTCGAACTGACCAAGGGGCCGAACGGCATCATCGTCACCAAGGGTTTGGAACTGTTCGGATTCAGCCTGTCGGGGCGCCTGCCTACCTATTACACGGTGGCGGTGGTGGTGGCGCTGTGCGTGGTCGCCATCGGGCGGCTCAGCCATTCCTACTACGGCAACACGCTGCGCTCGATCCGCGAGGACGACCAATGCGCCGACGCCATGGGGGTGCGCACCGTGCGGCTGAAGATGGAGGCGTTCACCCTGTCGGCCTTTTTCGCTGGGGTGGCGGGCAGCCTGTGGGCGCACATGACCGGCTACATCTCGCCCGGCGATTTCAAATTCTCCGAATCCATCCTGATCCTTGCCATGGTGGTGGTGGGCGGTCTGGGCAGCCTGCCCGGTGCGGTGATCGGCGCCTTGCTGCTGATCCTGCTGCCCGAGGGGCTGCGGGGTCTGGGGGATTTCCGCAACATCATGGTGGGGCTGGTGATGTTCCTGTCGATCCTGCTGCTGCCCAAGGGGCTGTTCGGCGAGGTGTCGGCGCTGGATTTCGCCCGCCGTCAGTGGGGGGCCGCGTGGCGGCGCACCCGTGGGGGTGAGGGGATCGGCTGGCGATGACCCATCTGCTTGAAATCAACCGCGTCAGCCGCCGGTTCGGCGGCGTGCTGGCGGTCAACGACGTGTCCGGTCATGTGGACGAGGGCGAGTTGATCGGCCTGATCGGTCCCAACGGGGCGGGCAAGACCACGCTGTTCAACCTGATTTCCGGCTTCACGCCGCTGTCGGGGGGCACGGTCACCTTTGCCGGCGCCACCGTCAACGGGCTGAAGCCCAATCAGGTGGCCCGCCTGGGCATCAGCCGCACGTTCCAGAACCTGCGCGTCTTCCCCAACATGTCGGTGTTCGACAACGTCTCGGTGGGGGCGGCGGGCATGCGTCCGCAAGGTGTGCTGGGCGCGCTGTTCGGCGGCCTCACCCCCGGCGGATCGGCGCGGGCGGACGAGATCAGCCGCCGCACCTGGGACGCGCTGGATGCGGTGGGGTTGACCCATCTGGCCGGCGAGTTGGCGGCCAACCTGCCCTATGGTCAGCGCAAGTATCTGGAAATCGCCCGCGCGCTCGCCATGCAGCCGCGGTTCCTGATTCTGGATGAACCGGCGGCGGGGCTGAACGACACCGAAACCCGCGCACTGGCCGATTTCATCAAGCGGCTGCATGGGCGGGGCCTGACCATCATGCTGGTGGAACACGACATGACGCTGGTGATGGGCATCTGCCAGCGCATCATGGTGCTGGCATCGGGCCGCAAGATCGCCGACGGCACGCCCGACACCATCCGCCGCGACCCGGCGGTTCTGGAAGCCTATCTGGGGGTGGACGCATGACGGCGTTGCTGAGCATCGAGGATCTCCACGTCGCCATGGGTCCGCAGGAGATCCTGCACGGCATCCGCCTGACGGTGGACGAGGGGGCGATCGTTGCCGTCCTCGGCTCCAACGGGGTGGGCAAGACCACGCTGATGCGCGCGGTGTCGGGCATCTACCGCCCGCGCCGCGGCGCCATCACCTTCCGCGGCACGCCCATCGCCGGGCTGCCGGCCCACCGCATCGTGAAACTGGGGCTGTTGCAGGCACCGGAGGGGCGCCAGATCTTTTCCAACATGAGTGTGCGGGAAAATCTGGTGCTGGGCGGCGGTGACGTGGGGCTGGGCGAGTTGGACCGCATGCTGACCCTGTTCCCGGTGCTGGGCGAGCGGCTGAAGCAGAACGCCGGCTCGCTGTCGGGCGGCGAGCAGCAGATGCTGTGCATCGCGCGCGCGCTGATGCGGCGCCCGTCGCTGTTGCTGCTGGACGAACCGTCGTTGGGTCTGGCGCCCATGGTGGTGGCGCAGATCTTCGATCTGGTGCAGCGTATCCGCGGCGAGGGGGTGTCGATCCTGATCGTGGAGCAGAACGCGCGGGCCGCCTTGCGCATCGCCGACCACGCCGCGGTGATGGAGGACGGGCGCATCGTCCTGGAAGGCCCCGCCGCCACGCTGCGCGACGACCCGCGCATCGCCGAAGCCTATCTCGGCGGCCACACGCATTGAGCATAAGGAGGTCACGGAATGACCGAAGCCATGGGCATTCTGGAGCGCCGGCGGATCGAAGCCGAAATCCTGAAGCCGGTCTATGAGGAAATGGCTGCCCGCCTGGGCGATGCCGTGGCGCAGGAGATCTTAGGCGCCGCCATCACCAAGGCCGCCCTGGCCGCCGCGTCTTCCTTTGCCGCGTCGGAGCCGAACGGCACCAGCCTGCAAAGCTTCGCCGACCTTCAGCCCCTGTGGACCAAGGACGACGCGCTGCGCATCGACGTGAAGCGGCAGGACGAAACGCATTTCGATTACAACGTCACCCGCTGCCGCTACGCCGAGATGTATCGGTCGATGGGGCTGGGGCACATCGGGCACCTGCTGTCGTGCAACCGGGATGCCGCCTTCTGCACCGGCTACGACCCTCGCATCACCATGGAGCGCACCCAGACCATCATGGAAGGGGCGGAGCACTGCGACTTCCGCTACACCTTCGATCCGGGGGCGGAGAAGGACGCGGGGTGAGGAGGACGGCTTTCCTCCACGTCCGCGCGCCGTGGGGGAACCGCTTCCAGAAAAGGCTCGCTACCGCCCAGCCGGGCGAGCCGCTTGGCGCTTTCGCGCTCGACAAGGGCTTTCAGTGCTTCCCCCACCAGCACGGATGTGTCTGTAAGGCCGGTCAACGCCTGAGCCTTGGCAAGCAGCCGATCATCGAGTGCAAGCACTGTCCGCATGGGAACCTCTCTCAAGGCAGGGGGCACATCAATCCCATATGGGAAAGTGTCACGATAAACATTCACTCATCGTCATTCCCGTGAAAACGGGAATCCAGGCGTTGAGCCGCGATCAGCGGCGACATGAATCCCAAGATTTCCCCCTTGGAAACACCTTCTGGACCCCAGCCTTCGCTGGGGTGACGATGAAAAATTGTTTGCTGCGGATCCACTGCAAAAGATGTAAGTGCCCCTATCCCGCCGCCTCGTCTCCACGGGCCAGCGTCATTTCCGCCCGCCGGCGGGTGTCGTCGGTGAGGGAGGCCAGACCGTTCATGGTGGTGGCGATTTCCGCACTGGCCGCGGCGTTGGCCTGGGAAATCCGCGACAATTCACCCAGGGCCGCTTCGACGCGGGCGAAATCCTCCTGCCGGCGGGCCATCTCCGCCACGATGTCGCCGGCCAGACGGTCGGTGTCGCCGATGCCGTCCGACACCTCGCGCATCCGCCGTTCCACCTCGGCGGCCATGCGCAGGCCGTGGCCGATGTGATCGTCGGTGCGCCGCGCCAGATCGGCGATTTCCTTGGCCAGCGTCAGCGTTTGCTGCGCCAGCGTGCCCACCGACACCGCCACCACCGAGAACCCCCGCCCATGCTCCCCCGCCCGCGACGCTTCGATGGAGGCGTTCAGCGACAGGATGTTGGAATGGGCGGCCAGCTTGCCGATGGCCAACGTGACGCGGTTGATTTCCTGGCTCATACCGGCGATGGCGCGCACCGCCCCGGCCATGGCGTCGATGTCGGCCAGACTTTCGGCCAGGCGCTCGGCGGCGGAGCGCGAGCGTTCGCGGCCGTCGGCGGTCAGCGCCCCCACCTGCCCCATGGCTTCCTGGGTTTCATGGAACGACTGGCGCAGCCGGGCCACGGATTCCGTTTCCGCCTGCACCCCGTCGGAAATGCGGCTGATGGTGGCCGCCGCCTGATCGGTGGCGACCGACACCTGCAAGGTGGCCTCCACCACGCTGCGGGACAGGGCGTGGGATTCCTCCAGCGCCGCCTTGAACCGGCGCATGGCGTCGGCCAGTTCGGCGGTTTCATCCGCGAACCGGGCCGCCGGCACTTCGGTGGTCATGTCGCCGTTGGCAAGCCGGCGTAAAGCACCCGTCATCTGGCGCAACGGCACGATCACGCCGATGCGCACCAGCATCACCACCGCCAGGAACGCCACCAGCGACAGCCCGGCGCTGATCAGGATGAAGGAGGTGCGCTCCTGCTCCGCCGCGGTGATCCGCTGGGAAATCAAGGCGGTGAACCAAGCCGAGACCGTTTGGGAGAAACGGCCCGCCGCGTCCAGCGCGGAATTCAGGGCGGCGGGGTCCACGCCCTCGGATTCCAGGGTGTGCAGGAGGTTTTCCATGGCGTCGGCGAACGGCTTGTGGCTCTCGTCCAGCGCCGCTTTCAGGGCCGGATCGCCCAACGGCCCTCCGGCGGTCGCCACATCGTCGGCGATGGCGGTGAGCATGGCGGCGATGCGGCCGGCGTACATCGAAAGATCGGCGGGCCGGGCCGAGGTGCCGGCAGCGCGGGCCGGGCGCTGGCGCAGGTCGATGATCTGCTCCCGCAGATCGGCCACTTGCGCCGCGAAGATGCTGCCCAGAGCCAACGGTGCGATCTGCGGATCCAGCAGGATGCCGCTGCGGGCATGGATGTGGCGGGCCAGCAGGCGCAGGGTGCGGCGGGTTTCCGTGCGCACCATGGTGCGCTCCTTGGAAATCAGCAGGGCTTCGGCCTCCTGCGCCAGATCGGCCACGCCCAGGGCGGTACCGTAACGCTGGCGCAGCGGCTCCAGCGTCTTGGCGAGCGCCACACCGTCGATGGGGCGGTTGAGCACGATGCCGTGGCTGAGGTCGGCGTGAACGGACTCGATCACCTGCAAATAGGCGGCCCCGTCCAATTCCCCCCGCGACCGCAGGATGCGGTCGTTGATGGACGACACCCCCGTCCACACCCCATAGCCCACCGGCACCAGGAACAAGCCGGCGGCGCAGGCAAGCCGTGTCGCAATGCTTATCCGGCGAAACATGGGCGATCCCCCTCCCCCGATTCCTGTGCGATAGCCATCCCGTCCGGCCCCAGCCGTTCCACGGCCAGAGCGATCAGCGCCTGGGTGTCGAGCGCGAACATGATGCCGCCGGTGCCGATCACCGCGGTTCCGGCGATCAGCGGGTTGCGTTCGATCAGCGGGTGCATCTGTTTGAAAAACACCTCGCGCCGCACCGGCTGGCTTTCGATCAGCAGGCCCAGTTCGGTTTCGCCGGTGTCCAGCACCGCCACCAGAACCTTGCCGTCGCCCAGCGGTGCGGGGTCCCCCAGCCCCAGCAGGGCGGCGCAATCCACCACCGGCAGGAACCGCCCGCGCAGCGACAGCGCCATGCGCCGGCCCACGGGCTGCACATGGCTGGCCGGCACCTCCACCACCTCGCGCACCACCCGTTCCTGCACCGCCACCGTCTGGCCGCGCAGGCTGAAGGCAATGACCCGCTGCATGGCCGCCGACACCGGGAATTCGATCACCATGCGGGTGCCGGCGCCGGGACGGCTGGCGATGGTCAGATGCCCGCCCAGCTTCTTGATGGCGTTGACCACGATGTCCATGCCCACCCCGCGGCCGGAGGTGGCCGTCACCTCGTCGCGGGTGGAAAAGCCGGGCAGCAGGATCAGGCGGGTGGCTTCGTCCTCGCTCAGGCTTGCCGCCTCCGCGGCGGCGATCAGGCCCTTGGCGACCGCCTTGTCGCGCACGCGGGCGGTGTCGATGCCGCCGCCGTCGTCCTCCACCTCGATCACCGCGTGGCTGGTGCCCTGGCGGGCGCGGATGCGGATGGTGCCTTCGCGCGGCTTGCCGGCGGCGGCGCGGCGGTCGGGGTGTTCGATGCCGTGATCCACGCTGTTGCGCACGATGTGGGTCAGCGGATCGACCAGCATTTCGATCATCGCCTTGTCGATGCGCACATCCTCCCCGGCGGTGACCAGGGTGACCTCCTTGCCCACCAGAACGGCGGTGTCGCGGATCGGGCGCATCAGGCGGCTGAACAGCGTGCCGATGGGCACCACCCGCAGCGTCAAGGCGCCGTCGTAGAGCGAGCGCACCGTCCGGTCCAGCCGCCGCATGGTGTCCTGCAGCATCCGCCCGGCCCCCGGAGCCGCGGTCTTGGCGTCCAGCAACAGCCCCAGCGCCGTCAGCCCCAGCCGCAATTCCCCGATCTGGTCCATGAAGGAATCGATGGCCGCACTGGGCACCCGCACCACCGCGTCGGCGGCCCGCGGCGCCCCCGCCGCGTCCGCGGGGCGCGGGGTCGGCGGCGGGGGGGCCGGAACCGGCTGGGCTGGAACGGGAACGGCGGGGACCGCCGCCGGGGCGGGCATCCCCCCACCCCCGGCGGCGATGTCGGCCAGGGAGGGAACCGCCGGCTCCCCGCCGCCGTCCACCCGCTCGGTCCCCGCCACGGCCCCCGGCCCCGCGGGACGGAGGGAGCGCAGGCAGCGAAGGGCCGGATCGGCATCGGCCAGGGTGCGCGCCAGGGCGTCGGCGGTTTCGCCCTCGTCCAGCGTGACGAGATACTCGAACAGCCCGGCCCCCAGGTCGAGCCGCGAGCGGTTGTGCAGCGTGGTGCGGGCGAACACGGTTTCCGTCACCGCATCCACCGCGTGGGAATCGCTTTCCAGATCCAGCAGGATCAGCGCCGCCGCCCGCCCGGCGGCGATGGCGGCATCGAGACGCGCCAGCACCTCCGGCGGCCAGGGGCGCGCCGCGCCGGTGGGATCCAGAGGGACGGCGCCGGCGTCCGCCAGCCCGATGCCGGCAGCCGCAAAGCAGGAATCCCGCAGCGCCGCCGTCTCCTCCACCGGCAGGGGCATGGCGGAGGGGAGTGCGATGCCGATCAGGGCGAAGATGTCGGCCACCTCGTCCACCGGCCCGGCGTCCTCGCCCAAAAGACGGCGGGCGGCGACGAATTCGGCCAGTTCGGCGGCGGTGTCCAACTCCATCCCCGCCAGCAGGCGGGCGGCGTGCAGCCACCCCGCCGGATCGTCGGGGCAGGATTTCAGGGTGCCGGCGTGTTCCAGCAGCAGGTCGGCGAACGGCCCCTCCAGTGCTGCGGTCAGGGCGAAAACCCCCAGCAACCCGCCGCTGGCCGCTTCGGCCCCACGCAGGCGGGTGATCAGATCAAGCCAGAACCACCGGGGATCGCCCGCCGCGACCGCCAGCCGGCGGGCGGCAATCGCCACCCCGTCCAGCCCGGCCTGGGACGCCGCCTCGTCCAGGGCCAGGGCGGCGTCGGTCACATCGCCCCCGTCGATGACGCCGATCAGCCCCAGCACCGCATCCTGGATCGCCAGCAGGGCATCATTCCCGATGTCCAGAATCGGGGCCACCGGATCGACGGCAGGGCTTTCGGAGGTGGGGTTTTCGGATACGGGCGGCGGCGGGGCCGGGGATGGTGCCGGACCCTTGGCCGGTGCGGTCTCGGGCGCCGGGGCCAGATGACTTTTCAGCCGCCGCACCACCGCATCGTTGACCGGCTGGTCCTGACGGGTCGCCATGGCGGTGTCCTGCAGCCGCCGCATCTCGTCCACCGCTTCCAGCAGCGCGCTGACCAGATCGGGGGTCAACGCGCGGCGGCCGGCGCGCACCAGATGCAGCACATCCTCCGCCGCGTGGGCCACGGTTTCGATGCAGCGCAGCGCCAGGGCCGCCGATCCGCCCTTGACCGAATGGAAGGCGCGGAACAGCTCGTCCACCCGCCCCGGATCGACCGGGGACGCCGCCAGGATGGTTTCCACCGCGTTCAGATATTCGTCCAGTTCGACGGCGAACAGCGCCCAGAACTCGTCAAACGGATCGTCCAGCCCCTGGCCGTCCCCGGCGGCGAAACCCGTCATGGCTGCCCGGCCCCCTGCTTCCCGGCCATAGCGGCGAGCCGCTGGCCCAGCGTGGCCGGAGCCTGCACGTCCGACGCCAGACCGGCCTCGATCACCGCCCGCGGCATACCCCAGATGACCGCCCCGGCCGGATCCTGCACCAAAATGGCACAGCCGCGCTGGGCCAGCGCCCGCGCCCCGTCGCAGCCGTCGTTGCCCATGCCGGTCAGCACCACCCCGACCGGACGGCGGGCGGTCAGGGCGGCGGACCGGAACAGAATGTCGGCGTTGGGGCGATAGACGGCACCGCCGCCGTCCACCGCGCGCACGGCCAGCACGCCCGGACGCCGCCGCACCACCTCCGCGTTCCGGCCGCCGGGCAGGATATAGACGGTGCCGGCGGCCAGTTCGGTGCCGTCCGCCGCCTCGACCACCGGGGCTTTCAGCAGGTCGGCCAGCGTATCGGCCAGACTGCGGCTGAACATCGGCGGGATGTGCTGGGCGACGACGATGGGGGCCGGAAACGGCACCATGGGCGCCAGCAGGTCCGGCAGGGTCTGCGGCCCGCCGGTGGACGCCGCCACCACCACGATGTCGGGTGCCCCGCCGTCCGCCGTGCGGATGGACGGGCGGGGCAGCGGTACCGCCGCCGCCGCAGGGGGCAGGGCCGGACGGGCGGGTGCCGCGGGTGCACCTGCCGGCGGCGGCGGGGACGGCCGTGGAGAGGAGGGCGGCTGGACGGTTTCCCGCCCGGCGATGGTGGCGGCGGCGGCCAGCCGGGCGCGCAGCAGGTCGCCGACCTGGGCCAGATCGACCTGGAAGTGCTCCGACGCCTTGGGCACGAAATCCATGGCCCCGGCCTGCAGCGCCGCCAGGGTCAGCGCCGCGCCCTGGGTGGTGAAGGCGCTGACCATGATGAAAACCGGCCGGGAACCGGGGCCGGGGCGGATGTCCCGCAACACCCCGATGCCGTCCAGCCGCGGCATGTCGATGTCCAGGGTCACGATGTCGGGGGACAGGCGGCGGATGGCCTCCAGCGCCGCGATGCCGTCGCCGGCCTCTCCCACCACGGTGAAACCCGGCGCCTGTCCGACGATGTGGCGCAGCGATGCCCGCATGAAGGCGGAATCATCCACGATCAGAACCCGCAGCGAACCCGGCGAGGGGCTTTGGGGGGGCATGGTCATGACGCCTCCGCACCGATCAGATCGCGCACCAGGGCCGCCCCGGTGACGAGTGCTATGGCCCGGTCGCCCATCCGCCCCACCCCATCGACACCCGGAGCGGGAAACCAGCCGGGATCGGCACTGTCCAGCACCAGCGGCAGGGGCCGTTCGATGGTATCGACCCGCAGGGCCAGCGGCCCCAGCGGCGACCCCAGCACCACGAAATGCCACGCCCCGCCATCGGCGGGCGGGGATGCCAGATCCAGAACCGGAACGATGGACCCGCTCATTTCCACCGCATGGCGCAGCGGCGCCCGCCCGCCGGGGATCCGCACCATGGTCTGCCGGTACAAGATGCGCCGCACGTCGCGGTAGGCGGAGGCATAGGCGCGCCCGCCGATGGTATAGACCAGCGACAGCGGTTCCCCGCCGCGCGATGCCGCCGCAACCGGCGCCGGGGCCACCGTCAGGGCCGCATCGGCCACCGCGGTCGGCACATCGTCCAGCCCGTCCGCCGCCAGCAGAAAGGCCCGCCCCTCCGGCTCCAGCGATGCCGCCGACCGGCACAGGCGCCCCGGCGGCACCCACGGCGCCGGGGCGACGGCGGCGGGACGGCGGAAGCCCAGGATGGTGTCGGCCAGAATCCCCGCCACGCGCCCGGCCCCACCCCCGGCGTCCCGCCGCTGGAGCAGCAGCACATCCCCCTCCGCCCGGACCGGACGGTCGAAGATGGCCGCCGGGTCGATCACCGGCACGAACAGGGAGTCATGCAGCAGCACCCCCGCCACCAGCGCCACCGACGACACCGGGTCGGACAGGACCGGCGCTTCGAGGATTTCGCGCAGGTCAGCGGCGGGGCAGCAGAACAATTGCCCGTCCCGCTCGAACGCCAGCACTGATCCGGCAACGCCCGGATCGTCCGGCACGGCCATGGAAGAGGGCGCGGATGGTACAACCGGCACGCTCATGCCCCCTCCCCCGCCGCCGGGGCGCCTCTCAGCAGGTCTTCCAGGCTGGGGCCGTCGTCATCGTCCCCGGGGTCGGCCGGGGCATCGTCGTCCCCGCCCAGCACCTCGTCCGGCGGCTCCACCCCGCCGGCCAGCTCCTCGGGCAGCGGCGGGGCCAGCACGGCGCGCAGGGCGGCCAGGATGGCCTGTCCACGGGTGCGGGCCAGATCGGGGCTGATGGCCCCGGACGGCTTGGCCACCACCGCATCGGCCCCGGCCTGCAGCACGGCCCGGCGTTCCGGCGTGCCCAGATCCGCCGCCGACGACACCACGACCACCGCCGCCCGCGACACGGCGCGGATGGCCGGCAGCGCCTCCCGCCCGCCCAGAACCGGCATCTCCAGATCCAGCAGGCACAGGTCGGGCTGTAGGGCGCGGGCCTGTTCGATGGCCTGCCGCCCGTCGGCGGCGGTCCCGGCCACCCGCAAACCACCCTCCTCCACCAGCCGCGTCAGCAGCGCGCGCATCATGGAGGAATCATCGACGATGAGGACGCCGGGCAGGTCGGCGGAGGGCGCGGCGGCGGTCATCACACGACGGCTGTCGTGGCCGGGGCGGGGGCCAGCGCGGCGGCCGGTCCGCCGTTGCCGTTCTTGCTCAAGCGCACGGCCTCCGCCTCCCGCCGGGTGGCGTCGGCCAGCCGGGTGACCTCGACCATGGTGACGGCGATTTCCTCGCTGGCGGCGGCGTTGGCGTTGGAGATTTCGATCAGCCGCTGCAGGCTCTGTTCGATCTGGCGCAGCACCGCCCCCTGCTCTTCCATGGAGCGCGCGATGTCTTCGGACAGGCTGTCGGTTTCGGTGATGGCGCCTGCCACCCGCTGCATCACCGCGCTGACGTCGGTGGCGATGGTGATGCCGTTCTGGATGCGCTCGCCGCTGTCGGCGGCCAGCAGGGCGATTTCCTGGGCAAGATCGGCGGTCTGCTGGGCCAGATTGCCCACCTCCTCCGCCACCACCGAGAATCCGCGGCCGTGTTCGCCGGCGCGCGCCGCTTCGATGGCGGCGTTCAGGGACAGGATGTTCGACCGGGTGGCCAGTTCGCCGATGCTCTGGGTGATGCTGTTGATGCGGGCGGAGGTGACGGCGATTTCCTGCACCGCGCCGGTCATCGCCTCGATCTGGCCGAGGCCGGAGGACAGGCGGGTCGCCGCTTCCCGCGAACGGTCCTTGGCCGACAGGCTGACCGACGCGATGGTCCCGATGATGGACGAGGTGCGCGTGACGCTGGACGAGATGGTTTCCACCGACTGCACCTGACGCTGCGAGCCGCCCGACACCTGTTCGGCGGCGGCGGCGGCCTGTCCGGTGGCGGCGGCCACCTGTTCGGCGGCGGCGACGGCACGGCGGGACAGTTCGTCGGCGTTGCGCAGGGTGGTTTTGAGCAATTCGCAGACCTGGGCCACCTGCCCGATCTCATCGCCCCGGCGGGTGCCTTCGACGGGATGGTCCAGGTCGCCGGCCAGCAGCGCGCGGGCCGTGGCGATCAGCCGGCCCAGCGGATTGACGACGCTGGCGCGCAGATAGGCGAAGGCCAGCACGAACACCAGCGCCAGCGCCCCGGCCACCGCCGCCGTCACCTGCACGGCCGACGCACGGGCGTTGTCGAAGGCGGCACGGCCCCGCTGCTGCCCGCGGGCCATCGCCTCGTCAATGCGCGAGGCCAGCAGGCCGTCGAACTCCTCCACCGCCGCGGCGACGGTCCGCCCGCTTTCCCGCACACCGTCGGTCAGGGCGCCGTCGGGCTGTTCCAGCCGGGTGGCGATCAGCGATTCCAGCCGGCGCGTCATCCGGTCGAACGCCTGCCGGATCACCTTGAAATCATCACCGGCATCGCGGGCCAGCCGTTCGGATTCGGCAAGCTGGTCCAGGAACACCCCGCTCTTTTCCCGCAGCCGCACCATGGTCTGGCGGGCGCGGAAACCGCTCGACTCGATCAGGGCTTCGGCGGCCAGCCGGCCCACGGCGTTGGCGGTCACCCGCGAGCGGGTCAGCCACAGCAGCGATTCCCCATCGCCGTTGATGACCGTGCTCAGTTCCGCTTCCGCCGCCCCCTGGATGCCGCTCATCCGCGTCAGCCCCACGGCCAGCGATGCCGCCAGCACGGCCAGGATCACGAAAACCTTGCCGATCAGGGGCACGGAACCGAACATGTTCATCCGGCTGTCCTTCAGGTGAGTTTGCCGATGGCCGCTTCGACCCGGACCTTCAGGTCCCTGACCGCAACGGGCTTGCGCAGAAACAGCCGGACCCCGGCGGCAATCGCCGTCTTGACCGAGCTTTCCTCGGCGTTTCCGGTGACCATGATGACGGGAAGCTTGGCGGTTTTCGGATTCCGGCGCAACGCCTTGAACAGCGTCAGCCCGTCCGTGCCCGGCATGTTCCAGTCCAGCGTGACCAGATCATAGGTGTTGGACAGGATCAGGTCGGCCGCCGTCACCGCCGATGTGGCGACATCCACCTTCCGCACGCCAAGCTGGGCAAAGGCGTAGCGGTGGATCTTCAGCATGCTGTCCTGATCGTCCACGCACAGAACGCGCACCTGATCCGCCTTGGGCATGGTTCCCATCCTTCGCGTTGGCGCCGGCAACGCCGATGACCGCCCGGTTCCGCGCGGGCGACCGCATAAATAGCATATTTCGGCAAAAAATCGATCAAATCGTCGATAAAGACCCTTAAGGATAAAAAATCTTAACAACACAGCAGGTCAGCCGTCCGCGTCCCCGCCACGGGTCAGAGCCAGCCCCCGGCGGGGGCAATAGCGGATGCGCTGGTTGCGGACGTCGGGCAGAGGATCGCTGAACCACACCTCGCCGTCACGCCGGGTCAGGAACACCACACAGCCGCGGTCGCGGATCTTTCCCTGCTCCCTGGTCAGGGTGGCGGACAGGGCCTCGTCCCATGCCGTGTGATCCTTCGGAAGGGCCGGGGAAACGGGGCTGCGGCACTGCGAATCCTCGATGGACGGGGCACCGTCCGGATCCAGGCCCAGCAGACGGGGAACCCCACCCTCCACCACCGCCAGGATGACCGTGTGGCTGTCGATCAGGCGGGTGCGGGGTTCCCCCTGAAGGGTGTCGGGGGTGGAAGACCCGTCGCCCCAATCCTCCTGAAAGCCGGTGCGGAAGGACAGGCGGGCTTCCGCCCCCAACTGGCGTTCGGCCTGCATTTCCCCTTCGGCGGCGTCGTGGCGAGCCAGCAGGGCCGGGGGCACGCCCTGCGGCTCGGGGGCATAGACCGCTTCCATCAGGGCGCGCACGTCGCGGGCGGGCACAAAGGCGCCATCCCCCGCGGCCCCGCCGGGAATGCGTTCCGGATGCAGCAAATACAGGGCTGACAGCCACAGGCGGGCATCGTCGCGGTAAACCTTGGCGGCGCGGGGGAACAGGCGGGCGTACCACCCCGCGGCCGGAGCGTCCAGCGGTGGGGTCAGCAGCACAACCGGACCGCCGTCGGGGCGCCGCTCCACCCTGTCGGGCGACAGGGCGCCGTCGGGGGTGCGGGCGTGACGGCGGCGGCGGCCCAGCCGCTGGATCAGGGAATCGGCCGGGGCCAGATCCATCACCATCTCGTCGGCGTCCAGATCCAGGCTCTGTTCAGCGGCCTGGGTGGCGATCAGCAGCCGCCCCCGCCGGGCCGCCGGATCGGCGTTCTTGTCGAACACGGCGTCCACCGCCGCGTCCCGGACCGCCCGGTCCGCCGGCAGGTAGCGGGCGTGGTACAGCAGCGGGTCGTACCCGGCCAGCCGCTCCCACGCCGCCACCGCATCGTCCACCGTGTTGCGGAACCAGATAACGCTGCGCCCGGCGGCCAGCCAAGCGGCGATGCGCGTTTCCACCGCCGCTTCGCTGTGGACGGCTTCGAAGCGGACCGGGCGGGTGCCGGGACCGGGGGGCGGGTCCACCGGATGCTGGGCGATGCCCTGCTGGCTGACCAGGGTCAGCAGCGGATAGGCGCCGGGGCGGGTGCGCCCGGTCATGGCCGCCACATCCTCCCACCCGGCCCCCTGGGCATAGGCGCGGATCAGGGCGGCCCGCGGCCCGCTGGGCAAGGTGGCCGACATCAGCACCACCGGATCCCCCATGCGCCCCTGCCAGCGCAGCAGGGATTCCAGCAGCGCCTGCATGTAGCTGTCATAGGCGTGCACCTCGTCCACCACCAGCACCTTGCGCCACAACCCGGCCAGCCGCACCGTGGCGAAGCGTGCCCGCAACGCGCCGGCCAGCGCCTGATCCACCGTTCCCACTCCCAATTCGGCCAGCAGCGACCGCAGGGCGGTTTCCACAAACCACGCCGCGGCGTGCCCCTCCCCCTCCTCCACACCGGCACGGGTGGGGGCCTGGCGGAACACCGGGCTTCGGAGCCGGCGGCTGTGAGCCAGCACCGTCTGGGGCGTTTGCCGGAACAGGGCATCCCCGAACGGCAGCGTCTCACCAGCGTCGGGCGAGCGAACGAATTTGCGCGCGAAGGCCTTGTCGGCGGTCACCATGGTGGGCAGGCCGACATAGGCGCCGTTGGCCCGTCCGAACGCCACCAGCCGCTGGACGATCAGGTCGCCGGCTTCGGTCTTGCCCGCCCCGGTCAGATCCTCGATGACCACCAGCAGCGGCCCGTCGGGCAGCGCCTCGGCGGTGAACAGCCGGTCGGCCAGGGCCTGGAGCGGCGTCGGCACCGGCGGCACGCCGTCGCGGGTCAGAGCGGGGAACAGCTCGACGAAGCTGGCCGGCGGCTGCGGCGGCAGTTCGCGGAACAGGGCGGGGGCAACCATGTCCAGCAGGTCCGCCGCCTTGGGCAGAGCCTTCGTCCGCCAATAGGTGCCCAGATCCTCCGGCGTGCTCTGATACGGAATACTGTCGTGCGACCCCAGCCAGTCGCACAGGGTGAACAGGCCGTTCAGCAGCGGCGACAGCCGGTCCAGCCCGTCAGGGTCCGGCAGCCCCCGGCACCAGGAAAACAGCCCCGCCACCGCAACCGCCGTCTCACACCCGATCGCCGCGTCATCGGAGGTCAGAAGTCCGGCACGGCGCAACAGCCCCAAGGATTCCGTCTCGGCCGGCGGACGGCCGTGATGCCCGGTCGCCAGCGCCAGAAGCTGGGTATGCCTGAGCCACGTCGGCAGGTCCGCCGGCCACCCCGCCGCCGCGGTCAAGGCCGGCAGGTGGGCGCACAGGATGGCCTGTCCCAGCGCGTCGTGGCGGAGGGGATAGGGTTTCTTACCCGTGATGCGCAACCCCACATCCTTGGCCGCGGAAACATTGAGAGCCTGAAAGCTCACGGCCACTTTGCCGATGTCGTGCAGAGCCAGCAGCGTCAGCAGCATGGCGCGGGCGTCCTCCGGCGCCATCCCCAGCCCCTCGGCCAGGGCGGCCAGCAGCCGGGGCCGGCGCTCCAACCCCACGGCCAGCACCGCCGCCACATCCAGAAGATGAAACGGAAGCAGGTGCGGCGGCCCCGGCCGGAGCGATTTGCCCCACCGCTGGAAGATGCTCATCAGGCAAAAACCCTTGTCGATTGAATTTTACAAAGGCATAATACACGCAATCAGCGTCTTATGAAATTCAGAACAAACCCTTATAAGAACAATCATGATGCGCGCAATGTGAAGTCTTGCCGCGTCAAGGGGGAGTCATGCCTCCAGCCACGCTTTCTTTCTTCACGCAGCCGATTCCGGTGACCCGGCGGCGGTCGGGGCCGGGATTCGCCGCGCCGCTCACCATCACGGAACAGTATGATGACGACCCCGTGGTCGCGGTGCGGCTGGGGCATCCGCTGGCGGACCGCGGGTTCGAATTCCTGATGCGGGATATCCTGCAAGCGGCCATGGCCCCGCCGTCGCTCGATCGTTGGGGAGAGTCGCTGCTGACGCCCCCCACGCCGGAGGCGCTGGAACGGCTGCTGGCCCCCTATGCGGATGCCTTCGTCATCGACCACCCGGCGCACCCGGCCCTGCAGGTACGGCCCGCCGCCGCCCGGCTGGCCGAGGCCGCGGCGGCCAAGAAGCCGGCGGGCAAACGCCGTTCCGCCCCGGCCAGCGAAGAGGATGAGGACAGCGAGGAGGAAGACGGCCTGCAGCCCATCGCCACCCTGCTGCCCGATGCCCCGACCGGCGAAGCGGTGAAGCAGGACAGCGATTTCTTCGTCCACCGGGGGGCCGTGACCGCCATCGGGGCCGGGGCGATCCTGCCCGTGCTGTATGCCCATATGGTGCTGTTCCCGCCGGGGGGCGGGGGGTATCTGGGGCTACCGCACGGGGCCGACAGCATCAAGTTCCAGATGGTCGGCACCACCTTGTGGGAAACGCTGTGGCTCAACGTGCTGACCCGGAACGCCCAGGGCATGGGGGATGCCCCCTGGCCCGCCCCGGCCGACGCCGGCACGTTCCCGTGGCTCGACGCCGGGCTGGCCGACCTGCCGCTGGGCCGCCGGGATCCGGCAGCGAAGCGGATCATGGAACGCGCCCAGGTGCACCCCGCCCACATCCCCATGCCGCGCCGCTACCGGCTGGCGCCGCCGGAGCCGGGCCGCTGCAGCCTGACCGGGATGGACGGGCCGGTCTTCACCGGCTACAGCCGTTGGCCCCAGGGGCTGGCCTATCAGCCGCGGGGCTGGTGGGCGCCGTTCGCCGTGCGCATCGATCTGGTGGAAAAGCCCGCGGAGCCGCCGAGGTTCCTGCGCGCCCGCGGCCCCCTGCGCTTCGACGACTGGCTGGAAACCGCGCTGCGGAAAGAGGACACGATCATCGGCAAGGGGGCGACGGCCAAGCGGCGCCAACCGCCGCCGGTCCTGCGCCAGTTCCTGAGTGCGGCGGAAACCCATCCCCACATCATAACCGCCCTGTCGCAGCGCACCGGAACCGCCACCACCGCCCTGGCCGAAGGGGGGGCGCTGCGGGTGCGGGCCTGCGCCCAATTCCTCTACAGCAAGGCGGTGGGGGGCATGAGCCAGCGGGAGTTGCCGGTGTTCCACCTGCCGCCGGAGGTCCGGGACTGGCTGGGCCAGGAAACCGCCCGGACGCTGGAGCGGGTGGGGGCAATGGCCGGCTGCCTTGCCGCGGCGGCCCGCAACGCCCACCGCCTCGGCCGGCGCGAAGGGGCGGCGGCGGTCGCCGACCATCTGCGCAACGGGCTGATGGCCGCCATGGACGGGCCGGTGCTGGATGGCATCGCCCGGCTGGCCGATGCCATCCGCACCACCCCGGAGGAACAGGCCCGCTTCACTGCCGCCAACCGGGTGCGGGGCGACATCTTGGCCCAGGCCCGCACGACCGCCATCGACCTGTACGACGGGGCCTTTCCCGTCACCGGCACCGGGGCGAAGGACTCGCTTCTCGCCGAGGAGCGGGCGCTGCTGATCGTGCGCCTGTCCGTCATCTTCACAACAGGGACACAGTAAGGCCATGTCCGATGTTTCCACGACCCCGGAGGCGGACCCGGTCGCCGTCTGGCACGAGGATCTGCAAAATGCGCGGATGCGCGGCGACCGTGCCGCCCTGCGCCGCGCCCAAACGCCGGCGGATGCCGATGGAATCGGGGCGCTCTACACGCTGCTCTGGTCCTGGAAGCCGGGCATCCCGCGGGGCAGCTTCACCAACAGCATGGTGGAAATCGCCGCCCGCACCGCGCTGGCGGTCGCCATGATCGACACCGACACCACCCCGGAACCGGACACCCCGCCGGATGGAAAAGAGGCGGCGGCAACGCAAACCGGGGAGACGACACCCCAAAAGAAGAAAATCCGCAACGGCGATGCCCTGGGCCGCGCCCTGGCGGCCCTCGACCCGCGCCGGAACGACAAAAATCCCCGCTACAGCCAGGACCGGCTGCGACGGCTGCTGTCGGCGGAGGATCCCGACGAATTCCTGCGGCTGCTGCGCAGCGCCATCCTTCAGTTGGACCGGGCGGCCCCGGTGACCGACGTGAGCCGGGTGATGGAGGCATGGCATCACCCCGACGCGCGGGCAAAGGTGCGGCGCCAGATCTTCCTGTCTTATTTCGCAGCACTTCCCCTGCCGGACTCCATCGAGACGCCGGACACCACCGACACCACCGACGCCGGAGACGACCAATGACCGACCGCCTTCCCCCCTCCGCCCCCTCGCCCGCCCGGCCGGATGTTCTGCAATTCCACACCCTGACCATCTTCCCGCCCCACAACGTCAACCGTGACGAGGACGGGCGGCCGAAGACCTGTCTGCTGGGAACGGCGGTGCGCGGGCGCATCTCCAGCCAGGCGAAAAAGCGCGCGCTGCGCTTCGCCCCCCATTTCCCCGCCACCCAGCGGGCCACCCGCACGCGCGAAGGCGGGCTTTTGACCTTCAACCGCCTGACGGAGGCCGGGATCGACAGGGCACAGGCGGCGTGGGCCGGGCTGGCGGTGAACATGGCGCTGGGGGGCGGCGGCAAGGTCCCCACCCTGGAGGATGCCGAAAAGCTGCTGGGCAGCGGCAAGAAGAACAAGGGCAAAGGCAAGGGCAAGAAGGCCGAGGTTCCGGCGGAAACCGTGGCGGAGGCTCCCCCCTCGCAGGAGGACATCGAGAAGGCCCTGTGCACCGGCCAGGGGCTGGTGGTCAGCGTGCGCGAATTCGCCCGCCTGGAGGAGGCGCTCACCACCCTGATCGACGCCTGGACGACGGCCCCGGCGGATTTCGCCACCACTCTGGAGGAATGGGTCAAGCGCGTGTGCCGCGACAAGCTGCTGACCCACGCCGACCATGACCTGGACACGGCTCTGTTCGGGCGCATGGTCGCCACCGACGCGGCCTTCAACGTGGAAGCGGCCTGCGCCGTCAGCCACGCCTTCACCACCCACCTCTTCAAGACCGAAGAGGATTACTTCTCCGCCGGGGAGGAGCTGAACCTGCGGGGCGGGACCGGGGCGGCGATCACCAGCTACGCCTTTTTCGGCGGCGGCATCTATTACCAGCACGCGGTGCTGGACCGCGCCCACCTGCGCCTCACCCTGTCCCAGGGCCGCAGCGCCGACGAGGCCGAACGCCTGACCGACGAAGCGGTGGAGCAGTTCCTGACCGGCCTGCTGTACGCCCAGCCGCGGGGCAAGCGCAACAGCCACGCCAGCGACGTGGCCGCCAGCTATGTGCTGGTGACGCGCGGCGGTGATCCGGCGCTCAATCTCGGGCTGGCCTTCCTCGACCCGGTGGGGCCGAAGGACGGGACGGACCCCATGTCCGCCTCGATCAACCGCCTGAAGACGTTCCACGCGACGGCCCGCTCCGCCTATGGGCTGGGCAACGACGTGTGCATCTTCAACGCCTACCCCCCCGCCCGCCAGGGCAACGCCCCCCAGGGGGATGAGGTGTGGACGGAGGAGGCGTTGCGCCGCTTCGTCCTGGCGCCGGCCGTGGAGCCGGCGGCATGACGGTGCCCTTCCCCCAACTGTGCTTCACCCTGGCGGCACCCTATGGGGCGTGGGGGGCGGCGTCGGCCCCGTCGGCGACCACCGCGTGGAAAGCGACGGAGCTTGATCCGCCGAAATCCGCCATCACCGGGCTGCTGGGGGCGGCGCTGGGGGTGGAGCGGACGGGGCTGGCCGCCCTGGCGGCGGCGGTGCGGGTGGCGGTGCGCACCGGGGTGCGCCCGGTACGCGACCCGATGCCCGATTACCACACGGTCAGCCGCGCCCACCGCCCGCCCGACCGCACCCGCTGGAGCCGGTTCGAGGAGCTGCGCCCCGTTCTGTCGGGGCTGGTCGAGGGTGGAACCCTGCTGTCGCTGCGCGAATACTGGTCGTGCGGCGTGTGGGCGGTGGCGGTCGCGGTTCCCGGCGACGTCTCAGGAGAATCGCTGAAACGGCTGGCGGCGGCGCTGCGCACCCCACGCTGGCCGCTGTACGCCGGGCGCAAATCCTGCACGCTGGGGCTGCCGCCGGCCCCGGACATCATCACCACCGAAACGGGGCCGGTGGGGGCGCTGATGAAACACACCTGGCCGTGGGACCGGGAAGGCTTGAAAACGCTGCTGGCCCCCTTGAAGGCGCTGCACGACCAGCAGGGAGCGTCCGGCGCGCTGGCGTGGGACGAGGATTATCCCGGCGCCCCCGACCCCCTGGCCGACGGCAGCGGCATGATCCAACGGGTGTGGCGGCACGACCAGCCCGACCCGCTGATCCTGCCCGACGGGCGCATCCACCCGCGTTTTCACGACCGCACCGAACTGCGCGGCACCTTTCCGGCTCCTCCAGCGGCGGAGACACCATCGTCATGACCACCACGCCTTGCGAAGACACGTTATGGGAAAGCCGGGTGATGCTGACCCCGCGCGATCCCCGGTCCCTGATGGCGATCATGGGGACGAAGATGCGCAACAGCAGCACCCAGTTCGCCCACAAGATGATCTGGACCCTGTTCCCCGGCATGCCCAACGTCCGGCGGGAGAATTTGTTCCTATTCCATGTGGAGCGCAACCAGCCCTTCACCGCCATCATCCGGTCCCGCCGCCCGCCCGAAGACGGGCTGGGCGGGGTGTGGACCATCGAGCGCACCCGGCCGTTCCAGCCGGTTCTGGAGCCGGGGCAGCGGCTGCGCTTCCACCTGCGCGCGGTGGCCAGCCGATGGGAACGGCGTCCGGGGAAGGCGCGCGGCCACCGGGTGGATGCCGTGCGCTTCGCCTGGAACAAGCTGACCGCGGCCGAACGCACCCCCGAGACGCTGGATGCCGCGGCCCATGCCGCCGCCTTCCGCTGGCTGGCGGACCAGGGGGACCGCTGCGGTTTCCAGGTGGAGCCGCGGGACGTAAGCGTGCTGAACTATGAACACAACGGGCGCGACCCCTGGCGGCGGCAACGGACCGGCGGCGATAAGGAGATGGAGTTCGGCTCCCTGACCTATGAGGGCATTCTGACGGTGGCGGCGGCGGACCCGTTCCGCCGGATGCTGGCGGAGGGGGTTGGCGCCGGCCGGGCCTATGGCAACGGGCTGATGCAGATCGCCCCGGTCCGGTACGGAATGGAGCGGTGCTGAAGGGGCGTCTGGGGCTGGACGAGGCCCGCATCCCGCAAAAATCGCGCAACGGGCTGCTGTATGTGGAACGCTGCCGGCTGTCCATCGACAACGGCAGCCTGATCCTCGCCTTCGATGAGAAGGGGGAGGAGATGGAGGTGCCGTACCAGCGGCTGAACGCGGTCCTGCTGGGTCCGGGCAGTTCCATCACCCACGACGCGGTGCGGCATTGCGCGGCGCATGGCACATGTCTGGCCTTTGTCGGGACCGACGGCACGCGGCTGTACACCGCCCCGCCGCTGTTCGACCGCGACAGCACCCTGGCCCGGCAACAGGCCACATGGTGGGCGGGGGAAACCACCCGCATGATGGTGGCCAAGCGCATGTACGCCAAACGGTTCGGCGAGACCCCGCGCGTCACCTCGCTGGACAGTCTGCGGGGGATGGAGGCGGCGCGGATCCGCCACAGCTACGAACTGATCGCCGCCCAGACCGGCATCGTGTGGAAGGGGCGGCGGTTCGACCGCAGCGACCCCGACAGCACCGATCCCCCCAATCTGGCGATCAACCATGTGGTGACGGCGCTGGAGGCCTGTGTCGCCATCGCGGTCCAGGCCACCGGCACCCTGCCCCCGCTGGGCTTCCTGCACGAGGACAGCGCCAAGAGCTGGACCCTCGACCTGTGCGACCTGTACCGCACCACGGTGACGGTGCCGCTGGCTTTCGATTGCGTGAAACGGATCGAGCGGGGATCGGCCGAAAGCCTGGACCGCCTGTGCCGCCGGGCGGTGTCGCGCCATGTGCGCCGCACCGGCTTCATCGATACTGTGATCGACGACATCAAGGAGTTGCTGGCCTGATGATCGTGATCTGCCTGTCCGACACCGCCGACCGTTTCCATGGATTCCTGCGCTCGGTGATGATGAACGTGCATCCGGGCGTCTATGTCAGCATGGACCTGGACGCCGGCTCCCGTGACCGGGTGTGGGAGATCCTGTCCGGCTGGTGGGAGGCCGAACCCCGCGGGATGGTGATGATGATGCATCGGGACACAACAAAACCCATGTCCCTGGCCATCCGTTCCTTGGGCGCCCCGAAACGCACGATTACCGAATACGACGATCATTACGTCCTGCAAAGAAGACCATAAGATCACTGAAAGACTTTTCCCGATTGTGTGGGGGTTTTCAATGTGCTACAAGCAGGGTTGCCCCTGCACCCGTAGGGATGAACCAAAGACCGTCTCCAGCACGGCGAGTTTATGGAGGTTGCCCCTGCACCCGTAGGGATGAACCCGGCACCTTCACCGGCATTGTCCGTGAGGCGGCGTTGCCCCTGCACCCGCAGGGATGAACCCGTTGATGACCTTCAGCAGGATGTCGTCACCGGGTTGCCCCTGCACCCGCAGGGATGAACCCCGGTGGACGTGGGCGGCTCGTACGAGCCGTTTGTTGCCCCTGCACCCGCAGGGATGAACCCCATGCATGCCTTGTTGGTACAAGGCATACTGCGTTGCCCCTGCACCCGCAGGGATGAACCCAAGAGTTTAGCCGGCTAAACCGTGCTGTCGCAGTTGCCCCTGCACTCGCGGATGAACCCCAAGCCCCTCGCCTGCCCGGAGGCGACGCTTCCGGGCAGACGGCCGTCTCTGCGGTCCTGCAAAATAAGGTTGACCCCGCCCCCACCATCCCCGTAGCTTGGCTGGGACGGTTGCCCGCAAGGGCTGAAAAGGGAACACGGTGCAATCCGCCGACGGGTGTCCGGAGGGGGTGAAGCCGGGGCTGCCCCCGCAACTGTAAGCGGCGAGCCGTCCGCCACAAAGCCACTGGATCCGCGCAAGCGGTCTGGGAAGGCGGCGGACCGGCGATAACCCGCGAGCCAGGAGACCTGCCGTCAACCGTGGTCACACGCGGACACGTTCGGGCGGGGTGCACCGAGGGTTGCCGAACCGGGATTCCCAACCACGCGGAATCACGGCGGGGCTTCGTTCGCGGTGACGTGCCACCGGCGTCCCCGCCCGAGGTTTCATGACCCGTCTTTCCTTCCGTCCATCCCGGACGATTCCGCTCGCCCTCACCCTGGGCGGTGCTCTTTTCCCCCTGTCCGCTCTGGCCGATGACGACGCCCGCGGTGGCGTGCTGACGCTGCCGGACATCTCCGTCACCGCCAACCGCGTGCCCACCGCCGCCGAAGAGACC
Organism: uncultured Rhodospirillaceae bacterium; assembly: GCA_937927415.1. Taxonomy (GTDB): domain Bacteria; phylum Pseudomonadota; class Alphaproteobacteria; order Azospirillales; family Azospirillaceae; genus Azospirillum. The sequence continues at coordinate 38,377 of CALBDS010000003.1, forward strand.
GGCAGCGCGCTCACCGTCATCACCGGCCAGGATCTGGAACAGCGCCAGACCCGCGTGCTGTCCGACGTGCTGCGTGAGGTGCCGGGTGTGGCCGTCAACCGCACCGGCCCCATGGGGGCGCTGACCCAGGTCCGCATCCGCGGGGCGGAGGGCAACCAGACCCTGGTGCTGATCGACGGGATCGAGGTGAACGACCCCGCGTCCGGCTCCGAATACGACTTCGCCCATCTGCTGGCCGGCGATGTCGAGCGGGTGGAGGTGCTGCGCGGCCCGCAAAGCGCGCTCTACGGCTCCGACGCTGTGGGCGGGGTCATCAACATCGTCACCCGCCGGGGCAACGGCGCCCCCAGCGCGTCGGCCGCCGTCGAGGGCGGCTCGTTCGGCACCGCCGCCGGGCGGGCCAGCGCCGGGACCGGGGACGACCGCTATGACGTGACGGTCAGCGTCCAGGGCGTGCGCAGCAACGGCGTGTCGGTGGCCGACGACCGGCTGGGCAATTCCGAAAAGGACGGCTATCGCAACGGCACCCTGTCGGCCAAGGCCGCGGTGCGTCCGACGGACAACAGCGAAATCGCCGTGGTCGGCCGCACCACCCGATTCCGCACCGACACCGACGGTTTCGTCGGCGGCCGGGGGGCGGTGGACGACGGCACCCGCACCACCGGCACCCAGACGTTCGGGCGGGTGCAGGGCAAGATCAGCGTCCTTGACGGGCGGTGGGAGCACATCGCCGGCCTGTCCTATGCCCGGCAGGAACGCGATTACCGCGATGCCGACGATGCCATCACCAGCACCTATGAAGGTCGCAAGACCAAAGCCGACTATCAGACCAACCTCAGCTTCGCCACCGGCCCCGCCGCCCATGTGCTGACCGCCGCCGTGGAGCACGAGGACGACAAGGGCATCAGCCGCAGCAGCTATTCCAGCTTCGACCGCTCCATCGGCTCCACCGGGCTGGTGGGGCAGTACAAGCTGGACCTGTTCGACCGGCTGACGCTGACCGGCAGCGTGCGCCACGACGACAACGACCTGTTCCGCAACGCCACCACCTGGCGCGGCACCGCCGCCTACCGCATCGCCGACAGCGGCACCAAGCTGCGCGCCTCGTACGGGACGGGGGTGAAGAACCCGACGCTGTTCGAGCTGTACGGCTATACCGCCACCTATTCCGGCAACCCGGACCTGAAGCCGGAAAAGGGCCGCGGCTGGGACATCGGCGTCGATCAGGCGCTGTGGAGCAAGCGGGTGACGGTAGACGCCACGTGGTTCAACCAGCGCATCCGCGACCTCATCACCGGCACCGGCCGCACGTCGGTCAACATGCCGGGGGAATCGCGCATCCAGGGGTTCGAGGTGGGGTTGACGGTGGAACCGGCCGACGGGCTGACCGTCCGCGGATCCTACACCTGGACCGATGGGGAGGATTCCACGGGTGCGGAACTGGTGCGCCGGCCCAAGCAACTGGCCAGCCTGAACGTCACTTACCGCTTCCTCGACGACCGGGCCAACGCCAACCTCGGCGTGGTCTACAACGGGCGGACCAGCGACTGGGCCTATGATGCCTTCTACAACCGGCAGGTGGTCAGCCTGACGCCCTACGCGCTGGTCAACCTGTCGGGATCGTACCGCCTGACCGACACCGTTGAGGCCTTCGGGCGGATCGAGAACCTGACCGACCGCCGCTATCAGGAGGTCTGGACCTACGGCACCGCCGGGCGGGCGGGGTATATCGGCCTGCGGCTGTCGCTGTGACCGGGCGGATTGCGTGGTTCCTCGCCGCCCTCCTGCTGTGCGCAGGGGGGCCGGCGTGGGCCGGGGAGAACACCAAGCCGCAGCGCATCGTGTCCTTGAACCTGTGCGCCGACGAGTTGCTGCTGCGGCTGGTAGAGCCGCAGCGCATCGCGTCGGTCACATGGCTGTCCCATGATCCCCGTGCCTCCACCGTGGCGGCACAGGCCGCGGCGATTCCCGCAAACCGCGGGCTGGCGGACGAGATCATTCCGCTGCGTCCCGATCTGGTGGTGGCGGGCAAATACACCACCCGCACCGCCGCCGGCCTGCTGCAACGGCTGAACGCGCCGCTGGTGGAACTGGACGTGCCCCAGACCCCCGACGAAGTGGCGGCGCAGATCCGCACGCTGGCCCAGGCGGTGGGCGAGCCGGAACGGGGGGAAGCGGTGATCGCCGCCATGACCGCCCGGCTGGACGCTCTGGGCAGCGTTCCGGCCGACCGGCGGCCCACCGCGGTGGTGCTGCGCCCCAACGGCCTGACCGCCGGGACGGGATCGCTGGCGGATGCGCTGATGGCGCGGGCCGGGCTGAACAATCTGGCGGCCCGGCTGCCGCTGGCCGGGCACGGCGCCCTGCCGCTGGAGGTCATTCTGCTGGGGGGAGCGGATCTGCTGATTGTCGATTCCGCCCCCGATGCCCCGCCGTCGCTGGCCCAGGCGGTGCTGCACCATCCGGCGGTCGCAACCCTGGCCGAACGGGTGCGCACGGTGTCCCTGCCCGCGCGGCTGTGGACCTGCGCCGGGCCGCAAAACGCCGAGGCTGCCGCCCTGCTGGCCGCCGCAGCGCAGGAGATGACACGATGATCCCCCGCATCCCCTACCCCGCCCTGGTCGCCGGACTGGCGGCGCTGGCGGCGGTGCTGTGTCTGGCATCGGTGGCGGTGGGCTACGCGCCGTTCGACCTGACGGCGGCCGTGGATGACTGGCTGGCGGGGCGGGCGACCCTGCCGGCGCTGGTGCTGGCCGAACTGCGGGTGCCGCGGGCGGTGCTGGGGCTGCTGGTGGGCTTCAGCCTGGGGCTGACGGGTGCGGCCATGCAGGGCTGGTTGCGCAACCCGCTGGCCGAACCGGGCATCGTCGGCGTGTCCAGCGCGGCGGCCTTGGGATCGGTCGCGGCGTTCTACAGCGGGTTGTCGGCCACCATCGGCCTTGCCCTGCCGCTGGGGGGCATGGCCGGGGCGGCGTCGGCGGCGCTGCTGCTGACGGTCATGGCCGCGCGGGGGGCCGGCACCACCACGCTCATCATCGGCGGCATCGCCGTCAACAGCCTGGCCGGGGCGCTGACGGCGCTGGCGCTCAACCTCGCTCCCAACCCCTATGCAGCACTGGAGATCATGTTCTGGCTGATGGGATCGCTGACCGACCGCGGCGGCGACCAAGTGATGCTGGTGCTGGCGCCCATGCTGGCCGGCTGGATTCTGATCCTGTCGGGCGCCCGCGCCCTGGACGCCCTGACCCTGGGCGAGGAGGCCGCCCGCAGCCTGGGTTTCAGCCTGACGGGCCTGCGCGGACGGCTGATCGCCGGGGCGGCGCTGGCGGTGGGCAGTGCGGTGTCGGTGACGGGGGCGGTGGGCTTCGTCGGGCTGGTGGCGCCGCACCTGATGCGGCCACTGGTGGGGGCGCGTCCGGGCCGGCTGCTGGTGGTCAGCGGTCTGGCCGGGGCGGTGCTGATCCTGGCCGCCGACATCGCCGTGCGCCTGCTGCCGACCCGGCCCGAATTGAAGCTGGGGGTGGTCACGGCGCTGGTGGGTGCCCCCTTCCTGATCGCCCTGACCATCCGGCTGCAGCGGGAGGAACCGTGATGCGCATCGACGCCCACGACATCGCCGTGAACGCGGGCGGCCGCCCGCTGCTGGCAGGGGTGACGCTCAGCCTGCGGCCCGGCGCCTTCACCGGGCTGATCGGGCCGAACGGTGCGGGGAAATCCACCCTGCTGCGGGTGCTGGCCGGGTTGTCCGCCCCGGCCGCCGGCACCGTCACCTATGACGGCGCCCCCCTGTCCCGTCTGGGCCGGCGGCGGCTGGCCCGCGCCGTCGCCTACCTGCCTCAGGACGGGCCGGTGCACTGGCCGCTGACGGCGGAGGCGGTGGTCATGCTGGGCCGCCTGCCCCACCGGGGCCTGATGGGCGGTGTCACCGACGCCGACCGCACGGCGGTGGAACGGGCGCTGACCATCACCGACGCCCGCCACCTGCGCCACCGGATCGTCGGCACCCTGTCGGGGGGTGAGCGGATGCGGGTGCTGCTGGCCCGCGCGCTCGCCACCGAACCGGCGCTGCTGCTGGCCGACGAGCCGGTGTCGGCGCTGGACCCCCGCCACCAGTTGGCGGCCATGGCGCTGCTGCGGGCCTCCGCCCGCGGCGGAACGGGGGTGGTGGCGGTGCTGCACGACCTGACCCTGGCGGCGCGGTTCTGCGACCGGCTGATCCTGCTGGCCGACGGCAGGGTGCGCGCCGATGGGCCGCCCGCCGCCGTGCTGACCGATCCCTTGCTGGCCGGTGCCTACGGTATCGCCGTTCACCGCGGCACGGTGGACGGTGCGCCGTACCTGCTGCCGTGGGCGACCCTTCCCCCCTTGGCTGAAAAGGAGACCGTTCGATGAGTGATTTTCTGCCGTCTGAGACCCTGTGGACGTGGCTGCGCGCCGCCGTCGCCGACCCCGCCACCGGCTGGAGCCTGGGCAGTTTCGGCGCCATTGCCGAATTCACCCGCGACCCGGACGAGGCCGTGCGCCTGACCCTGGACGGCCCGGAGCTGGTGGCGGCGACCGCCCGCGGCGGGTTGCGGCTGCGGCCCGATCCGGCGGTGCGCGCCCTGGCCTACACCACCGCCGGAACCCGTGCCCCGGCGGTGGCCCTGTGCCTGCCCACCGCCGCGTGCACCGGCAGCGGCATCACCGCCGTCACCGAAATCGGGCCGGACGGCGAGGCTCTGGACGACGGGGACCGGGGCGGCATCCTGTTCGATCTGGGCCTGAACCTGCGGCAGGCGGCGGCCTGTGTGCGGGCATCCGACGCGGCGATGGCCGAACGGCTGCGCGCCGGCATCGGGCGTGGCATGTTCGACCCCGCCAGCCCCTTGAGCGCCGCGTGGCCGGACCTCAGCCCGCACCGGATCTTCACCTGTTCCTTCGCACGGATCGAGGTGAAACAGCCCATTCCCCGCCCCGGCGGCCGCAGCCCGGACGGCCCGCACACCCATGTCCTGCCCAAGCTGATCGGCACCGGGCGCACCCACGCGGCCAACGTGCCGGTTCCCGATGGCTGGATCCCGTGCGTGTCGCTGTTCCCGCCGAGCTTTCCGGGCTGACCGGCGGCATCAGACCCGCCGAGCGTCCCATTCCAGCAACCCGGTGCCCAGCATCCAGCCGGCGACCGACAGCCCGGCGTCGGGCGGCAGCCGTGCGGCCCAGCGGCCGATCAGGTCCAGCACGGTCATTCCCGGCCGGACCATGGCGAACAGCGGCGGCAGGAAATGGCCCCCCAGATAGGCCGCCGGCCGCTCCAGCCCCGGATGGGTCAGGGCCGGCCCGCTGACCACGAAATCCCCCCGGATGGACGGCACCTCCACAATGCCGGCCAGGGGGGACGGGACCACGGGTCGGTCGAGAACAGCGCCGTCACCCAAGGGGGGTGGGACCGGATGCGGCGGCTCCATCGGCGGTTCCACCGCCCGCGCCCGCCAGAAGCCATGACCGGACCGGCCGGCGGCGGCATAGAACCCGGCGGCCCAACGCCGGTGCCGCAGGGCGGCGCGCTCCACCTCTCCCTGATAAAAGGCGTCGGCCATGGCGCCGTCGCCGGGGTGCCGCAGGCGGGTGTTAACGACGATGGCGGCGTCGAGTGCCGATTGCAGCGCCTTTTCCACCCCGCTGGACGACAGGGGATCGATGCCGATGGCCGCCTCCCCGATCTTGATAAGGGTGGGTGTCGCCACCCGCCGCTCCACCCAGGCGCCGGCATCGCAGCCGCGCACCGGCCCGGCCTCGGCCCGATCCGCCAGCCCGCACAGCAGCGCCGATCCCGCCAGCATCCGGTGCAACCGCCCCGCCGCCGTCTCCCGCCCTTTCAGGGCGTTGAAATCAACAAACGCCATGGTGGTGTAACGCCCGCCGGGCAGCGGAACGCCCCACAGCCACCCCTCGTCCACCGCCTCGATGCGCGGCTCCGCCGGCAGCCCGCCGCCCCGCCAATCGCAATGGAGCGCCAGCGTCGGCACGCCACACAGGGTCCGCTCCCCCCGCAGGGCGCCGGCCCGCCCCGTGGCGTCGGCCAACACCGCCACCTCCAGATCCACCACCCCATCCGAGCCGTTCAGACGCAGGCGCCAGCCGTCATCCGTCGCCACCCGGCCGACCAGAGTGGCCGGCTGCCGCACCACCACGCCGCCATCCCGCGCGGCGTCGAGAAGCAGAGCGTCGAAGCGCGCCCGGTCCACCAGCAGCCCCGGCTGGGCGGTGTGGTCGCGCACATCCACCCCACCGCTCCACAAAACGGCGGTGTGACGGCAGGCAAGGAAACCGGCGGCGTCCACCCGCCCGGCAATCCCCAGCCGTTCGAAAAAGACCCACACACCGGGCGTCAGGGATTCCCCCACATGAGGCCGCGGGAACGCCGCCCGCTCCACCAGCCACACCCGATGCCCCAATTGCGCCAGCCGCAGGGCAAAGGCGCTTCCCGCCGGCCCGCCGCCCAGCACGCACACATCGGCCCGCTCGACCGCCTGCTGCCGTTTCCCGCCGGACATACCGCCCCCCTCCCGCCCGTTCTGGCCGCCATCGCCGGGTTGCGAGGCCGCGCAACGGCACGATGCTAGGAAAAGCAGCCGCACAAAAGCAACTTTAAGAAACAATTCTTGCCATATTTATTCGTATTTGAATGCATTCAAATGCTTTTTGCATCCTGAACGAAGGAACGGCGGGCATTCCTCTTCCCTTCCCCCCTCTTCGGGAGCAGACTTGCCGTGAGCAATCAGGGTAAGCCCCTGGTCCGCCCGTCACCGCACGCCGATGTGAGGCTGGTTCACCCAAGCCGGCGCCATCCCGCCGGCCCTTATCCCAACGGCAACCGCGAGGCACGGATAAAGTGGCGTTTTCCACCCATCGTTCCCTGTTGATTTTCTGGTGTCTGGCGCTGGCGGCAACGGCGATCCTGGGCCTGACCTCGGCCGCTGCACCGCCATCGGAACATCACCTGGACAAGATGATTCATCTGGGCGTCTTCGGCGCCCTGGCGACGGTTCCCATGGCGGGGTTCCGCCGCCCGGCGTGGGCGCTGGGGGCGGCGCTGGCGCTGATTCCCTTTGGCGGGCTGATCGAACTGGGCCAGACCCTGATACCCGACCGCAACGGATCGTTCGGTGATGCCGCGGCCAACACCTTGGGGGTGTTGCTGGGCATTGCGGCGGGGTGGATGCTCCGCCGCCTGCGGACCCGTCTGCAGGCGGCGTGATCCAGCCTTTGTTTTGCCCTCGCCGGGCGGGCGCATCCGCGCCCTTGGCCGCGGCCTCAATGGCCGCCAAGAGCAACATGCCTCAAATCTAAGGCTTGTTGCTCTACCCGTTCAGAACGCTTGCGTGATGGCGCAAGTGGTCGTCGATGAAGCTGGCGATGAAGAAATAGCTGTGGTCATAGCCGGGCTGCATCCGCAGGGTCAGCGGATGCCCCGCCGCCCGCGCCGCCTGTTCCAGCGAGCCGGGGCGAAGCTGGGTGTCGAGGAAGCTGTCACGGTCCCCCTGGTCCACCAGGATCGGCAACCGCTCCGCCGCCCGCGCGATCAGGGAACAGGCGTCCCATTCCCGCCACGCCTGCCGGTCCGGCCCCAGATAGCGGCTGAACGCCTTTTCCCCCCACGGCACCGCCATGGGGTTGACGATGGGGGCGAAGGCCGACACCGAACGGTACCGGCCGGGATTGCGCAGCGCGCACACCAACGCCCCGTGCCCGCCCATGGAATGGCCGGACACACCCCGCCGGTCCGACACCGGAAAGGCCGCTTCCACCAGTCCCGGCAGTTCGTGCACCACATAGTCGTGCATCCGGTAATGCCGCGACCACGGTTCCTGTGTGGCGTTGAGGTAGAACCCCGCCCCCAGGCCGAAATCCCACGCGCCGTCCGGGTCGCCCGCCACCCCCTCGCCCCGCGGGCTGGTGTCGGGGGCGACGATGGCAAGACCAAGCTCGGCGGCGGCGCGCATGGCCCCGGCCTTCTGCATGAAATTCTCGTCGGTGCAGGTCAGACCCGACAGCCAATAGAGCACCGGCACCCGCCGCCCCTCCCCCGCCTGCGGCGGCAGGAACACGGCGAACGTCATGGTGGTGTTGGTGACGGCGGACAGGTGGCGGTAGCGTTTGTGCCAGCCGCCGAAGCACTTGTTTTCCGAGACGATGGTCAGGGAGTCCATGGCATCCCTCCTTGGTGCTGACGCACGCGGGCTGCCGCCCGCACCCGCGTGGGGGCAGACAGCCCCCACACCCCCAGTTTTTTAAAAACCTGATGGGTCCGGGAAGCTGTGCTTCCCGGACGGGGCCTGGGGCGGTAGCCCCAGCACGCGCCTTACTGGTTGTACAGAATGACGGAGCGGATGCTCTTGCCCTCGTGCATCAGGTCGAAGGCGTGGTTGATGTCCTCCAGCCCCATGGTGTGGGTGATGAAGGTGTCCAGCTCGAACTCCCCGCGCAGGTAGCGTTCCACATACTCCGGCAGTTCCGAGCGCCCACGCACCCCGCCGAAAGCCGAGCCGCGCCACACCCGCCCGGTGACCAGCTGGAACGGGCGGGTGCTGATCTCCTCCCCGGCTCCGGCAACGCCGATGATGACGGACTCGCCCCAACCCTTGTGGCAGCATTCCAGGGCGGCGCGCATGACCTTCACATTGCCGATGCACTCGAACGAGTAATCGACGCCGCCGTCGGTCATCTCCACCAGAACCTCCTGGATCGGGCGGTCATAATCCTGCGGGTTGATGACGTCGGTGGCGCCAAGCTGGCGGGCGATTTCGAACTTCGACGGGTTGATGTCGATGCCGATGATGCGCGAGGCCTTGGCCATCACCGCACCGATGATCGCCGACAAACCGATGCCGCCCAGACCGAAGATGGCGACCGTCGCCCCCGGCTCCACCTTGGCCGTGTTCATCACCGCACCGATGCCGGTGGTGACACCGCAGCCCAGCAGGCAGACCTTTTCCAGCGGAGCCGCCTTGTTGATCTTCGCCACCGCGATTTCCGGCAGCACCGTGTATTCGGAGAAGGTGGAGGTGCCCATGTAATGGAACACATCCTTGCCGCCGACGCTGAACCGGGTGGTACCGTCGGGCATCAGCCCCTTGCCCTGGGTGGCGCGGATGGCCTGGCACAGGTTGGTCTTGCCCGACAGGCAGAATTTGCACTTTCCGCATTCAGGCGTGTAGAGCGGGATCACATGGTCGCCCACCGCGACCGAGGTCACGCCCGGCCCCACCTCCTCCACCACCCCGGCCCCTTCGTGGCCGAGGATGCAGGGGAACACCCCTTCGGAATCCGCCCCCGACAGGGTGTAGGCGTCGGTATGGCACACGCCGGTGGCGACGAGGCGGACCAGCACCTCCCCCGTCTTGGGCGGGGCGATCTGGACCTGCTCGATTTCCAGCGGCTTCCTGGCTTCCCAGGCCACGGCGGCGCGCGACGTAATCATCTCCGACCCCTCAATCCCATGGTTCGTGTGCAGAAGGGGACAGCCTATCACCGGCACCATGGTTGACAATCCGGCGGATACGGAGAGGATTATTGCATCATTGGGATAATCGCCGGGCGACAGCATGGGGCAGTGGGACGGGATCGACGAATTCGTGGCGGTGGCCGACACCGGCAGCTTCACCGCCGCCGCGCGGCGGCTGCGCCTGTCCTCCTCCCAGCTCAGCCGCACCATCGCCGCCCTGGAAGACCGGCTGGGGGCGCGGCTGTTCTACCGCACCACCCGGCGGGTGACGCTGACGGAGGCCGGCGGCGTGCTGCTCGGCCATTGCCGCCGGCTGGTGGAGGAGCGCGACGAAGCCCTGCTGGCCGTCCGCGACCTGCAAGGCGAGCCGAAGGGGCTGTTGCGCCTGACCAGCGCCGTCGCCTATGGGGAGCGGTTCGTGGTGCCGCTGGTCAATGATTTCATCGCCCGCCACCCCAAGCTCAGCGTCAGCATCGAACTGACCAACCGCACGCTGGATCTGGTGCACGAGGGGGTGGATCTGGCGGTGCGGCTGGGGCGGCTCAGCGATTCCAGTCTGGTGGCGACCCGGCTGGCGCCGCGGGTGATGCACCTGTGCGCCGCCCCGTCCTATCTGGCGCGTTATGGCACGCCGCACACCCTGTCGGAACTGGACGGGCACGCCTGTCTGACCGGCACGGCCGATGCCTGGACCTTCATGCGCGATGGGCGGGAATGGTCCTTCGCGCCCAAGGGCCGTTGGCGCTGCAACAGCGGGACGGCGGTGCTGGATGCCGCCCTGCGCGGGTTCGGCCTGTGCCAGTTGCCCGACTATTACGTGCGCGAGCCGGTCGCCGACGGGCGGCTGGTGTCGCTGCTGCCGGCCCACCGCCCGCCCAACACCGCGGTGTGGGCGGTCTATCCCCAGCGCCGCCACCTGTCGCCCAAGGTGCGGCTGCTGATCGAGCACCTGCGCGACGGTCTGGCGGCCCGGCCCGAATATCAATAACCTCGCCGCAAGAACAAGGAAGCGAGCATGACCGAGATTTATGTGGATGCCGACGCCTGCCCCGTGCGTGACGAGGTGTTCCGGGTGGCCGGGCGCCACGGGCTGGCGGTCCATCTGGTGACCAACGGCACCATGCGGCCGCCGTCCTACCCGCTGGCGCGCTTCGTGCTGGTGGGCCAGGGAGCCGACGCCGCCGACGACTGGATCGCCGAACACATCCAGCGGGGCGACGTGTGCATCACCGCCGACATTCCGCTGGCCGCCCGCTGCCTGGAACGCACGGCGCGGGCGCTGTCCCCCACCGGGCGGCCCTTCACCGCCGACAACATCGGGCAGGCGCTGGCGATGCGGGACCTGTCGCGCCATCTGCGCGAAACCGGCGCCATCACCGGCGGCCCGCCGCCGCTGGGCAAATCCGACCGCTCCCAGTTCCTGAACGCGCTGGAGACAATGCTGCAGGCCATCAAGCGGCAGGGGGCATAAGGAAGGCCACAACCATCGGGATTTTTGATAAAGATCGATGGAGATAACAAAAGACAGAATATTTTACATCAGACAAAAGAAATTGCCGTGCTCTGATTATCTTCCCTAGCCTTGCCTCCCTCTGGACATCAACAGCCCTTTGGGAAGGCGTATGACCAAGCTGTATATTGACCACGACACATGCCCTGTTCTGGACGATGTGCTTCGGCTGGCGTCAGAGCGCGCCGTCACGATTGAACTGGTGACGGCCAACCCCACCCTTCCCCCACCCTATCCCGGTGTGACGGTGGTTTTCCGTCCTCCGCGCGCGGGCGCCGTCGCGTGGATCAATGGATCGGTTCTGCCGGACGACCTGTGCGCGACCGGCGATGCCGATCTGGCGAATCGCTGCCTGTCCCGTGGGGCGCGGGTCCTGAAACCCAATGGGGATTTCTACGGCAGCGACCCGCGGCAGGGGCAACGGTCCGGTGCGGCCGTCATTCCGGCGCCGACGCTGGCGGAACGGCTGTTGTTCCTCCAGACCCTGGAAACGCTGTTGCCCGCGTAATTACTGCAGAACGGGCAGCGCCACCTTTCCCTTCAGCGGCGGGGCATAGGACGGCGCGGTGTAGGTGGGGATCAGCATCGGCTGGTAGAGCGGCGCCACGGTCATCGCGTCCGCAGGGGGTACAGCACTTTCCCCAACCCCCGGCATCGCCACCACCGGCGAGGCCTGGATGGGGCCTGCGGGGGACGGAGCGGTCCGCCCCGGCTGGGGTGCGGCGGCGGGTTGCTGCGGGACGTAGCGCGGCGCCACGGGGGCCTGGACCGCCTGCGGAGCCGGCGTCAGGGGAACGGGAGTGCCGGCCCGCGCGGCGGTGGGGGCCAGCGGCACCATGGTGCCCACCGGCATGGCCGGCGTGGCGACGGCGGGCACGGTGTAGGCGACGGGGCTGCGCTCCACCATCACCACCATGGGATTGTTGCGGGTGGGGACACACGCCGCCAGCCCGGCCATCACCACGGCCAGCAGCCCGACCCGTCCCATCATCACACCCTTGTTCATAGCGGCGGCTCCACCGGCGTTACCCGACCGTCATTGTACACCATCCGGGGCAGCACGGTCATCCGGTCCACCGGCGTTCCGATGAAACTGGGGTAATACGGGTTGGGATCATAGGACATGCGCAGCAGCGTGCCCTTGTCATCGAAATAGAGATTGATCGACGACACCAGTTCGCTGCGCACGGTGCCGTTGGGAAAACGGCTTTCCGCCTGGATGGCGCGGAACGGATAGGTGTAGGTGACCACCGTCAGCCGGCTGTAGCGGTCGAACCGCGGCCCCGGATTGGGCGGGCCGAGCATGGCACGGATATCATCGTAGCGGGCGTTGAGGGCGAAGGCATAGGCCGGCTCGATCCGCACCGCCACCGGCGGCGGCTCCGGCGGCGGCAGAGAGCAGCCACCGGCCAGCACGGCCAGGACCGTCGCCATCACCCGCACGCCCATCTGCCCGCCACGCCCCATCATCCGTCCTGACCATCCGCCGGATTGTCCCACCCGGACTCTTACACGCCGATGGCGGGCGGCGCAACGCGGCGCAAAAGCAGGTCACAGCCCGGCCATGAAGGCCAGGGGCGATCCGGCAACCACCGTGGCGCCGACCAGCAGGGCCACCGCGAACACCCGTTCGCCCATCGACCAACGGCGCCAATCCCCTTTGAAGCTCTTGAGGTCGCGGCTCATGGCACTTCCCTCCGGTTCCAAGGTTTCTGCCTGTCGTAGGGCATAGTCCCCCCATCACCTTTCCCGTTGATTAACGGCAAAAGGTCATAGGCCTATCTACCACCTTATTGCACATAGACTACCCCTTTTGGATTGGTTTCCCGGGGCCTTCTGTCCAAAATCGGGGGTGCGGGCGGGGATTGCCATTCTCCCGACGAAGCCTCGGGCGGGCGATCCCCAAGGGGGGTGCGGTCTGCCCTTGCCGTGCGGGGTGGGGGAGCGTCAGATATCCATACGGAAAGGGTATCCTCCCTCCGCCATCCCCCACGACGAGCGGCAGCCTCCATGACGACGCAGAAGATCGGTCTGGCCCTGGGCAGCGGGGCCGCGCGCGGCTGGGCGCACATCGGCGTGCTGAAGGCCCTGGCGGAAATGGACATCGAGCCGGATGTGGTGGCTGGCACCTCCATCGGCGCCTGTGTCGGGGCGGCCTATCTGACCGGGCAGCTGGACGAGCTGCAAAGCTGGGCGCAGGGCATGGGGCTGCTAGGCATGCTGGGGGTCATCGACGTGACCTTCCGAAAGGGGGGGCTGGTGGCGGCGGAGCGGATCTTCGACCGTTTCCGCAACCCGGCCACCGAGGTTCGCATCGAAGACCTGGACCGCCCCTTCGCCACCGTCGCCACCGACCTGACCACCGGGCGGGAAATCTGGCTGCGCGACGGGCCGCTGCTGGATGCGGTGGCGGCGTCCGCCGCCATGCCCGGCGTGTTCCCGGCGGTGCTGAACGAACGGCGCTGGCTGGTGGATGGGGCGCTGGTCAACCCGGTGCCGGTGTCGCTGTGCCGGGCGCTGGGGGCCGACGTGGTGATCGCCGTCAACCTGAACAGCGACCTGACCACCCTGCCCCGCCCGGTGCCGCATCTGGAAGCGCCGCCGGCCGAGAACGATGCCAATGGCGGCGGCGATGGCGGCGGTACGGCCCCGGCCGGATTGCTCGACGCCTCCCTGGCGGCGCTGACGCAGCAGGTGGGGGCGTGGCTGGGCCGCCGTCCCGGCCGCGGCACCCGGTTCCTTGCCCGCCAGATCGCTGAAACCACCCCACCCCACCCGGTGCCCAATGTAATGGAGATCGTCACCGGCTCCATCGACATCATGCAGGACCGCATCACCCGTTCCCGTCTGGCGGGCGAACCGCCGGACGTGCTGATCGCGCCCAAGCTGGGCCACATCGGCATCATGGATTTCGACCGTGCGGAGGAAGCGGTGGATACCGGCTACCGCACCGCCCTCGCCCTGCGCTACGCGCTTGATATGGCTTTGCGGCGGGCGTGACGGCGGCCCAGCGTCCTTTCACACCGTTGCAAAGCGGGCGCGGCTGTGCTTGGCTCCCGGCCAAACTTCTTCCCGCGGATCACACCACAGAAGAGCAACAGGGAACGCGCCATGAGCGATTTCAACACCATCGACGACCTGAACGTTTCCGGCAAGACCGTGCTGGTGCGTGCCGACCTGAACGTGCCGATGCAGGACGGCCGGGTGTCGGACACCACCCGCATCGACCGTCTGGCCCCGACGCTGAAGGAACTGGCCGCCAAGGGCGCCAAGGTCGTGATCCTGTCGCACTTCGGCCGTCCCAAGAACGGGCCGGACGCCAAGAACAGCCTGCGCAACGTGCTGTCCGCCCTGTCCGCCGCCGTGGGCCAGGACGTGGCCTTTGCCGAGGATTGCATCGGTGACGCCGCCAAGGCCGCCATCGCCGCCGCACCGGCGGGCGGCATGGTGCTGCTGGAGAACACCCGCTTCCACGCCGAAGAGGAAAAGAACGAACCCGGCTTCGCCAAGGCCATCGCCTCGCTGGGTGATCTGTACGTCAACGACGCCTTTTCCGCCGCCCACCGGGCGCACGCCTCGACCGAGGGCGTGGCCCACCACCTGCCCGCCGCCGCCGGCCGCCTGATGCAGGCCGAGCTTGAGGCGCTGACCAAGGCTCTGGAAAAGCCCGAACGCCCGGTGCTGGCCGTGGTCGGCGGTGCGAAGATCTCCACCAAGCTGGACCTGCTGGGCAATCTGGTGAGCAAGGTCGATCTGCTGGCCCTGGGTGGGGGCATGGCCAACACCTTCCTGTTCGCCCAGGGCACCGACGTGGGCGGTTCGCTGTGCGAAAAGGACATGGCCGATCAGGCCCGCGCCATCATGGAAAAGGCCAAGGCGGCCGGCTGCGAACTGCTGCTGCCCAAGGACTTCGTGGTCGCCAAGGAATTCAAGGCGGGTGCCGCCAACCGCGTGGTGCCGGCGGACGGCATCGCCGCGGACGAGATGGCGCTGGACGTCGGCCCGGCAACCGTGGAGTTCCTGAAGGGCAAGATCGCCACCGCCAAGACCGTGGTGTGGAACGGCCCGCTGGGTGCGTTTGAAATCGCGCCGTTCAACGCCGGCACCAACGCCGTGGCGGCCATCGTCGCCGACGCCACCCAGGCCGGTTCGCTGCTGTCGGTGGCCGGCGGCGGCGACACCGTGGCGGCCCTGGCGTCGGCGGGGGCGGAAGACCGCTTCACCTATGTTTCCGCGGCCGGCGGCGCCTTCCTGGAATGGCTGGAAGGCAAGGAACTGCCGGGCGTGGCCGCGCTGAAGAAATAATCGGCCCGTTTTTCAAAGAAGGGGCGTGCCGGCCAACGGCGCGCCCCTTTTCGTTTGGATGTTTCGTGCCTTGGGGGTGTTAATCAGGTTCCGGCGGCAACGCCTCAATCATACGGGAGACGGCTCCATGCGCCTTCGGCTGGGTTGCGAAATGAGCTACGACTTTCCTCAGCCGACGCCGATGATCGTCATGCTGAACGTGCATTATTCCCGCGTCGGTGCGCTGGAACGGCCCGATTATCTGCTGACCATGCCGGCGGTTCCCATCCACAGCTACCGTGACGGCTTCGGCAACTGGTGCAGCCGTCTTGTGGCCCCGGCGGGGCGGTTCACCCTGCGCACCGATGGGGTGATCCGCGACGACGGCGCATCCGACCCGGTGGCCCCCGACGCGGTGCAGCACCCGGTTGAGGAGCTTCCCGCCGAAACCCTGCAATTCCTGCTGGGCAGCCGTTATTGCGAAACCGACGTGTTGTCACAGGAGGCGTGGCGGCTGTTCGGCACCACACCGCCCGGCTGGGCGCGGGTGCAGGCGGTGTGCGATTTCGTCCACAACCATGTGACCTTCGGCTACGAGCATTCCCGCCCCACCCGCACCGCGGCGGAAACCTACCGTGAAAAGCGCGGGGTGTGCCGGGATTATACCCATCTGGCCGTCACCTTCTGCCGCTGCCTGAACATTCCGGCACGCTACTGCACCGGCTACATCAGCGACATCGGCCAGCCGCCGCCCTACCCGCCCATGGATTTCGCGGCGTGGATGGAGGTCTTCCTCGGCGGGCGCTGGTACACCTTCGATCCCCGCAACAACGATGCCCGGTTCGGGCGTGTCCTCATCGCCCATGGGCGCGATGCCGCCGATGTGCCCCTGACCCACACCTTCGGTCCCAACACCCTGTCGGGGTTCCGGGTGTGGATCGACGAGGCGACGGCCTGACCCTCGCCTACCGCTCCGCCGCCAGTTGGCGGCGGACGCGGGCGAGGCTCCAGGCGAAGAACAGCGCCCCGCCCGCCGCCGTCGCCGCCAGTTGCGGCCACACCACCCCCAGCCCGGCGTGGCGGAACAGCACCGCCTGCGCCAACGCCACGTAATGGGTGGACGGCACCGCCTGCATCACGGTCTGCAGCCATTGCGGCTCGCTTTCCAGCGGCGTGTTGGTGCCCGACAGCATGTTCATCGGCAGCACGATCAGGATGAACAGCAGCCCCAGTTGCGGCATCGACCGCGCCACGGTGCCGAGGAAGATGCCCAACGCCGTGGCGAAGAACAGATACAGCGCCGTTCCCACCAGAAACAGCCACACCGGCCCGCTCAGCGGCACGCCCAGCAGCGTGCGCAGCACCCCGTACAGGGACAGCCCCGTCAGCAGCAGGATCACCGAGCCGTTGGCCACCACCTTGGCGGTCATGATCTCCACCGGGCGCACCGGCATCACCAGCAGATGCTCCAGGGTGCCGTGCTCGCGCTCGCGGATCAGGGCGGCACCGGCCAGCAGCACCGCCAGCATGGTAATATTGTTGAGCAGCGCCATCACCCCGGTGAACCACGTGGAATTGAGCGATTCGTTGAAGACGATCCGCACCTGGATGCCCACGGGGGTGGCGGTGGATGCCGCCTCCCGCCCGGCGAAACGGGCGATCTCGTCATCCAGCAGGCCGGTGATGTGGCCGGCGCCGATGCCCGCCTGCATGATGGCGGTGGCGTCGATCAGCAATTGCACCACGGGCGACCGCCCGGCCAGCACATCGGCCTGGAAATCGGGCGGAATGTCGATGACGAAGGTGAAGCGGGCGGTGTCCATGGCCCGGTCGATGGCGTGGGTGGCGATGGGCACCGGCGGCTGGAATTCGGGGCGGCGGAACACCTCGGCAAGCCGGCGGGACAGGGGCGAGTCATCCTCGTCCACGATGGCAAGGGCGGCGTTGCGCACGTCGTGGGTGATGCCGGTCGCCTGGCTGTAGACGGCGAAGGTGAAGGAATAGACCACGAAACCCAGCATGAACACGTCGCGGAACAGGCTGATCCATTCCTTGCCCACCAGAACCGCCGTGCAGCGCAAAAAGCGTCCCATGGGTCACTTCTCCTGCTTCGGCAACAGGATCAGGCACAGGGCCAGCAGAACGGGAACGAAGGCCGCCGTGGCGGCGATGAAGCCCAGCAGATCCCAGAAGCCCAACCCCTTGGTGAAGGCGCCGACGCTGATTTTCAGGAAATAGGTGGTGGGGAACAGCGTGCCGATGGCCCACGCCGGCCCCTCCAGCGTGGAGACCGGCTGCAGCAGCCCGGAAAACTGGGTGGCCGGCATCATGGTGGCGATGGCCGTGCCGAACACCGCCGCCGTCTGGGTGCTGGTGAAGGCCGACATCAGCAGCCCCAGGGCGGTGGTGGCGGTGACATAGACCAGCCCTCCCAGCAACAACCCGGCAAGGCTGCCCTTCACCGGCACGCCGAACAGCGTCACCGCCATCAGCACCATCAGCAGCAGATTGACGGTCGCCAGCCCGATATAGGGCAACTGCTTGCCCAGCAGGAATTCCAGCCGCGTCACCGGCGTCACGTACAGGTTGGTGATCGACCCCAGTTCCTTTTCCCGCACCACGCCGAGGGCTGCCAGGATCGACGGGATGAACACCAGCAGCAGGGCCACCACCGACGGCACCATGGCATCCAGGCTGCGGAAGGCCTGATTGTAGCGGTAACGCGCCTCCACCGTCGCGGCGGCGGCGGGCAGGGTGATGCCGTGGGACGTCGCCATGTCGGTAATGAACCGCTCGTGGATCCCGGCGACATAGCCCTGGATGGTTTCGGCGCGGAAGGGCATGGCGCCGTCGATGGTCACCGCCACCTCCGGCGAGCGCCCCTGACGCAGGTCGCGCCCGAAACCGTTGGGGACTTCGATGGCCAGCGCCACGTCGTTGGCCTGGAACCGCCGCAGCATCTCCGCCCCGTCCGCGATGTCGGGACGGCGCAGGAAATAGGTGGAGCCGTCGAACTGCTCGATATAGGCGCGGCTTTCCGGCGAACGGTCGCGGTCCAGCACGGCGAAACGCAGATCCTGCACGTCCATAGTGATGCCGTACCCGAACACCAGCATCAGCAGCACCGTGCCGATCAGCGCCACCGCCAGCCGCACCGGGTCGCGGCGCAGCTCCAGCGATTCCCGCCCGGCATAGGCCAGCAGCCGGCGCAGCGAGAAACGGCGGCGGGGCGCTTCGGCGTGCTCCACCGCCAGGGGGGCGGATTCCGGCGGCGGGGCGCCCTCCCCCTCCTCGTCCGCCGCGGCACGGCTCATGAAGCCGATGAAGGCGTCGTCCAGACTGTCGGCCCCCTGCTGGCGGCGCAACGCGTCCGGCGGCCCCACCGCGATCACCCGGCCGGCGTGCATGAAGGCCACCCGGTCGCAGCGCGCCGCCTCGTTCATGAAATGGGTGGACACGAAGATGGTGACGTTCTGCTGCCGCGACAGCGCCACCAGATCGGCCCAGAACAGGTCACGGGCCACCGGATCGACGCCGGAGGTGGGTTCGTCGAGGATCAGCATCTCCGGCTCGTGCAGCACCGCCACCGCCAGCGACAGCCGTTGCCGCACCCCCAGCGGCAGCCCGTCGGCCACCGAATCCAGATAGGGCACCAGCCCGAACCGCCGGGACAGGGCATCGATGCGCCCCCCCGTGGACGGCAGGTCGAACAGCCGGGCGTGCAGCACAAGGTTCTGCCGCACCGTCAGTTCGCCGTAGAGGGAAAAGGCCTGGGCCATATAGCCCACCCGCCGCCGGGTCGCCATGTCGCCGGCATCGACGGTGCCGCCGAACAGCCGCACCTCCCCCGCCGTGGCGGGCAGCAGGCCGGTCAGCATCTTCATGGTGGTGGTCTTGCCGCAGCCGTTGGAGCCGAGGAAGCCGAAGATCTCCCCCCGTCCGATGCGGAAACTCACATCATCCACGGCGGTGAAGGCCCCGAAACGGCGGGTCAGCCCGCGGGCCTCGATGGCGGCCTCCCCGTCGCCGTCGGGGCTGCGGGGCGGCACCGTCAGGGTGGTGTGCCCCTTGCGGGCCTCTTCGGGCAGCAGGGCGACGAAGGCGGCCTCCAGATCCGCGCAGCCGGTGCGCGCCAGCACCGCCGCCGGGGTGTCGTCGGCCAACAGCCGCCCGCCATGCATCATCAGCACCCGGCCGAAGCGGGCCGCCTCGTCCATGTAGGACGTCGCCACCAGCACCGTCATGCCCGGACGCGACGCCCGGATGCGGTCGATCAGGTCCCAGAACTGACGGCGCGACAGCGGGTCCACGCCGGTCGTCGGTTCGTCGAGGATCAACAGGTCCGGGTCGTGCAGCAGGGCGCAGCACAGGCCCAGCTTCTGCTTCATGCCCCCCGACAGCTTGCCCGCCGGACGGTCGGGAAAGGGGGCCAGCCCGGTCGCCTCCAGCAGCGTATCGATGCGCGCCCGCCGCTGGGCGGCGTTCAGCCCGAACAGCCGGGCGAAGAACACCAGATTCTCTTCGACGCTAAGGTCGGCGTAAAGGTTGCGGCCCAGCCCCTGGGGCATATAGGCGATGCGGGTCTGCACCGCCGTGCGCTGGCGGGCGTCGGCCATGTCGGCGCCCAGCACCGACACCGTGCCGCTCTGCACGATCTTCGCCCCGGCGATCAGGCCGAACAGCGTGGATTTGCCCACCCCGTCCGGGCCGATGACCGCCACCGTTTCGGCGGCGGGCAGGGTCAGCGACACATCCTCCAGCCCGATGGTGCGGCCGTAGCGGTGGCCGACCCCCGCCAGACGCACCGCCGGGACGGCGGGGGTGGTCATGACGCACCGTCGCGGGTCAGACGCGATTCCAGCCAGCCCGGCCACTCGGCCTTGTCGTCCAGCCGGACATAGGCCATGCCGGTGACCCCGGTCTTCACCCGGTCGATGTAGCGGGTGACCAGCGCCTCGGGGATGCGGGCCTTGACGCGGAACATCATGCGGTCACGCTCGGACTTGGTTTCCACCTGCTTGGGCGTGAACTGGGCGCGGGGCGAGACGAAGGACACCATCGCCGGGATCGCCAGATCGGGCAAGGCGTCCAGCACCAGCCGGGCGTCGGCCCCCAGCCCCAGCGGCCCCGCCGCATCGGTGGGCAGGAAAAAGGTCATGTAGACGTTGGACAGATCCAGCAGTGTCACCACCTTGCCGCCGGCCCCCAGCACCTCCCCCGGTTCGGCCAGCCGGTAGAGCACGCGGCCGGTGCGCGGTGCTGTCAGGATGCCGTCGGCCACCAGGGTCTTGATGCGCTCCACCTCGGCGTTGGCGGCGGCGATGGCCTCGTCGGCGCTGGCGCGGCGGCTCTGGGCGGCGGCCAGGGCGGCATCGGCGGTCTGCTGCTGGTTGCGCGCCTGATCGACGCGCTGCTGCGACACGTGCCCCTTGCCGAACAGGACCAGGGCGCGCTCCATCTCCTTGGCGGCGAAGGCGGCTTCGCTGGCCCGCTGGGCGACCGTGGAGTCGGCCTCCGCCCGCGTTTCCACCGCCTGGCGCGCCTGCGCCTCGGCCGCGTGGAGCTGGGCTTCGAGGTCACGGGTGTCGAGGGTGGCGAGCACCGCCCCGGCCTCCACCAGATCACCTTCCTGAACGCGGACGGTGGCGATACGGGCGGCGTATTTGGCGGCCACGTCGATTTCGTTGGCTTCGATCCGGCCGTTGCCCGACAGAAAGCCCGGCGGCAATTGCCGGGCGTTCAGGGTGCGGTAGCTGATATAAGCCCCCCCTGCGGCCACCAGCAGCAGCAGCAGGGCAAGGACGAGGGGTTTCCATTTCACGGGATGCACTCCGCGCGTTGCGGGCCGGAAAAGCCGCCGGGGACGGTCACGGGGGCGCCCCATGGGGGATGGGCGGCGTGACGAAACAATGCCCCCCGGCGCGTGACCTTAGGGGGAAGCATAGGCCGGGCCGTGCCCGCGGATCAAGGTGCCGCTTGACGCATCCTCGGCTATCCACCGGATCCGCATGGCTTAATTCACCAGACGGAACGCCACCGGCACCCGCAGTTCCAGGGTGCCGCCCGCCACCTCCGCCGGCAGGGCCGGCAGGGGGGACGCGCTTTCGATCATGGCCCGCACCGCTTCATCCAAAAGCGGCGATCCCGATCCGCGGTCGATCCGCCACGCCAGCACCGTGCCGTCGCGGGCCATGCGGAACCACAGGGTCGCCACGCCTTGCGTGCGCAGCATTCGCGCCTGTTCCGGGTAGCGTTTGTGCCGTTCCAGCCACGCGCGCAGGCGGGACAGGTAATCGGGCGGGAAATCGGCAGCACGGGCCGAGGGCGCCCCGTCCGCCCCCTCCCCCCGCCCCGCGGCCGAGGCCGCCGGAGACGGGGCGGCGGATGCCGGCGCAGAAGGCCCGTCGGAAGACACCGCCACCGGGGTCTGGGCCGATGCCGGGGACAGCGGAACCGCCGGGGCCTTTGCCACCCGCGGCGTCGGTTTGGGACGCTCGGGCTGGTGATGGGGCCGTTCGGGTGGAGCCGGGCGGGGGCGGGGCACCGGCGGCGGCTCCGTGACCGGGGGTGAAACCGGCTCGGGAACGGCAGCGGCGGGGGCTGGCGGCGGGGGCGGTTCGGCCGGCAGCAACCCATCCTCCGATACCGGCGGCGGCGGGTCCGGCGGGGGAAAATCGGCCAGGGCGGTGGTCAGCGGCGGCGGTTCGGCCACAGGTTCGGCAGGGGTTTCCGCCAGGGGTTCGGGCGGCGGCCCGGAAACGGGCAGCGAAGCGGTTTCCGATGGGGCTTCCACCTCACCCGCGGCTGCAGCGGCGGCCATGGTCACCAGTTCCACCGACACCACGGCGTCGCCCGGCACCACCGCCGGCTCCGGCGGCCACAGCAGCAGGATCGCCAGGGCCGCCCCATGCACCGTCATCGACGCCGCCCACGGCACCGAACGACCCTCGGCACCGAGGCGGAGGGAACCCGCAGGTCGGGAATCGCTGGGCAGGAGGACAGTCATCGAGGGGACAGGCCGGAGCATGGGAAAGCGGACCAGCTATACACCGTTCCGGCCATCAAAGAAGCCATCAAGCGGCCTCGGATGCAAGAACGTTATATCTGATACGATATTTCGTTGACGGCTCCAACCATGCGTTATATCCATAAAGATATTAATGCCATTGCAACCATCCCCGCTTCCGGCCAAGCCCCGCCCGAGGATTCCGCCATGCCCGTTCCGCTTCGCCGCCGCCTGCTGGCCCCAACGCTGACGATCCTGGCGGTGTTGTCCACCGTGGCGCCGGCGTGGGCGCTGGAGGATCAGGTGGTGGTGGTCACCAGCTACCCCGAGGAGATGACGGGCCGCTACGAACAGGCGTTCGAGAAGGCCAACCCCGGCGTTGACTTGCGCATCGTGTGGAAACACGCCCGCGAGGCGCAGGCGCTGCTGGCCGCCCCCGGCCATGGGGGGGCTGACGTGTACTGGACGCCCTCGCTGCCCAGCTTCCCGGCGCTACGGGACGCCGGGATGTTCCGCCCGCTGGCCGTCGATCGCGCCGTCCTGCCGGGCCGCATCGGGGCGCAGGTGGTCTCCGATCCCCAGGGAACCTATGAGGCGTTCGAGGTCGCCGGGTACGGCATCATCACCAACCCGGCAGCCCTGGCCGCCCGCGGCCTGACGCCGCCCACGTCCTGGCGCGATCTGGCGCAGGCGCGGTTCGCCGGTCTGGTGTCGCTGCCCATCGCCTCGCAGGTGGGGTTCTCGCCCGCCCTCTACGAATCGCTGCTGCAGGACGCGGGGTGGGAGGCCGGCTGGGCGCTGATCGGCGAAATCGCCGGCAACGCCCGCCCCATCACCGCCGGCGGGCAGGTGGCCGACAGCGTGCAGACCGGGGAGACGGTGGCCGGACTGACCATCGACTTCTTCGCCCGCTCGGCCATCGCCAACGGCCACCCGGTCGGCTTCGTCTATCCCCCGCGCACCGCCTTCGTGCCGGCGCAGGTCGCCATCACCGCCCACGCCCCCCACCCCGACGCCGCCAAAGCCTTCGTCGATTTCGTGCTGTCGGCGGAGGGGCAGGCCATGCTGTTCCACCCCGACATCCGCCGGTCGCCCGTGCGCCCCGACGTTTATCGGGATGCTCCGGCGGAGCAGGTGAACCCCTTCGCGCAGAACGGCGGTTTCGCCTATGACGTACCGCTGGGGCTGGCGCGGTCGCCGCTGGTGGTGGCGCTGTTCGACCGGCTGGTCACCGAACGGCTGCCGGAAACCGCCGCCCTGTGGCAGACCATCCACGCCGCCGAAGCCGCCCTCGGCCCCACTCCGGCGCCGGAGCGGGCCGAACGGCTGGCCCGCGCCCGCGCCCTGGCCGGCTGGGTGCCGGTGACGGCGCAGGACGCCGCCGACCCGGCCCTGTCCGCCCTGTTCCGCGCCCGCCGCGACACCCCCGACGCCGACGCACGGGCCAGGGCGCTGGAAGCCACCTGGAGCGAGCAGGTGACCCGCGTCCGTGCCGAAGCTCTGGCCCTGGCCCAGCAGGCGGCGGGCCTGTGATGCGCCGGGGTGTCCTTCCTCTGACCCTTGCCCTGTCCGTTGTGGCCGGTACGGCGCTGGCACAGGATGATGGGGTGACCGTCGCAGGCACAGGCCGCGATACCCTGGGGCTGCCGATTCCGGCCCTGGCCCCGGCGCATCGGGACGCCTTCGCCCGCGGGCGGAGTCTGTTCCGGCAGGCGTGGCTGATCGCCCCATCGGCGGAACAGCCCGACCTGGACGGGCTGGGGCCGGTGTTCAACCGCCTGTCCTGTCTGGCCTGCCACGTCAAGAACGGCCGCGGCGCCCCGCCGGACGGTGCGGACGATGTGATGCGCACCACGCTGGTGCGGCTGTCGGTGCCCGGTGACGGGGATGGCACGGGTGCGGCCCCCCGCCCCCACTCGGCCTATGGCGAGCAACTGAACCCCGACGCCATCCCCGGCGTTCCGGCGGAGGGCAAGGCCACGCTGGTCTGGCACCCCGTCACCACCACGCTGGACGACGGCACGGTGGTGGCGTTGCGCACGCCGGAACTGCGGTTCCGCGACCTTGCCTTCGGGCCGCTGGGGGATGATGTGCGCACCTCGGTGCGGATGGCGCCGCCGGTCCATGGGCTGGGCCTGCTGGACGCCGTGCCCGACGCGGTGATCCTGGAAGCCGCCGACCCCGACGACCGCGACGGCGACGGCGTTTCCGGCCGCCCCAACCGGGTGCCCGACATTGCCAGCGGGCGGCTCCTGATCGGGCGGTTCGGGCTGAAGGCCAACCAGACCACGCTGCGCCAGCAGATCGCCGGGGCCTTTCTGGGGGACATCGGCATCACCTCCCCCCTGTTCCCCACCGAGAACTGCACGCCGGCTCAGACCGCGTGTGCTGCCGCCGCCAACGGCGGCACGCCGGAACTGACGGCGGCGGATTTGGACGCCATCACCCTCTATTCCGCCGCCCTGGCCGTGCCCGCCCGGCGGGCCGATCCGGCGGCGGAGCGGGGGGAGGCGCTGTTCACTGCCATCGGCTGCGCCGCCTGCCACCGCCCCACCCTGACCACCGGCCCCTATCCCGCCCTGCCCGCGTTGGAAAACCGCAGCATCCACCCCTACACCGACCTGTTGCTGCACGACATGGGGCCGGGGCTGGCCGACGGCCGCCCGGATTTCCAGGCGTCCGGCAGCGAATGGCGCACCCCGCCGCTGTGGGGGCTGGGGCTGGCCGGGGTGGCGGGGGACGGCGCCTTCTACCTTCACGACGGGCGGGCGCGCACGCTGACGGAAGCCATCCTGTGGCACGGCGGCGAAGGGGCCGCGGCCAGCGGCCGTTTCCGCGCCCTGCCCGCCGCCGACCGCGCCAGCCTGCTGGCTTTTCTCAACACCCTCTGACAGCACCGCCGCACGCGCAGGATCAACAGTCATGGGAAGGATCGGGACCGACATGCGTTATATTTATCTTACTATCACGACTTCGGTTCTGGCCCTGCTGGCCGGCACCGCCTCGGCCCAATCCTCCCCGTCCGACGTGTTCACCCTGGGCGAGATCAACGTGACCGCCCGCGACGAGTCCGGCTCCGCCATCGGCAGCAGCGTGCTGACCAGCGAAGAGATGTGGACCCACAACCGCACCGCACTGGACGATGCGCTGAACCTGCTGCCCGGCGTGTCCACCTCCAACACCGGCGGGTCGCGCAATGAGCGCACGATTTCGGTGCGCGGTTTCGACCGTTTCCAGGTACCGCTGTCCATCGACGGCATCCGCGTCTATCTGCCCGCCGACAACCGGCTGGATTTCAACCGCTTCCTGACCCCCGACGTGTCGGAGGTGCAGGTGGCCAAGGGGTATGTCTCGGTCCTCGACGGGCCGGGGGGCATGGGCGGGGCCATCAACCTCGTGACCCGCAAGCCCACCAAGGCGGTGGAAGGCGAAGCCCGCGGCGGCCTGACCTTCGACGGCAACGGCGCGCTGTCGGGCAACACCACCTATGCCCGCACCGGCAGCCGGCTGGAGAAGTTCTATGTCCAGGCCAGCGGTGCGCGCACCGAACGGACCCATATCCGCCTGTCCGACGATTTCAACCGCACGGTCAATGAAAACGGCGGCAACCGCGACCATTCGGACGCCAAGGACTGGCGCATCAACCTGAAGGCCGGCTTCACCCCCAACGACACCGACGAATACAGCGTGAGCTTCACCAAGCAGGACGGTGAGAAGGAAACCCCGCCCCACATCACCGACACCCTGTCGTCGCAACGCTATTGGACCTGGCCCTATTGGGACATCATGAGCCTGTACTGGCTGTCGAACACCCGGATCGGCGATGCGTCCTATATCAAGACCAAGCTTTACTACAACACGTTCCAGAACGGCCTTTATTCGTGGGACGATGCCAATTACAGCCGGCAGGTCACATCCAAGGCCTTCAGCAGCTATTACGACGACAAGGCCGCGGGCGGCAGCGTCGAGGTCGGAACCGATCTGATCGCCAACAACACGCTGAAAGGCGTCATCCACTACCGCCGCGACATCCACAAGGAATCGCAGGACAGCTTCAGCCCGCGGTTCTTCAGCGAGCCGACCCAGACCACCGAAGAAGACACATGGTCGGTGGCGGTGGAAAACACATGGCACGCCACCAAGGACACCGATGTCGTGGTGGGCGTCGGCTATGACTGGCGCATCCTGGACAAGGCGGAGGACTGGACCGGCACCTCGCTGGCCACGGGCACCTTCATCAACTACCCCACCGCCAACAGCCACGCGCTGAACTGGCAGGGCGCGGTCATCCACCGCTACAGCGACACGGGCCGGGTGCACGCCAGCCTGTCGTCACGCACCCGCTTTCCCACCATTTTCGAACGTTTCAGTTCCCGCTTCGGCGGCGCCACCTCCAATCCGGGGTTGGAGCCGGAACGGGCCATCACCATGGAGGTGGGGGCCGCCGACACCGTGTTCGGCAACACCCGGCTGGAAGGGGCGCTGTTCCATTCCCGCGTCACCGACGTGATCCAGTCGGTGGGCATCATCTACAACGGCTCCTCGGTGACCCAGAACCAGAACGTGGGCAACGGGCAGTATTTCGGGTTCGAGCTGTCGGCCGCCACCGCCGTCACCAGCACCCTGACCGTGGGCGGCAACTACAGCTACATCCGCCGCGACATCGACACGTCATCGAACCCGATCGTGAAGCCCATCGGCACGCCCATCAACAAGCTGTTCGCCTACGCCACCTATAAGCCGCTGGAATCGCTCAGCATCACCCCCAGCATCGAAGCGGCCAGCGACCGCTGGACCAGCAACACCGCGGCGACGGCCTATTACACCACCGGCGCCTACACGCTGGTCAATCTTCAGGCCGACTGGAAGATCACGCCGAACCTGGAAGCGGCCATCGGCGTGCGCAACCTGCTGGACGACAACTATCAACTGACCGATGGCTTCCCCGAAGCCGGGCGCACCTTCTTCCTCAACGCCCGCGCCACTTTCTGACCGATCCAACGGCCGGACGGTGCGGTCCGGCCGGGGTTTGCGCCGAGAGGGAGGGGAAACCGCCGGCGCAAGGGGGGACGGGGGTTCATGGGACTCCCCCCGTCCCCCCATTTTTCCTCATACGGGTTCCGGCGCCGGACCGGCGCAGGCCACCCTGTTGCCCCCCTCATCTCCGGCCTGGAGAAGCGCCTGTTCCGCACGGCCGAGGGTGCCGAAAACATCGGCGTCATAGCCCGACACCGCGGCAAGGCCGATGCTGACGGTCATGGGAAAAGAGGCTCCCCCCGCAGCGACGGGGGTTTCCGCCACCCGCAGGCGCAGCTTGTCCAGCACCCGCCGGGTGTCCTCCAGCGCGGTTTCCGGCAGAATCAGCACGAACCGCCCGCCGTCGAAACGGCCGAACAGGTCGGTGGACCGAATGGCATCGGCCACCGTAACGGACAGGGCACGGATGGCCGCATCGCCGGCGGCATGACCGTGATCGCCGTTGATGGTCTTTAGATGGTCGATGTCGATCACCGCCACCACCGCCGCGCCGCCGTACCGCCGCGCCCGGTCGAATTCCCGCCCGGCGGCGTCCAGCACGGCCCGGCGGTTCAGGCTGCCGGTCAACGGGTCGATGCTGGCCGCCGTTGCCAGCGCCGACCGGGCCGCGGCCAAGTCCCCGAACAGCGGCCGGACAAGGAATAGCCCCTGCCCCGCCAGGGTCAGCAGCAGTGCGGCCAGCAGGATGGATTGCGTGCCCCCGGACGCCAGGGCCACGCCGATGCCAAGACCGGCCGCCAGACCGAGAGCCACCAGATAGATGATGGCCCTCCGCGGGATGTCCCGCCCTTCCGTCTGCCCCATACGGCCCGTCTCCCCCGCTGATCCACACCGTCACCGGACCATCGGGCGGGTGACGCCCCGCACCATATCGGACTGGAAGGGACAGGCAAGAGGCAGAAGGGGCACGCCCCGCCTGCCCCGCCCCATCATTCCTTACCGCTGGACGCGGATCCGCTGGGCCGTGGTGTGTTCGCCGGCCACCACCGGGGTCTGTTCGTTCTTGGTGGCCTTGCGTACCGCCTGGGCGGCGGAAGTAAAGATATCCATGACCGATCCCGTTTGGGTCGTTTTCATGCTGCTGGTCAGGGCCAGGGTGAACAGGCTGCCGTTCTCCCCTTCCAGGGCCGACTGATCCTCTCGCGCCGCGGCGAGCAGGGTCCCCTTGGGCTGGTTCCTGGGCTTGGACAGGGCGCGGGTCGGGGACGGCGGGGTCGTGCCCAACTCCCCGGCGGTGAAGAACTTGGCATTGGTGCCCGTCATCGCCGTTCCGACGCCGCGGTTCAGCCCGCCGCTGTGGCAGGCGTCGATGACGCTCAGCACCTGATCGGTGTTGAGGGCTTCGACCATGGCCGCATACTCGTCGTCGCGCACGATGTCGCGGGACGAGGGCTTGGACTTGCCCTCCACATCATAGGTGACGAACACCTCGTCCAGCCCGTCGGTCTCGTCGCCGTCGTCATCGGAAACGGTGGAGCCGTGGCCGGAATAATAGATCACCGCCACGTCGCCGGGATGAACCATGGTCTTCAGCCAGTCCATTCCCTCGATGAACTGGCGGCGGTAGACGTTCTTGTACACCCGGATGTTCTGGGGCGGAACCGACATCAGCCGCCGGAATTCGCCGACGAACATCTGGGCGTCCTGGTTCGATTTGGTCAGCGGATCGACGTTCGATCCCATCGCCAGGATGTAGACGTTGCGTGACGCCGCCGACGGTGCCGCTGCCTGCGGCGGAGTCGGGGTGGGGGCCTGCGGCGGCGGAGCGGGTGGGGGCGGAACCGCTGCCGCCGGGGGCGGCGGAGGGGGAGCCGCAGGAGGAGCCGCAGGAGCGGGCGGAGGCGGAGGCGGAACCGCCGGGGGTGGCGGCGGCGGTTCCTCAGGCGCGGCGGCCGGGCCGGCGCTGCCCTCGATCTCATAGGTCGTCTTTACCGCCGCCCAGGTGGCGGGGTTCTGCTGCGCCATGCGCGCGAACGCCTGCGCCAGATCCTCGGCCCCGGCGAAACCGGCGGCGGCGGGCTGCAGGTCGGGGGTGGCGGTCCAGGTCAGATACAGATCCTCCCGCCCCGGCGGGCCGCCGACGCGGAACCGGAACGGGTCGCCCGCCGATCCGGCGCACTGGCGCTGCCCGCCGCCGGGCACCTTCATGGCCGCCGGATCGCCGCCGCTGTAGGCGTTGGGGAACACGCGCGCCACCTGCCCGTTCGAGCCGATGTTCCACAGCGTCACATAGCCCGGCTGGCCGGCGCTGAAACAGATTTCCACCGTTTCACCGATCCGCAGGACCCGGCGGTCCACCGACACCGTCAAAGCGGGGTCGGTGGCGGCGTTGACCGGCACCGGCACCAGCACGCGGGTACCCGCCAGAAGATCGTCGGGCGTTTGCGCGAACGCGCCGTGGGCCGCGGCCGTCAGGGCCAGAACCACAACCCCCGCCGACACAGGGCGGAGGGAACGAAAGGGAAGGACCATGCCGAAGGCTCCGTCGGGACCATGTCGGGCCGATGGTAGCAACGATAAGAAAGATCATTCAATGCGCATGGGTGCGCCAAATCCAACGTCCCCATTGCGCCAGGGTGGTTTCCGGGTAGATTCTTTTCCCACGCCTGCCACCGACGCCCGACCGGGAGCCGACCCCATGACCCGCCAGCGCGCATCCCACCCGTTATCCCGTGCCGGATGGCTGCTGGCCGCCGGACTTGCGGTCTTATGCTCCACCCCCCCGGCGCGGGCCGCCGATTGCGCACCCTTGCAGGAGCGGGCGGCGGCGGCGCAGAAGGCCGGGGATACCGCGACCTTGAAATCGGTGTTCGAAGCCGTGGCGGTGGAACCGTCGTGCGCCGACTCCTACCGCGGGCAACTGGGGCGCGCCGTGGTGCGGTCGGTGGAAAAGCAGGTGTATCAGGCGGTGTCGGCGGGCCAGCCGCTGGCCCCCTTCGCCGCCGACCTGTCCGACGCCCTGCGCTTCGGCCCCAGTTGGCGGGCACAGGCCTGGCTGGGCGACATCGCCCGCGACGCCCGCGATTACACCACCGCTGCCCGCCGGTATCAGGAGGCGCTGACCGTGCTGGGCGACGAGGTGGCAACACCCCAGGCCCCGGACACCGAGGTGATCGCCCGCATCTTCCGCCAGGCAGAGGAAATGCGCCTGCTCTCCGCCTCCTACGTGACCACGCCGGTCACGCGGGCCGGCACGCCGGGCGGGCTGGGGGCGGCCGGACTGCGGGGGTTCGTCCCCACCAAGGTCGCCTACCCCATCGAGTTCGAGTATGACTCGGCGACCTTCACCGCCAAGGGGCAGGCCGCCGCCGCCGATCTGGCGGCCATCCTGCGGTCCCAGGCGCCGGAATCGATCACGCTGGCCGGGCACACGGACGCGCGCGGTTCCCTGGCGTACAACATGGACCTGTCCTTGCGGCGGGCGGAGGCGGTGGCCGCCTATCTGCGCGCCAACGGCTATGACGGCAGCATCCGGCTGGAAGGATACGGCCCGAAGCTGCCCCTGACCCCCGACGACCCCGGCCGCTACACCGACGAGGAACGTCACCAGTTGAACCGCCGGGTGGAGTTGCGGCGATGAGGATGCGACGGATGGGTTCCTTTGGCAAAGCGGCGGCGGCGGGGGCTTGCGTTCTGGGGCTGTGGGCCGGGACGGCGCGGGCGGAAATGGCGGCCCTGGTCATCGGCATCGACGGCTACCACGCCATCAACCGGCTGCAGGGGGCGGTGAACGACGCCCGCGACATCGCCGACGCCCTGAAGACCGCCGGTGCCCGCGATGTCCGGCTGCTGGTGGACGACGACGCCACCCGCAGCCGCATCATGACGGCGTGGAAGGACCTGATCGCCACCACATCGCCCACCGACACGCTGGTTCTGACCTACGCCGGCCACGGCGGGCAGGAGCCGGAGCGCGTCCCCGGCAACGAGGCCGACGGCAAGGACGAGGTGCTGCTGCTCACCGGCTTCGCGGTCAAGGGAGCGGGAACGGCCGAGCGGATCGCGGACGACGAGCTGGCCCTGATGCTGAAGGAGGCGGAGCCGCGGCGGGTGATCTTCGTGGCCGACGCCTGCCATTCGGGCACCATGACCCGTGCCTTCGACACCCGCGCCGGGGGGCTTGGCACCCGTGCCGCCACCTATGGCCCCATCGAGGACGACGAACTTCCCCTGCCCACCGACAAGGCGCTGGAGGCGGAGAAGGAGGAGTTGCCCAACGTCACCTTCTTCGCCGCCGTGCCGGAAAACGAACTGGCGCCGGAGGTGATGATCGACAACCACCCCCGCGGCGCGCTGTCGTGGGCCTTTGCCCGCGCGCTGCGCGGCGGTGCCGACCGCGACGGCGACGGCGTGCTGTCCAAGGGCGAGTTGGAAAGCTTCATCCGCGAAACCGTGCGCATGAAGCTGGAAGGGCGCCAGCACCCGCAGGTGCAGCCCGCCGGACGCGGCGAGGATGCGCTGATCCAATCCACCCCCATGCCGGTGCAACCCTTCGCCGGCCTGCCCGCCGCCGCCCCCCTGCCCTTGCGGATCCTGGCGCCGGACGAGGATGCGCGGCGTCTGGCCGCCGCCCTGACCGGGGTGGCGCTGGTGTCCGCCCCCGACGCACCCGCCCTGCTGACCTGGGACCAGCGGCGCGGCGAGGTGGTGTCGGGCACCGGCGACGTGGTGGCCGCGCTGGCGGGCACACCCACCGATCCCGCCGTCGTCCGCCGGCTCCAGCAGATCGTGGACAAATGGGCGCTGGTGGAACGGGTGAAGGCCGCCGCCGGCGCACGGCCGCTCACCCTGTCCCTGCTGCCCGACGACCGCGTTCACCGCCAGGGGGACAAGGTCACCTTTTCCATGACCGGCAACCAGGGCAGCTTCTTCACCCTGCTCAATCTGGCGTCCGACGGGACCGTGAATTTCCTCTACCCCCTGGCCGGCGGTCCCGACAGCGATCCGTTGCAGATCCCCCGCGGGCGGCCCTACCGGATTCCCTTCACGGTCCAGCCCCCCTATGGCGCCGACCACTTCATCGCCATCACCACCACCCAGCCGCTGCCCGCCCTGCACCAGGATCTGCTGTCGCTGGACGGGCGGTCCGCCGCCGCCCAGGTGGCCATCCTGCTGTCCCAGCATCTGGCCGGGCAGATGGTGGAACTGGGTGTTCACGGCGTTTATACCGGAGCACGCTGATGTCCCGCCTCTCCCGCCCGTGCCTTGGTCTTCTGGCCGTTCTGGCGGCAGCCCTGGCCCCCCTGCCGGCCCTGGCGGCCAAACGGGCGCTGGTGGTGTCCATCGACAATTACATCGATCCCCAGGCCCGCCTGCAGGGTGCCGTCAACGACGGGCGCAACATCCAGAAGCTGCTGACCGGCACTCTGGGGTTCGCCCCGGATCAGGTGAAGATGCTGCTAGACCGCGATGCCACGCGGGCGGGCATCCTCGGCACCTTCCAGTCGTGGCTGGTGGATGGGACCGGGCCGGGGGATGAGGTGTTCTTCTATTACTCCGGCCACGGCCTGCAGGTCCCCGACGTCAGCGGCGACGAACAGGACGGGCTGGACGAGGCTTTGGCCCCCGCCGACGTCAAGGTCGGGCCGTCCGGATTCGTCAACGTCATCCTGGACGACGAGATCGAAGCCCTGCTGGACCGTCTGAGGGACCGGCAGGTCACCATGATGATCGATTCCTGCCACTCCGGCACCATCAGCCGCGGCGCCTTCGGTGCGCCGGAGGGAAGCCGAAGCTACCCCCTGGCCGGCATCACCCTGCCCCCGCCCCCCACCACCCGCGCCGTCCAGGAGCACCGGCAGGGAAAGGCGTTCCTGGAATCCAAGCCGGGCCGGGTGGTGTGGTCGGCGGTTGCCCCCTATCAGCTTGCCCTGGAAGAACGACAGGGAAAGCCGGTGGGCGGCGTCTTCACCAACCGTTTCGTGCGCGGGCTGGCCGAGAAGATGGCCGACCGCAACGGCGACGGGGTGGTGACCTATGCCGAACTGCATGATTACGTCCTGCGCGAATCCGACGCCTATTGCCGCCGGGCCGGCTGTCCCGCCGGCCTGACGCCCATGCTGGAAGCCCCGCGCGCCCTGCTGTCCAAGGGGGTTGCCGGTCCCGTCCCCCTGACGCCGGCGGCCGCTTCGGCTACCCCGGTTTCCCCGGCACCGCCGCCCCAGCCGGTGCAGACGGCGGCCACCGCGCTGCTGGGTACCGACAACCCCGGCAACGTTGCCATCCGCATCCTGTCGGGACCGGATGTGCGGCTGGGCCAGACCGTGCGGTTCGAGATCACCAGCGGGGTGGACGGGGCGCTGGTGGTGTTCGATGTCAACGCCGCCGGGCAACTGGTGCAGATCTTCCCCAACAGCTTTTCCGACCGCACCAACAAAAGCGGCCGGATCGCCGCCGGCCGCCCGCTGACCATTCCCGATCCCACCTACGGCTTCGAATTCACCGCGTCGGAGCCGGTGGGCCAGGGGCAACTGATCGCGCTGGTGTTGCAGGACCCGGTCGATCTGGGGGCGCTTCTGACCCGCAACCGCGATCTCCAGCCGGTGCCGGCCCCGGTGGACCATATGGCCGATCTGGCCGCCCGCCTGCGCCGGCCCTGGACCCAGGACACCACCACCCGGCCGATCCGCTGGTCCATGACGGCGACCACATACCGCATCACCCGCTGACCCGCGACGGATCGACAGGCGGAAATAAACACCATATGTTTGATTATTTCCGGTGAGGGCGGGGCAAGGCTTCTCATCGGCGTTGAAATATTCGTACGGCTAAACCGATCTGAAGTGACTCAATCCCCAAAAGGAAAGGCATCTCATGGTGCGTCGTCTGCTCCTGTCCCTGCTGTTTGCGGCCATGGCGTTTGGGGTGGTGGTACCGGAGACCGTCCGGGCTGCCGACACGGTGTTGACGGTCAGCGGCCCCAGCGGTCCCGCCACCACTTTTGATATGGCCGCCCTGGACGCTTTGCCCCAGGGAACCATCACCACCACCACCCCCTGGTACGACGGGCCGCGCACCTTCACCGGCCCCCTGCTGCGCGCCGTGCTGCAACAGGCTCAGGTGACGGGCACCGTGCTCAGGATTTCCGCCCTCAACGACTACAGCGTCGAAATCCCGGCGGAGGATCTCGACCTCTACGGCGTGGTTCTGGCGACCCGCATCGACGGCAAGCCGCTGTCGGTGCGCGACAAGGGGCCGCTGTTCGTCATCTATCCGTTCGACAGCCGCACCGACCTGAAACAGGAAAAGTTCTACAGCCGTGCCGTCTGGCAGGTGGCCAGGATCGCCATCCGCTGACCACCACCGCCCGGCCGCAGCACCCTGCCCTTCCTTCCCAACGTTCCAGGGTATCCATGATGACGATCGGCCTGCGGCTTTGGCGCCTGGGGTCCCATCTGCCGGCCGCTTTCCTCCTGACCGGGCTGCTGCTGTGGCCACCGTCCGGCCCGGCGGCGGCCCAGACGCCCGCGGGGATCCGGGTGTTGGATGCCGGGGGGGCGGAGGTGCGCACCCTATCCGCCGATGCCATCGCCGCCCTGCCCACCGTCCACATCCACACCGCCACCCCATGGTCGGAACGGGCCGATTACGAAGGGCCGCTGCTGACCGACGTGATCCGGCTGGCGGCCGGCGGCGGCACGCCTCCGGGGGCCATGCCGTCGGGGACCGTGCTGCTGGGGGCCGCCGACGATTATACGGTGCGCATTCCCCTGGCCGATGTGGAGCGGTTGCGGCCGATCCTGGCGTACCGTCAGGATGGCCGTCCCTTGTCGCTGCGCACACGGGGGCCGTACTGGCTGATCTTCCCGTTCGACGATACACCGGCGATCCAGAACGACTTCTGGTATTACCGGGCCATCTGGCAGATCACCCGGCTTTCCCTGTTGCCCTGATGGAACGCAGCCGAATCATTCTTGCCGCGGTGGCGGCGGCCCTTCTGGTGTCCATTGCCGGGATGATCGGGGTGCACGCGCACCTGCTGAACAAAACCCGCGAGGTGGCATCGCTGGGGCAGGACAACCTGATCTGGTCGTTCCACCAGCTCAACAGCGAGTATCTGCGGCTGCGGATGCTGTTGGCGGAGACCCGATCCGACGGCAGCCGGCTGGCGGAAGCCGGACAGCGGTACGAGATCTTCGCCAGCCGCCTGAACGTCATCGACAGCGGGATCTACCGCCGCATTTTCGGCGGCCAGCGATTCTATGAGGATGCGCTGGCGACCACCCGCACCATCATCCGCCAGACCGACGAGGCCATGGCCACCGCCGGGGGGCTGACGCTGCCGGTCGCCCTGGAGATGGATCAGCGGCTGGCCGGGCTGATGCCCGAGTATCAGGCGATGCTGCTGGGCCTGAACGGCTGGAGTGCCGACCACAGCGCCCGCCGGTGGGAGGAGTTGAAGAACCTGCAGGCCGTCACCCTGGGGGGCACGCTGCTGCAGACGGTGCTGATCTTGAGCTTTGCCGGGCTGGCAAGCTGGCAGATCCTGACCATCCGCCGGTCCCACCGCCACCTGACCCGGATGGCCAAAACCCTGGAACAGGCGCGGGCAGAGGCCGACAGCGCCAACCGGGCCAAATCCATCTTCCTGGCCAACATCAGCCACGAGATCCGCACGCCCATGAACGGGGTCATCGGCTTGCTCAGCCTGCTCAACGACGGCCCGCTGGAAGCGGGGCAGAAAGAGTATGTCCGGCTGGCCTTGCGGTCGGCGGAAAACCTGCTGACCCTGGTCAACGACGTGCTCGACTATTCCAAGCTGGAGGTGCGCCGGCTGGAGATCGAGGAGGAGGATTTCGACCTCGCCGAACTGACCGAGGATGTGGTCAAGCTGTTCGCGCCCCGCGCGTCGGAATCCGGCACCGTCATCGAACACCACATCGCCCCCGACGCGGCCCGCTGGCTGCGCGGCGATGCCATGCGCATCCGCCAGATCCTGGTCAATCTGGTTGGCAACGCGGTGAAATTCACCACCGCCGGCATCATCACCGTGCGCGTATCCACCCGGCGGGAAGCCGATGGCGGTCTGTCCCTGGTGGGATCGGTCACCGACACCGGCATCGGCATCGCCCCCGACCAGATCGGCCGGCTGTTCCAGCGGTTTTCCCAGGTGGACGATTCCTCCACCCGCCGCTTCGGCGGCTCCGGGCTGGGGCTGGCCATCTCCCGCGAGCTGTGCGAGCTGATGGGCGGCGGCATCGCCGTCACCAGCACCCCCGGCGTGGGCAGCACCTTCGTGTTCCACGTCCGTTGCCTTCAACGGGACGCGCCGCCACCCGCCGCCCCCACCGATGCCGCCACGGTGCCGGGCGACATCGCCCCCAGGCCGGGTGTGCCCATGCGGATTCTGGTGGTGGACGATGTGGCGACCAACCGCACATTGCTGGGCGCCCTGCTGCGCAAGGAGGGGCACGAGGTCGCTTTCGCCACCGACGGGCGGGAAGCGGTGGTCGCCGTCAGCCGCGAACCGTTCGATCTGGTGCTGATGGACGTACAGATGCCGGTCATGGACGGGTGCGACGCCGCCGCCGCCATCCGCTGCCTGGACGATCCCGCGGCCCAGGTACCGATCATTGCCGTGACCGCCAACACCATCACGTCGGACCATGAACGCTGTGTGGCCGCCGGCATGAACGGCCACCTTCCCAAACCCATCCGCCGGACGGCGTTGCTGGACATGGTGGCCCGCTTCGCGCCGGAGCGCCCCACCCTTCCGCCCCCGCCCCCACCACCTTCACCGCCGCCGGAAACCAGCGCGGCCGCTGACGGGTTGCTCGACCGGGATCAGGTGGAAACCCTGTGCATGGTTCTGGGACCGGAGGATTGGCGAAAAACCGTCGATACCTTCGACGGCCAGGCCCGGACGGAAATCGAGGCGATCCGCACCGCCCTGGCCGCCGGGCAGCCCATCCGGCGGCTGGCCCACGGGCTGAAAGGCATGGCGATCAACATCGGTGCGCGGGACTTTGCAACCACCGTCCGCCGGATCGAGGATGCCGCCCCCGACGAGGCCGCGGAACTGACCCGCGATCTGACGGGGCTGCTGGAACGGACGGTTGCCGCCCTGCGTGCCGTCGAAGGATAAGGAGGGGCCGGCGTTCATCTGTCCTTCACCCCTACGCATTACATAGAAACCTCATGATATCCGCCGGGATCGTTCCTGCCGTGCGCAAAGCTGCCATCACCATTCCCTCTGGCTACCGCTGTCTGCACATTCTGATCGTGGACGATGTGGCGCACATCCGCACCATGGTCCGCAACATCCTGCGCCATCTGGGGCTGGGCCACATCAGCGAAGCCGCCACGGTGGATGACGCGTTCCAGATCATCCGCGCGACACCCCCCGACATCGTGTTCACCGATTGGGAAATGCCCAACGGCTGCGGTCTGGAACTGATCCACAAGATCCGCAACCACCCGGATTCACCCGACCCGGCGCTGCCGGTCATCATGCTGACCGCCCACGGGTCCCTTGATCATGTGACCATCGGGCGCAACGCCGGGGCCACCGATTTCCTGGTCAAGCCGGTGTCGCCCGCCCGCATCGTCGAACGGCTGGTGGATGTGGTGAACCGCCAGCGGCATTTCGTGATTTCCCCGACCTACCGCGGCCCCGACCGCCGGCGGGTGAACCGGCCGGTGCCGGTGGACCGCCGCGCGGCCCGGTCGGGGGAGCAGGGGGTGATCCTGCTGCAGCCCGACAATCTGCTGCTGGCGCGGGT
Source organism: uncultured Rhodospirillaceae bacterium (assembly GCA_937927415.1). GTDB lineage: Bacteria > Pseudomonadota > Alphaproteobacteria > Azospirillales > Azospirillaceae > Azospirillum. Next base: position 76,422 of record CALBDS010000003.1, read on the forward strand.
GTCGGGGGACGAGGCCGCCATCCAAAGGGCGCGCCGCCAGAAGGAAGACACCCGCGCCCTGATGGTCCGCACCCTGCCCAGCCCGGAAGAGGTGGAGGAGAACGCCCGCTCCACCCTGCTTTCCCTGATCGACAATGCCCTGACCGCGGTGGAGCGGACGGGGGATTCCCTGTTGGGCATGATCGTTCCGCTCCAGCAGTTGCGCCGGAGCGTCCAGCAATCCCTGCCCCCCTCCGCCGAGCGGGTGGTGGTGTCGCTGCTGGGGATTCTGACCGACGGCGGGTCGATCACCGGCGATCCCGCCCTGACCCGGCTGCATCTTCTGGCCCTGCGCGCCATGCTGAACGCCCGCCACACGCCGGAACAGACCCGCGTGGCCGAGGAACTGGCCGCGCGGATCGAAAATCTGGTCCGGGCCAAGGCCCGCTGACTTACGGTGCCGAAGACGCGACGGGAAACGGGTTGAGGTCGTTGCCGCCGGTCTTGAACACCGCGGTCTGGTTCCAGTTCTTTTCCCGTGCCAGACGCGGCACCGACCGGCTGACGTACTGGCCGAGGGTCAGGTTGTAGATGGCATCGTCGCCGGCCAGCATGGCCTTGCCCTGCAGCCCTTCCAGGACCGCGTGGGCGAAGATGCCGTTGCGGGAATCGTAGCTGTCCAGCGCCTGCTGGCTTTCCGACGCCGCCGCCAGCAGATAGCGGCTGCCCATGTCCTGATAGAGCTTGTCCACCGTCCCCGCCGGCACCGCCCCGGCGTGGCAGGTGTCGAGCAGCACCAGCACATTGCGGGCGGCGATGCCGCTGATGAGGCGGTTGAGGTCCTTTTCCGACAGGGCTTCGCGGCTGATGGCCTCCGGCGTGGCCGCGGTCACGTTCTGGGTGACGTAGTAATAGAGTTTGACCGTCGGATCCTTCGGGGACGGCAGAATCACGCCATGCCCGGCCAAGTAGATCACCACCGTGTCATCGGGCCGCGCCTCGGCCGCCAGCTTTTCCAGCGCGGCCGTCACCGCCTCCAGGCTGGCCTGTTCGTCGTACAGGGCCGTGGACAGGGCATTCGATGCCGCCACGTCGTACCCGGCGGGAATCCGCTGCGCCACCGTGCGCTCAAAGGCTTCGGCGTCGGGGCGGGCGAAACCCAGGGCCGCTCCCGCCGGGCGGTAGGCGTTGATCCCCGCCACGAAGCGCAGCAACCGCGGCTTGGGCGCCTCGGCAACCGTGGTCTTTTCAGGAGCGGGGGGGGCTGCCACCACGAAATCCACCACCGGCGACCGTTCGTAAATGGCATCGCTGCCGTTGTAGGCGCGGACCTGCACCCGGTTGGAGCCGGTGTCCAGACGGACCAGCCCCTCGCGGGTGTCCGCCGCGGCGGGCGCGCCAGCGGGCGCGGGCGCTGCGGGTGCCGCCTCCCCGTCCTTGACTCGGGCGAAGCCGCGGGCGGCGGCTCCGGCGCTGATGTTGCGGCCGTTGTGGAACAGGTTGACGTTGCCCACCCCGCCGCCGGTGTCCACCACCCGGTACCGCAGCCGCACCCCGGCGGTGCCCGGCGGCAGGGTGACGGTCACACGGGGGGCCTCGTCGGCCTGGGCCGCCACCGCCGGTCCCGCCGCGGCGGGCGCCTCGTCCTTCACGCGGGCGAAGGCCCGGCTGACCGGGGTGGCGTCGATGGGCTGGCAACCCGTCTCAGAAGGGGCGGTATCAGCGGTGGTGCGGGCGAAACCGCGGCTGATCTCGCTGACCGGGCAATACTCGGCCAGCATCACCTGCGGGCGGCTCTGGGTCAGCCGGCGCACGTCGCCGATGGCCTGGATGCGGGCGGCAATCTCCTGCGCACCGGTCCGGGTCAGCTTGGCCTGAACCAGTTCCGGCGCCTGGAAGACGCGGTAAACCTGTTTGAATTCAATCCACTGCAACCCTTTCTTCTGAGGGTCGTTGAGGTGGAAGCCCACCAGCGCCTCCCCCCCGCTCTCCGAATGGGCGAAGAAGGCTTCCGGGGTCCAGATGACCCAGCGTTTGCCGTCGCGGTGAGGGAAGAAAGCCGCCAGCTCCTGCAGCGGCTGCGGCCCGGTCAGGGTGAACCAGCGCAACGTGCCGTCGCCCAGTGCGGCCACCGCCACCCGTCCGTCGGGTGCGGCCACCACCCCCCACACGGCGGCGGGCACGGCGGCGCGCGCCCGCTCCACCCCATCCGCCCCCACCAGGCGCAGGCTGAATTCCGCCCCCACCAGGGCGGCGGAGCCGTCCGGCAGCACGGTGGCGCTGCGCGCCCATTCGCCGGGATCCAGGGTGACCGGGCGGCCGTTGACCTTGGGCGTGCGTTCGTTGCGCCAGCCGGTGACCTTCACCCCCGCGGCCTCGGTCACCGGGCGGGCGTAGCCCGGCTGCGGCGGCGGGTCGCTGGTCAGGGTGCGGGCCAGGGCATCGAAGCGGAACGGACGCCGCCCGCCCTGCTCCAGCCCGTAATCCACCGTCATACCGTCGGGCGACAGGGCGAAACGGCCCTGATGGATGTCGCGGAAATCGCCGATCTCGCCGCGGCGGCTGAACCGCACCCCGCCGTCCCCCCCGACCACGCCCCACGCCGGATCGGACGCCGCGAACAGCAGCCCGCCGTCGGGCAGGGCGCGCAGATGGTTCACCGTGTCGCCGGCAATGGTGGTGTCGGCGGGCTTGCCCTTCCCGCCATCGGGCCAGCGGCGCAGGATGGTGTGGGTGCTGTCCGGTCCCACCGATCCGGCGGCGGCCAGCACCGGCTTGCCCCCCGGCCCGGCCATCCAGGCGACGGCGTTGAAATTGCCGGCCCGCACATCGTCGGCCTTGGGCGTGAACAGGGGTTTCAGATCGGTGCCCGCCAGCACGTCCACCCGCGGCTTGTCGGCATAGCCGACCGCCAGGGCCGAGCCGTCGGGCGAAAAGGCCACGGAACAGGGCTGCCCGCCGCCCGGCGCCTTGCGGGTGACCAGCGGCTTGAAATCGGCGCCGTACAGGCGGACGGTGCCGTCGAAGGACGCCGCCGCCAGCCGTCCCGCCCGATCGAACGCCAGGGCGGTGACGCGGCCGCCGTAGCTGGTATCCTCCGCCACCAGACGGAAGGTGGCGCTGTCCCACACACGGATCCCGGCGGTGCCGCCGAAGGCACCGGCCACGAACCGCCCGTCGGGGGAATAGACCAGATCGTTGAGAACCTGCGGCTGGTTGGCGAGCTTGGCCTTCAGCCGCTGGGCCTTGACGTCGAACAGATAGAGCGTCCCGCCGTCCCCCCACGATGTGCCGGTGTTGCCGGCGGCCACCGCCGTGGCCCCGTCCGCCGACAGGGCGACGGCGTACAGCGCCCCCTCGTCCCCCGCCTCCAGCGGCACGCGCAACACCCCCAGCGGCTCGCCGGTGGTGCGGGACCACAGGCGCAGCGTCTTGTCGTTGGACACGGTGGCGACGATGCGGGCTTCCGCGTCGGTGGCGACACGGTTGATGCGGGCGGTGTGGCGCCCGGTCTCGATGCGCAGGAAGGGGGCCGTCGTCACCTCCGCCCCCCACACCGGCCCGGTGCCGGGCATCAGGCCCAGCAGCACGGTGGCGGCGGCGAGAAAGCGCGGAAGCGAAGGGGAAAAGCCGCGGAACACAGGAGCACACGCCATGGATCGACAGCCCGGCAAGACATCGAACGGTCCGGGGGATGCCAGTCAGGCATCCCCCGGCAGGGATCAGACCGCCTCCAGCGTGGCTTCCCGCTGGGCCATCTGCTGGATCTGGGTGGTGGAGGCGTTGATCCGTTCGGAGGTTTCCACCGCCGTGGTGGTGCGGGCCACCACCTGGGACGCCTGGTCCTTGCCACCCGCCGGCTTCTTCTTGGCCTTGGCCGCGGCGCGCACCTTGTCGGAGGAGCCGGGCTGGATCTGGTCGGCGGCGAACAGGTATTCGTCGCGGCGCTTCACCACGTTCTGGTTGATGGTGCTGGCGATCTGGTAATCCTTTTCCAACTGGGCGCGGATGGTGGCCAGACGCTGGTCGGCGGTGGCCTTGTCGATGCGCTTGGCCTTGTAATCGGCCTTCACCCGCGCGATCTCGCCGCGGCGGCAGTTGACCAGCTGGTCCAGGGCCACCTGGGTCTTGGACAGGGTTTGGTTTTCGGTGTCGAGGTCGGAGAGCACGCCCAGGATGGCCTGATCCCGACCCTGCTGGACCTTGGCGTTCCAGTAACCACCCAGAGCGCCCAGAGCACCACCGGCCACGGCACCGATGGCGGCACTCCTCAGATCGCCGCCCAGGATGCCGCCGGCCACGGCCCCCGCCGCGGCACCGATCACAACCCCCTTCACCATGTCGGAAGCATAGAAGTCGCCGGTCGAATCCAGCGCCACCCGGTACTGGTAGCAGGCATCGCTGCCGTCGTTGGGGCCGATGCGGTCCGCTTGGGTCGTGACGCAGCCGGGAAGAATGAGAGCGGCGATGGTCACGGCGGCCAGGCCGGTTTTGCAGCGTTTCTTGAGCATGGTGCCTCCGAATCCGGGTCTTTCCGCCCGCCAACCCATCCCGGCAGACACGTCGGACACCATGGTCCAGGCGAGGGTCCGGGCTGGCGGCTTATGTCGCCGGCCAAACGTGCCACAGGAAACGCCCCGAACGGAAGGGGTGATGCACGCGCACCGCGGTTTCCCGCCGGTTTCCTCTACCCCAACGGCCAATCCGCACGGGTGTCCCTATGCCCCGCCCCGCACCCCGCCCAACCCCCGCAGGGCCAGCAGCAGGGCAAAGGCGACCGCCAGCAGAATCAAGGCGCACGCCACCGCCACCCCGGTTTCGCCGGTGGCGATGTTGAGAAAAACCGCCATGGGCAGGGTTTCCGTCCGCAACCGCGTGGCCCCGGCCAGCAGCAGGGTGGCGCCGAATTCCCCCAACGCCCGCGACCACGCCAGCACCGCCCCCGCCAGCAAGCCGCGGGTGGCCAGCGGCAGATCGACGCTCCAGAACACCCCCCACGGCGACGCCCCCAGCGTGCGGGCGGCGTCGCCCAGACCGGCATCGACGGCGGCAAAGGCGGCCTTGCCCATCCGCACCATGACGGTGGTGGCGATGAAGGACTGGGCCACCACCACCCCGGCCGGGGAAAACAGAAGGTCGATGCCCACCGACGCCAGCGGCTCCCCCAGCATCCGCCGCCCGAACAGGAACAGCAGCCCCATGCCCGCCACCAGCGGCGGCATGACCAGGGGAATGTCCAGCAGCGTGTCCACCACCACCCGCCCCGGAAACGTCCGCCGCGCCAGCAGATACGCCGCCGGCAGGGCCAGCACCAGCGCCACCGCCAGCGCCGCCGCCGATGTCCACAAGGACAGAACCAGGGCGAAGCGGGTTTCGGCGGCGGTGAGGGCCACCAGCAGTTCCGCCCACGACAGACGCACCGCCAGCGCCCCCAGCACCCCCACGACCAGCAGCAGGATCAGCGCCAGCGGCGCCATGGCCAGACACTCCAGCCCGGTCAGGCGGCGGAAGGGGGGAGACGCCACGGCCGCTTACCGTCTGGCCGGCGGAAACCCGAAACGGGCGAAGGTCGCCAGCCCCTCGTCGGAGGCCAGGAACGCCGCAAACGCCGCCGCCGCGTCCGGCTGGGCGGAGATGGACAGCACCGCCACCGGGGCGTATTCCGCCTGGAACCAGTCGGCGGGAATGGGACGCACCACGAACTTGCCCGGCATCTGCGCCGCTTCCGACGCGCCGATGATGGCGGCGTCCACATTGCCGTCCACCACATAGAGGGCCAGTTGCTTGACGGTGGCGGCGCGGACGGTGACGTTCCTGCGGATCACGTCCCCCTGGCCGGAATGGTCGAGGATCTCGTCCGCCGTGCGGCCAAGCGCCATGGCCGCCGGATCGCCCAGACCCAGCCGCACGCCCGGTTTGGCCAGATCGGCAAAGGTCTGGATCTGATCGGCCTTGCCGTTGGCGACCGCCAGCACCGGACCGTGGAGGACCAGAATCGTTTCGGCCCGCACGCCGCCCTTTTCCTTCAGCTTGTCGGTGTAGAAGGTGGTGCCGGGAATGAACAGGTCGCCCTTCCCCGTCTCCTCGATGCGGGTCAGCAGTTGGCCGGACCCGCCGTATTCGGTTTTCACCACCACGCCGGTTTTCTGCCGGTAAGCCTCGATCAGGGCATCCACCGGCGGCCGCAGCCCCGCCCCGACATAGGCATACAACTCCTGCCCCCAGGCCGGAAAACCCGCCGCCGCCGTCAGGACGGCCGCCACCACCAGCCCCGCGGCCCGCACGTGTGCGCGCATGTTCGCTCCTTCATCGCCGGAATGCCCCCGCCGCGGCGGAAGCCAGTCGTTATTCTTTTTTGAATATTTCGATTGATGGGTCAACCCCGTTGTGCCGCCGGGCTGATTGCGAACGGACTGATGGTTTGTTCAGCACTCCATCAGCAAATCCATCGGACAGGCGGAATCCATATTGCAAATCATTCTCATTTGCATAATCATCCGAGGCGCCCGGGCTTCACCACACCACCGATTGCCAACGAAGCGAGCAGCCCCATGCATGTGACAGTCATCTACGGGTCCGATGCCGGTGCCACCAAGGCCGTAGCGTCGCGGATTGCCAAGAAGATCCAGGGCAAGGCCATCGACATCACCGCGGCCTCCGCCGCCGATTTCGAAAACTGCGACCTGCTGATCCTGGGCGCCCCCACCTATGGCACCGGCGATCTGCAGTCCGATTGGGAAGCCCACATCGACACGCTGAAAACAGCCAACCTGAAAAACAAGAAGGTGGCCCTGTTCGGCACCGGTGATCAGGTGAACTATCCCGAATCCTTCGTGGATGCCATGGGCATTCTGTACGACCATGTGGTTGAACAGGGGGGGATCGTCGTGGGTTTTACCGAAACCGACGGATACGACTATTCCGCATCGACGGCCGAACGCGATGGGAAGTTCGTGGGGCTTGCGCTTGACCAGGACAACCAGTCTTCCAAAACGGACAAGCGAATCACCACATGGATCACTCAACTGACGTAAAACCGGCAGGAGCCGCCCACGCATCGCTGAAGATCCTGGCGCACAACCTTTATGAATACGACAAGGGCGTGCGCCAGATGTTCATGATGACGTTGGGTCCCCATGACGCGGACGCGGTGATCCGGCGCCTGCGCGGCCGGGGGATCGACTACCACGTCCACCCGGTCAGCGCGGCCAAGACCAACGTCTTTTTCGGACGGCCCGCCTGGATCGACACCGTGCGGGAGGTGGTGCGCAAACCGCTCAACCAACTGTCGCCCCAGGAGGATTTCATCCTCGGGATCCTTCTGGGGTACGACAAGGAATTGCAGTGCCGGCGCTTCCTGTCACTCACACGGGCGGATGGCGCGGGGGCCGGGTAAACGGGAACAGGTGCGGCCCGGCCATTGGCGCCCCGCGAGCAAAACACGTCCCCATCACCACAACGGCAAAACGGAAACTTTATGCCGAAGGACAGTTTGAATGTTCCCGGCACAAATCCTTATCCTTACGCTTGCCTTTTACCGTCCGATTCGCGCTCCGATTCGATCGTTTTCCCAATTTTCGGAAAGCAAAACTGTTACAGGAACCGTGCGCCCCAAAACACAGCGGCGGTTCTGTGTCATATCGGACATCGATCCGACAGGGATGTAACAGTCCGACAACAATTGATCGAACGGTCTGCGGCGGAGTGACGCAGGTGGATGCGCTTAACATTGCACCATCTCCCGGACACAGGCAGGCTTTCGCAATGCCGAAGACAGGCCTGCGCCACGGTGCACACGGCACATGGTACGACCAGTGATTGGACGTCAGGGGGGACCATGCATTACATCATCACCACTGCGGAGAAAGCCGCCGCCAGCGACAGAGCGGGCACCCGCAAAACCACGGTCCGCATTCAGGGCCGATGGACATTCAGCGAGCATGCCACGGCGCGCACAATGATCGGGGAGTTGCTGGCCTTGCACGACACCGACATCGTGCTCGACGTTTCCGACCTGGAATACATCGATTCCGCCGGCATCGGCATGTTGCTGATCGCGTATGAAGAAATGCGCCGCCATGGGAAAACCGCCTCGCTGGTGGGCGCACAGGGGCGCGTGCAGCGGGTGTTCCAGGTGGCACGAGTCGATGCCGTGTTTGCCGACAACCTCGCCCTTTACGAGCCGACGAAGATCAGCGTGTTTCCCGAACCGCGCCGGTCCTGCGCGTGATCATGGTCAGGAGGGCATGACGGCCAGCAACAGCAGCGGCAGGCCGGCAAACGCCATGGCGGTGGAGAAAAGCACCATCCCCGCCACCTCCTCCGGGGCATTGTTGTAACGCAGCGCCCAGAGATAGTTGAACACCGCCACCGGCATGGCGCTTTGCAGCACCACCACGCCGCGCATGGCCCCTTCCAGCCCCAAAAGCGCGCTCACCCCCACCCCGGCGGCAAGGCCGAGGCCGAGACGCAGCGCCGACAGCGCCGCCGCCCGCCCGACCCCAGCGGGCCGCAGACGGGCCAGGGCGGTTCCCAGGGAAAACAGCATCAGCGCCACCGCGCAATCGCCCAGCAACCGGGTGGTGTTGCCGATCCACACCGGCACCTGCAGATCCAGCCCCACGGCCAGCAGGGCCGCCGCGACCGCATAGATCACCGGCGTTCCCAGAATCATCCGCCAGTCGAAGCGCCCGGCGGCGATGGCCGGGCCGATGGTAAACTGGGCGATGGCCATGACGGCGAAATACAGGACGGCCAGACTGAGACCCTCCTCCCCGAACGCGAACAGGCACACCGGCAGCCCCAGATTGCCGGCGTTGGGAAAGGACAGCGCCGACAGATAGGTCTTGCCCGGCAGCCGGGCGGCCCGCAGCACGCCCCACCCCGCCAGCCCGGCCAAACCCATGGTGGCGGTGGCGGCAACGGCCATCACCGCCAGCGTCTCACCCCCCGGCCGGGCCTTCACCAGAGCCGAAAAAACCAGACATGGGGTGGAGACATTGACCGCAAAGGTGGTGATAAAGGCGCTGTCATAGGGCAATCTGGCCCTGATCCAACCAAACCCCACCGCGGCCACCACGAACACCGGGGCCACCACGTTGAAGATGCCCGGCAGGGCGGCAAGAACGGACATGGGATGCGGCGGCCTTCACGGTGAATTGGGCGGGGAAGACGGGTTCGTCCCCCATGGATGCCCGAACCGGCGGCCGTTTACAATTCGTCACAATCGGGAGAAATTAGCGCAAAACTCTCCTGGCATCTTTTCCCGAATATGTCGCGGGACCCGCCCGCGGGATCACAAATGCGTCTCGGGAGGATGCACCAGTGGCCGTTGCCAATCCCTACGATACCGATCTGGCCCCCAACGCCGCCAATTTCGTGGCGCTGTCGCCGCTGACGTTCCTGGAACGCGCCGCGTCGGTGTGGCCGGAACGCACCGCGGTGGTCCACGGTGCGGTGCGCCGCACCTGGGGGGAGACTTATGACCGCTGCCGCCGTCTGGCCTCCGCCCTTGCCGCCCGCGGCATCGGCCTGGGCGACACCGTGGCGGTGATGGGCGCCAACACGCCGGAAGTGTTCGAAGCCCATTTTGGTATTCCGATGGCCGGGGCGGTGTTGAACGCCATCAACACCCGCCTGGACGCCGAAGCCATCGCCTTCATCATCGATCATGCCGAAGCCAAGATCCTGATCGTTGACCGCGAATTTTCCGCCGTCACCAAGCGCGCGCTGGCCAAGACCGAACACCAGCCGCTGGTGATCGACATCGACGATCCCAGCTACAGCGGTGGCGAGCTGATCGGGGCGCTGACCTATGAACAGCTCCTGGCCGAAGGCGACCCCGCCTATGCCTGGACCCCGCCCGCCGACGAGTGGCAGGCGATCGCGCTCAACTACACCTCCGGCACCACCGGCAACCCCAAGGGCGTGGTCTACCATCACCGCGGGGCGCATCTGAACGCGGTGTCGAACGCCCTGTCGTGGAACCTGCCGCAGCACGCCGTTTACCTGTGGACGCTGCCGATGTTCCACTGCAACGGCTGGTGCTTCCCCTGGACCCTGGCGGCCATCGCCGGCACCAGCGTGTGCCTGCGCCATGTGCGGGTGGAACCGATCCTGGACGCCATCCGCACCGAGAAGGTGTCGCACTTCTGCGGCGCGCCCATCGTCCTCAACATGATCAACAACGCGCCCGCCGCCCTGAAGGACGGGATCGAGCACAAGGTCCGCGTGATGACCGCCGGTGCCGCCCCGCCCGCCCCGGTGATCGAGGCGATGGAGCGCATGGGCTTCGACGTCACCCACGTCTACGGCCTGACCGAAAGCTACGGCCCGTCGGTGGTGTGCGTGTGGCATGACCGCTGGAACGACCTGCCCCTGGAGGACAAGGCCCGGCTGAAGGCCCGCCAGGGCGTGCGCGGCCCGATCCTGGAAGGGCTGATGGTCGCCGATCCTATGACCCTGGCGCCGGTGCCGCGCGACGGCGTGACCATGGGCGAGATCTTCCTGCGCGGCAACAACGTCATGAAGGGCTACCTGAAGAACGCCAAGGCGACGACGGAAGCGTTCGAGGGCGGTTGGTTCCACACCGGCGACCTGGGTGTGTGGCACGAAGACGGCTACATCGAGATCAAGGACCGCTCCAAGGACATCATCATTTCCGGTGGCGAGAACATCTCGTCGCTGGAGGTGGAAGAGATCCTCTACCGCCACCCGGCGGTGCTGGAAGCCGCCGTGGTCGCCCGGCCGGACGAGAAGTGGGGTGAAACCCCGTGCGCCTTCGTCACCCTGAAGACCGGGGCCGATGTGACCGAGGCGGCACTGATCGCCTATTGCCGCGAACACATCGCCCACTTCAAGGTGCCGCGGACCATCGTCTTCAGCGAACTGCCGAAGACCTCCACCGGCAAGATCCAGAAATTCGCCCTGCGTCAGGCGGCCAAGGATCTGAACAAAGCGTAACGCCGTGCTCACGCGGGCGGCGGGGCCGATGTGCGTCCTCCCCCCGCCGCTTGGCCTGTGCCGGCCGCGGGCGGTGTCCTTCTTCGCGTGGGGATGCCGCCCGCACCTTATGCCCCCGCCCTGCTCCCCCCGTCCCGTTCTGTGACGAGAGATCGCCATGACCGATTTTGCCGCCCCCCTGCGCGACATGGATTTCGCGCTGCGTGAACTCGCCCACCTCGACGAGGTTCTGGCCCTGCCCGGCTTTGAAGAGGCCGGGGCCGACGTGGTCGCCAGCGTTCTGGAAGAAGCGGCCAAGATCGCCGCCAACGTCATCGGCCCCCTGAACACGGTCGGCGACCGCCAGGGATCCCGGCTGGTGGACGGCGTGGTCCAGACGCCGGAAGGCTGGCATGAGGCCTGGCAGACCCTGGTGGACGGCACCTGGAACGCCCTGCCCTTCGATCCCGAATGGGGCGGGATGGGGCTGCCGCACGTGGTCAACACCGCGGTTCAGGAAATGTGGCAGGCGGCCAACATGGCCTTCGCCCTGTGCCCCATGCTGACCCAGGGGGCGGTGGACGCCATCGTCGAGAACGGCTCCGACGCGCTGAAGGCGCTGTTCCTGCCGAAGCTGGTGTCGGGCGAATGGACCGGCACCATGAACCTGACCGAACCGCAGGCCGGTTCCGATCTGGCCGCCATCCGCTCGCGCGCCGAACGGGACGGTGACCGCTACCGCATCTTCGGCCAGAAGATCTTCATCACCTACGGCGACCACACGCTGACCGAGAACATCGTTCATCTGGTGCTGGCCCGCCTGCCCGACGCCCCGGCGGGGCTGAAGGGCATCTCGCTGTTCGCCGTGCCCAAGGTCAAGGTGGACGCCGACGGCAATCCGACCGGCCCCAACGATGTGCGGTGCGTGTCGCTGGAACACAAGCTGGGCATCCACGGCAGCCCGACCGCCGTCATGTCCTTCGGCGACAACGGCGGTGCCGAAGGCTATCTGATCGGCGAGGAGAACCGCGGCGTCGAATACATGTTCGTCATGATGAACCATGCCCGCCTGTCGGTGGGCATCCAGGGTCTGGCGATCGCCGAGCGGTCCTATCAGCAGGCCGTCTCCTACGCCCGCGAGCGGGTGCAGGGGCGCCCCGCCGGCTGGACCGGCGGCAAGACCGGGATCATCAACCATCCCGACGTGCGCCGGATGCTGATGACCATGAAGTGCCAGATCGAGGCGATGCGCGCCCTGGCCTATGAAGGGGCGGCGCACATCGACATCGCCCATCACACCACCGACCCGGACCGCCGGGCGGCCGCACACCGGCGTTACGAGCTGCTGACCCCGATCATCAAGGGCTGGTCCACCGAAGTCGGGCAGGAAATCACCTCGCTCGGCGTGCAGGTGCACGGCGGCATGGGCTATGTGGAGGAAACCGGTGCTGCGCAGCATCTGCGCGACGCCCGCATCACCACCATCTACGAAGGCACCACCGCCATCCAGGCCAACGATCTGGTGTTCCGCAAGGTGCTGCGCGACAAGGGGGCCGGCATCGGCGCGCTGATCGCCGACATCCGGGCGCTGGACGCCGATCTCGCCGCCCGGCCGGGCGAGGATTTCGCCGCCATCCGCCGGGCGCTGACCGAGGGGACCGACACCCTGGCCGGCACGGTGGCCTGCTTCCTGGGCAACGACAACCCGGCCCTGCCGGCGGCGGGGGCGGTGCCGTTCCTGCGGCTGGCCGGTGCCGTGGTGGGCGGCTATCAGATGGCCCGCGCCGCCGTGGCCGCCGCGCGCAGGCTGGGCGAGGATGGGGCCGACACCGGCTTCCTGAACGCCAAGATCGCCACGGCGCGCTTCTACGCCGAAACCATCCTGCCCACCGCCCAGAGCTACGCCCACGCGGCCACCGCCGGGGCGGCGGTCACCATGGCCCTGGATGAAACGCAGTTTTAAAAAACAGATCCGGCGGTATTTAAAAACTCTATCGCTGGAATAAAGCGACAAAAAAAAGGGGTGAAAGCCGACATCAGAACCGGCTTTCACCCCGACAACACGCAAAAGTTCTGACCCTTTCAAAAATAAAACCGGAGGAGAACGCTTCATGACAGAAGCCGTTTACGATCGGATTTTGTCCAATCCGAAATTCACGCAACTGACCGCCCGGCGGAATCGGTTCAGCCTGCTGCTGGCGGTTGCCATGCTGGGGATCTATTATGCCTTCGTCCTGACGGTGGCTTTCAACCCCGGCCTGCTGGTCCTGCCGTGGTCGCCGGGCATGACCCTGACCATCGGTCTAGTGGCGGGGTTCGTCATCACCCTGTGCTGCATCGTCAGCACCGGCATCTATGTGGCCCGCGCCAACAGCGAATTCGACCGTCTGACCCGTGAACTGATCGAGGAGGCCGGGCAATGAGCCGTCTTCTGCCCCTGGCCCTTGCCGGGATCGTCACCGCCTCCCCCGCCTTCGCCGCGGCCATCGACGGGGCGGTGCAGCGCCAGCCGGTGAACGTGATGGCCATCGCCATGTTCCTGGTGTTCGTGGCCGGCACGCTGGGCATCACCTATTGGGCGTCGAAGCGCACCCGCTCGGCGTCGGACTTCTACACCGCCGGCGGCGGCATCTCCGGCTTCCAGAACGGTCTGGCGATTGCCGGTGACTACATGTCGGCGGCGGCGTTCCTCGGCCTGTCGGGCATGGTGTTCGCCAAGGGCTTCGACGGGGTGATCTACACCATCGGCTTCCTGATGGGCTGGCCGATGATGCTGTTCCTGGTGGCCGAGCGCCTGCGCAACCTGGGCCGCTTCACCTTCGCCGACGTGGCTTCCTACCGCCTGTCGCAGACGCCGATCCGCACGCTGTCGGCCATCGGCTCGCTGGCGGTGGTGTGCTTCTACCTGATCGCGCAGATGGTCGGTGCCGGCAAGCTGATCCAGCTTCTGTTCGGTCTGGAATACGCCTATGCCGTGGTGCTGGTCGGCGTGCTGATGATCATGTACGTCACCTTCGGCGGCATGCTGGCCACCACCTGGGTGCAGATCATCAAGGCGGTGATGCTGCTGGGCGGCTGCACCGTGCTGGTGTTCATGGCGCTGGCGCAGTTCGGCTTCAGCGTGGATCTGCTGGTGTCGAAGGCGGTCGCCGTGCACAAGGCCGGTCCGTCCCTGCTGGCGCCGTCGGCGGGCATGACCGATCCGATCGCGGCCCTGTCGCTCAGCCTGGCGCTGATGTGCGGTCCGGGCGGCCTGCCCCACATCCTGATGCGCTTCTTCACCGTTCCCGACGCCAAGGAAGCGCGCAAGTCGGTGTTCTACGCCACCGGCTTCATCGGCTACTTCTTCATCCTGACGGTGCTGATCGGCTTCCTGGCCATCGTCATCGTCGGCACCAACCCCGAATACCTGAACGCGGCGGGCGCCATCCTGGGCGGCGGCAACATGGCGGCCATCCACCTGTCCAAGGCGGTGGGCGGCAACGTGTTCCTGGGCTTCATCTCGGCGGTGGCCTTTGCGACCATCCTGGCGGTGGTGGCCGGGCTGACGCTGGCCGGTGCGTCGGCGGTCAGCCACGACCTCTACGCCAGCGTCATCAAGAAGGGCAAGGCCAACGAGCGCAGCGAAATCCGCGTGTCGCAGATCGCCACCCTGGCGCTGGGCGTCATCGCCATCACGCTCGGTCTGGCGTTCGAAAACCAGAACATCGCGTTCATGGTGGCGCTGGCCTTCGGTCTGGCGGCGTCGGTGAACTTCCCCGTGCTGCTGCTGTCGATCTTCTGGAAGGGCATGACCACCCGCGGCGCGCTGGTGGGCGGCTTTGCCGGTCTGGTGAGCTGCATCGCCATGGTGGTGGTCGGCCCCACCGTGTGGGTCAGCATCTTCGGCTTCGCCAAGCCGATCTTCCCGTACGAGCATCCGGCGCTGTTCTCCATGGCGCTGGCCTTCGGCGGCATCTGGCTGTTCTCGATCACCGACAAGAGCCAGCGCGCCAAGGACGAGGCCAAGGCGTACGATTACCAGTACATCCGGTCGGAAACCGGCCTGGGTGCGGCGGCGGCGTCCTCGCACTGAGCCTGATCCGGTTCGACACGAAAGGGCCGCGGTGGCAACACCGCGGCCTTTTTCATGCCGGTTGCGCATGGATTGATGCCGACACGGCATTCGCTTGGCGGCGGCGGCGGGCTTACCTTTCCGCCATCACAAGCCAGCGGGGAAAGCCCACCATGCGCATCGTCGGGATCCGTGAGAAGGTCGCGTCCATCGCGTCCGACATTTCCAACGCCACCATCGACTTCAGCCGCATGACCTGTTCGGTGGTGGCGGTGGTGACCGACGTGGTGCGCGACGGCAAGCCGGTGGTGGGCTACGGCTTTCATTCCAACGGCCGCTATGACGCCTCGGGCCTGTTGCGCCGGCGGTTCATTCCCCGGCTGCTGGAAGCCGATCCCGACAGCCTGATCGACCCGGCAAGCGGCCTGATCGACCCGTTCCGCGCCTGGGCGTGCATGATGACCAACGAGAAGCCGGGCGGCCACGGCGAACGCTCGGTGGCGGTGGGCACGCTGGACATGGCCATCTGGGACGCGGTGGCCAAGGCCGCCGGCGTGCCGCTGTACCGCCTGCTGGCCGACCGCTACCGCGGGGGGCGGGCCGACAGCCGGGTGTGGGTCTATGCCGCCGGCGGCTATTATTATCCCGGCAAGGGGCTGGCGGCGCTGCAGGACGAAATGCGCTCCTACCGCGACATGGGCTACCGGACCGTCAAGATGAAGATCGGCGGCGCCCCGCTGGACGAGGATCTCCGCCGCATCGATGCGGTGCTGGAGGTGGTGGGCGACGGGCAATACCTGTGCGTGGATGCCAACGGCCGCTTCGACCTCGCCACCGCCATCGCCTACGCCACGGCGCTGAAGCCCTACAACCTGTTCTGGTACGAAGAGGCCGGCGACCCGCTGGACTATGCGTTGCAGGCCGAGCTGGGCCGGCACTATGACGGCGCCATGGCGACGGGGGAGAACCTGTTCTCCCACCAGGACGCCCGCAACCTGCTGCGCCACGGCGGCATGAACCCGGATCGCGATTGGCTGCAATTCGACTGCGCCCTCAGCTATGGGCTGGTGGAATACACCCGCACGCTGGACGCCATGGCGCATCTGGGCTGGTCCAGCCGCCGGGTGGTGCCCCACGGCGGGCATCAGATGTCGCTGAACATCGCCGCCGGGCTGCATCTGGGCGGCAACGAATCCTATCCCGGCGTGTTCCAGCCCTTCGGCGGCTTCGCCGACGGGGTGGCGGTGGAGGATGGGTATGTCGGCCTGCCCGACGCCCCCGGCGTAGGCTTCGAGGCCAAATCGGCGCTGATCGCCACGCTTCATGAGCTTCTGGACGTGTAAACTGGACAGCGTCCCCGGCGGCTGCCAGAAGGGGCCATGGATACCATCTGGCTTGAAGATTTCCTGGCCGTCGCCGAGTGGGGCAATTTTTCCCGCGCCGCCGAACACCGCAACGTCACCCAGCCGGCGCTCAGCCGGCGGGTGAAGGCGCTGGAGGACTGGGTGGGCGCACTGCTGTTCGACCGCACCACCCACCGCATCAGCCTGACCGAGGCCGGCGAGCGATTCCGCCCGGTGGCGGAGGAGACGCTGCGCCGCCTGCATCAGGGGCGGGAGGAGGTGCGCACCCTGGTGTCCGCCACCGCGGCGACCGTGACCTTCGCCTCCACCCACGCGCTGGCGCTGACCTATTTCCCCGCGTGGCTGCGGACGGTGGAAGACGCCGCCCCCGAACCGCCGAGCGGCATCCGGCTGGTGGCAGACACCATGCAGGCGTGCGAGCGCATCATGCTTCAGGGGCAGGCGCAGTTCTTGCTATGCCACCACCATCCGGCGGCACCGGGCCGGCTCGACGGCGGCGATTTCCGCTCGGTGACCTTGGGCGAAGACATGCTCGTCCCCGTCTGCGCCCCCGATCCGGCCGGGCGGCCCTGCCACCCCCTGCCCGGCGCCCACGGACGGCCGGTGGCGCACCTGTCCTACAGCGACGAATCCGGCATGGGCCGCATCGCCGAAGCTGCCCGTGCCGCCATGGCCCCGCGCCCCTGGCTGGAAACCATTTTCACCTCCCACGTCGCCGTGCTGCTGAAAACCATGGCGCTGGACGGGCGCGGGCTGGCGTGGCTGCCGCTCAGTCTGGTGGAACCGGACCTGCGCCCCGGCGGCGGGCTGGTGCGGGCGGGGGATGAGCACTGGGACATTCCCATCACCATCCGCCTGTTCCGCCCGCGCGCCCGCCTGTCCCCCGTGGCCGAACGGTTTTGGGGGCGGATCATGCCGGCACGCCGGGAGGGATGAAGGGAGACGCTCACTATCGCGACACCGTCAAGAGCGCCTAACAAAACTGAGGTGATGTGGTGGACGGCCCTTTCACCAGATGCCGGTGAACAGCGTTGACCGTCGAAGAAACCACCTCATAGGAGTCGACCATGGGCGTGACGACAATCGGTCTGGATCTGGCGAAGAATGTTTTCCAGGTTCATGGCATCGACGGCGACGGAAAGGTTTTGGTCCGGCGGCAGTTACGTCGGGGCGAGGTGCTGAAGTTCTTTCAAGGCCTGCCGACGTGCCTGGTGGGGATGGAGGCGTGTGGCACGGCGCATCACTGGGCGCGGGAAATCGCGGCACTGGGTCATACGGTGAAGTTGATGCCACCCGCCTACGTCAAACCGTACGTGAAGCGGGGAAAGACCGACGCGGCGGATGCCGAGGCGATCTGCGAGGCGGTGACACGGCCGACGATGCGCTTCGTGGCGGTCAAGACCATCGATCAGCAGGCCGCCTTGATGCTCCACAAGACGCGGGACCTCCTGGTCCGGCAGCGGACGATGCTGATCAACGCCTTGCGCGGTCATCTCGTGGAATTCGGGATCATCGCGGCCAAAGGACCAAGCGGGACCAAGGTCGCCATCGAAGCTTTGCACGAGGCGCAGGATCGTCTGCCGGAACTGGCGCGACGGGCGCTGCACGGCCTCGTCGATCAGCTCCGCCTGCTCGGCGAGGAAATCGACCGGTTGGAGGCGCGCATTCTGGAGTGGCATCGCGCCAGCGACGTCAGCCGCCGTTTGGCGACGATACCCGGCATCGGGCCGATCACCGCCAGCGCGATCGCCGCGGCGGTGCCGGACGGCTCACTGTTCCGGTCCGGCCGGCAGTTCGCCGCATGGCTCGGCCTGACGCCGAAGGCGCACAGCAGCGGCGGCAAAGAGCGCCAGGTCGGCATCAGCAAGCAGGGCGACGGCTACCTCCGCCGCCTGCTGGTCGTTGGCGCCACGGCGGTCATGCGGTTGGCGCGCCAAGACAACGCGGCTCGATGCTGGGCGGCGAAGCTGCTGGAGCGCAAGCCCGCCAAACTCGCCGCCGTCGCCCTGGCCAACAAAACCGCGCGCATCGCCTGGGCGGTGCTGACGCGCGGCGGGACCTGCACGGCGCCCACCGCCGCATAGACGACGTTCGGCTCGGCAGCAAACCAAGGCGCTGCCGAGGCGGATGGCGTAAGGGTGGTGAGACGTGATGACGAACCGGTCAGACCGGGGATCGACCAAACCCACGGGGACCAAGCGCCCGGGAGCGCGCTGAGGTGATTTGGGCGTTGATCCGCGGACGTCATCAAGGCCAGCGGCCAGAGGTCGCGACAACAGGCCGGACACATGGATGCACCCGACCAACCGTCAACACGAATTCTCCTCTTGCGCCGAGAGGGCCGTCCACACAAGGTGCGTCAGGCCGCGCACGCCTTCAACGAAATGCAGGCGCGCATCAAGCGGCTGTTGTCCGACCGTACGCAGATGTTCGCGGCGCTTTCCCATGACCTGCGGACGCCGCTGACCATCCTGCGCCTGCGCGCCGAGTTCATTGAAGACGAGGAGCAGCACGCCAAGATGCTGGCCGACATCGCCGATATGGAAGCGATGATCAACGCGACGCTCGCCTTTCTGCGCGACGAGGGCGCGCAGGAAGCGAGCAAGGCGATCGATCTGGCGGCCACACTGACCACGATGTGCGACACCTTGGCCGATGCCGGGCACGACGTCGCGTTTTCGGGTGCGCCGCGGGCGCTCCTGCACGGCCAGCCCATGGCGCTGCGGCGCGCGTTCCGCAATCTCGTGGACAACGCCGTCAAGTACGGCAACCGTGCGCGGGTTGTCCTCCGCATCGACACGGAGCGCATCGTGGTGGAGATCCTCGATGACGGTCCCGGCATTCCTGCCGAGGAGCGGGAGAAGGTGTTCCAGCCCTTTTACCGCATGGAACGTTCCCGGAGCCGTGAGACCGGGGGCTTCGGACTCGGGCTGACCATGGCCCGTTCCACCATCCGTACCCATGGCGGGGATGTCACGCTCGCCGACCGGCCGGAGGGGGGCTTGCGCCTGACCGTGTCGCTCCCACGCGGGCCAGTGTGACGGACGGGCCTCATGCCGTACCGGAAGAGCCGTGCCGGCCCACCTCACGATGCCGGCGGCATTTCATCCCATCGTCCGCCTGCACTGCGACATTATGGCTGGTCAAGAGCATCGTTCTATTGAAGCCTTTCGCCTGACGGCTTAGGTTCCCGTGAGAGGCCGGCGAAAGGCACAGCTGATGGACTGGCCTCTCCCAGGACAAGTGGACGGTTTGCCATGTGGTGCGGCGGGCGGCTGACGGTGAAGAGGGTAGTGGTGAGCCTGCTGATGCTGGCCACGCTGCTCGTCTATGCCGCGCCGGGCCACGCCATGCTGCTTGCGCACCAGCATTCTCCCGCACCTCACGAACATGCCCGGATCGACACGCACGACGATGGTATCGCCAGCGTGGCCGACCATGAACATGAGCAAGCTTCGTGCAAGGACCTGGGCCAGCGGCTCGGCGGCGATGCCTGCTGCAACGTGGCCCAGTGCATCACGATGCATGGCAGCTTGCCCGCGGTGTCGTTCGACCCCTTCGTCCCGCATACGGACACGGCGAACCATTTCGCCGCTTTTGCGACGCCCAAGGGCATCGGCGTCGCCCCTGCGTTGCGCCCTCCCCTCTGATCCTCTGACGCCACGAGTCTGCCCGCGCCCAACCTCGAGCCTTGGCTTGGTGAAGGGTGTCGGCTCCAGCCCTCATGCGCCTGGCCTTTGCCCCCGGCACCTCCGCGTGGAGTCCGGCGGGGATCGGCTCGAACCAGATGATCAGACGGAGGACGCCATGTCGTCTCTCACCCGCAAGATGCTCCCGGCCTTTGTGCTTGCCGCCATGATGTCGGCCGCCCAGGCCCAGACCGCCACCGACCAGGACCACAACGCCCATCATCCCGACGGCGCCGCGGCTGCAACCCAGACCCAGCCTGCTCCGGCCCCGGCGCCTCAGGCCCGGCCCGGTACCCAGCCGCAAGATGGCCAGCCCGGCATGATGATGAACATGGACCAGATGCGCCCGATGATGGGCCGGCAGGGCGGCATGGGATTGCCCTTCGAGCATGTCGAGGGACGCATCGCCTTCCTGAAAGCCGAGATCAAGATCACCAACGCCCAGACGCCGCAGTGGAACGCCTTTGCCGACACCCTGCGCTCGAACGCCACGGCCCATCGGGCGGTGCACGAGCAGATGACCCAGGGCGGGATGCCGGCCGCGTGGCCGGATCGCCTGGCGTTCCAGCAGAAGGCGCTGTCCACCCGTCTCGACGCCGTGAAAGCCCTCGAGACGGCCGCCAGGCCCCTCTATGCCGTGCTGACCGACGAGCAGAAGAAGCTCGCGGACAAGCTTCTCTCCGGCTCCATGGGCATGATGTGAGGAAGCGGCCATGATCCCCCGACGCCTTTCCGCCGCGGCGATGATCGCCGCGGGCCTTGCCGCGCCGGCCGCCACCCCTGTTGCCGCCCATGAAGGGCATGACCATGGCGACGCCCCTAAACCGGTCATTGCCGCCACGGTGCCCACTCTGGAGGCATCCTCCGCCGATTTCGAACTCGTCGCGGTCTCCCGGGGTGGGACGCTGCTCGTCTACCTCGACCGCTTCGCCACCAACCAGCCGGTGACCGGCGCGACCGTTGAGGTCAGCGCCGACGGGGAAACCGTGACGGCCCTGCCCGTCTCCGGTGAGGAAGGCGTCTACCGCCTTCAAGCCGGGTGGCTGTCGAAACCGGGACCGCACGACCTGACGGTGTCGGTGACCGCGGCCGATGCCGCCGACCTGCTCATCGGCACGTTGGAAATTCCGGCGGATGCCCAACCCGCGGGCGCCGGTGGCGGACACGGCGTATCCGCCATCCTCGGCCAGGTCCGGAACGATCCCGGCCTGCTGCTGGGGGCCGTCATGGTCTTCCTGCTCGGCGTGCTGACCACCATCGCTCTGACCCAGCGGGGACGCGCGCGCGCGGCCGCCGGAGCGGCCCTGATCGGGCTCGGCCTGCTGCTCGCCAGCGGTGCCGCCTTCGCCCACGGCGGCGAGGACCACAGCCACGGTGACGACACCAAGGGCAAGGTGCCGGGCGTGGCCGCCCCGGCACTGTACGGCGCGCCGGACAGCCCGCGCCGTCTGCCCGACGGCAGCCTGTATGTGCCGAAACCGTCGCAACGGCTGCTGGCGGTGCGCACCACCGTCGCCAAGCCACAGGAGGCGGCGCGGACGGTCCAGCTGATCGGCCAGGTCGTTGCCGACCCGAACGGCGGCGGCCACGTCCAGGCCACCCAGAGCGGCCGCATCGAGCCGGGCGAGAGGGGGCTGCCCTACGTCGGTCAGCGGGTTGAAGCCGGGCAGGTTCTGGCCGCCATCGCCCCCGCGGTGAACGTGGTCGACCGCAGCGGCATCCAGCAGCAGATCGCCACGGTCGAGCAGGAACTCGTCATCGCCGAGTCCCGCGCCCAGCGCCTCAGAAAGCTGGAGGGCAACGTGCCGCAACGCGACATCGACGAGGCCGAGGCCAATCTCAACGGCCTGCGCAAGCGCCGGGCCGCCCTGTCGCCGACCCTCACCACCAAGGAGGCGCTGCGCGCCCCCATCACCGGGATCGTCACGGCCAACAACGTCAAGGCCGGACAGGTCATCGAGGGGCGCGACCAGGTTCTGTTCGAGATCGTCGACCCGTCGCGGCTGATGGTCGAGGCGCTCGCCTTCGACCCGCGCGTGGCGAACGCCATCAAAACCGCCACCGCGGCCACGGCGGATGGCGCCAACCTGTCCCTGGAACTCCTCGGCTCCAGCCTGGCGCTGCGTCAGCAGGCCATCCCACTGCTCTTCCGGATCAGCAACCCGCCTTCGGGACTCGGTGTCGGCCAGCCGGTGCGGCTCGTCGCCCAGATCCAGGGCACGGCGTCCGGCATCGTCCTGCCGCGCCAGAGCGTGGTGCGCGGCGCCAGCGGTCAGCCGATCGTCTGGCAGCACGAATCCCCGCAGCGGTTCGTCGCCCGGCCCGTGCGCACGCAAGCACTGGACGGCAACACGGTGCTCGTGCTGGCCGGCGTCGAGCCCGAGGCGCGCATCGTGACCGAGGGCGCCGGTCTCCTCAACCAAGTCCGGTGAGGAGGCCCCGTCATGTTCAACCTTCTCGTCAACGCCAGCCTGCGCAACCGCCTCTTCGTGCTCGCCGCCGCCATGCTGCTGGCCGTCTACGGCGCGTTCGTTCTCAAGGACCTGCCGATCGACGTCTTCCCCGATCTCAACAAGCCGACGGTCACGCTGATGACCGAGGCCGAGGGGCTGGCGCCGGAAGAGGTCGAGCAGCTGGTCACCTACCCGCTCGAAACCTCGATGAACGGCATGCCGGGCATCACCCGCGTTCGCTCCGTCTCCGGTGTCGGCCTGTCCATCGTCTTCGTCGAGTTCGACTGGGGCACGGACATCTACCGCAACCGCCAGCAGGTCGCCGAACGGCTGGCCATCACCCAGGGGCAGCTGCCGCCCAACGTCCGGCCGCAGATGGGTCCGATCTCATCCATCATGGGCGAGATCATGCTGCTCGCCATGTCCAGTGAGACGGGGAGCGGCGTCGGGCCGATGGAGGTCCGCGAGCTTGCCGACTGGGTGGTGCGGCCGCGGCTGCTCGCCATCCCCGGCGTCAGCCAGGTCATCCCGATCGGCGGCGAAATCCGGCAGTACCGCATCGCCCCCGACCCGGCGCGGCTGCACGATCTGGAGATCACCACGGACGAGCTGGTGAAGGCGCTCCAGCAGTTCTCGGCCAACACCGGCGGCGGCTTCATCGACCAGCACAGCGAGGAGTACCTGATCCGCAACATCGGCCGGACGACCCGGCTGGAGAATCTGCGCAACCTCGTCGTCGCCTACAAGGCCGGACAGCCCATCCATCTGCGCCAGGTGGCCGATGTGGATTTCGCCGCCCGCGTGAAGCGCGGCGACGCCGGGGTCGATGGCAAGCCGGCCGTCATCCTGTCCGTCCAGAAGCAGCCCGGCACCGATACCACCAGGCTGACCGCCGAGGTGGAGAAGGCGCTGGCCGACCTGACGCCGTTCCTGCCCAAGGGGGTGCGGGCCAACGAGATCCTGTTCAAGCAGGCCAACTTCATCGACACCTCGATCCACAATGTCATGAAGGTGCTGCAGGAGGCGGTCGTGGTTGTCGCCGTCATCCTGTTCCTGTTTCTGCTGAACGTCCGCACCACGCTGATCTCGCTGACCGCCATCCCGATCTCGATCCTCATCACCGTGCTGGTGTTCAAGGCGTTCGGCATGTCGATCAACACCATGACGCTGGGCGGCCTCGCCATCGCCATCGGCGAGCTGGTGGACGACGCCGTGGTGGACGTGGAGAACATCTTCCGGCGGCTGGGCGAAAACCGCAGGAGGGCCAACCCGCGGCCCATCCTGGAGGTGGTGGCGGGCGCCTCGCAGGAGGTGCGCTCGGGCATCGTCTACGCCACCATCATCATCATCCTGGTGTTCGTGCCGCTGTTCGCGCTGTCCGGCATCGAGGGGCGGCTGTTCGCGCCGCTGGGCGTGGCCTACATCGTCTCCATCCTCGCCAGCCTCGTCACCGCCATCACCGTCACGCCGGTGCTGTCCTACTACCTGCTGCCCCGCCTGAAGCGGCTGGACGAGCACGACAGCTGGCTCGTCCGCCGCCTGAAGGCGGGAAACGGGCGCCTGCTGCACTGGGCCTTTGCCAACCCCGGGACCCTCTTCACCATGGTGGGAACCGCCGTGGCGATCGCCGCGGCAACGGTGCCGAGCCTGCCGCGCGCCTTCCTGCCGCCCTTCAACGAGGGCACGCTGACCATCTCCATGGCCCTCAACCCCGGCATCTCGCTGACCGAGTCCAACCGGATCGGCCTTGCCGCCGAGAAGCTCATCATGCAGGTGCCGGAGGTGACGTCGGTCGGGCGCCGCACCGGCCGCGCCGAACTCGACGAGCACGCCGAAGGCGTCCACTCCAGCGAGATCGACGTGGATCTCATGCCCTCCACCCGCAGCCGCGCCGAGGTATTGGCCGACGTGCGGGCACGGCTGGCCGCCTTGCCGGTATCGGTGAACATCGGCCAGCCGATTTCGCACCGGCTCGACCACATGCTGTCCGGCGTCCGCGCCCAGATCGCCCTGAAAATCTACGGCGAGGATCTCGACACGCTGCGCAGCCTGGCCGGACAGATTCAGCAGAAGCTGACGGCGATCCCCGGTCTGGTCGACCTCCAGGTCGAGAAGCAGGTCCGCATCCCGCAAGTGCAGGTGGTCGTCGACTACGAGCGCGCCACGCTCTATGGCGTCACCCCGGCCATGGCGACGGACGCGCTGGAGAGCCTGTCCAACGGCCGCGTGGTGTCGGAGATCGTCGACGGGACGCGGCGCTTTGACGTGGTGCTGCGTCTGTCCGACGAGGACCGCACCACCAGCGGCCTCGCCAACCTCCTGGTCGAGACGCCGGCGGGGCGCGTGCCGCTCAGCCTGTTCGCCGCGGTCGAGGAGACCGACGGCCCGAACCAGATCCTGCGGGAGAACGGCAAGCGCCGCATCGTCATCCTCGGCAACTCCGACGGCAAGACCGACATGGCGCAGATCGTCGCCGGCATCCGCGATGTGGTGGCCCGGTCGTCGCTGCCGCCCGGGTATTTCACCAGTCTGGAAGGCACCTTCCAGGCGCAGGAGGAGGCGTCCAAGACCATCGCCGCTCTGTCGATGGTGTCGCTGACGATGATCTTCCTGGTGCTCTACAGCCGCTACCGGTCGACCGTCCTGGCCCTGATCATCATGGGAAACGTGCCGCTCGCCCTGATCGGCAGCGTTGCGGCGCTGTGGATCGCCGGCCAGCCGCTGTCCGTGGCCTCGATGATCGGTTTCATCACGCTGACCGGCATCAGTACGCGCAACGGCATCCTGAAGGTCAGCCACTGCATCAACCTGGTTCTGCGGGAAGGTGAGACCTTCGGCCGGGCCATGGTGCTCCGGGGCAGCCAGGAGCGGCTGACACCGGTGCTGATGACCGCGCTGTCGGCGGGTGTGGCCCTGGTGCCGCTGATGATCGGTGCCGACGCCCCGGGCAAGGAGATTCTGCACCCGGTCGCCGTCACCATCTTCGGCGGTCTGGTCAGCGCCACCCTGCTCGATACCTTCCTGACCCCGGTCCTCTTCCTCAAGCTCGGCGAGAAGCCGCTCAACCGTCTGGCGCAGGCCCAGACCGGCTCGCTGCGTCCCGCCGAGGCCTACTGATCCACCGTTTCGCTGCACTCCATCCAGAAGGAAAATCTGATCGTGAAGCTCTCGTCTCTTCTCATCGCCGCTGCCCTGTCCACCACACCGGCCATGGCCTTCGCGCACGGCCCGAGCGTCGGCCCGCACGGCGGGCCCGTGGCCGATGCCGGGTCCTACCACGCCGAACTCGTGCTCCAGGGCAACGATATTGTCCTATACGTCACCGACGGCTCGGACAAGCCGGTCGACGTCACCGGAGCCAAGGCCGAGGCCACCATCCTGGCGAACAAGCAGACCCAGAAGGTCACGCTTGAGCCAGCGGGCGCCAACACGCTCAAGGGACCGGCGAACCTGAGCGCGACCCACGACGGCGTGAAGGTGGTCACCGCCTTGACCATGCCCGGTCAGAAGCCGGTCCAGGCTCGCTTCGACATGGGCCACGCGGGGCACTGAACAGCGAACCGGAAGACACAGCCTGAGTTCGCTGGATGCCACGAAAACACCATCGCCATAGCATGCACAAAACTTCTGTATCTTGGCAATAAAATTAAATAAAATACCTCCCCATCATCCTCATAAAAGTGGGGATGATGGGGATATTTACTTCGTTTCGATCAATCTTATTGCGGAAAGTGCTTCTTTATTACCCAGTGACGTTTTGTGCATGGCATAGGGCATCATCAGGAACCAGCGGATCGCCAGATTGACCTGGGCCTCCCGCATCAGCCGCCGGTCATGAACGATGCCAAGCAGCAGTCCCGCCAGCATCAGCCGAACCGCCACCTCCGGCGCTACGCCAGGGCGACCCTTGTCCGTGCTGTAAAGATCGACGACCTCCGCCTCCAACCAACCAAGGCCGAACCACGGTCCTTTTGTCCTAACATGCCGATCCCCTCGTGACATCCACAGGGAATCAGCACATCAGCACTTTTTCAACAGGCTCCGCCCGACGGTATCACATGCCCAAGTACGCCTTGCGCACATTGTCGCTGTTCAGAAGGTCCCGGCCGGGGCCTTCCAGGGCGATGCGCCCGGTTTCCATCACATAGGCATGATCGGCGATGGAAAGGGCCGCGCGGGCGTTCTGTTCGACCAGCAGGATGGTGATGCCGGCATCGCGCAGCATTTTGACGATGCGGAAGATCTCCGCCACGATCAGCGGCGCCAACCCCATGCTGGGTTCGTCGAGCAACAGGATCTTGGGCTTGCCCATCAAGGCCCGGCCCAGCGCCACCATCTGCTGCTGCCCGCCCGACAGCACGCCCGCCGGCGCGCCGCGGCGTTCCCGCAGCACCGGGAACAGGGTATAAACCTCGTCCAGGCTGGCCGCGATCTCACCGGATGGGCGGCTGTAGCCGCCCATCCGCAGGTTGTCGTCGATGCTCATCGGCTGAAAGACATGCCGCCCCTCGGGCACCTGACAGACGCCGGCCCGCACCCGCGCGTCCGACGCCATGCGGGTGATGTCGGTCCCCTGCATGGTCACGCTGCCGGCCGTCACCGGCTGAACACCGGAAATGCAGCGCAGAAGCGTGGTCTTGCCGGCCCCGTTGGCGCCGACCAGCGCCACAAGCTGCCCCGGCATCACCCGGATGGACACCCCGTGCAACACCTCGATCCGGCCATAGGCGCTGTGCAGCCCCTCCACCGCCAGCATCGGCCGGTCGGCCGAACGGTCCGGGCGGGGTGCCACCGGCGCGTGATCCACCGTCGCCCCCAGCCCCATGGGGGACGGCAGAAGCTGGGTGATGCGGGCGCGCAGCACCGCGACGGCTTCCGCCGGGTCGTCGTGATCGAGCGGGTCGGTGCGGGCGGCGAAGGCGGCATCCACCTCCGCCCAATCCGCCGCGGTCAGTGCTGCGCGCGCCAGCGGGAAACACGCGCCTTCCTCCAGACGCAGGTGCTCTTCCACATGGCGGCAAAAGCTGTCGATTTCCTGGGCAAGGGCGTCCAGGTTCTCCGGGGTGTAGCGGTTGGGGTTGCCGGCGAAATGGCGCAGCCGTGCCAGTTGCCGGTCGGCTCCCTGGTGATCGTGGTCCAGCCGGTCGAGAACCGCGGCACCGTCTGCCGTCCGTCGGCGGATGAGGGGGAACAGCACCTCGCTCTCGCGGGCATGGTGGAAGCGGTTGGAATAGGCCTCGAAATAGTCGGCCACCAGTTCCACCGTGTGCAACGCCGTTTCGTCGGCGCTGCCGGTGGCGAAGCGGCGCCCCAGCACCGACAGGGCACCGGCGACGTGCCGCATGTTGCGGTGTTCCCCGGCGATGATCGCCAGGGTTTTGATGGTTTCCATGTGCATCGTCGTCACTCCTCTTCGTCATCACCGCCGAGGTAGGCGGCGATGACGTCGGGGTTGGTGCGGATCTCGTCGGGCGTGCCTTCGGCCAGCTTGCGGCCGTAGTTGAGCACCAGGATGCGGCCCGAGACGTTCATCACCAGCTTCATGTCATGCTCCACCACCACCACGGTGAGGCCGGAGCGGG
This sequence comes from uncultured Rhodospirillaceae bacterium, assembly GCA_937927415.1. Lineage (GTDB taxonomy): Bacteria > Pseudomonadota > Alphaproteobacteria > Azospirillales > Azospirillaceae > Azospirillum. The sequence continues at coordinate 104,484 of CALBDS010000003.1, forward strand.
CAAGATCGGCGACCAGCGTTTCGATCTCGTGGGTTTCGGTGTGGTTGAGGCCGGCGGCCGGTTCGTCCAGGAACAGGATCTTCGGATCGGACGCCAGCGCGCGGGCGATTTCCAGCCGTTTCAGCGCGCCATAGGGCATGGCCGCGGCATCCGCCCGCACGAAGGCGCCACAGCCCACCCGCTCCATCAGGTCGGCGGCCCGTGCCCGGCACGCACGGTCGGCCCGCCCCAGCCCCGGCCATCGGAACATGCCGGCGAACATGTTGGCGTTGAGCGTGAGGTGCGCACCCACCATCACGTTTTCGATGGCCGACAGGTTGCGGCAGATCTGCAGGTTCTGGAAGGTGCGGCTCATGCCGCGCCGGGCCAGCCGTTCCGGTGCCATTCCGGCGATTTCACGGTCTTCGAAGCGGATCGAACCGGACGTGGGGGTGTAAAGCCCGGAAATCAGGTTGAACAGCGTCGTCTTGCCGGCCCCGTTCGGGCCGATCACCGAATAGACGCAGCCCGCCGGGATGTGGAAGCTGACGTCCTGCACCGCAAGCACGCCGCCGAACGCCTTGGACAGGTTGGCGACGGTCAGCATGCCGCACCTTCCCCGCGCCGCCGGTTCGGCGAACGCAGCCAGGCGGTCAGGCTGGGCACCACGCCGCGGGGCAGGAAGATCATGGCCGCCGCCATGATGACGCCGAACGCCACCGAATCCCAGCCTTCGTAACCGGCCAGCACCTGCGGCAGCACCCCCATGATGACCGCCCCGAACACCGACCCGTAAATGGAGGCCATGCCGCCCAGCACCACGATGATGACCAGTTCCACCGATTGCAGGAAGCCGGCCAGACCGGGGTTGACGTAGCCGGAATAATGGGCGGTCAGGCTGCCCAGCACCGCCGACACGGTGGCCGAGAGCACGAACACCGCGATCTTGCGCTGCCGGACGCTGATCCCGGCGACCGCCGCCGCGGTTTCGGAACCGTGCAGCGCCTGCAACGCCCGGCCCGCCGGGGAATCGATCAGGTTCTGCGCCAGAACCACGGTGCCCACCAGCAGCACGGCAAAGACCCAATACCATTGGCGTTCCCCCGACGGGGTGAAGCCGAACAGGGTGAAGCCGTCCACCGCCATGCCGTCCGGCCCGCCGGTCCATGCGGCTTCGTTGGTCAGCACGATGGAGACGATGATCCCCAGCCCCAGGGTGGCCATGGCCAGATAATGGCCGCGCAGGCGCAGGATCACCCGCCCCACCCCATAGGCGATCACCGCGGTAAAGGCCGCCGACGCCAGAAGCGCCAGCAGGGCCGGCACGCCGAAATGGCTGGTCAGCACGGCCGAACCGTACGCCCCCAGGCCGAAGAAGCCGGCGTGCCCCAGGCTGATCTGGCCCGTGTAGCCCATCAGCAGATTGAGCGCGATGCCGTTGATCGCCAGGATGGCGATGCGGATGGCGACATCGACGTAAAAGGCGTTGGGCAGGATGGCCGGCAACGCCATCACCACCACGGTCAGCAGCGCCAGACCGGGCCAGCGGCTGTTCAGGAAAAGCGAGGTCATGGTTTTCAGATCCGATCCGTCGGTTTGGCGCCCAGCAGCCCCTGCGGGCGCAGCACCAGGACGATGAAGACCAGGACGAAGGGAACCGCGTCCTTGTAGGAGGAGGAGATGTAACCGGCCGTCAGCGCCTCGATCAGCCCCAGAAACAGCCCGCCGAACACAGCACCGGGGCCGCTGCCCAGCCCGCCCAGGGTGGCGGCGACGAAGCCCTTCAGCCCCAGCATGACCCCGGTGTCGAAGGAAACCGTGGCAATCGGGGTGACGAGCACGCCCCCCACCGCGCCGATCGCCGCCGACAGGACGAAGGACAGGGTCAGCACCTTGCGCACATCGACACCGACCAGTTGGGCGGCCAGCCGGTTGTAGGAGGTGGCGAGCACGCCCTTGCCGATCCGGGTCCGGCCGAAGAACAGCCCCAGCCCGGCGACGATCAGGGCGCAGACCGCCAGCACCCACAGGCTTTGCGGCAGGATGGTGGCGCCGGCCAGGGCAATCGGGGCTTCACCGGAAAAATGCGGCAGGGCATAAGCGCCCTTGCCCAGCAGGATTTCGGTAAAGCCGCGCACGATCATCGACACGCCGATGGTGATGATGATGATACTGGCAACTTCGGCGTCGCGGGCCGGGGCGATGGCGAAGCGTTCGATCAGCCAGCCGATGACGCCGGCGACCATCACCCCCAGAACACAGGCCAGCGGCAGCGGCACCCCGGCGGCGGTCAGGAAGGAAGCGGCCATGCCGCCCACCATGATGAATTCGCCCTGGGCGAAGTTGATGACCCCGCTGGCGTTGTAGATCATCGAAAAGCCAAGCGCCGCCAAGGTGTAGGTGGCGCCCAGCGTGACGCCCGACAGGATAAATTGCAAAAGCTCTGAAGACATCGGTCAGCCTTTGTTGATGGTGCGGAGGCTCCCTTGTGGGGATGTCCCCCGCATGCCGGTTTCCTGCCGCTCTCAATCCGCCAGGACAAAGGCGCCGTTCTTCACCGTCACCAGCTTGAAGGCAGACACATCCAGGCCCAGATGGTCGCCGGCGCTCATGGTGACGATGCCGCAGGTGCCGGCCAGACCCTTGGTGCTTTCGATGGCGTCGCGCACCTTCGCCTTGTCGAAGCCGCCGGCCCGTTTCACCGCGTCGGCCCACAGGAAGAACGCATCGCGGGTGTAGGCGCCGAACGGCGACAGGTCGGTCTTGTAACGGGCCTCATAGGCGGCGGCGTAATCCAGCGAGATCTGCTTTTGCGGATCGTTGTCCGGCAGTTCGGCGGCCACCATCAGCGCCGGGGCCGGCAGCCGCACCCCCTCGGCCGCAGCACCGGCCAAGCGGATGTATTCCTTGGATGCGGACCCATGCGCTTGGTAATGGGGCAGTGTGATGCCCAACTGCGCGATGTTCTTGGTGGCGACGATGGCGCCCTGGCCGAAGCTGACGACGAAGATCGCCTTCACCGCCGGGTTGTTCTTCATCTTCGCCAACTGGGCGGTAACGTCGGTGTCCTTTGTGTTGAAGGTTTCATCCACCGCGATGGTCACGCCCAGCCGCTGGGCCACCGCCTGCATTTCCTTGCGCGCCGACTGGCCATACCCGCTGGTGTCCGACAGCATGCCGATGGAGGTGATGCCGCGGGCCTTCATATCGGCCATCACCTTTTCCCCGACCATGCGGTCGTGGTGGGAAATCTTGAACATCCAGGTCTTCGCCGGCTCGGCGATGACCGTCGCCCCGGCCAGGGAGATGAAGGGGATTTTGGCCTTTTCCACCAGGGGGTAAATCGCCATGCTGGCGCCGGTGGTGGTGCCGCCGATCAGCATGTCCACCTTGTCGTCTTCCAGCAGGCGCTTGATCAACCCGTTGGCCTTGGCCGGTTCGCTGCCGTCGTCGTAATGGACCAGCTCGATCCGCCGGCCCAGCAGGCCGCCGGTCTTGTTCGCTTCCTCCACATACATTTGCAGCGTCTTCAATTCCGGGTCGCCCAGGGTCGCGGCACCCCCGGTCAGCGACAGGACCGAACCGATCTTCACCGTGTCGGCCGCCTGGACCGGCATCGGCGACTGACCGACCAGAACGGTCATCACGGCCGCACAGACGGTTCCCATCGCCTTTTTCACAAACATCATGACGTGCTCCCTGACCAGCAGATGTAACGGGATAAGACCGCTTGCCGCCGGAGCATGGGGGGGCGTCCGTGCGCTTTCGGAAAAAGCGCGCGTTTCCACCCCGGTGCAAAACCGGCAAAGCGACATGTGTGCGAAAAGATCCGTCATCCCGAAGGGATCGGTGGCCTGTTTGCGGCCCGGTTGCGGGGGCACCCCCCGTCCCGTTGAAACCCGCCCCTTCGACGACGGTCAGGCCGTTCCGGCTCTGTTATTTTGCTAGTTTACCAAATGACGATATTGTAGCAACTCTAATATCGCCCGTAGGCGCTATTATGCGCTATTTTTTGTGCAGTGTAAGAACATGCACAAATTCGCGCCATTATACTCCCATCACCCCGCCGCCGGCAGGGCGATGTTGACGTATTTGACGACCAGATAGTCCTCGATCCCATAGTGGGAGCCTTCGCGGCCCAGGCCCGACTGCTTCACCCCGCCGAAGGGGGCGACCTCGTTGGAAATCAGGCCGGTGTTGACGCCGACCATGCCGTATTCCAGCCGTTCGGCCACCCGCATCACCCGGCCCAGATCGCGGGCGTAGAAATAGCTGGCAAGGCCGAATTCGGTGTTGTTGGCCAGCGCCACCACCTCGTCTTCCGTCTCGAAACGGAACAGCGGGGCCAGCGGCCCGAAGGTTTCCTCCCGCGCCACCGCCATGTCGGCGGTCACGTCGCGCAGGACGGTGGGCGCGAAGAAGCTCTGGCCCAGCGCGTGGCGGGTGCCGCCGGTCACCACCGACGCCCCCTTCGCCAGCGCGTCGGCGATGTGCTCCTCCACCTTGGCGACCGCCCTGCCGTCGATCAGCGGGCCGATCTGCACACCGTCCGCCGCACCGGGGCCGACCATCAGCGCCGCGGCCCGCGCCGCCAGCTTTTCGGCAAAGGCGTCGTAAACCCCCGCCTGCACATACAGCCGGTTGGCACAGACGCAGGTCTGGCCGGCGTTGCGGAATTTCGACAGCAGCGCCCCTTCGACCGCGGCGTCCAGATCGGCGTCGTCGAACACGATGAACGGTGCGTTGCCGCCCAGTTCCATCGACACCTTCTTGATGGTTCCGGCGGTCTGCTGCATCAGCACCCGCCCGACCTCGGTCGAGCCGGTGAAGGTCAGCTTGCGCACCCGCGGGTCGGTCGCCAGCACGGTGCCGATTTCCCCCGCCGGGCCGGTGACCACCGACAGCACCCCCGCCGGCACGCCGGCCCGTTCGGCCAGCCGCACCAGCGCCAGCGCCGTCAACGGGGTTTGGGACGCTGGTTTCAGCACCATGGTGCAGCCGGCGGCCAACGCCGGCCCGGCCTTGCGGGTGATCATCGCCGCGGGAAAATTCCACGGGGTGATGGCGGCGCAGACGCCGACCGGCTCCTTGGTCACCAGAATGCGCTGGTTCGCCACCGGGGCCGGAATGGTGTCGCCATAGACCCGCTTGCCCTCTTCCGCGAACCATTCGATGAAGGACGCGGCATAGGCCACCTCGCCCCGCGCCTCGGCCAGCGGCTTGCCCTGCTCCGCGGTCATGATCCGGGCCAGATCCTCCTGATTGGCCAGGATCAGCTCGAACCAGCGGCGCAGGATGGCGGCCCGGTCCTTGGCGGTGCGGCTCCGCCACGCCGGCCATGCGGCCTCGGCCGCCGCGATGGCAAGGCGGGTGTCCTCTGCCCCCAGCCGTGGCACCGTTCCGACGGTCCGGCCGCTGGCGGGATCGGTCACGGCGATGGTGTCCGGTGCCGTGATCCACTGCCCGGCCACCAGACAGCGGGACAGCAGCAAATCGGGATCGTTGAGTGAAAGCATGGCGGAATCGTCGCTCATATCTGGGTGATCATCTTGGTGGTCAGGTAGCTGTCGAAGGTTTCGGCCCCGCCCTCGCTGCCGATGCCGCTGTCCTTGATGCCGCCGAAGGGGATTTCGGGGTGCGCCATGCCGGAATGGTTGATGTTGACCATCCCCACCTCCAGCCGGGCCGACACCAGGGCCGCGGTTTGCAGGTTGTTGGTAAAAACGTAGGATCCCAGGCCATAGGGCACGCCGTTGGCGCGGCGGATGGCCTCGTCGGCGTCCCCGAAGCGGGTCACCGCCGCGATGGGGCCGAACGGCTCCTCCGTCATTACGCGGGCGTCGTCGGGCATCCCAGCGATGACGGTCGGGGGGAAGAAACAGCCGTTCCGGTCCAACCGCGCACCGCCCGCCGTCACCTCGCCCCCGCGGGCGGCGGCATCGTCCACCAGTTCCTGCACCACCCGCCGCCGGCGGTCATGGATCAGCGGCCCCATCTGGGTGCCGGCGTCCAGGCCGTGGCCCACCGTCACCGCCGCCATCGCTTCAGAAAAAGCGGCGACGAAACGGTCGTAGACCGTATCCTGGACATAGAAACGGGACGGCGAAACGCAGGCCTGCCCGGCGTTGCGCACCTTGAAGCGCGCCAGCGTGGCGGCCGCCGCGTCCACATCGGCGTCGCCGAACACCAGAACCGGGGAATGCCCACCCAACTCCATGCTGACCCGCTTCATGTGGGCGCCGGCCAGGGCTGCCAGTTGCTTGCCCACCGGGACCGAGCCGGTGAACGACACCTTGCGGACGATGGGGGATTCGATCAGGTGGCGGGAGATGTCGGCGGGAACGCCCCAGACGATGTTGAGCACCCCCGGCGGCAGGCCGGCGTCATGGAAAAGCTGCGCCAGCGCCACCACGGCGGAGGGGGATTCCTCCGGCCCCTTGAGGATGATGGTGCACCCGGCGCCAATGGCCGCCGCCACCTTCTTCACCGCCTGGCCGAAGGGGAAATTCCACGGGCTGAACGCCGCGCAGACCCCCACCGGCTCCCGCACGACCGTCTGCCGCACCGCCGGATCGCGGGCCGGCACCACCCGGCCATAGATGCGGCGGCATTCCTCGGCGTTCCAATCCAAGTGCTCGGCACCGTTGAGCACCTCCGCCACCGCCTCGGCCACCGGCTTGCCGTTGTCCAGGGTCAGGTTGCGGCCGATGGCGTCCGCCCGTTCGCGCGCCAGATCGGCGGCCCGGCGCAGAACCGCCGACCGGGTGAGCGGTGGGGTCCAGCGCCAGTGTTCGAACGCCCGCCCGGCGGCCGCCAGGGCGGCGTCGAGATCCGCCGCCGTCGCCCACGGCAAATCGCCCAGACGCTCGAACGTGGCGGGGTCGCGCACCTCCTGCCCCGCCCGCTCTCCGGCGCCGATGAACCGGCCGTCGATGTAGAGGGAAAGATCGGCGTACATGGCGGTCCCCCTCAACCCGCCATGGCGGCGGCGCGGGTGACCGCGACGGAACCGCCCCCGGCGATGGCCGGTGCCAGGAAACGGTCGCAGAAGCGCGTCATCTGGCCGACCGCATCGCCCGTGCCGCCAGCGGCGGCGACGAAACGGTCGGGACGGATCAGCACCCAATCGACCTTGCCGCCGCCGAACCAGACGTGCATATCGTTATCGACGTCCTGCAGCACGGTGACCTTTTCACGCTCGGCGGGCGACACGCCGATTTCCGCGTCGCTGCTGCGCGACCGCACGCCGACGTAACGGTCACAGCCCAACTGGTCCAACTGGGGCAGCAGTTCCGGCGGCGCCTTTTCCAACGGGTTGCAGCGCCAGCCGATCAGGGCGAAGCGGGGGCCGATCACATCGTCCAGCTTCCGGGTTTCGCCGTTCACCACCTCCACATTGGGCTGGATGAACATCCGCCCGACCAACTCGTCCTGCTTCCGGTCGCCGCTGTTCAGCACCACGCCGGTGGAGAACCGCGGCATCGGCTTGAACTTCATTTGCAGGATGTAGTCGCGGATCGACGGGATGTCGCGGATCGCCAGGAAGAAACGGTCGCGCAGCCACGCCAGCGGGCGGTTGCGGATCGACAGCAGCGCCCCGAACTTGTCGGCCAGATCGATCATCGCCTGGGCGTGGGCGTGGCGTTCGTCGTGATAGGTTTGCAGCATCTCCGGCCGCAGCCGGCCCTGGACGATCCACGCCAGCTTCCACGCCAGATTGAAGGCATCGCGCATGCCGGCGTTCAGCCCCTGGCCGATCCATGGCGGGGTGATGTGGGCGGTGTCGCCGGCCAGACAGACACGATCCGTCACGAACGACGCCGCCACCCGCGAATTGTGGGTGTAGACGCGGGCGCGGATGACGTTCAATTTGCCGGGGTCGGCCACATGATGGCTCAACAGTTCCTGAACCTTGGCGGGGGCCAGGATCTGCGCCTCGTCCTCGCCGGGGAACATCATGAATTCCCAGCGCCGCAAACCGTACGGCAGCCGCAGGCAGACATAGGGCCGGCGCGGTTCGCAGTGCAGCGCGGTGTAGGGCGCATCCAGCGGGTCGCTGTCGCATTCCACCACCGCCCATTTGTGCGGATGGGTCTGGCCCAGATACGGCACCTTCAGCAACTCCCGCACGGTGGAGCGCGCGCCGTCGGACCCGACCAGATAGTCCGCCCGCACGGTGCGGCGGTTGCCGTCCAGATCCTTGATGACCGCGGTCACGCCGGTGGCATCCTGGTCCAGGCTTTCCAGCTCCTGCCCCAGTTCCAGGGTGACATGGGGGTAGCGTTCCAGCCCCTTGCGCAAGGTCTTTTCGCTGAGCGGCTGATCCAGCAGGTTGCGGCGGAAAAAGCCGAATTCGCGGGTCTTCGGCAGGATTTCCGCATAACACTGCTTTTCCGCGGTGTACATGCGCATGGGCACGTTCTGGATCATGTCGCGCAGCATCGCCTCGGCCAGGCCGAACGCCTGGCAGGTGCGCAGCGCCTCGTCATCCAGCCCGACCGCGCGGGGGTAGTCGAGAATATCGGGACTGCGGTCGATCAGCAGGGTTTCCACCCCATAGGCACCCAGCAGGTTGGCAATCGACACGCCGACCGGACCGGCCCCGACCACCAGAACGGCGACGTGGGTCTTGGGTTTGTTTTCGTTGTTCATTGCGTGACCTCAGCAAATAACGGGCGTTGGGCGGATCACACAGCGCTCAGCAACTGGCTTTCCTGGGTGACCAGCAGATGGCGGACCGCTTTGCGGAATTCGGTGAATTGGGCGTCCTCCATCAGCGCCAGACGGCGCGCCCGGCGTTCCTCGAAATTCTCGAAGCGCCACAGGAAGACAAGCTGGTTGAGATCGCCGCTTTCGGGCTGCATCAGGGAAACGAGGTCGCCCAGGATGCGCACCTGTACGGCGCGGCCCATATCGTTGTACTTGGCCAGATACTCACGAATGCCGCCGGGGATCAGCGTGTACCGGCGCAGTTCATAGATCATGGTTTCCGTCTCCCACCGGATATCGGACTGGACACAAGGCCGTTCTGAAGAAACCCGGACGCCACGTCAGAGCAGGAAGCCGCGCACGGCCCGGTTGAAGGCGTCCGGCTGGTCGTCGTGAACGTAATGGCCGGCACCGTCGATCACGGTGTCGCGGATGCGCGGGTTCAGGTGCCGCATCTCCGCCACCATGTCGGGCTGGAGGTAATCGGACCGTCCCCCCCGCACCACCAGGGTGTCGCACGCGATGGCCGCCACATGGGGCCGCAGATCCACCAGCCGGGCCGGCTCCGGGTTCAGCCGGGTGGCGGCGATGCCGGCGTGATCGTAGCGCCAGGTGAAGCCCACCCCGTCCGGGGACGGTTTCAGCATGTTGCGCAGCCGCTGCTGGCGGGCGTCCTCGCTCACCGATGGGCGGAGGGCGCGCATGAACGCGCTGGCCTCCTCCCAATCGGCGAAGCGGACGGGGGTATTGGTCATCTCGCCGCGGATGCGGGCAGCGCCGGGGCTGGCCTCGAAGGCGCCGGGACCGGCGTCTTCGATGACCAGCCGCCGGACCCGCTGGGGATGGCGGGCGGCGAAGACGATGGCGTTGATCCCGCCCATGGAATGGCCCAGCAGGTCGAACACCCCAAGCCCCAGCCCATCGGCGATGGCCGCCAGATCGGCGACATAGGTGTCGGTGTAGTAATCGTGCTCGGGATCCCAGTCGGTCAGCCCGCGCCCGCGCTGGTCGAAGGCGATGACGCGGCGGTCCGGCTGCAACGATTGGGCCACCCCGGCAAAGGTTTCGCCGTAACCGCGGATTCCATGGAGCATCACGACCGGAGCCGCCGCCGCCGGCCCCCATTCGGTGACGTGGAAATTCAGGCCGGCGTGGCGGAGGGTGAGGTCGCGGCGCTCCATGACCACGGGCCTCAGACCAGACCGTCCTGACCCTTCACCTCGGACGCCTTCAGGCCGCCGAGCCGGGCATGGAGACGGCCGCGGGTGGCAAAGGCCCAGCACACCAGCACCTCGTCACGGTTGGGGGCGTCGTTGAAGCTGACGCTCACCGTGTCGTAATGGGAACGGACGTACAGGGCATCCTTGTGCGCCAGCGGAATGTCGAGGATGGTGCCGGGCACGCCGCGCTTGCCGGTGGAGGGCACCCACGACTTGCCGCCGCCCAGGGCATCGCGGATGGGGTTGGCGGCCGGGTTGGTCAGCAGGGCGTTGCCGTGTTCATAATCGCCGTCGATGCCGACCAGGATCGCCTTGCCATAGCTTTCGATGGGCCGTCCGCCGGCGGCTTCGGTGATGCGGCGGCCGAACTCGCGGCCCAGTTCGACCGAGCCGTCGATCCAGGGGCCGAGATCGTCCACATAGCGGCCGGCGAAGGGATTGTGCAGGCAGGCGGCGATGACGATCTTGCGGATCGGTTCGCCGTCGGCGGCCATTCCGCTTTCGGTCGCCAGCGCGTCCTCGATTTGCAGGAACCATTTGCGGATGTGGAACACGCCGAAATTCGGGGTCTTCATGATCGGTGGTCTTTCGTCAGGGCCGGGGGTCACAGCGGCTGCAGGTCGAACGGATCGCTGGGGGCGTTGTATTGGCCGAGGACGCGGCGGCCCTCGTCATCGTCGTGGATGGTTTCCAGGAAGAATTCGAAGCGGTGGCCGTCCGGGTCGGTGAAGTACAGGCCGTACCCCACCTTGTGGTCGGTGGTCTTGACCACCGGCACGTTCTTGCGCAGCAACATCCCGTACAGGCGGCGCAGGTCGTCGATGCCGCCTTCGACCTCCAGCCCATAGTGCTGCATGTTGATCATGCCGCGCCGCTTGTCCTCGTCGGCCGGCAGGGTGTCCGGGTCGGCCTGGATCAGGGCGATGTCGTGGTGCTTGCGCCCGAACGACAGGAACACCCATTTCTCGCCGCGGGCGGTTTCGATCATGTTCAAAACGTCCTTGTACCAGTCGGCCGTTTCGAACGGATTCCGGACGTAGAGCGCCAGATGGGTGCGGTAGATGCGCGGGGTGACGTCTTGAGCTTCGGTGACGTCGGTGGCTTCGCTGGCCATGGCTTCCGCTCCTCGCCTCAGGTGATCGATTGGGGGTGTGCGGTGACCGGGGCGGTGAACGGCGTCCAGGCGACCGCGGTGATTTCGGAAAACTCCCGCCATTCCTTGAACCACGTCCGCCCGCCGTCGGTGGAGCGCAGCAGGTGGCCGTATTTGGTGCCGGCGAACAGCAGCGCCGGATCGGCGGCGTGGGCGCCGAACGCCCAGACGGTGGAGTTGGGCGCCGTGTGCAGCAGCGCGCGGGTCCAGGTGGCGCCGCGGTCGTCCGAACGGTAGATGCCGGTGCGGGTGCCGGGGGTGCCGTCGCCGATGGCCAGCAGCAGGTTCGCCCCGTCCTTGCTCACCACCTGCACCGTGCGGGTGTAGTACATGGCGTCGAAACGGTCCTTGGACGCCGCCCCCGTCCACGTCCGGCCGTCGTCGGTGCTTTCAAAGACCGAATTGACGGTCAGCACCAGATGCTTGGCCGGGGCATCGCCCGCCGGCGGCAGCACCGCCACCGCGTGGATATCGGAATTGCTGATCCCGCTTTCCGGGGTGTCGATGCGGGTCCAGGTGTCGCCGCCGTCCAGGCTGCGCCACGCCCCGCCCTCTTCCACCCCGAACCACACCTCCCGGCCGTTCACCGGGCTGATGCAGATGCTGAGGATCCGGGGGCGGTTCACGCCCTTGCAGAATTCCGGCAATTCCACGCCCAGATCGGTCCAGGTGTCGCCGCCGTCGGTGGACCGGAACATCCGCCCGCGCGACGGGGCGCCGGTGCCGGCGAACACGGTCTTGGGGTTGTTGGGATCATAGGCCAGCGCCCAGATGGTTTGCCCGTTGGCCGGGGACTCCACCCGCTGGAAATGGGCGCCGCCGTCGGTGCTGAGGCAGATGCCGGCATCGGCCCCGGCCAGCACGCGGGTGGGGTCGGACGGATCGACGGCCAGGGCGCGCACGGTGCCGTCGAATTCGATGGCTTCCTTCAAACCCAGACGGTGCCAGGTGGCGCCGTCATCGACGCTGCGCAAAATGCCTTGGCCGGCGGTGCCGACCAGAATCGTTCCCTTCATCACTTCCTCCCTGAGAATCAAAGCCTTGTCGTGAAATGTCAAAGAAAGACGCCGCGGGTGATACCGCCGTCGCAGGCAATCGATTCGCCGGTGATGGCCCCGGCCCGTTCCGACGCCAGGAACAGCGCCAGATCGGCGATTTCCGGCGGCTGGAGCACGCGGCGGATCGGGGTGACCTTGGCGTAATTGGCCTCGACCTCCGCCGGGGTCAGCCCCTGGAGCCTGGCTTCCTTTTCATACAGTTCGTGGATATGGGGGGTTTCGACGACGCCGGGGTGGATGACGTTGACGGTGATGCCGAACGGCCCCAACTGATCCGACAGGGTTTTCGTCATGTGGCAGATGGCGACGTTGCGCATGCCGGAAAGCTGTTTGCTGCCGCGCCCGGTCAGGCCGCCCAGATTGATGATCCGGCCATAGCCGTTCTTCTTCATGTGCGGGGCGGCCGCCTTGGCGCAGCGCATGTAACCGACGACCTTGATGTTGATGTCGGCCAGCAACCCTTCGGGATTGGCCTCGTCCAACTGGGAGCGCACCAGCCCGCCCGGATGGGCGGCACCGTTCAGCAGGATATCCAGGCGCCCGAAATGATCGGCGACCCGTTCCATCATGGCGGTGATGTCGGCGGTGTTGGTGACGTCCGCCGGGGCGGCGATGACCTTGGTGCCGGTCTTGGCACTGATCTCCGCCGCCACGGTTTCCAGGGTGGCGGCGCTGCGGGCGACGATGGCGACGTTGACGCCCTCCTGCGCCAGCGCCTCGGTGATGGCGCGGCCGATCCCCATGCTGCCGCCGGTGACGACGGCAACCTTGCCCTTCAATCTCAGATCCATAACCGCTTCCTTCGGATAAAGTCCGGGCGTTCCCGCGCACGGTCCCGGCGCGGGGTGCCCTGATGATCGGGGATGTTTTTTTCTCTACAGCGCCATTTCGATCAGCGCCGGCCCCTTCCGGGCAAAGGCCGCCGTCACCTGTTCGGCCAGGGCGGCGGTGGTGTGCGCCCGCGTCGCCGGCACGCCATAGGCCTGGGCCAGTTGCACCCAGTCGATGGCCGGGTCGCCCAGGCTGGTCATCGCCTCGGCCCGTTCGCCCAGCGCGGCACCGCCGCGGCGCAGTTCATTGCGCAGAATGGCGTATTGATGGTTGGCGGCGATCAGCACCACCACGTTCAGCTTTTCATGGGCCAGCGACCACAGGGTCTGAACCGTGTATTGGGTGCTGCCGTCCGACAGCAGGGCCAGCACCGGCCGGTCGGGACAGGCCAGTGCTGCCCCCATCGCCACCGGCAACCCCTGCCCGATGGCGCCGCCGGTGTTGGTCAGGGTGGTGTGGGGCTGGGCCGCCGCCGACGCGGCGTAGAACGGATAGCCGCAGGTGCCGCCCTCCACCGACACGATGGCCCCGGCCGGCAGGGCACCGGCCACCACCGCCCCGATCCCGGCCGGGGTCAGCGGCCCATCGGCCACCGCCGGCACCGGCAGATCCGCCGCCGCATAGGCGGGCGCCTGCAACGCCTCCACCAGGGCTTCCAGCCGTTCGACCGCATCGTCCCCCGGTGCGGCCAGGGTCAGCAAACGGTCGTCGCCCACCAGCCGGCTGGGGTGTCCGTCGTACCCGAAATAGGTGATCGGCGGCAAAGCCCCCACCAGCACCACCAAATCCGCCGGGTCCAGCACCTGCCGGGCCGGTTCCGGGAAATAAGGGAGCCGGTCGAAGGCCGGCAGCCCGCGCCCCCGTTCCGACCGCGACGGGAAGGTTTCGGCGTAAGCCGCCGCCCCCAGCCCTTCGCACAGGCGGGCCACCGCGATCTGCCCCCGGACGCTGAGGCCGCTGGCGTCACCGCCACCGCCCAGCAGGAAGACGGTGTGCCGGCTGGCCTTCAGCCGTGCCACCGCCGACGCCACGTCGAAGGCAGTACCCGCCCCCGCTCCGCCGGCGTCCCCCGCGCCGTCCCCCTCGGCCGGGGCCGGATCGGCCTCCGCCGCCTGATAATCGGCGGGGAAGATCAGCGTGGCACCCTGCCCGCCGTTCAACCGCGTCTGCCGCACCGCCTCGGCCGAAGCCAGGGCGATGTCGCCCACGCCGCCGATCCGGTGCACCCAGCCGGACACCGGCCGGGCCAGGGATTCGATGTCGGACGTCAGCGGCGCGTCGTACGGCAGATGCCAACTGGTCTGATCGCCGATGATGTTGACGATGGGCGTCCGCGCCCGCCGTGCGTTGTGCAGATTGGCGATGCCGTTGGCAAAGCCCGGCCCCAGATGCAGCAGTGTCGCCGCCGCCTGTCCGGTCATCCGGCCGTAACCGTCCGCGGCACCCGTGCAGATGTTTTCCTGAAGACTGACCACGCACCGCATATCGGGTGCCGCCTCGAACGCCCTGACCACATCCAATTCGGTCGTGCCCGGATTGGCAAAGCACACCGACACGCCGTTCGCCCGCAGGGCCGCGAGCATCACTTCAGCTCCGGTCACATGACCCTCCCTGTTTCTTGTTTGCTAGATTATCGATATGCGACAATTTGGCAATCTGAATCTTGCCGTTTCAGAGCAAATTTCTCACTATTCTCAAATAGTGCATATTTTGCACAGCAATAAGGCTGTGCAGTGCACAAAAAAACGCCGGGCCGCTGCCGGCCCGGCGTTGTTGAAATGGCTGTGAAAAACGGGGTTCCGCCCCGCGCGGATCACCCCTTGCCGGCAATCCGGCGGGTGATTTCCTGGGCAGCGCCGGCCAGGATTTCCGTCAGGTAGGTCTCGTTGAAGGTGCGGAAACGGGCGCTGCTGCCGACCAGGGTGATGCTGCCCAGCACCCTTTTCTTTTCATCGAAGATCGGTGCGGCCAGCCCGGTCTTGTCCGGATCCAACTCGCCGGTGCTGATGCAATAGCCCTGCTTGCGGATCTGCAGCATCGTTTTGGAAAACTCTTTCCAATTGGCGCCGATGTGCTCAAGGCTGTGGGCTTCCACATGCTGATCGTACAGCCGTTTGAGCTGGCGCGGCAGCAGATAGGCCAGGATCACCTTGGCGGTGGCGCTGCGGAACAGATCCATGGGGCGGCCACGGCCATAGTTCAGCGGCAGGGTTTCCCGCCCGGTGCTCTGGTGCACGCTGATGACGGTGGACCCGTAAAGCTCCGACAGCAGGACGTTCAGCCCGGTGGTTTCCGCCAACTCCTCGATCAGTTCCCGCGATGCCACCAGAATGGGGTCGTGTTCCGTCATCTGGCGGTCCAGCGCGATGATGCGCGGCCCCAGGGTGTAACCGCGGGGAATCCGCACCAGCAGACCGACATCGGTCAATTCCCGCACATAGCGGTAGGCGCTGGCCGGGGTGTACTGGAGCCGCTGGCAAATGTGATCGACGTCGATGACCGGCTGATCGGGGGTGAACAGGTCAAGGATATCGAGCATCCGCCGCAGGCTGTTCATGAAGGAATTCCGAAACAATAAACGACGGCGCGCCGTCCAATCACCCGCGCCAATCGCGGTGCAGCGGGGGACTGTGCCGATCCTCCCGCAGCCGGGCAACATTTTTTCACCACTCATCCCCTTTCGGCGGCGCAAGCGACGACGGCCGCCCACGCCGCCCACGCCGCCCAAAGGCGGGCATCATCCCGGCAGGGCAACGATGGCTTCGATTTCGACCAGCACGTCGCGGGGCAGACGCGCCACCTGCACGGTGCTGCGGGCCGGGCGGTGCCCCTCCAGCAGCCGCTCGTAAACGGTGTTGAAGGCCGCGAACTGGCCCAGATCGGCAAGGAAGACCGTGGTCTTGACGATGCCGTTCAACGAGCCGCCGGCGGCTTCGATCACCGCCTTCAGATTGACGATGACCTGGGCCGTCTGTTCCGCGATTCCGCCCTCCACCAGGTCACCCGCCGCGTTCAGCGGGATCTGGCCGGAGGTGAACAGCAGATTGCCGAACGCCTGCGCCTGGCTATAGGGGCCGATGGCCTGGGGAGCGGCATCGGTCTGGATGGTCTTCAACATCGCTTATCCTCTCTCGACGGATTGGTTGGAACAATGGACGTGGGGAAACAGACGGTCGGCGGATGCGCCGCCTTGGGCGCTGCTCACATGACATAGTGCCGGGCGTAGCGCCGGCCCAGGCTGGTGAGTATCTCATACCCGATGGTCCCGGCCTCTTCCGCCGCGGCATCCACGCCCCGGTGCGGCCCCAGCAGGTCCACCAGGGTTCCATCGGCCAGATCCGGCAGGGCGCTGGCATCGACGGTGATGGTGTCCATGGACACCCGGCCCAGCACCGGCAACGCCACCGCCCCCGACTCCGCCCCCGACTCTGCCTCCACATGGACCACGGCGCGATTCGACTGGCTGCGCAGGAAACCGTCGGCATAGCCGACCGCAACGGTGGCGATACGGGTCGGGGCCGCCGTCCGGTGCGTGCCGCCATAGCCGACCGGCGTTCCGGCCGGGACGCTGCGGGTCTGGATGACCTTGCCCTGCAAACGCACCACGGGCCGCATGGGGTTCTCCGCCCCCGCCACGGGCGCCACACCGTAAAGAGCCGCCCCCGGCCGGGCGATGTCGAACTGGTAAGCATCCCCCAGGAAGATGCCGGAGGAATTGGCGAGCGAGGCCGGGGCCGGCGGCAAGCGGCGGCGGGCATCACGGAAACGGGCAAGCTGGGCTTCGTTGGCCGGGTTGGTATGATCCTCGGCACAGGCCAGATGGCTCATGACCGCCACCAGGGACAGGGGATCGAGACAGGCGGGATCGTCGGCCACCGAGTCCAACTCCTCGGCCGACAGCCCCAGCCGCGCCATGCCGGTGTCCACCTGCAGGACCGCCGGTTCCCGGCGGCCGACGGCGCGGCACAGCCCGGCCCAGGCGTCCAGTTGCCGGCGGCTGTTGAGCACCGGGATCAGCCGGTGTTCCCGGCATTCCGCTTCGGTGCCCGGCGGCAGGCCGTGCATGATGAAGATCCCCGGCGCATCGGGCAGAACCGCGCGCAAAGCGATGCCCTCTTCGAGATGGGCCACGAAGAAGTGGCGGCAACCGGCCGCGGCCAGGGCGGGGGCAACCTGTGCGGCCCCCAGACCGTAGGCATCGGCCTTGACCACGCCGCCGCAGACACCGCCGCTCATCCGCCCCTGCAACAGGCGGTAATTGTGCTGAATGGCCGCCAGATCGATGGTCAGCAGGGCGCCGGCACGGGCCGGATCGGGAAGAATGACGGTCATCGTGATATCCCGTTGGTGAGGCGTTGCGCACACCACAACCATATGGGCAACAATATTCGAATGTATGTGCCATCATTCGCCGATCATTGGATATATCGGCGATTTTCCGCACATCAGTTCATGATCCGGCAGAATCATGCACGAGACGGGGACCGCCCCCGCGCTCACAGGTCGAACTGCTCCCCGAGCCGCTGCTTCTTCCGATACGCCGATGGCGTCATGCCGAACCAGCGCCGGCAGGCGCGGGTGAAACAGGCGGCGTCGGCATAGCCCAGGATATGGGCGATCTCGGTCATCGACAGCCCGGAAACGGTCAGGTAATTCTCGGCCAGGGTCCGCCGCTTGTCCTCCTTGATGGCGGCAAAGCTGTCCCCCGCACGGTTCAGCGTGCGCTGCAGCGTCCGCAGGGAAACCCCGGCCTTGTGCGCCGCATCCCCGACGGCAAACCGCCCGTCGCCGGGAAAATGGTCGGACACCATCCGCCGCACCTGATCCTCCAGCGACCGATGGGACGCCCTGCGCTCGTTCAGGATGGCCAGATAATGCCGGACGATCGGGCTGACCCGGCCATCCATCAGGTTGCCGGCGATGGCCAGATCACCGGCCGGAAAGATCAATTCGTTGGCCGCCTGATGGAAATACAGCGGGGCGGCAAAGAAGCTGACGTGGGCCTGCACACGCTCCGGCTCCGCGTGTTCGAAGTGCACCTCCAACGGCCGCCACGCCGGTCCGGCCAGGGCACGCATCATCTTGACCAGCAGGGCGAGGGAGAATTCCGCGTCATGGCGGCGGCGGCGGATCCGGCTGTCCTCGATGCGGTAGCGGATCACGCAATTGTTCCCCTCCCGCGTCATGGTGGTGGTGGTGCCCTGCTGCGCCAGCCAGATGTGATCCACAAAGCCCTTCAGCGCCGCCCCGGCGGTCGGCGCGCTCATGAACAGCAGCCCGACCGGCCCCAGCCCCAGCGGCGACATGTCCCGCGCGGCGAACAGGCCGAAATCGGGGTCGCCGGTGTGAACCGCCGCCGCTTCGAACGCCTCGACATAGGCCCGCAGCGGCACCTCGCGGTATGGGTCGGCCAGCAGGGATTCCGGCAAGCCAAAGCGCCCCAGCACGCTGTCGGGCGCGCGGCCCTTGCGTTTCAGTGCATCCACCAGGGCATGGGTAACCATTGCCCAAATTTTAGGCTCAGCCCCCGAGGGGGTGTTTTGCTGCACTGCAATTAGCCATGTGAAGCGGTTCCTGGCGCCAAATATCAAAAATTTGGCGCCAAAGATCAAGCATGGCTGCGTCGTTTTATCAATGATTGTTCAGCAAGTCGCCTGTTTCCCAGCGCAACAGTCGAGACTCGATACAACACCCACAGGAAAAGAGGGCAAGCCGCCATGGATCCCGTTATCCAAACCGATCGTCATGCCCAAAGGCTGGATCCCCGCGTCCGGGCCTATCTGGACCGCGGCCACACCCACATCATCGGCGACGAACGGCGGCCGGCGGCATCGGGTGCGACCCTGGGCGTGACCGACCCGGCGACCGGGGACATCATCGCCCGTGTGCCCGCCGGCGGAGCGGCCGATGTGGACGCCGCCGTCACCGCGGCGCGGGCCGCCCTGGACGGGCCGTGGGCCGCCCTGACCCCGGCGGAGCGGCAACGGCTGCTGCTGCGTCTGGCCGATCTGATCGAACGGGACGGCGAAGAGCTGGCGCAGCTCGAAACCGTCAACAACGGCAAATCCATCACCCTGTCGCGGATGATCGAGGTCGGCGGCTCGGTTGAATTCCTGCGCTATATGGCCGGCTGGGCCACGCGGCTGGAAGGCTCGACCCTCAATGTGTCGATCAGGGCACCGGGTGCGGCACGCTATCACGCCTACACCGTGCGCGAGCCGGTGGGCGTGGTCGGCGCCATCGTGCCGTGGAATTTCCCCCTGGGCATGGCGGTGTGGAAGATCGGCCCGGCCCTGGCCTGCGGCTGCACCGTGGTGCTGAAACCGGCCGAAGAAACCCCGATGACCGCGCTGCGCCTGGGCGAATTGTGCCTGGAAGCCGGCATCCCGCCGGGGGTGGTCAACGTCGTCACCGGCACCGGCCACGAGGCGGGGGCCGCGCTGGCCGCCCACCCCGGCGTCGATAAGATCGCCTTCACCGGATCGACCGAGGTGGGCAAGCTGGTGGGGGCGGCGGCGGTGGCCCGCATGGCCCGCTTCTCCCTGGAATTGGGCGGCAAATCGCCGATGATCATGTTCCCCGACATGGATCTGGGGCTTTCCGGGCTGGCCGCCAACCTCGGCATCTTCTTCAACCAGGGGCAGGTCTGCACCTGCGGTTCCCGCCTCTACATCCATGCCAGCATCTTCGACCGGGTGGTGGCGGAGGTGGCGGGCATCGCCCGGTCCCTGAAAATCGGCGGCGGGCTGATCCCGGAAAACCAGATCAACCCGCTGGTGTCGGCCCAGCAGCAAAAACGGGTTCTGGGCTTCGTCGAGCGCGCCCTGGAAAACGGTGCGGAGGCTCTCAGCGGCGGCACCGCCGGCGACGGCCCCGGCTTCTTCGTCAAGCCGACCCTGCTGATCGACACCCGCGACGACATGGAAATCGTTCAGGAAGAGGTGTTCGGCCCGGTGGCGGTGGCGATGCCGTTCACCGATGTGGACGAGGTGATCGCGCGGGCCAACGCCACCCGCTACGGGCTGGGGGCGTCGGTGTGGACCCGCGACCTTGCCACCGCCCACACGGTCGCCGCCCGTGTCAAGGCCGGGACCGTCTGGGTCAACACCCACAACGTCCTCGACCCGTCGATGCCGTTCGGCGGCTACAAGGAATCCGGCATCGGCCGCGAGCATGGCTCCGCCGTGCTCGACCATTACCTGGAAACGAAATCGGTGTGCATCGCCCTGCCCGCCTGATGCCGCACCCGGCACCGGCAAAACCGACTGTTTCCCCTTTCATTCCCCCCTATCGACAGGAATCGCCGTCATGGTCGCGAGCAACGCCAATCGCTTGAAGGAATTGAACGGCCGGGTGCAGTGGCACCCGATGACCCACCCCAACAAATCGCTGCACCAGCCCCCCCTTATCATCGTCAAGGGCGACGGCGCCTATGTCGAGGATATCGACGGCAACCGTTACGTCGATGGTCTGGGCGGCTTGTGGAATGTCAACGTCGGCCACAACCGGGCTGAGGTGAAGCAGGCGATGATCGAGCAGATGGATCGCATCTGCTATTACTCCAGCTTCGACGGCACCACCACCGCCCCGTCCATCGAACTGGCGGCCCGGGTGCTGGAGATGTCCGCCCAGGAGGACATGGCCAAGGTGCTGTTTTCCAGCGGCGGATCGGACGCGGTGGAAACCGCGCTGAAGCTGTCCCGCCAGTACTGGAAGCTGATGGGCCAGCCGGAAAAGACCAAGTTCGTTTCGCTGAAACAGGCGTACCACGGGGTGCATCTGGGCGGCACCTCGGTCAACGGCAGCCCGGTGTTCCGCGGCACCTATGCGCCGCTGCTGCCCGGCTGCTTCCAGATCGACACCCCCTGGCCCTACCGCAACCCGTGGACCGACGACGCCGACGAACTGGGCCGGATCTGCGCCGCCCAGCTTGACCGTCTGCTGGAGTACGAGGGCGGCAACACCGTCGCCGCCTTCATCGCCGAACCGATCCAGGGGGCCGGCGGGGTGATCGTTCCCCCGGCCAATTTCTGGCCCCTGGTGCGGGAGGTCTGCGACCGTCACAACGTGCTGCTGATCGCCGACGAGGTGGTGACCGGCTTCGGCCGTTCGGGCGCGATGTTCGGCGCCCGCGGCTGGGGCGTGAAGCCCGATATCATGTGTCTGGCCAAGGGCATCACCGCCGGTTACGCAGCATTGGGCGCCACCGTGGTCAACCGGCGCGTCGCGTCCGCCTGGGACGCTGACAACAGCCCCGCCGGCCTGATCATGCACGGCTACACCTACACCGGCCATCCGGTGGCGTGCGCGGCGGCCCTGGCCTGCCTGGAAATCGTCGAAAAGGAGGATCTGCCGGCCAACGCCGCACGACAGGGGGCGCACCTGCTGGCCGGGCTGAAGCCGCTGGAGGAAACCACCCGTTCGGTGGGCGAGGTCCGCGGCAAGGGGCTGATGCTCGCCATCGATCTGGTGGCCGACCGCAAGACCCGCCAGCCCATCGACCCGGCCAGCGGCTTTGCCGAGAAAATCGCCGAACAGGCCCGGCGTTTCGGCGCTATCGTCCGCCCGGTGGGCACCAAGCTCATCCTGTCCCCGGTTCTGGTCATCACACAGGAAGAGGTCGATCAGCTTGTCAACGCACTGACCAAGGCGTTCGAGGTCTGCGACGCTTAAGCACGCCCAAAAGAGATAAGCTCACCTCAACGATTTCGGGAACGGGAGTTGTCATGGAACATGGAGGACATCACGCGGGTGCTTCGACCCGGCTGGCAAAGAATTCGATCGGTCTGGCCGAAATCGTCTTCTTTGTCGTCGCCGCCGCGGCACCGCTGACGGCCGTGGTCGGGGCCTCGCCCCCCGCCTTCGCCTTCGGGAACGGGGCCGGGGTGCCGGGCGCCTTTCTGCTGGCCGGTCTGCTCTATGTCGTCTTCGCCGTCGGCTTCACCGCCATGAGCCACCACGTCGGCGGCACCGGGGCTTTCTACACCTATATCTCCAACGGCATCGGCAAGGAGGTGGGCGTGGGCGGCGCGATGATCGCGCTGGTCACCTACAGCGCGGTGCAGATCGCCGTTTATTCGCTGTTCGGCGTGTTCACCGCCGCCGCCTTTGAAAGCTACGGCCTGACGGTGCCGTGGTGGGCGTGTTCTTATGCCGCCCTGGGTCTGGTGCTGATCTGCGGGCAACGGAACATCGCCTTTTCCGGCGCCATTCTCGGCGTCTGCATGGTCGCCGAAGTCGCCATCCTGTTCCTGCTGGACGTCGCCATCCTGTACCGCGGCGGCTTTCCGGAGGGGCTGTCCTTCTCCTCCTTCGCGCCGGCCGATGTGTTCGTCCCCGGCCTGGGGGCGGCACTGGTGTTCGTCGTCGGCTCCTTCATCGGGTTCGAAGCCACGGCGATTTTCGGGGAGGAAGCGGTCGATCCCAAAAAGACGATTTCCCGCGCCACCTATGTAGCCGTGATTTCGATCACCGTCTTCTATGCCTTCTCCACCTGGGCCATCGTCCAGTACTACGGCCCGTCCAAGGTGCAGGAGATCGCCAACGCCGGGCTGGACAGCTTCTTCTTCCGGGCATCGGATGCGGTGCTGGGCGCATGGTCGGGAAAGGCCATGAACCTGCTGCTGATCACCAGCCTGTTCGCCTGCGTTCTGTCGCTGCACAACACCATCAACCGCTATTTCTTCGCCCTTGGCCGCGAAGGTCTGGCCATGAAGATGCTGGGCAGGGTGCATGACCGCCACGGCTCCCCTTATGTCGCCGGGCTGTTTCAAAGTCTGGTGGCAGCCGTGATCCTGGCCCTGTTCATCGGCTCCGGCGCCGATCCCTACACGGTGATCTTTTCCTGGATGTCGGCGCTGACCGTGATCGGCATCCTGTCGGTGCAGGCGCTGGTTTCCGTCGCCATCATCCATTATTTCCGCAAGAACGATCACGGTCACACCGTCTGGACCACCACCGTGGCACCGCTGGCCGCCTTCTTCGGCCTGCTGGCCATGCTGGGGCTGGTGATTTCCAACCTGCCGCTGCTGGCCGGCAGCGAAAGCTGGATCGTCGCCTCCTTCCCCTATGACATCCTGGTGGTCGGCCTGCTGGGCATGGCGTTCGCCAGCCGCATCCGCACCCAGCGCCCGGACGTGTACGCCAGACTCGGAAAAGCCTTCGAGTAACGGGGCCGGCAGCCCCGCGGCGCCCCGCCGCGCACAAAGCCCAAAACATTCAAAACATCAGGAGAGACCTTCCATGTGCAACGCGCATCGCGTCGCGCCACGGCCCGCCGCACGCCTGCTCCCGGCGCTGCTGCTGGGCGGAACGGCCCTGCTCGCCCTGCCCGGCGGCGCCCACGCCGACACCACCGTCATCGACAAGGGCGGCGTGACGGTGGATGTCGGGCTGACCGCGGGCGCCGGCCTCTTCCATGTCGGCAATGCCAACCTCGGGGCCGGGGTTCCCAAGGCGGACGGGGAAACCGACCGGAACCGGGGCTGGAGCGAAGGCTTCCTCGCCCCCAACGCCAAGGTCACCCTGTCAACCGACCATGCCGGGGCCTTCTACACCGGCGTGCGGGTGCTGGGGGCCGGCACGGCCGGCGACGGCGATGCCGGCGGTGTCGTCCAGGGGCGCATGGGACGGTTCGACGTCGATCATCTTTACGCCGGCTGGCGTTCGGGTGCGCTCTTCTCCGGCCTGGGGGACGATGCCATCGACATCACGGCGGGGCGGCAGCCGTTCAACATCGGCGACGGCTTCCTCATCAACGACGGCAACGCCGACGGACGACGCGACGGGGCCTATTGGCTGGCCCCGCGCACCGGCTGGGGGCCGTCCACCGTGGTGGCGAAGGTCGATATCAAGCCGTTCCACGCCGATCTGTTCCGGCTGAAGAGCGACAGGGACAGCGGGTCGGATGTCATCCACGGCGCCAATGTGGAATGGCGCACCGGACCGGACGGCAAGAGCGCCATCGGCGGCGCCGTCATGCGGATCGCGGACTCCAGCCTGCCGACCCGCGACGGCATGCGCGTTTTCGACCTGCGCGCCCAGGGGGCTTTCGTTCCCGGTGTGCCGGACCTGTTCCTGTCGGCCGAATATGTGCGGGAACGGAACAGCCGGACCGGGGCGGAGGTCGATGCCCACGCCTGGTACGGCGAGGCCGGCTATACCCTGTCACGCGTCGGCTGGACCCCGAAACTGACCTACCGCTACAGCCATTTCAGCGGCGACAAGGCATCGAGCGGCACCAGCGAAGCCTTCGACCCGCTGCACTACGGCGGCGGTGTCCGCGGCTGGGGCACATGGTTCCAGGGCGAGGTCGCCGGGCAGTATTTCTTCCCGGTGATGAACACGAACGTCAACGTCCAGTCGCTGCAAGCCTCGATCCAGCCCCTGGAAACGGTCACCGTGTCGGCGCTCTATTACCACTTCACCTTCGACCGCAAGCCGGAGGGGATCACGTCTGATCATGTGGGGAACGAAATCAACCTCGTCGTCGATTGGATGGCGACCGAGAACCTGACGCTGAGCGGTGTTGCCGGCCGGTTCGATGCCGGGTCCGGCGGCAAGCAATTGCTGGGCGGCGACACGAACACCACCGTGTTCGAACTCATCGCCATGGCGAAGTTTTAGAACGACACCAGGATCCTGGCCTGGGCGGTCAGGGTTCCGTGGCTGGTTTCCGGCCCGTCGGTGAGCGCCACGCCGACGTTCACACCGGCCTGCAGCGTCTGCCCCAGCGTGTAGTCGAGGCCGGTGCCCAGCCCCACCAGCGTGGTGTCGGCCCGCTCGCCGATCCCCTGCAAAACGCCGAAGTTGTAGTTGTGGCCGTGGCTGACGTCGAGAAACACGAAAGGAGAAACGGCGTCCTCCACCGCGCCGGTCCCGGCGCTCCCCAGACGGCCCAGCGCGGCGAACGACGGCAACCGGATTTCGTTGCGCAACACGAAACCGGCATCGACGCTGCCGTCGTTCAACGTATAGCCGCGGGTGGCGTAAAGCCCGCCGATGGCGAGCTGTTCGGTTTCCGGCAGCGCCTTTCCCGCCATCTGGCCGGTGAAGTCGGCGTTCCATGAGGCACCACCCAGCCACCCGGCGCCGGCAAGCGGGGTCGTGCGGCTGACCACCCCATAGAGATAGGCGTAATCGGCACCATCGACGCGGCCGTTGGAAAAGCTGTTCCACGCGGCACGGCTGTTGCCGGGAACCACGCCGGCCCGGTTGACCACGGCGCGCAGGTCGATGGCGGTGGAGCCGCCGCCGGTCTGAAGCCAGGAGCCGCCCCAGCCGACGGTCAGGTCAAACACCCCGGCGGACCCGCTGGCCAGTTCGGTTCCCAGGCTCAGCGCCTTGCGCGACAGCCACTTCGGCGTCACGCCGCCGTAAAGGTCACCCCACCCGGCAAGGCCCCCGGCGATGTTCGACAGCGCCGAGCGGTAGAGAACCGGCAGCTCAATCGTGGTGTTGCGGATGGTCAGAAGGCCGCCAAGGCTGTCCTGAGACGTGGCGACGAAATTCGGGGTCAGGCTCAGCGCCTGCCGTGCGACTGTGGGGATGATGATGCGCCCGGCATGGCTGGCATAGGACGGACGGTTGCGCCCCGACAGCGCCAGGGAACCGGGATCGGACACCACGTCGTGGCTGCCGGTCAACTGGTACGACAGGGTAAGGTCGTGAAGCGCCTCGATCCCGGCGGCAAAACCGATGAAGGCGCGGTCCAGGCTCCGGTTGTGCAGGGTGCCGGTGTTGGATACCCCGGCAAAGACCTGCCATGGCCGGCGGCGGCTGACTTCCAGCGTCAGGTCGCTGAAGCCGGGATCGGATCCCGGTTCGAACACCCCATTGAGTTGCCGGTAGGGGAAGCGGTTCAGCCAGTCGAGATCCTCGGAAATACGGTCGGCGTCGATCAGCGCACCGGCAGGTGCCCGCACGGTGGCGGCGAAATCCGGGCCGGCGGCGGTGCCGTCCGTCGCCTTCACCTGGACCTTGCCGGTCCGGAAGGGCACGACGCGCAGATGCAGCACGCCCCGGGTGATCTCCTGGGGCGGGGCGGTGACCGAGACGAACGGCCATCCGGCCTCGCGGTAGGCCTTGGCGACGGCGGCCTGGACATCCGCCAGCCGCTTGCGTGAAAGCGGTTGGTCGAGGAAGGGGCCGAGCACATCGGCGAATTGCTGCCGGTCGAGGCCCTCCGCTCCGGAAACGGTGATGCCGACCGGCGGGGCGGGCAAGACCGGATCGTTCAGCCCGATCAGGCGGATGCCCACCAGATCGACGCCGAGCGGGGTGTCGTCGGCGTCATTGGCCGGACTGGCGTCGGTGCGCAGCCCGCCACCGCTGCCGGCGGCGGCGGGCGGCAGGTTGCGCTCCACCGTCACCGGGGTCTGGGCCGACGCCGGACCCGTCAACGGCTCCAGCAGGCCGATCAGCACCGCCGGGGCGGCAAGCCAGGGTGACAGGCCGCGCGGCCGGGAGTGGCGGGGAGAAATGGTGGACGATGCGATGGTCATGGCCGATCCGTTCCGTTCGTCAGCGCATGGAGAAGCGGAGGAATTGGCCGACACGCGTGTTCTCCGGATGCGGTGTGGTCGTGCATGCGCCGTTGGTCGCCGCACCGCCGGTACAGGCGGCAGCGGTGCCGGTGGTTTCTCCGGGGCCGGAACCTCCGGTGGATGCGTCGGGTGCCCCCGCGACAGCGTTTGCGTTTGCACCGCTGAAAGCCGCCGAAGAGGAGGAGGGCGAGGCGGGCATAGAGGTGTCGCGGTTCTGGACGAGCGGGGTCACATCCGAAGCGGTGACCACCACCAGATTCCGGGGCAGAACCACGCTGGTGAGAACCTGCACCACCTCGGCCATCCGCGCCGGTGCCGCTGTGCCTCCGCTTTCCCCAGCCGGCGTCACCGTCAGCACCGCCGGTTTGAAGGTAAGGCTGTAGTTGGGGGAGGCCGCCAGGGTCCCTTGGGTGATGGCGTAGACCCCCACCGGGGCGGCGTTGGTGGCGGTGGTGACCAGAGCGCCGGTAAACGTATCGCCGTTGACCAGCCCCTGCCCGCCGACGCTGTAGGTCAGGGCCGGGTTCGCGGTACCGGCGAGGCGGCTGAGGGCATCCGCCGTCACCACGATCGGACGGGCGCTTACCGTCAGCGTGCCATCGGCGTAGCGGATGGCGTAATTCGACAGGCCCACCCCTTGAGCGTTCGCGGCGACGATGCCGTAGCTCCCGATAGCGGCGGTGACTGCCGACCCGGCGCTGGACAGGCTGACCGCGGTTACGCCGTCGCCGTTCTTCAGCCCCGTGGCCGTGTAGCCGCTCAGGCTCGCCGTATCGCCGTAGGTCTTGGTCACGTCGCCGGCGGTGATGGTCAGTGCTGCCGGGTTCACCATCAGCGTGCCGCCGGAATAGCCCACCCTGTAGTTGGACAGCCCGCTGCCCTGGAGCGCCGTCGCCGTGATGCCATAGCGGCCGATCCCGGCGGTGGCAGCCGCGCCGATGCTGGACAGGGAGACCCCGGTCACGCTGTCGCTGTTCTTCAGGCCCATGACCGTGTAGCCGCTCAGGCTCGCCGTGTCGCCGTAGGTCTTGGTCGCATCGTCGGCGGCGATCATCAGCGCCGCCGGGTTTACCGTCAGCGTGCCGCCGGTGTAGCTCACCGTGTAATTGGACAGCCCCGTGCCCTGGGCCGACGACGCATCGATGCTGTAGCTGCCGACCCCGGCGGTCGCCGCCGTCCCGCCACTGGACAGGGAAACCCCGGTCACGCTGTCACTGTTCTTCAGCCCTGTGACCGTGTAGCCGCTCAGGCTCGCCGTATCGCCATAGATCTTGGCGGCGTTGCCGGCGGTGACGGTCAATGCTGCCGGGTTCACCGTCAGCGTCCCGCCGGTGTAGCTCACCGTGTAGTTGGACAGCCCCGTGCCCTGGGCCGACGACGCATCGATGCTGTAGCTGCCGACCCCGGCGGTCGCCACCGCCCCGCTGCTGGACAGAGAAACCCCAGTCACGCTGTCGCTGTTCTTCAGCCCCGTGACCGTGTAGCCGGTCAGGCTCGCCGTGTCGCCGTAGGTCTTGGCCGCGTTGTCGGCGGTGACCGTCAGCGCGGCGGGATTCACCGTCAGCGTGCCGTCGGTGTAGCTCACCGTGTAGTTGGACAGCCCCGTGCCTTGTGCGCTGGAACCGCTGATGCTGTAGCTGCCGACCCCGGCGGTGGCTGCTGACCCGGTGCTGGCAAGGGTCACCCCAGTCACGCTGTCGCTGTTCTTCAGGCCCGTGACCGTGTAGCCGGTCAGGCTCGCCGTGTCGCCGTAGGTCTTGGTCACGTCGTCGGCGGTGACGGTCAGTGCTGCCGGGTTCACCGTCAGCGTGCCGCCGGTGTAGCTCACCGTGTAATTGGACAGCCCCGTGCCCTGGGCCGACGACGCCGTAATGGTGTAGCTGCCGACCCCGTCGGCCGCCGCCGTGCCGCCGGTGCTGGCAAGGGTCACCCCAGTCACGCTGTCGCTGTTCTTCAGCCCCGTGACCGTGTAGCCGGTCAGGCTCGCCGTGTCGCCGTAGGTCTTGGCCGCGTTGTCGGCGGTGATGGTCAGTGCCGCCGGGTTCACCGTCAACGTCCCGCCGGTGTAGCTCACCGTGTAGTTGGACAGCCCCGTGCCCTGGGCCGACGACGCCGTAATGGTGTAGCTGCCGACCCCGGCGGTGGCAGCCGACCCGGTGCTGGACAGGGAGACCCCGGTCACGCTGTCGCTGTTCTTCAGGCCCGTGACCGTGTAGCCGCTCAAGGTTGCCGTATCACCGTAGGTCTTGGTGGCATCGTCGGCGGTGATCGTCAGCGCCGCCGGGGTGACGGTCAGCGCGGCGTTGCCATAGTAGAACACGCGATAGTCCGTGCCCTTGGCGCTGGTGACCGTCGCGTTGGACGCGGGCAGGCTGGCGGTGGTCGGGGTCGCCGAAACGGCGGCCGTCGGATCGGTGGCGATCGTGGCGCCGGTCAGGGTCAGGCTGTCGCCGGCCTTGCTGAAGATATAGGTGCTGAGGCTGCTCTGCGTGCCAATGGCCGTCACCGTACCCGAACCGCTGCCATAGACCGTATCGGCCGACACGGCCTTGACCCAGGTCACCGGCGTCATGGTGTAGAGAACGGGATAATAGCCGCTGCTGGGCGGCACCCAAACGCTGTCGAAATCCCAGCCGGAGGCCCCCGTCATGAACGACGCCGTGTCCTGGAACTGCGCCGTCGTCAGGCCGGTCAGTCCCGTCACCGTGGATGCGGAACCGGCGTGTTCGGTCGTCCCGGCGACGGTGGTGTCGAAATAGGAGGATGTGATCGTGCCGCCGATATTGAAGCCAAAAAATCCGCCGACCGTCGAGGATCCCGACACGGCTTTCACCGCATAGGATTGGCTGATATTGCCGTTGTTCATCCCGACAAAGCCGCCGACCGAAATGTTGCCGGATACCGCACCCCCGGTTGCGTAGGATTGGGAAATGCTGCCCGTGTTGTTGCCAACGAAACCGCCGAAATCCGTGCCGATGGTGCCGGTCAGCGCCCCCGTGGCGTAGGACTGGGTGATCGTGCCGGAATTCTTGGCGGCAAAGCCGCCGATCGTGCTACGGCCGGTGACGTCTCCGGTCGCATAGGACTGGGTGATCGTGCCGGTGTTCTCCCAGACCAGACCGCCGACCTCATCGCCGCCGATCGGGGGTTGCGACACCGTTGCCGTGCTGTAGGATCGGCTGATGGTGCCGGTGTTCCTGCCGACGAGACCGCCGCTCATGGACCCCTGGACGCTTCCGGTGACATAGGCGTTGGTGATGGCACCGCCGTTCTGGCCGGCAAGACCGCCGACGGTATTGCCGGCGCCGGTGATGGCGAGATCGGTCAGGCCGATGTCGCGGACGTTGCCGGCAGCACCGATAACGCCGAACAGCCCGTGATTCCCTGAATAATCTTCCGGCCTGATCGCCAGCCTCTGGATGACGTGCCCCTGGCCGTCGAGCGAGCCGGTGAACGGGGTCGAACTGCCTCCGACCGGCACGAACCCGTGCTTGTTTCCGCTGATGTTCCACATGCCGGCCGCGTTGCTGCCGCCCGTTTCGCCGGCGTCCACGTCGGCGGCCAGCGTGTAGGCGGCGGACAGGTCCAGCGCCATCAATTGAAGCTGGTGGGCGTTGACGATGGATGTCGCGTGTTCCGAGCGCAGGAAGGGCCGGGTTTGCCCATCGACCAGATACCACGTATTCGTCAGGTCGAAGTTCCCATAGGTGGCGGCGCTGAAAGCGTCCGCCGTCTCGATGCCGGTGACGTTGTTGCTGGCGCCGTTGCCGATTCCGTTGGCCTGCCCCGTCGTGCCCTTGTCCCAATAGCTGGAGTTGATGCTGCCACTGTCGCTCCGCCCGGCCAGGCCACCCGCCTTGCAGTTGCTGGCGGTGCAGGTGTCGGCCAGGGTCACCCGTCCCGTTGCATAGGCGTTGACGATGGAGCCGGGGGAGATGGAGCCGGTGCCGTAATTATATTCGCCCACCAAGCCGCCGATGTAATGATCACCATTGCTGGCGTTGATGGCGCCGGTGACCGATCCGGTGGCGTAGACGTTGTTGGCGTTGGCTTCCTCCGCCATCTCGCCCACCAGGCCCCCGGCCCTGTTGTTCGTCGCCGTGACCGCGCCGGTGGCGTAGCTCTCCGAAAGCAATGCCTGTTCGCCCCCCACCCCCATGGAGCCGATCAGGCCACCGACGGCCGTGGCCCCGCTCACCGTCCCGGTCGCGTAGGCCTTGGACACCGTGCCGTCTTGACTAATGCCGATGAGACCACCGACATAGGTGTCTCCGGTCACGGTGACGGCCGCATGGGATTGCGTGATGGTACCGACGTTGCGGCCGACCAGACCGCCGACCCCGGTCCCTCCCGTCACGGTTCCGGCCGCATAGGCGTTGACGATGGTGCCGTTGTTCTCGCTGACAAGGCTGCCGGCCTGCGCCCCGCTGCCGGTGATGGTGACATCGGTCAGGCCGATGTCGCGGATGCTGCCCGCCGTGCCGACGACGCCGAACAGCCCCAGCTTCGCCCCCCCATCCGTGGAGGCGAAGGTCAGCCCCCGGATGACATGGCCGCGGCCGTCGAGCGAGCCGGTGAAGGACTGCTGGGAATCCCCGACCGGCGCGAAACCGCTCTGGTTTCCGCTGATGCGCCACATACCGGCGGCACTGCTGCCGCCGGTGTCCCGGGCGTCGATGTCGGTGGCCAGCGTGTAGGCGGCGGACGGGGCCATCCCCATCAATTGAAGCTGATGGGTGTTGCCGATGACGGTGGAATATTCGGACCGCAGGAAAGGCCGCGTATATCCATCGACCATATACCAGGTGTTGTCGAAGTCGAAGCCGGTATAGGACGCGGAGGAAAAGGCGGCCGCCGTGGTCAAGCCATCGACCGGGCCATCGCTGTTGTTCCGGCCTGTCGTGCCCGTGTCCCAATAGGAGGAGGAGATGAAGCCGCCGGCGACAACGCCGAGGAATCCACCCGTGTACGCGCTTCCCTGCCCCACTATCGATCCCGTGGCGTAGGATCGCGCAATGGTGGCGCTGCCGTCGTTCATCCCGACAAAACCGCCGACGCTCGTGCCTTTGGTGACGCTTGCCGTGGTGTAGGCATCCGTAATGGAGCCGCTCTCATTGTTGAGACCGACAAAACCGCCGGTGCTGCCGTTGCCACCCGTCACGCTGCCGGTGGCATAGGATTGGATGATGGTCCCGGTGTTGGTACCGGCCAGACCGCCGACGTTGCCACCAGATCCCGTCACAACCGTCGCGGCATAGGACTGACCGATGGTTCCGGTGCTGGAACCGGCCAGACCACCGACGTTGCCGCCGGTCCCGGTCACGCTTCCCATGGCATCGGATAGGGTGACGGTCCCCGTGTTGGCACCGATCAGACCGCCGACGTTGCCGCCGGCCCCGGTCACGCTCCCTGTGACATGGGTTCGGGTGATGGTGCCGGCGCTGCTGCCGACCAGAACGCCGACAGAGCCCTTGCCGCTCAGGCTGGCGCCGGTCAGGGTGAGATCCCTCACCGTGCCACCGCTGCCGATCGTCGCGAACAGGCCGATGTTATCCGTCTCGGGGGCTTTGATCGTCAGGTTGGAGATGGTGTTGCCCAGCCCGATGAAGGTTCCGGTGAAGGTTTGGGCCACCAGCGAGCTGGTGTAGGTGGTTCCCGCCGCGTCCAGGTTTTTGACCAGCGCGTAACGCCCCGTCGTCCCGGTGCTGTCGATGGAATCCAGAGCCTGCATGCTGGAAATCGTCTGGTAGTACTGGAGCGATCCCGTCTCACCGATCCGCATCGTGGTGCCGGAACCCGACATCGTGACCGACGCATTGCTTGCGATCGTATACCCCCGGCCCACGCCGTATTGCAGGGTCAGCCTGGCACCGTCTCCCGTCGCGGTGATCGGGGCGTTGATGACGATATCGCCGGCCGCGTCGAGCATCAGATAGGCGGCGGTGGACCATGTCACGGGTGCCGCCACGGTGATGGTGCCCTCCTGGCTGCCGCCCGACCCGGTGGACACCGTGACATAGGCCGATGTCAGGGCGTTGTTCAGGGTGGCAACGCTGAGCACGCTGTCGTTGCCGTTGGCGGTATACATGCCGGAGATGGTGCTGTCCGATCCCGCGGAAATCGTCACGTTGTAGGGGTCGAGCAGCAGCGTGCCGAACGGACCCGCCGCCGCGGTCAGGTCCGCGGTGCCGCGGAAGGACAGGGTTGCCTTGCCCGACACCTCGGCATCACCGCCCTTGCCGCCCGCACCGGCCCCCCGCGCCGTGATCGTACCGGCGAAGTCCGTATGCTCGTCTGACCACACCACCACGCTGCCACCATCGCCGGCGGCACCGTCGGCGGACAGCCGCGCCCCGGCGGCGATGGTGGTCGTTTTGGCGTTCGCCACAGCGTCCTTCAGCGTCTTGCGGGCGGCGTCCTTGCCGCCCTGATAGTCGCCGCCCACCGCAATGGCGCCGCCGCGGCTGCCGGAGGCGTCCACCGTGGCCGTGTCGGTCACTTTCACCGACGAGCCGGCCACCGCCACCGTGCCGCCCTTGGCCCCGGTTCCCTTGGCCGACAACGCGCCGGTGACCGTGGCAGCACCGCCGGACACCCGGATGTCGCCGCCCTGGACGGTGCCGTTTTCCCCCGTCCGGGTGGCGGTGACGGTGCCGCCCGCCTCCACCGTGCCGGTATCGCCGGCGGTCAGATAGATGCGCCCGCCCTTTTCGGCGGTGCCGGTGGCGGCGACCACGCCGCCGGTGTTGCCGGCCAGGGCATAGACGTTGCCGCCGTTGGCGCGGATCTCCGCCGCCGCCGCCGCGATCCGTCCCGACGTCCGGGCCGCGGTGTCGGCGCCGCCGACCTTGACCTGGAACTTGCCGCCCTCGACCGCGCCATCCTTCACCAGCACTTCATAGCCGGCGGCCAGCCCGACGGTGCCGTTGGGGGCGGTCAGCGTGCCGGTGTTGCTCACCTCCCGCGCGATCAGCGCCACGTCGCCGCCCAGCGCGCCGATGGATCCGGCGTTGGTCACCGTCGCCTTGGAGGTGCCGGAAAAGCTCTTCTCCCCGCCCTTCAGAAACGCCGCGTCGGGAATGTCGAGGGTGGAGGCGGTGAACGATCCGCCGGTGGCGACCTTTCCGCCGGGGCCGACCGCCACGCCCGCGGGGTTGACCAGATAGACCGAGCCGGTGGCCGTCAACGAACCGTCGATGCGCGAGGGGATGTTACCGGTGACCCGGTTCAGCGTGGCACCGCTGCCGTTGTTGATGGCGACGCTGTTCCCCGCCCCGATGGAAAAGCTGTTCCAGTTGACGACGGCGTTCCGGGAGGTCTGGTTGATGATGACACTGGTGCCCGACGGCGTGGCGATGGACACCGCCCCGGCGGCGACCGAGGGGCCGATGGGCAGGGTCTGCGCCAGGGCCGGCGCCCAGGCCCCCGCCACCAGGGCAACGCTGGTCATCAACCCCAGGGATTGCCGGGAAAGCCGGCGCCGACCGCGCCATGGCGCATGGACGGAAAGTCCGTCCTGAACCAACGCCTGTTTGGGAACCACCGTCCGCTTGGAGATGCCGACAGTCCTGGCAAGACGCTTCGCTCCGCTCACGGTGTGCCCCCTGATTGTCCCGCATGATCGCGTTCCGCCGGCACCCGCGGCCCCAAGCCCGATCATCCCGGCCGCGAGGCCGGTTCAGGAAAAGGTTGTGCCGTGCGCCTGGATGAAACGCTTGCTGGTTTCAACCATACGAAGCCGATGGGCCATGCGGCACCCCATGAACATGGGGGTATGGGAACAGGGGGGTATGGGATGTCAGGCACCGGCCGGCACCGCATCCCCCATGAATATGGGGGGACGGGGAACACACCTCATAGAGGGTTGCCGAGGCGGAAGACGCCGATTATGGTTTGGCGCCGTTACCTTGTTTTTTGCAGATGATGGCGGCGGCCGCAGCCGGTCCGGGCCATGCCGTTCGAGGACCGCGGAGACCCCATGACATCGCGCCCGGACGATGATGCTTTTCCTAGTTCCCGCCGCGTCACGGTCGTTCTGGTCGAAGACGATCCGCCAACACGCGACCATCTGGCGGAAACCCTGGCGGCCGGCAACGGTATCGAGCTGCTGGCCGCCGTCGATACTCTGGCGTCGGCACGGGCCGCGTGCGACCGTTTCGTGCCGACGGTTCTCATCACCGACCTGCGGCTGCCCGACGGCCACGGCGCCGACCTGATCTGCGAGGTGCGGGAACGCTATCCCGCCACGGAGATCATGGTGATTTCGGTGCTGGGCGACGAGGACAGCGTGGTGACGGCGATCCGCGCCGGGGCATCGGGCTACATCCTCAAGGATTCCCAGCCGGTGGACATGGTGGATGCGGTCCACGGCCTGATCGAAGGGCGTTCGCCCATCTCGGCGTCCATCGCCCGCTACATCATCCGCCGGGTTCAGGATGGCTCCTTCAGCCCACCGCAGCAACCGGCGCCGCTGCTGACCCCGCGTGAGACCGATATCCTATGGGGCATCGCCAAGGGCTTCACCTACAACGACATCGCCGACCGGCTGGGGCTGTCGCGCCAAACCGTTCCCTCCTACATCAAGAACATCTACCGCAAGCTGGAGGTGAATTCCCGCTCCGAGGCGGTGTTCGAAGCCATCGAACGCAAGCTGATCCGGCTGGGAGAGTGACAGCGTGACCGACCTTCCCGTGGAGACCCGCCGGAACGGGAAGGCGCCGTCTCCGGTCCGGCGACGCACCACCATCATCCTGTTCTATCTGGCGGTTCTGACGGTGGGCATCGGCACCTGGCTCTTCCAGTTGCCCCCGCCTCGGGGTGGGGTGCACCTCGATCATGCCCTGTTTCAGCCGCTGACGGACCTTGACCGGCCGGCAGACGTGCCGGAGTCCACCGTTTCCCTGCCCCACAGCATGACGGTGCCCGGCACGGGCCGGTTCGGGGGGGGCCTCTACCGGCTGGAATTCGACCATCCGCCGGACAGCCCCGGCCCATGGTCCGTGCTGATTCCGAGCTATTCCGGCCGCATTCTCGTGCGGGTCAACGGCGCCTTGCTGTATGACAGCGACTGGACCCATTCGGGACAGGTGGTCACCTTGATCTGGCCGGACATCGTCCCGATCCCGGCCCCGGTGCTGAAGGACGGCATCAACACCGTGGAGATCCGCGCGGTGATGCTGTTCGGGCGGAAAAACTATCTCAGCAGCCTTCATGCCGGGCCGGACAGCCTGCTGCGGCCCGTGTACCAGCAGCATCATTTCCTTCTGGTCATGCTGCCGCAACTGCTGTTCGCGTGGCAAATCGCCTTCAGTGTGCTTTTGGCGATTGTCTGGATGGTGCGCCGTTCCGAATGGTCCTATATCCTGTGCGCCGGCATCCTGCTGTTCAACTCCACCAGCAACATCGCTTTCATCATCCCGGAAACGCTGGCCTCTCCCCTGGTCATGCAGTTGTCCAACCTGTCGTTTTCCTGGGTGACAGCGCTGTTCGTTCCGTTCGCCTTCAGCTTCATCGACAGGCGGTTGCCGCGGGCCAGCTTTCTGGTTGCCGTGCTGCCGCTTGGAACAACCTTCAGCTTCCTGTTCCTGTCCCCCGACATTTTTCAGGCCGTGACGTGGTCCGTGTCGGTCCCGGCGGCCATGATCCTGGCCTGCGGCGCCGTTGCGGTGCTTCTCCACGCCGCCTTCCGGCGCGGCAACGGCGGTGCCCATGTGATTCTGGGCGCCACCCTGCTGGCGGTGCTGATGGTCGTGCATGAATTGCCGATCCTGTACGGCACGACCGGCAAACGGCTGTTCATCAACCCGTTTTCCATCCCCGTGCTCATGCTTCTGAGCATCACCGGCATCGTGCTGGTGTGGCGCTTCGCGAGGGCGCTCAACGCGGTGGACCAGTTCAATGCCAAGCTGCGCCGGGAAATCGCCGAGGCGGAAACCGCACTGCGCATCAGCCTGACGCGCGAGCAGGCCCAGGAAAAGGCCATCGCGCTGGAAGCCGAACGGTCGCGCCTGACCCGCGACCTGCACGACGGGCTGGCCGGGCAACTGGTGTCGATGGTGGCGCTCAGCGGCCGGGCGGACGCCGATGCCCGCGACCTCGGCGCGGCGGCGCGCCGGGCGCTGGCCGACCTGCGTCTGGTCATCGCCTCCATGGCCGAGGTCGGGGACGACCCCGGCATGATGCTGGCGAATTTCCGCGACCACATCGAACCCCAGCTCCGGGCATTGGGTATCACGCTGGACTGGCGGATGCATGTTCTGCCGGAAGCGTCGGGCTGGTCGTCCTCGACGGTGCTGGAGCTGTTCCGCCTGCTCCAGGAAGCGACCATCAACGCCGCCCGGCATTCGGGCGCCGACCGGGTGATGATCGAGATTTCGCCCACGGACGGCGGGGTGCGCGTGGTGGTCGCGGATCGGGGGAAAGGCGGTGCCGCCGACCGCCCCGGCGGTTACGGCCTTGCCAACATGCGCCGGCGCGCCCAGGCCATCGGCGCCCGGCTCGCCATCGATTCATACCCGGGCGGCACCCGCGTCAGTGTGGACCTGCCCAGCCTGACAGCCGGGCAGGCATGACGCGGCAGGACTGCCGTTCATTCCAATCATATGCAAAATGATAAGGCCCGGCCGGATCCCACCCGGGCCGCAGGATCACCGATGCGGGGATGCCGGCCAACACTCCTGCAACGGAGGGTGCGTGTGGGCGGGGCGGCACCGAGACCGTCTTTGACATCGTTCCTATTCTACTCCCAATCAACACAAGAATGATGTTGTTTTTCGCAAGAAATTCTCTCCGTATAATTACTTCGATACAAATGAAATATTTGCATAATTAATTGACATTAACTCTCAATACAAAAATCCAGCTCTGGAAAATCATTTACATACAAAATTGACCAAAATTAAAACCTTAACTTTTAATCAATTAATTCCCCATAGCATTTATGTCTTGTATCCATTTTGGTGTAGTCATTCGCCCATAAAACCACATGAGACCACAGGAATCCCGATGAATACACAGGAAGCTGCCCACATTATTGATGATGATCCGGGCATCCGTCGGGCACTTGCCAATGGATTGACCGGAGCGGGAATCAAGAGCCACGAATATGGAACGGCCGCCGAATTCCTTGCCTCTTACTCAGGCAGCGGAGGGTGCATCGTCACCGACGTCCGCCTGCCGGATATGGACGGGATTCGCTTGGTTGAAATTTTACAGAACCAATACTCTGATCTTCCGATATTGGTCATAACCGGATTCGCCGATGTTGATCTGGCCGTTCGCGCCATGAAGGCCGGGGCCACCGATTTTTTGGCCAAACCATTCAGCAACACCGCTTTCCTGGAAAAGATACAGAATTGCCAGGTTATCGGACGGGCACGGGCACGGCTTCATACCCGTCGCCGCAACGCCACCGAACGCCTGTCCACCCTGTCCAGCCGGGAATCGCAGGTTCTTCATCTGGTCATCGGCGGCAGGCAGAACAAATGCATCGCCTGGGAATTGGGGATCAGCATCAAGACGGTGGAAGTTCACCGCGCCCACATCATGGAAAAGACCGGGGCATCATCCCTGATCGAGCTGGCCCGCATGTGGGAAATCGCCGGCATGGATGGAACCGGGGATGAGATGCCGCCGCTCCTGGCCATGGGGGCGTAAGACCGCCAAGGGTATGTCCTGACCGATGCCCGGCGGCACATGCCTGACTGAACGCAGGCGTGACCGGACGGCCGTGCCCACCGACGGGGCAAACGGAACGCCGTCTCGGACAAGGCAATATACTTTCATCATAACAAAACCCAGACAAAGGGCATACCTCAGGGTTGACCCTAACTGGTGTTTTGCGCAAGCCCGGCCCATGGTGACAGACGAACTGAAGACAAGGGGTCGCCGATGGCGCTGGCCGCCGATTTCCCTCTGCCGGCTCACAAACCTTCCCGGCAGCCGCTTGGCGTGATGGTGCCTCTGGGAATCGCCGTCGTGCTGTGCCTGTGCGCTGCGACACTCCCGGATGTTTCCTGGCCGTCGCGCGTTCTGGCGCTGCTGGCCGCCGCCGCCGTCGGCTTCGCCCTGTTCCGCGGCCCCCGGACGGGCGGCAACGGCAAGGCCCCCGCCCCGTCGGATCCGTCGGCGGCGGCCGTTCCGGCGCAGGGGCGGGCCGAACCGCACAGCGCGGTGTTGGCGGCATCGGATTCCGGCACCCCGCGCGACCTGCAGACGGCCATGAGCCTGTTCAGTTCCGTCATCGTCGATCAGGTGGAAACCTCGGTCGCGGCGGTGGTGCAGGAAAACAGCCAGATGCGTGAAATGGCCCAGGACATGGCCACCGCCGCGGAGCAGGCCAACGAACAGTTCGGCAAGTCCATGGCCGGCGCCAGCGCGGCGGAGGACTGCATCGAGCGGCTGGGCAGCGTGGGCGAGGGGCTGAGCGGCGCCATCGACATCATCGTCGGCGAAATGACCGAAACCATGCGGGTGGTGCGCGACGCCACCGAACGGGCCGACACGACCCGCCACTGCGTGGACACCATGGCCGGGCTGGCCCAGGACGTCAGCGCCACCGTCGGCCTGATCGGCGACATCGCCCGCCAGACCCGGATGCTGGCGCTGAACGCCACCATCGAAGCCGCCCGTGCGGGCGACGCCGGCAGGGGGTTCGCCGTGGTGGCGGGCGAGGTGAAGGCGCTGGCCCACCAGACCGCCACCGCGACCGAGACCATCACCGTCCGCATCGCATCCATGCGCGACACCACGGCGGCATCGGTGGACGCGCTGCGCGGGCTGGTGGACACCATCGCCCAGGTGGACGCCGCCAGCCAGCGCATCGCCGCCGCCGTGCAGCAGCAGGAAGGCCTGGCCCGCGAGGTGAACGGCAGCCTGGGCCAGATGCGCAATGCCGTGTTCAGCCTGTCGCGCGAAATCCGCGAAGCCGCCCAGATCGCCGCCAACAGCGGCATGCTGTCGGAGCTGGTGCTCGACACCGCCAACGAGGTGGACACCCACATGCACCAGCTTCGCGACCGGCTGACGCAGGTGGGCAGCGGCATGGCGACCCCACCGACGAACACCGCCCTTTCCCCATCCCTTTCCCCCTTTGGCGGCAGCCCCGGCCGCGTCCCCAACGAAAGCCGTGACCGATGAGCAGCACGATCCTCGTCCTCGACGATTCCCCCACCATGGTGATGAGCCTGTCGCGGATTTTGCAGAAATCCGGCTATGCCGTCGTCACCGCCGCCAACGGCAAGGACGGGCTGGAAAAGCTGAAATCCGGCACCCGGCCCAACCTGATCCTGACCGATCTGAACATGCCGGTGATGGACGGCATCACCTTCATCCGCGAAGCGCGCAAGAACTCCTCCACCCGCTTCACGCCCATCGTGGTGCTGACCACCGAATCCATGCCCGGCAAGCGGGACGAGGCGCGGTCCGCCGGGGCGTCGGGCTGGCTGACCAAGCCGACCCCGCCCGACGAGCTGCTCGCCACCCTGAAACAGCTTCTCCCGTCCTGAGCGGGGAGGAGACGCCCCGTGTGCTCGAAGGAAGACTGTTCACGCGTCTGCCGCGTCCTGTCGGCTCAGGTGGCCGAGGTGCAGGCCCGTTTCGAATCATCCAGCCAGGAGCTGATCGCCACCCTGGACCGGCTCGACGGGCTGCTGGCCGCGGATTCCGCCCACGCGCGGGAGACGGCCGCCATGCAGGAGGCGCTGGACGGGCTGCTGTTCGCCCAGGCGCAGGAACACGACATCATCCGCCAGATGATGGGGGTGATCGCCCACGCCCTGAGCCTGCTGCCCGACGACATCGACCCCGACCGGCTGGTCGGCCTCTACATCTCCGATGCTCAGCGCGACGTGCATCGGGCCACACTGGAGCGGGGTGATGCGGACTGATCCCGACGCCGTGGAAGCGGCGCTGGACGGCGCCCGCCTGGCCGTGTTCCGCCATGAACCCGACTGGGACGCCGACCCGTGCGGCATCGCCGGGCGGCTGCAATGGATCGGCTGCCGCTATGGCGTGGACGGGATGGACAGCCGGGGGCTGGCCGCCCTGCTCGACGCCGTGACCGACAGCGACCGCGACAGCCTGCTGGACCTGTTCGCGCCGCGCGGCGGCGCCGTGCGGGGTGGTGAGTTCCGTCTGAGGGGGGCCGGGCGGGACATCCATCTGTCGTGCGATGCCCTGGTGGAACCCGGCGGCGGGCGCCCGCAGCGGATCACCGGCACCATCCAGGACATCAGCGAACGACGCCGTTTCGAAGGGACGCTGAACGACACCCTGCGCTCCAAACAGACGCTGCTGGCCATCATCGATGCCTGCCCCATCAGCATTTCCGTCGCCGACGCCCAGCAGCCGGACACCCCGCTGGTCTACGTCAACCGCCGGTTCCAGAGCCTGACCGGCTATGAGCCGGCGGACATCCTGGGGCGGAACTGCCGGGTTCTGCAGGGGCCGGACACCGACCCCGAAGCCGTGGCCGCCATCCGCCGCGCCGTGGCCGCGGGGGAGCGGATCGACACCCGCATCCTGAATTACCGCAAGGACGGCACCCCCTTCGTCAACGGGCTGCTGCTGGCCCCGATCCACGGCGGCGACGGCGCTGTCACCGCCTACATCGGCTTTCAGAGCGACGTGACCGAGGATGCCCGGCGGGAAGAAGCCGAACGCCAGCGGCAGCGGATCGAGGTGATGGGCCGCATGATGGGCGGCGTGGCGCACGAGATCAACAACCTGCTCCAGCCCATCACCCTGCTGACCGAGGAATTGTCCGACCGCCACGCGGCCGATACCGACGGGCCGTATCTGGACATGGTGCTGGACTGCACCCGCAAGGCGCGGCGGATCATCGGCGACCTGCTGGCCTTTTCTCGCCCCGGCAACCGCAGGGCCGAACCGATGGCGGCGGGCGTGCTGATGGCCGCCACCCTGCCGCTGGTGGGCAAGGCGGTCGGGCCGGGGGTGACGCTCGATGCCCGCATCGACGGCGACGGTGCCGCACTGGTGGTCCGGGCCGACCGCACGGCCTTTGCCCAGGTGCTGCTGAATCTGGCGGGCAATGCCGCCGCCGCCATGGGGGGCACCGGCACCATCGCCGTGGCGCTGGATCTGGACCGTGACCGGGATCCGCCCGGCGGGGCGGGGCCGCGGCGTGCACGCATCACCGTGGCCGACAGCGGCTGCGGCATGGACAGCACCGCCCTGGACCGCGCCTTCGAACCCTTTTTCACCACCAAACCCGTGGGCCAGGGCACCGGGCTTGGGCTGTCGGTCGCCTACGGCCTCGTCAAGGACATGGGCGGCGACATCACCCTGGCCAGCACCCCCGGCGCCGGCACGGTCGCCACGGTGTTCCTGCCCGAATTCATCCCCCCCGCCGAAGCCTGAGGAGAAACGGCCATGGCTCGCATTCTGGTCATCGAAGACATCCCGGCGGTGGTGTTTTCCCTGCGCATGGTGCTGGAAGGACAAGGCCACACGGTCGCCACCGCCGGCGACGGGGCCGAGGGGCTGGACCGGCTGAACCGCGAAGGGTTCGACGTGGTGGTCACCGACATCTGGATGCCCGGCAAGGACGGCATCGCCGTGATCCGCGAAGGGCGGGCGCTGGCCCCGAAAACCCGCTTTCTGGCCATCACCGGCGGTTCGCCCAACGGCACCGGCGGCACGGACCTTCCGCGGCACGAGGATTTCGGGGCCGACCGCATCCTGTTCAAGCCGTTCGAACGTCAGGAACTGATTGGCGCCATCGACGCCCTGACCGCCCGATCCTGATCCCCCACCAGCGTTTTCGCCATGAAAGCCACCGCCATGCCCTTTCTCCATGACCTTTCGCCCACGTCCCTTCTGGGCGAACGCCAGCGCCTGCTGACCACATGGCGGGCCTATCTGGGGGAATACCTGCCCATGCCCCAGATCGACCACCGCATCGTGGACGACCTGTGCGAAGGGCTGTTCGACGCCGTGACCGAGGCGATGGGCGCTTCCCCGGCGGTGCTGACCGACGGGTTGCGGAGGCTTTTGTCGGCGCTGTCGGTGGAGTTTGCCGAGCGGGGCCTGACCCCGTCGCAGACCGCCACCTTCGTCTTCAGCCTGAAGCACGTGCTGAACGAGGCGTTTTCCGGCGGATCGGTGGCGATGGAGGACATCCACAAGCTGATCGACGCCATGGGGCTTTATTCCATGGACGCCTTCATCAACCGGCGCGAACAGATCATCCGCCGCCAGAACCAGGAGCTGGTGGACCTGTCGGTCCCGGTGGTGCCGCTGTGGGAGGGGGTTCTGTCCCTGCCCATCATCGGCACGCTGGATTCCAGCCGCGCCCAGGCGATCACCGAAAAGCTGCTGTTCGAAATCGCCCGCAGCGGGTCGCGCTACGCCATTCTCGACATCAGCGGCGTGCCGACGGTGGACACCCAGACCGCCCAGCATCTGGCCAAGACGGTGGCGGCGGCCCGGCTGATGGGGGCCGAATGCGTCATCACCGGCATCCGCCCGGCCATCGCCCAGGTCATGGTGTCGCTGGGCATCAACCTGTCGTCCATCGAGACGCGGTTCTCGCTGGCCGAGGGCTTGCGGTACTGCTTCGGCAAGCTGAACTACACCGTGGTCAAGGGGGGCTGATCCCATGCCCACGGCCACCCCACGCC
This sequence comes from uncultured Rhodospirillaceae bacterium, assembly GCA_937927415.1. Lineage (GTDB taxonomy): Bacteria > Pseudomonadota > Alphaproteobacteria > Azospirillales > Azospirillaceae > Azospirillum. The sequence continues at coordinate 147,618 of CALBDS010000003.1, forward strand.
AGGCCCACATCACGCCGCTGGACGGCATTCTGGTCGTCACCCTGCCGCCGCTGCTGGGCGACAGCGACGCCGAGCATCTGGCCCAGCAGGTGGGCGAACGGCTGGTGACGGAACAGGCCCATGCCGTGCTGATCGACATGACCCAGATGCGCATGATCGATTCACACATGGGGCGGGTGCTGAACGTGATGGCCACCATGATCCGCCTGCTGGGCGCGGAAACCATGGTGGCGGGCCTGCGCCCGGAGGTCGCGATGACGATGGTCGAACTGGGTATGGATCTGGGGGGCATTCCCGCCGCCCTGTCGGTCAGGCACGGCCTTGCGGATCTCCGCGCCCGCGCAGGCAGGTCGGCGTGAGGACCACCGCGCGCCCGATCCGCGCGACCATCCCCATCCACGGCGAGGAATCCCTGGCCACCGTCCACCGGGTGGTGGACGAGGCGGGACAGGCCATGGGCTATGGGCTGGTGGATCAGACCAAGCTCATCACCGCCGCCAGCGAGCTGGTGCGCAACATCGTGCTCTACGCCGGCACCGGGCAGGTGGATGTCGAAGAGATGGACCGCGGCGGCCGGAACGGCCTGCGCCTGATCTTCACCGACCAGGGGCCGGGGATCCCCGATGTGGGCCGCGCCATGCAGGACGGCTACAGCACCGGCAAGGGCATGGGGCTGGGCCTGCCCGGCACGCGGCGGCTGGTGCATGAATTCGCCATCGATTCCGCCGCCGGGGCCGGGACCCGCGTCACCATCATCCTGTGGAAACGCTGATGCTGCCCGCCCATTGCCACACCCGATTGAGGATCGACGACCCGTCCGCCCTGACGATGGCCCGCGGTCTGGCCGCCGATCTGGCCGCCGCCCAGGGGCTGGAGGAGGACGCCGCCGCCCGGCTGGCGCTGGTGGTGAGCGAGCTGGGCAGCAACCTGCTGCACCACACGCCGGAGGGGGGGAGCCTGCTGCTCCGCCCTCTGGCCGCAGGATGGGACGGCTATATCCCCGGGGTGGAATGCCCCGGTGTGGAATGTATGGCGCTGGACCACGGGCCGGGCATCGCCGACGTGGGCCGCGCCATCGCCGGCCCGTCCCATCCGCCGGGGACGGTGCCCGCCGGCGGGCTGGGCTATGGGCTGGGGGCGGTGCGGCGACTGGCCGACCTGTTCGACATTCACACCCGGCCGGGGATCGGCACCGCCGTTCTGGCCCGCATCACCGCCGGCGGCGGCGGCAACCCCGCCGGCCTGCCCCCACCCGCGGCGTTCTGGGGAGCCGCGATGCTGGCCATGGGTGGCGGCGACTGGTGCGGCGACGGGTGGCTGGTGCGCGGCGACGGGCTGGTGCTGGCGGTGGACGGGCTGGGCCACGGGGAAGCCGCCGCCGCCGCCGCGCGGAAGGCCGAAGCCATGGCCGCCGCCGCCCCCCACGGCGCCGATCCCGGCACGGTGCTGGCCGACCTCCACGCAGGCCTGCGCGCCACCCGCGGGGCGGTCGCCATGGTCCTGCGGCTGGAACGGGAGCGCATCGGCTATGCCGGGGTCGGCAACATCGCCGCCATGCTGGTTCACCAGGGTTCGGTCGCCATGCTTGCCGGGCGCTGGGGGGTGATGGGCTACAACGCCGCCCCGCCGCCCACCGCCTGGCTTCCCTGGCAGGCCGGCGACCATGTGATCCTGCACAGCGACGGCTGTTCCCGGCTGGCCGAGCTGTTCGTCGAACGGCGCCTGCTTCACACCCATCCCGCCCTGGCCGCCGCCGTGCTGATGCGCGACGGGTGCGGCCGCGTGGACGACCAGATGGCGATGGTGCTGCGCCACCCCGCATCCTTGTGAAACGAAAACGGTCCCTTCGGTAGAAAGCAACGAACCATGGTTACGCGCACACGCATTCTTCTGGTGGACGACAGCAAGCTGGCCCGTATGGCGCTGCGCGCCCTGCTCAACGATCTGGGCGTGTCCGCCGACGTGACCGAGGCGGCGGACGCCGAAGCCGCCCTCGATCTGTCGGAACGGTCCAGCTACGACGTTGCCTTCCTGGACTACAACATGCCGGGGGTGGACGGGCTGTCCGCCGCCGCCGTCATGCGCGCCCGCCATCCGGGTACCGCCATTGCGCTGGTCACCGCCAACGCACAGGACGATATCCTTGCCGAGGCACGAAGGCTGCGGGTGGCCTTTCTGGGAAAGCCCGTGCGGCGGGACGATCTGGGCTGTTTCATGGCCGATCCGGCCGCCTTCATCGGTGCGGATATGGTGGAAGGGGTGTAACGGCCCATGCTGTTCGACGAGCTGGAACGGGATGCCGTCACCGAAATGCTCAACGTGGCCGTCAGCCGGTCGGCGGCAGCCCTGAGCCGGATGGTGGGAAAGCCGGTCGCCATGTCGGTGCCCGACGTGCGCGCCGTGTCGCGGGCCGAGGCGCTGGGCACCATCACCGGCAACCGCAACACCTCCCTGATCGCGGTAGGCGAGCAGTTCAGCGGCCCGTTTTCCGGCCGCGCCCTGCTGGTGTTCCCCGAAGCCCGCAGCCTGCATCTGGTCCAGGCCATCGTCGGCGAGCACCTGTCGCTGGAGGAGATCGCCGACCTGGAAGAGGATGCCATGATCGAGGTCGGCAACGTCATCCTCAACAACTGCCTGTCCGGCATCGCCAACATGCTGGGCTGCCGGATCGAGGCCACCCTGCCCCACTGTTTCCAGGGCGGTGGGGAACAGATCTTCAAACGCACCATCCGCGACGGCGACAGCGGCGTCATCCTGTGCACCTCCATCGCTTTTTCCATCCGTGACCGGGACATCGGTGGATTCATCATCCTGCTGATGGATCTGAACGCCATCTCGAACCTGCGCAGCGCCGTCGCCCGCTCTGTGGACGGCGTGCGCCGGGGCCTGCCCGATCCCCGCAACGCCCCTTAACCCCCCTCTCCGCCCGGTCATGACAGACACCACCGCCCGCACCGTCATGGACGAGCTGGACATGGGGGTGGTCATCGTCGATGACGGCCGGCGGATCGCGTTGTGGAACACATGGATGGTCCGCCATTCCGGCATTTCCCGCCGCACGGCCGTGGGGGTGGACCTGTTCGCCCTGCTGCCGGCCATGGCGGGGGGGCGGGTGGAACTGGCGGTGCGCGATGCGCTGGACACCGGATTGTCGGCGGTGATCTCCCACCACGTCAATCACGACCTGTTCCCGTTGCTGCGCGGCGACGGCATGACCGACGAGCGGGTGGCACAATCCATCGTCGTGCGCCCCACCCGCACCCGCCGGGGCGTGGGTTGCCTGATCCAGATCTACGACCAGACCGCGGCGGTGGAACGGGAACGCAAGCTGCGCGCCCAGCGCAGTGCGCGCTATCACGCCGTCGTCGATGCCGCCCGCGACTGTTTCATCACGGTGGACGAGGACGGGGCGATTTGGGGCATGAATCCCGCCACCGAGGAACGGTTCGGCTGCACCGCCGCCGCCATGCAGGGTCAGCCCATCACCCGCCTTCTGCCCCAACTTCGGGATCTGCCGCTGCTGGGCGACCCGCTGGTGGCGATCCGCGCCATCGGTGCCGGGGGAAAGGAATTCGATGCCGAAATCTCCATGGGATCCTGGCTGAACAACGGCGTGCGCCACTTCACCCTGTTCATCCGCGATGTGACCGAACGCAATATGGCGGCGGAAAACCTGCGCCGTACCGAACGCATCCAGGCGCTGGGGGCGCTGACCGGCGGTGTCGCCCATGAATTCAACAACCTGCTGATGGTCATCCGCGCCAACGCCGAATTGGTGCTGGGCACCGTCGAGGGCGAGGCCGCAGCCCGCGCCGCCGAAATCGTGCAGGCCGCCGACCGGGGCCGCATTCTGACCGACGGGCTTTTGTCCTTCGCCCGACGCCAGCCGCTGAACCCGGTGCGGGTGCCGTTGGACACGGCGGTGGAGGATATCCAGCGGCTGGCCGCCCCGCTGCTGGGAGTGGCGGTGGACATCGCCGTCGCCCCGATCCCCGCCGGGACCGTCGCCATGGCCGACCGCACCCAGCTTCAGAACGCCCTGCTGAACCTGCTCATCAACGCCCGCGACGCCATGCCGGACGGCGGGCGCATCACCATCACCGCCGGCCCCGAACCCGAACCCGAACAATGCCACATCGCCGTGACCGACACCGGCACCGGCATGACGCCTGAGGTGCTGGAAAAGGCGTGCGAGCCGTTCTTCACCACCAAGGACCAGGGCCGCGGGACCGGGCTGGGCCTGAGCATGGTTGCCGGATTCGCACGCCAGTCGGGCGGGGATTTCCTGTTGTCCAGCCGTCCGGGCGCCGGCACGACCGCCACCATCCGCCTGCGCAGCGCCACCGCCGACGCTCCGACCGACGACGGGAACGGCGACGACACCCCGGCCCCCACCCTGCCCCCCCCTGCGGCTTCTGGTGACCGAGGACGACGCCCAGGTGCGCGCCGGGGTACTGGCCATGCTGGCCCATGGCGGCCACCGCGCCGCCGCCGCCGCCCATGGGCCGGACGCCCTGGAATTTCTGGCGGAAGAGGATTTCGACCTGCTGGTGACCGACATCATGCTGCCCCGCGGCATGAACGGGGTGGCCCTGGCGTGCGAGGCGCGACGGATGTTTCCCCGGCTGGGAGTGGTGCTGATGTCGGGCTATCACGGGTTCGACACGACCCTGCTGGACGCGGTGCGCCCGGCGGCCATCCTGCGCAAGCCCTTCACCCGCGCCGATCTGGAACGGGCCATGGCCACCGCCCTGCGGCAACGGCCCGGCGGCGGGGCAGAATCGTGATGGTGCATGGGTCGGAAGCCGTTTCACGTTCGGTATTGGGGTTGACCCTGATAGGGCGTGCCCCAATAGGGTCGCCCCCATCTGCCTCCGCCACCGGGTCGGTGCCACAGTTCCGCGCGCCATGAAGGGCGAACGATCGAGACGGAGTGGAAGATGGCACTGGTGAAGAAGGCGGACATTGGCCAACCGGCAACCGCGGGCACGGGAACGGCCTCCGGCAGTGTGCGCACCAGCGCCACGGCCGATGCCCAGCGCAAGCGCGCACGCACCTTCGCCCGCCAGCAAAAGGTCGCCGAACGGGTGGCCTCGGCCACGTCGCAGATGGCCAGCGGCATTTCCGAATCGGCATCGGCGTCCGATCAACTGCGCAAATCCATGGAGCAGATCGCCGCCGGCGCGCAGGAGGCATCGGGGGCATCCCAGGAATCGCTGACCGCCATCACCAACATCGCCAAAGCCATTCTGGAATCCAAGGATCAGGCCGACGTCAGCCGGCAGAAATCCAACCAGCTCCAGATCCTGCTGGCCGAGGTCAGCGCCCAGATCGCCGCCTCGGTCACCAGCATCGGCGCCAACGCCGAACGCCAACTGGCCTCGGTCGATATGGTGGTGGAGCTTGAAAAGCAGGCCGCCAACATCGGCGAGATCGTCAAGGCCGTGGCCCGCATCGCCGACCAGACCAACCTTCTGGCGCTCAACGCCGCCATCGAGGCCGCCCGCGCCGGCCAGCACGGCAAGGGCTTCGCCGTCGTCGCCGACGAGGTGCGCACCCTGGCCGAGACCTCGGAAAAGAGTGCCCGCGACATCCAGGAACTGGTGGGCCAGATCCAGGGCGAGGTGAAGGTCATCGCCCAGGGCATCAACACCGCCGCCGAAGCCGCCAAGGGCGAGGTGGACAAGGGCCGCACCGTCAGCAGCCAGCTTGAGCAGATCCGCACCGACATGCAGTTGCTGGCCAAGGGGGCCGGCGACATCGCGTCCGCGTCGGTCGAGGCCGAACGCGCCGCCCGCGAGGCCCAGAAGGGATCGGAAAGCATCGCGGCCGCCGCCGAGGAACAGTCCGCCGCCTGCGACGAGGCCCTGCGCACCGTCGATCAGCAGACCGCCGCGCTGAGCCAGTCCCAAACCGCCTCGGGCGAGCTGCAGACCATCGCGGAGGAGCTGCGCAACTCCTCCGACATCACCAAGAGCGCCGAAGAGGTGGCCTCCGCCGCCGAGGAACTGTCCGCCGCGGTGCAGGAAATCTCCAGCGCCGCCGCCCAGATCATGGCCGCTATCGAACAGATCTCCAAGGGCGCGCAGCAATCCTCCGCCGCCACCCAGCAGTCGTCCGCCGCCATCAACCAGATCGAGCGCAGCGCCAAGCTGTTCCAGGACAACGCCGGGGAATCGCTGGAGCGCGCCCAGCTTCTGTCCAAGCTGCTGGGCGACAGCAACAAGGCCATCGAGGGGCTGATCGAGGGCGTCGGCCAGGCGCTGGACGAAACCCGCAAATCCAACCAGTTGATGACCAACCTGGAACAGATCAGCCGCCGCATCGACAAGATCGTGGACTCCATTTCCACGGTGGCGGTGCAGACCAACATGCTGGCGGTCAACGGCTCCATCGAAGCGGCGCGCGCCGGTGAATTCGGCAAGGGTTTCGCCGTGGTGTCCACCGACATCCGCAATCTAGCCCGCGACAGCGCCGAGAACGCCGACCGCATCAAGGACGTGGTGAAAGCCACCCAGGACCAGATCGTCGCCGTGCGCAACGATCTGGAACAGATCGCCACCTCCGCCCTGACGGAGGTGGAGAAGAACAAGGCCATCACCATCAACCTCGTCAACGCCGCCCGCGACATGGGCGTGGTGGTGGACGGCAACGACACCATCCGCCGCGGTTCGGAAGAAATCCTGTCGGCCCTGGAAGAAGCGAAGAAGGGCGTGCAGCAGATCGCCGCCGCCTCCGAAGAGGCATCCCGCGCCGCCCAGGAAGCCGCCGCCGCCGCCAAGCAGCAGGCCCGCGGAGCCGAGGAACTGGCCGCCGCCGTCGAGGAAATCGCCAGCCTCGCCGACGAACTGCAGAACTCCGCCGATTGAGGGGCGACCCGCAAGCGCCACACCCGCACGCGAAAGGGTTGACCCATGAACATCAATACACCGGCTTCCGCCGGGGCACCCGCCGGGACGGACTCCCTCGGTGACACGCGGCAATACGTGACCTTCTACGTCAAGGACGAGATGTTCGCGGTGCCGCTGGCCGAGGTGCAGGAAATCATCCGCATGCCGCCCGTGGTCGGCGTGCCCAAAAGCCCGGCCAGCCTGGAAGGGTTGGCCAACCTGCGCGGGGCGGTCATGTCGGTGACCAGCCTGCGCCGGATCTTCCAGTTCGAAGACCGCCCCCACGACGACTCCACCCGCGTGGTGGTGCTGAACCAGGGCATCCCGATGGGGTTCGTGGTGGACCGCATGGCCGCCGTGGTCACCGTGGACCCCAACCAGATCGAAGCCGCCGAAACCATCCAGGCCACGGTGGAAACCGATCTGCTGCGCGGCATGATCAAGGGCGTCAGCGGCCACGCCATGATCATGATCATCGACCCCCAGCGGCTGATTCAGCGGGAGAACGGCGGGGAGAGTGCGGCCCGTGCCCGCGCCGCGCGGGTGGCGGCATCCGGTGACGCCGGACGTGCTCAGGCCGAGGATGCGGTCAGCGACGAACTCCAACTGGTCAGCTTCGAGGTGGCGCGGCAGGAATACGCGCTGGGCATCGAAAGCGTGCAGGAAATCGTGCAGGTGCCCGACACCATCAGCCGCATCCCCCGCACCGACAGCTATGTGCTGGGGGTGATGACGCTGCGCAACCGGCTGCTGCCGCTGGTCAGCCTGCGGGCCATGTTCCGGCTGCCGGAAACCCCGCTGGACGAGCGCAGCAAGATCGTCGTCGTGCCGCTGGACGAGCGCAACTCGGTCGGTGTGGTGATGGACACGGTGCGCGAGGTCTTGCGCGTGCGCAAGGACGTGGTGGACCCGCTGCCGGCCATGCTGGGCGACGGGCGGGGCGAGATCCAGTCCATTTGCCGGCTGAACAGCGGGCGGCGTCTGGTGTCGATCCTGTCCGCCGAAAAGCTGTTCCACCACGACGCCGTGCGCTCGGCCCTTGCCGCCGTTCAGGATCAGGAGAACACCGCCATGGCCGAGGAGACATCCGCCCGCACCAGCGTGGCGGACGAGGAGGAACAGTTCGTCGTCTTCCGTCTGGGCAACGAGGAATACGGCGCCCCTATCGGCAGCGTGAACGAGATCGTCCGCGTCCCCGACGAGCTGACCCGCGTGCCCAAGACCGCCAGCTTTATCGAAGGGGTGGTCAACCTGCGCGGGTCCGTCCTGCCGGTGATCGACCAGCGCCGCCGCTTCGACCTGCCCGAGGTGGCCCGCAACGACCGCCAGCGGATCATGGTCTTCACCATCGGCGGCAAGCGCACCGGCTTCATCGTCGACAGCGTGTCGGAGGTGCTGAAGATCCCCCGCTCCGCCATCGGCCCCACCCCGTCCATGTCCGACGAGCAGGCCCGCCTGATCGGCCGGGTCGCCAATCTGGAAAAGAGCCGGCGCATGATCCTGCTGCTCGACGTGGACAACCTGCTCGACACCGCCGAGGTGGCGGCGGTCGGGGATTATGCCGGCGAAGCCGCCTGACCCAGCCCGCCCCCTTCCAATCCTGGCTTCTCCAACCCTGATTGCCGGCCATGATAAAGCTGCTCATCGTCGATGATTCCGCCCTGATGCGGCGCCATATGGGACGGATCTTCGGGGCCGAAGGCGATTTCGAGATCACCTTCGCCCGCAACGGCGCCGAGGCGCTGGCCGCGGTGCACGACCAGCAGCCCGACGTGGTGACGCTCGACGTCAACATGCCGGAGATGGACGGGCTGACCTGCCTCAGCCACATCATGGCCGAATACCCGCGGCCGGTGGTGATGGTGTCGTCGCTGACCTCCAAGGGGGCGATGGCGACGCTGGAGGCGCTGGAACTGGGGGCTGTGGATTTTATTCCTAAACCCGACGGCACGGTGTCGCTGACCATCGACACCATCGAACGGGAACTGGTGGCCAAGGTGCGGGCCGCGGCCAAGGCTCGGCTGCGCACCCGCAACCTGGCCCAGCGCATCCGCCGCCAGCACGCCGAACTCAGCGTTTCCCGCCCGCGCACCGCACCCGCGTCCGCCCCGGCGGAGGTGTACGGGCTGGTGCTGATCGGGGTGTCCACCGGCGGGCCGGGGGCGCTGGATTGCATCCTGCCGCTGCTGCCCGCCGGTTTCCGTTGGCCGGTGGTCATCTGCCAGCACATGCCGGCCAATTTCACCGGGGTTCTGGCCCGCCGCCTGGACAGTGCCAGCGCCATCGCGGTGGTGGAGGTGGAAGCGCCCACCCTGCTGCGCGCCGGCACCGCCTATATCGCCCGCGGCGATGCCGACCTGCTGATCGCCCGCCGGCCCAACGGGCTGACGGCTCTGCCGGCCCCGGCCTCGCCCAGCCACATCTGGCACCCCAGCGTGGACCGCATGGTCGAAAGCGCGCTGGAGGTGGCGGACCCCGCCCGGCTGATCGGCGTGCTGCTGACCGGCATGGGCAACGACGGGGCGGCGGCCATGGCCGCCCTGCGCGAACGCCGGGGCCGCACCATCGCGGAATCGGAAGAAACCGCCGTCGTCTGGGGCATGCCCCAGGATCTGATCCGCCGGGGCGGGGCCGACGTGGTTCTGCCCGTCCACCGTGTCGCCGAACAACTGGAAAAATGGGTGCGTTGACATGCCGCTCGTGAAGGCCCCATCCGGGGCGGCCGCCCCCGGCGGCACCCCGGCCAAGACCACCCCCAGCCGCGACGGCGTGCTGGCGGACCTGAACGCCGACAGCCCCAACATCCGCCGGGTCGCCGCCCGCGCCTGCCGCGCCTTTCCCGACGCCATCGCGCTCATCGCCGGTCGGCTGGAGGTGGAGGAGGACACCCGCGTGGTCGAGGTCCTGGTGCTCAATCTGGTCGCCATCGGCGGGCCGGCGGCGGCGGCAGCCCTGGCGCCGCTGCTGCGCTCCGACCGGGCCGGGTGCCGCTTCGCCGCCGCCGAGGCGCTGGCCGACATGGGGCCGGACGCCCTGCCCTTCTTCGACACGCTGATCCGCGACCCGGACCCGCAGGTGCGCATCATGGCCGCCGAAATCGCCCGCGGACGGGCCGGCGGTGCCGCGGTCCAGACGCTGGAACACCTGCTGGCGACGGAGGAGGACATCAACGTCTGCTGCGCCTTCATCGACGTGCTGGCCGAAATCGGCACGGTGGAAACCGCCGCGGCGCTCGTCGCCGTGCTGGCGCGCATTCCGGACAACCCCTTCCTGCGGTTTTCGGTGGAAACCGCCCTGTCCCGCCTTCCCACCGACTGAAAGGGACATCCGCCATGGCGATGCCCAGGACGGGCGGCGATCCCCAGCCCGCACCCGCCACCGTGACGGACGAGGAGTTCGCGCGCTTTTGCGAATTCATCTACCGCCGCACCGGCCTGTCGTACGGAGAGGCGAAACGCTATTTCATCGACCGCCGCATCCTGGAACGGGTGGAGCGCACCGGGGTCAGCAGCGTGCAATCCTATCTGGCGCTGCTGCGGTTCGACACCACGGGCCGCGAGCTGGAAGAGATCATCAACAGCCTGACCGTCAACGAAACCTATTTCTGGCGCGAAGAATACCAGTTCGCCTGTCTGGCCAACTCCATCCTGCCCGAGGTGGTGTGCACCAAGCGCCGCGGCGAGCGGGTGCGCATCTGGTCCCTGCCCTGTTCGACGGGGGAGGAACCCTATTCCATCGCCATGTGGCTGTTGGAAAACTGGGCTGAGGTGGATCAATACGATGTGGAGATCATCGCGTCCGACATCGACACCCAGGCGCTGACCGCGGCCCGGCGGGGTCTCTACGACGCGCGCTCGGTGCAGCGGCTGCCCAAATGGGTGCTGGACCGCTATTTCGAACGGCCCACGTCCGACCGCTGGCAGATTGTGGAATCCCTGCGCGGGTCCATCGACTTCACCCATATGAACGCCTTCGACCGCGCACAGATGGCGGCGATGGAGGGCATCGACGTCATCTTCTGCCGCAACATGCTGATCTATTTCGACGACGTGTCCCGCCGCGAAGTGGCGGACAGCATGTATTCCAGCCTGCGCCCCGGCGGTTTCGTCTGTCTGGGCCATTCCGAATCCATGAGCCGGATTTCCCCGCTGTTCGCCGTCCGCCGGTTCGCGGACGCGATCGTCTACCAGAGGCCAGCCCGATGAGCCACGGCAACGACGCGCACATCCGCCCCCGCCCCCCCAAACGGCTGCTGGTCGTGGACGACGCCGCCCTGGTGCGGGCCTATTACCGGCAAGCCCTGGAGCAGCCCGGCGGCTACACCGTGGACGAAGCATTCAACGGCATCGAGGCGCTGGAAAAGGCGCTGAGCGGTCCCTACGACCTGATCCTGGTCGATGTGAACATGCCCAAAATGGACGGGCTGACCTTTGTCCGCACCCTGCGCACCACCGAGGAAATCGCCTGTCTGCCGGTGATGATGACCAGCACGCTGAACCGCGACAAGGACATCGCCGCCGCCCGTGCGCTGGGGGTGAACCTGTATCTGGTCAAACCGATCAGCGCCGACGACCTGCGCCTGTTCGCCGCCATCATGACGGGAGCGACCGAGCCATGAGTCCCCTTCTCGCCCAGTTTCTGGTGGAAGCCCGCGAGCAGATCGCCGCGACCACCGACGGCCTGCTGGGGTTGGAGCGCGATCCCCACAGCGTGTCCCTGCTCAACGGCGTCTTCCGCTCGGTCCACACGCTGAAGGGATCGTCGGGGCTGTTCGACTTTCCCGCCCTGACCGCGGTGCTGCACGCGGGCGAAGACCTGCTGGTGACCCTGCGCGAACAGCGGCTGGTGCTGGACCCGGCCATGCTGGACCAGATCCTGGCAGCCCTGGATCTGGTGGCGGAGTGGCTGGACCACATCGAAGACACCGAATCCCTGCCCGACACCGCCGCCGAACGCGGCCGTCCGGTCATCGCCGCCCTGCGCGGCTGGCTGAGCAGCCCCCCGGCGGACGAACCCGCCGCCGCGGCAACCTCCGGGACCGCGGACGGGGACGACACCCCCGCCCTGCCCGCGTGGCTCGACAGCGTGCCGGACGCGGCATTGACCGGCGCGGCGGAACGGGCCGGAGTGGCCGGGGTGCCGGTGCTGGCCGTGACCTACCGCCCGGAATCCCAGTGCTTCTTCAAGGGTGACGACCCGCTGGCCCTGATGGCGCAGGTGCCCGACCGTGCCCATCTGGCGGTGGAACCACCCGCCGCCTGGACGCCGCTGGCAGAATATGACCCGTTCTCCTGCGTGCTCGCCTTCCGGGTGCTGACCACCGCCCCGCGCAAGGAGGTGGCCCACCTGCTGCGCTATGTGGGCGACCAGTCGGAGATCTCCGACATCGCCCCGGCGGATCTGGCCCTGGCCGGGCTGTCCCCGGTCACCGGCCCGGCATCGAGCCTGGCCGAGCCGCTGGCGCTGCTGCTGGAACGCGGCGACCGCGCCGGCCTGGCCGAAGCCGCCCGCACCATGGCCGGGGATGAGGCCGCCGGCGATACCGCCGCCGCCACGGTCCTGCGTCGGCTGGCCCGGCTGGCCGGGGTTGAGGGCATGGACCCGGCGGTCCTGGAGGCGCTCATCGGCGCTTTGCGCGGCGATGATACGCCCCCGGCGGAAACCGCGGGGGAAGAACCGGCGGACCTCCCCCCGACTCCGCCCCAGCCGCCGCTGAGCGAGCCGGTGCTGCGGGTGCTGAACGAGCAGTGCCGGACACTGGCCGCCGTGCGCTCGGCCGCGTGGCTGGCCGGCAGCATCGGTGCTGCGGCCAAGGTGGCGTCCAACGCCCTGCGCTTCAGCGGGCGCGGGGACGATGCCGAACGGGTGTTGCAGGCCGGTGCCGCCGCCCTGGATGCCGGTGCGGCGAAACCGCTGGTGGACGCCATCACCGCGATCCTGAACCCGCCGCCCCCCGCCCCCGTCCGCAAACCGGCACCGCCCAAGAGGACGCTCAGGAAAGCCGCCGCTCCGGCCAAGGCGCAGGCTCCGGCCAAGGAACAGCCGCCGGTCAGTGTGCCGCAGCCCGCCGCCGCGAACAGCAGCGCCGCGGCGGCGGGGAACGGCGGCACGCACGACGGGAGTGAGCGGCCCTCCACCGTGCTGCGGGTGGACCAGGGGCGCATCGACGCGCTGATGAACCTGATCGGCGAGCTGGTGGTGGCCAAGAACAGCCTGCCCTTCCTGGCCCGGCGGGCGGAGAACGTCTATGGTTCCCGCGAAATGGCGCGGGAAATCAAGGAACAGCACGCGGTCATCGACCGCATCGCGCTGGAGTTGCGCAACGGCATCATGCAGGTGCGGATGCTGCCGGTGTCCACGGTGTTCCAGCGGTTTCCCCGTCTGGTCCGCGACCTGTCGCGCAAGCTGAACAAGCACGTCGATCTGGTGATCGAGGGCGAGGACACCCAGGCCGACAAGACGGTCATCGAAAACCTGTTCGAACCGATCCTGCATCTGGTGCGCAACAGCCTGGACCATGGGATCGAAACCGACCGCGCCGCCGCCGGCAAGCCGGACGCCGCCCGCCTGACCCTGGCGGCCAGCCAGGACAACGATCAGGTCATCATCCGCATCACCGACGACGGTCGCGGCATCGACCCGGTGCTGATGCGGGACAAGGCGGTGGAAAAGGGGCTGATGGACCGCGACGCCGCCCAGCGGCTGAGCGACGGGGAGGCGATGAACCTGATCTTCGCCGCCGGCTTCTCCACCGCCGCCGCCGTGACCGACGTCAGCGGGCGGGGCGTGGGCATGGACGCCGTGCGCACCGCCATCGAAAAGACCGGCGGGCGGGTGGAGCTGACCAGCATCCCCGGCACCGGCACCACGGTCAGCCTGCACCTGCCACTCAGCATGGCGGTGACGCGGGTGATGACGCTGGAGGTGTCGGGGCGGCAGTTCGGCATCCCCATGGACGAAATCGCCGAAACCGTCCGCATTCCCCGTGCCGACGTGGTGGCGATCAAGGACAAGGAAGCGTTCCTGCTGCGCGACCGCATCATCCCGCTGGTGCATCTGGACCGCGTGCTGGACCTGCCGCCCAAGACCGAATCCGAGGACATCGCCGTCCTGGTGGTGCGCATCGACAAGCAGCCGGTCGGCCTTGCCATCGAAGCCTTCGGCGAAGGGATGGAGGTGATCGTCAAACCGCTGGACGGCCCGCTGGCCGGCATGCCGGACTATCTGGGCACGGCGCTGCTGGGCGACGGGCGGGTGCTGCTGGTCATGAACCTGAAGGAGATTGTGGAATGATCCGGCTTGAAGGCACCACCATCCACCTGGAGGACGCCTGCCCGGTGGAGGAGGCCGAACGGCTGCTGGAGCTTTTGCAGTCCGGCACCGCCACCGGCATCGACCTTGATGGCTGCCGGTCCGTTCACACGGCGGTGTTCCAGCTTCTTCTGGCGGCCCCCCTGCCGATCCACACCCTTCCACCGGAACCGATGCTGGCCGGGCTGCTGGCCGGACGCCCGTCACCGGGTCCGGCGTAAGGACCGCTCAGGATTTCAAGGAGGTGCTGAGGGCGGCTCCCAGGAGCGCGCAGCAGCCGGCGGCAAAGAACGCCGCCTGATAGCCGCTGGTGAGGGCCAGAAGCGGCGTTGCTCCGGCGCTTTCGGCGACCTTCGCGGTATAGGCAGCATAGCTGGACAAAAGCGCCAGCAACAAGGCGCCGCCCATCGCGAACGAGGTGTTGAGAACTCCCGAAACCAGACCCGTCTGGCCTTCCGCCACTCCGTCCATGGCGGCCAGCAGCATGGGATTGACGGCAATCCCGGCCCCGGCGCCGAAAAGAAGCATCCCCGGCAGAATATCGGTGGTGAAATCTCCCGCCACGGGCATACCGGACAACCAGAACAGCCCGGTGGACGCCAGCGCCAAGCCGCCCATCAGCGGCCACCGCAACCCGAAACGCCCGATCAGCCCCCCCGAAGCGCCAAGGGACAACAGGGCCATCGCGACGTTGGCCGGCAGAATCGCCAGGCCAATGGCCATCGTCTCATACCCGCCGACGCGATGAAGGTAGAGCGACGACAAGAAGAACCAGGCGAACAGCGCCGCCGCCCACAGCGTGATGATGCCGTTCGTCAGCACGACGTTTCGGTTGCGGAAGACGCCGAGGGGCATCAAGGGATTCGCAACCCGCCGTTCGGTGACGACGAACGCCGCCAACAGGAAAACCGCCGCGACGGCGCAGCCAAGAACGGGACGCGATGTCCACCCCCAGCCGTTCCCGTTGACGATGGCATAAACCGCGAACAGAAGCCCGGCCGTGCCGGTCGCCGCCCCCAACAGGTCCAGATCGCCCCCTGCCGCCGGGCGAGCATCCGGCGGCAGCACGCGGAACGACAGCACGGCAACGGCGACGCCGACCGGGACGTTGACCAGGAAGATCCACGGCCAGCCGGCGCTGCTGGTCAGCACGCCGCCGAGCAAGGCCCCGATCGTGCTTCCACCCGCACAGACGAAGCCGTAGATGGCCATGGCTTTGGCCCGTTCCCCCCCGTCGCTGAACAGGCCGAGAAGCAAGGGCAACGCCACCGCCGTAACGATTGCCCCGCCGATCCCCTGCACCGCGCGGGCGGCGACCAGAAACGCCGCCGATGGCGCGATGCCGCAGGAGAAGGACGCCACGGCGAACACGGCGGTGCCGATCAGGAACAGCCTTCGCGGGCCGTACAAATCGCCCAACCGCCCGCCAAGCAGAAGACATCCGCCGAAAAACAGGAAATAGGCATTGACCACCCACGCCAGCGCGGCGTCGTCGAAATGCAGATCGGCCTTCATGTACGGCAGCGCGATCGTGACGATGGTCGTGTCCAGCATAATCATCAGCACGCCCAGGCAGAGCACGGCCAGCGCCAGCCAGCGCCGGGAGCCGGGCGCGGTACGGCCGTCAGACGGCGCGGCTGAGTCTGTCATCGTTTGTTCGGTCATGGCTTCCTTCCCATGCACCCATGCCCAGGGCGCTGATGAACGTGCGCAGCTTGGTGGCGGTTTCGGCATGTTCCTTGTCCGGGTCGGAATTGGCGACGATGCCCGCCCCCGCGTACACCGTGGCCACGCGCCCGCTGACGATGCCGCCGCGCAGAACCAGCACCCATTCGCCGTTCCCGTCGCCATCCATCCAGCCGATCAGGCCGGCGTAGAAGCCGCGGTCGAAATCTTCCAGGTCGGCAATGGCCTTGCGGGCCGCCGCCGCGGGCCAGCCCCCGACCGCCGGCGTCGGGTGAAGGGCGTACACCAGTTCCATGGGTGAAACGCCCTGACGCAGCATCCCGGTGACAGGGGTGCCCAGATGCCAGATGACCGGCGTCTGCACCAGTTGCGGCGCGGCCGGCGTTTCGACCGCATCGGCGAAGCGCCGGAACGCCGCACCGACCGCCTGCACGACAAGCCCATGTTCGGACAGGTCTTTCTTCGACCGCATCAGAGCCTGCCCGGCTTCGTGATCCGCCACCGCGTCGGCCGCCCGCGGGGCGGACCCGGCCAGCGGCAGGCTGCGCACGGTGCCCCGATGGCTTCCGAGCACCAGTTCCGGGCTGGCCCCTAACACGACCGAGGGGGGCTGTCCGGGATCGCCGGGCAGATCGGCACGGTACACATAGGCGTTGCGGTTTTGCACACACAGGCGCGCATACACGCTGTCGCAATCGATCGGCCCGGCGGCTTCGACCACCACGCGGCGAGCGAGCACCACCTTGTCCAGCGTGCCGGCGCGGATGCGTTTCAGGGCTTCGGCGACGGCGGCGCGATAGGCCGGGGAATCGCCGCCCCGCACCGCCATGGGTTCCGCCCCGCGGTGTCCGGCGCGCGCCCCGTCATGGAATGGGGCAAACGGCGTGGAGGCGTTGGTTTCCCACGTCACATCCGCCGGCACGCAAAAGACCGCCTGGGTTGCGCTGTCAAAGGGTATCAGACCGACGACGATCGGTTTCCCGCCACAGCACCCATCGCTGGCGGCGGCGGAAAGCGCGGTGTCAATGGCATCGGCGACCGCGGCACCATCCCAGCGCGCCGGGGACACCCGCCGCGCAATGCCCCGGGTCCGCAGGCGATAGGTCGGTGTGGTGAGGTCAAAGCGAGCAATCATACGGTTACCTCCGTCCTACTGCTCCGCACGCGGGCGGCTTTGCCCGCCGATACGGCACCTCATGGCGGACGGCATTCCGCACCGCCCCCGATACCGGATTGCCGGGGGGCGGCGGTTGCCTGAACCTTTAAATGAGAATGCGTATCATTTGCGATTGTTGGTCCTGCTATAATACAAACGGGACGGTTCCGTCTAGTTCATATTCGTGCCCGCCGCTTTTTTGCTGGCTGACGCCCCGCACGGCCCAAACCACGGAATCAAACCCTTAACAGGTGAAACAACTGGACGATATCGTCCTGTTCATAGTATGGAACCGCCTGGAATATGAAAACGATACGCATTTGCATATTCGCGTGTGGCGGGAGGGGACCGATGGGATGCGCACCAAATTCCCAAGCCCCGAGCAGAAATTATCTAGACGGTACCGTCCCGTTTGGACTATAAATCGCCCCCGTTATTGAGAATGATACGCATTTGCATATCCGGGCATGATCGTGCGCCCAGCCCCGGCGCCCGGAAACCGCCACCACCCAGGAGGCTGATGTGAGAACCCTTCCGGCCAGGTTTGCGCATTTCGCGGCTTCGACGCCCGATGCCGTTGCCGTCACCGCTGGCGACCGAACCCTGACCTATGCCCAGCTTGACGCCCGGTCCAACCGACTGGCGCGGCGGCTGATCGCGGCCGGAGCCGGCCCGGAACGCATCGTCGGGGTGTCGCTGCCGCGCTCGGCCGAATTGATCGTCGCCCTTTTGGCCGTCCTGAAATCCGGCGCGGCGTACCTGCCGCTCGATCCCGCCTACCCCATGGCCCGCCTCGACTATCTGGTGTCGGACGCCAAGCCGGTGGGGATCGTCGCCGCGCCCGACGCCCCCGTTCCGGGCGGCGGCGGGCTGCCCCGGTTCGAGCTGCCGCCCGACGATGGCGCGGCGGACGATGGGGCGGCACTTGGTGACGACGGCAGGCTGTCGCCGCTCATGCCCGACCACCCCGCTTATGTCATCTACACGTCGGGTTCCACCGGGCTGCCGAAAGGCGTGGTGGTTTCCCATCGGAGCTTCCTGGCGCTTTTGGACGCCGCGGCCCCGCTCTTCGATCTGAATGCCGGCGATGTGTGGACGGTGTTCCACTCCTATGCGTTCGATTTTTCGGTGTGGGAAATCTGGGGGCCGCTGCTGACGGGGGGACGAACCGTCGTCGTGCCCGCCGAGGCCACATGGTCAGCCCCAGAACTCCTGGCGCTTCTGGCGGCCGAGCGGGTCACCATTCTCAACCAGACACCCTCGTCCTTCGCCAGCCTGGACCGCGCCGATGACCGGGCGCCGGTGCCGCTGGACGACCTTCGGCTGGTCATCTTCGGCGGCGAATCCCTCGACCCCGCCCGGCTCGGCCATTGGTTCGCCCGCCGGGGCAATCGCCCCCGCATGGTGAACATGTACGGCATCACCGAAACCACGGTCCATGTGACGGCGCGCGACATCCCGCCGGACCTGAACCACACGCGGGCCGAAAGCCCGATCGGCCGGCCTTTGCCGGGCTTCCGGGGGTACGTCTACGATCATCGCTTCCGATCGGTCGAGGATGACGAAGCCGGCGAGCTTTACCTGGGGGGCGCCCAACTAGCCCGCGGGTATCTCGGGCGGCCGGGATTGACGGCGACCCGGTTCATCGCCGACCCCAACGGCAATGGCGACCGGCTCTATCGGACCGGCGATCTCGTCCAACGCGCCAGGGTTCCGGCCGCAGGGCCGCGGGATGAGCCGGAGCTGTTCTTCATCGGCCGGGCGGATTCCCAATTGTCCTTGCGCGGCTTCCGGATTGAACCCGGCGAGATCGAAGCAGCACTGGATGCCTGGGACGGGGTGACGGCCAGCGCCGTCGCCGTGAAGCCCGACCCCGACGGCGCGCCGGGCGACGAATGCCTCGTCGCCTATGCCGTGACCGTCACCGGGGGGGTCGATGAGCGCGCCTTGCGCGGGCATCTCGCCCGCACCCTGCCCTCCCACCTTGTTCCCAGCCACATCGTGGCGCTGCCGGCGCTGCCCCTGACCCCCAACCGCAAGCTGGACCGGGCAGCACTTCCCCCGCCGCCGCCCCGGAAGAGCGCCAAAACGGCCCTGCGCGGCGAACTGATCCGCCGCCGCCTCGCCGGCCGCCCCGAACACTCACACGAGGAAAACCGTCCATGAGCACCAGCAACCTGCAATGGGTGCGCGCCGCCGTCGCCGACATTCTCGCCGAAGACGCCGCAACGCTCACCGACGCCGAAAACCTGTTTGAAGCGGGGCTGGATTCCATCGGCCTCCTGCGTCTGGTCAACCGCTGGCGGCGCGAGGGCGTGCCGGTCACGTTCGGCGATCTCGCCCAGGAACCGACGCTGGCCGCCTGGGCCGCCCTGATCGGCCGAGAGAAGACGGGCCAGGACGGGGCGACCACCACCACCGCCCCCCCGGCGATCACAGTTGACGACGAGCCGACGCCGCTGGGCGTCATGCAGCACGCCTATTGGGTCGGGCGCAGCGCCGGGCAGCGGCTGGGCGGGGTGGCCGCCCACCTTTACGCGGAATTCGACCGGCCCGTCACCGGCGGCGCGCCGGCAATCGACCCGGATGCGCTGCGCTCCGCCCTTCAGCGGCTGATCGATCGGCACGAGACGCTGCGTTCCCGCATCACCCCGGACGGCAGGCAGACGGCGGCGGCGGCGCTGCCGACCCCGCTGACGGTGCATGACCTGCGCGGCCGCGCGCCCGCCGAGGTCGAACGGCATCTGGCAACGGTGCGGGAGGCTTTCTCCCATCAAATGCTGGATATTGAAAACGGCACGGTCATGGCGGTCGCCCTCAGCCTGCTGCCCGATGGCGCCACCCGCCTGCATGTCGATGTCGATATGGTTGCCGCCGACGCGGTGAGCTACCGCATTTTGCTGTCGGACCTCGTGGCCCTGTACGCCGCACCGGCCGCGAGCCTGCCGCCCCTCGGCCTGACCTATCGCGGGCATCTGACGGCGGCCCGGCAGGGCAGGACCGACGAGGCCCAGCACGCCGCCGCGGCCTGGCGCGACCGGCTGGCCGAACTGCCGGGCGCGCCGGTCCTGCCCGAGGTGATCGACGCCGCCGAGGAATTTCCCAAAGCCAGGGTTGCGCGCCGCCACACATGGCTGCCCCCCGAACGCAAGCAGGCCCTGGCCGACAGCGCGCGGCACAACGGCGTAACCGTCGCCATGACCGTTGCGGCGGTTCTTGCCGAGGTGGTCGGGCGGTGGAGCGCCGTCGATCATTTCCTGCTCAACGTTCCGATGTTCGACCGTCCGGCGGGGCACCCCGACATCGACCGCGTTGTGGGGGATTTCTCCAGTTCCGTCATGCTGGAGGTCGATCTCCGCCAGCCCCTGGCGTTCGCCGAGCGGGTGCGGGCGTTGCAGCATCGGATGCACGCCGACGCCGCGCACGCCGCCTATACCGGGCTGGACGTGCTGCGCGACCTCAGCCGGCAACGGGGGGCGACGGTGCTGGCCCCGGTGGTGTTCACCAGCGCGCTGGGGCTTGGCGAGCTGTTCGCCCCGGCCGTCACCGCGGTCATCGGACGGCCGGTCTGGGTCATTTCCCAAGGTCCGCAGGTGCTGCTTGATGCCCAGGTGACCGAATTCGAGGGCGGATTGCTGGTGAACTGGGATACACGCGAAGAGGCGCTGATCCCCGGCGTGGCCGACGCTATGTTCAGCGCCTTCGACGCCGCGCTTCAGCGGCTCATCGACGAGCCGGCGGCGTGGGACCGGCCGCTCCGGCTGGACGACCGGACCCCGCCGCGCCACAGCGCCGGCCGCCCGGTCCGGGTGGTGGACCGGATGGGGAGAAGCCGCCCCGATCATGTCGCCGGGCATCTGGAAATCGTTGGTGAAGAGCCGGCCGGCGCCATCGTGTGGGCGCGGGCGGACGGGGACGGGGGGGTCACCGTGCTCGGCGACGATGGCGCGCGGGTGGACGTGAACGGCATCCCGGTCCTGCCGTTCACCGTGGAGGAAGCGATCCTGGCCGACCCGCGGGTGCAGGCTGCCGCGGTGCTGCCGGCCGACGGCGGTCTGGTCGCCGCGGTGGTCTTCAAGCCGTCGGCCGATGGAAACGCGGCGCCGACCGGCAAGGCGTTCCGCGCCCATCTCGCACGGCGGATTCCCGCCCATCTCCTGCCGGCCGGGATCGTGGTGGTCGATGCCCTGCCCCGGGACGCCGCCGGCGGCATAGACGGCGATGCCGTGCGCGCACGGATCGCGGCCGACAGCGAACCGGCCGCCGGCATCGCCCCGCGCACCGATCTGGAACGTGTCATCGCTCTGATCTGGGCCGAATCGCTCGGCCTGGAACAGGTGGGCGTGAATGAGGAGTTCATCGCACTGGGGGGCGACTCCCTGCTGGCGGCCCGCGTCGTCGCCCGGCTTCAGGAGGAGCTTGACACCAACGCCGTCACGCTGCGGGCGCTGTTCCGCTCCCCCACCGTCGCCGAACTCGCCGAGCAGCTCCGCAAGGACGACGATCCGGTCCGCCTGGACGAGGTGGCCGCCATCGTGCTGGAGATCCGCGCCATGTCGGATGAGGAGGTTGCCGCCCAGTTGGGCGAGGAGGTTGCCGCCCGGTCGGGCGAGGAGGTTGCGGCGTGATCGCGGATCGACGCGCCCTCCTGCGGGAGCGGCTGGCGTCGGCGGGCCTGCGGGGCACGGCCGACGCCGAGGGGATCCCCCGGCGGGCCGACCCGGCGCAGGCCCGCCTTTCCGCCGCCCAGCGCCACACCTGGCGCTACCAGCGCGCGCACCCCGGCAGTCTGGCCAACAATCTGGGTCTGCTGCTGACCTTCACCGGCACGGTCGATGCCGACGCCGTGGCGGCGGCGCTGGCGCGTGTCGCCGCCCGCCATGACATCCTGCGCACCACCTACCACGTCGGCGCGGACGGCCAGCCGTTCCAGCGCGTTCACGACGCCCTGCCCTTCCCCGTGACCATCGCGCGGGCCGATGCGGATGAGGCCTGGGCGCTGGCGCAATCGGCGGTGCGCACGCCCTTCGATTTGGAATCCGACGCGCCGTTGCGGCTGGCGCTGTTCCGCACCGCCCCGGATCAGGTGGTCGCCGCACTGGTCGTTCATCACATTCTTTGGGACGGGGCGACGTTCGACGTGCTGTCCAAAGAGCTGGAGCGGGCATACGCCACGCCCGCCCCGGCTCTGCCGGAACTTCCCCTGCAATACGGCGACGTCGCGGAATGGGAGCACGGCCGGCGCGAACGGATCACCGCCCGCGACCTGGAATACTGGACCCGGCGTCTTGCCCCGCCCCGCCCGCGGCAAACGCTGCCCTTGGGCCGGGGCGATGCCGGTGCCCCCGTGGAAGCCGGGGGGCGCGTCGATCGCCGGCTGACCGCCTCCGCCGCCCTTCTCCATCTGGCGGCGCGGAACAGGGTGACGCCCTTCGTGGCGTTCATCGCCTGCTGGGCGGCGGTTCTGGGCCAGAACGGCGCGGACGAGGTGACCATCGGCACGACCGTCCTCACCCGCGACCGGCCGGGCACCGAAACGCTGATCGGCAATCTGGCCAATCACATCGTGCTGCGGCTTCCCGTCGGGCCGTCGCCCGCGTCCACCACCCTGGTGGCCGCAGCGGCGGCCGAATTCGACACGGCGTTCAACCATCGCCACCTGCCTTACGAGGATGTTGCCGAGGCCCTGGGCGGGCAGGATCTGCGCGCACCGCCCCATCTGTTCGACACCCTCGTCGTGTTCATTCCCGGCGGCACGGCGGGTCCGCGCCTGCCCGGCGCGCAAACGCGGTGGCGGCGTCTTCACAACGACGCCGCCCAGTTTCCCCTGGTCCCGCTGGGGCTGGAGGCCTTCGTCCACGGCCGCGGCGGGGAAACCACCATCGACGTCGAGGCGACCTTCGCCCGAACCGCGTTCGACGCCGAAACCGTCCGCACACTCCTTCTGCGCCTTGACGAGACCATCCACGAAGCCGCCCGGGAGGCCTGGTGAACGCCATGCACGCACGTCTTGAACTCCTGCGCCGCCGGCTCGGGCACAGCGGGCCGGTGCGGGCCGGCGTTCCGCCCCGCCCGCACGCCGACACGGCACCGCTGTCGGCCTCCCAGCATCGCATGTGGCTGCATCAGGAACTGCACCCCGCCAGCGGCGCGTACAATGTGTGCATCCGCATCGATCTGGCGGGCGAACTGGATCACCGCCGTCTGCTCGACGCCCTGGCTGCGGTGGTGGACCGGCACGAGATTCTGCGCACCACCTACCCCAAAGGGGCTGACGG
Source organism: uncultured Rhodospirillaceae bacterium (assembly GCA_937927415.1). GTDB lineage: Bacteria > Pseudomonadota > Alphaproteobacteria > Azospirillales > Azospirillaceae > Azospirillum. Next base: position 170,939 of record CALBDS010000003.1, read on the forward strand.
GCAGCCGTACCAGCGCATCCACCGCCATTTGCCGCCCCCGGTCCATATCCTGGACGGGGGCGACCCGGACGCGGTGGCGCGGGCGGCGGCGGGCGAGCCGTTCGACATCGCGTCGGCCAGCCCGATCCGGGTGCACCTGATGAAAACCGCCGCCGACCGCTGGTCGCTGGTGCTGACCGTCCATCATATCGTCTGGGACGGCGGGTGCTTCGGCGTCTTCAGCCGCGATCTCAGCGCCGCCTACCGCGGCCGCGACGTGCCGCCGCTGACGGTCCAATACGCCGACATCGCCGCCCATCAGGCCCGGCCCGACGCCGTGTCCCCCGCACGGGGCGACGGGCAACTGGATCATTGGCGGCGGACGCTGACACCGTTGCCGCCGGTCCCGCCGCTTCCCGTCGCGCGCCCGTTCGGTGCGGACGCCGGCGAACGGGCGACCCGGCTGGACCGGGTGATGACGCCGCCGTGCGCCCTGCGTCTGCGCAACGCCGCGGCCACCTTGCGCACGACCCCCTTCGCGGTGTTCATCGCCGCCTACGCCCTGTTGCTGGCGCGCTGGACCGGGACCGATGACATCACCATCGGCACCATGGTCGCAAACCGCCATCTGCCCGGCAGCGGCGAGCTGATCGGCAATTTCGGCAACACGGTCCTGCTGCGCCTGCGCCTGGGCGGCGACCCGAGCTTCCGCGCTTTTCTGGCCCACGCGGGACAGGTGATCGCCGACGCTCTGGGCAACGCCGATGTCCCGTTCGAACGCATCGTCGCCGACCGCGCCCCGCCACGGGAAGCGGGCCACGGCTTTTTCACCGACACGCTCGGGCTGTTTCTCGATCGCGACATCGCCGGTCCCGACCTGCCGGGTGTCGCGGTGCGGTGGAGCAACATTTTCAACGGGGCATCGCCGTTCGCCCTGACCTTCCAGGGTTTTCTGACCGGGGACACGCTGCGGGTGGAAGCGACGTTCCGCGACGCGCTGTTCGATCCGGGCACCGTGAGCCGCATGCTCGACCATTTGGAAGCGATCCTGCTGACCGGGACCACCCGCCCGGACGAGCGGTGCTCCACCGTCGGGGCGCTGCCGCCCGCCCAGCGCGACGCGCTGATCCGGCTGGGCACCGGCCCCGATGCCGCCCCCCCGACCATTTCCATACCGGCGCTTTGGCGCCGCCGGGTGGCCACGACGCCGACGCGGACCGCCGTCATCCACGACGGACGCCGGTTCAGCTATGCCGACATCGACCAGCGCGCCAACCGGCTGGCCGAACGGATGGCCGCCCGCGGCGTGGGGGTGTCCGATGTCGTCGCCGTCGCCCTGGGCCGCAGCGTGACGGCGCTTGCGGCGCTCCTGGCGATCTGGAAATGCGGGGCCGTCCACCTTCCGCTTGACCGCTCGCACCCAACCTCGCGCCTGCACGATCTGCTGGCGGCGGCGAACGCGCGGCTGGTGATCGGCGAGGCCGGTTTCGACGCCGGACGCGTCGAATCGCTGGTCGCCGATCACGCCGCCCCGCCGCCGTCGGCCGATCCCGGTTATGAGCCGCACCCGGCGGACGCCGCGCACATCGGCTTCACCTCGGGCTCGACCGGCCGGCCCAAGGGGGTGGTGATCCCCCATGCCTCCCTGGCCGCGCGGACGTCGTGGGTCGCCGATCACTGGCCGGGCGGTGCCGGCGGTGCGCGTCTGGGCAAAACCGCCCCGACCGCCATCGACGCCATCGCCGAATTTTGTGAATCGGTGGCGACCGGCGACTGTCTGGTGCTGGCAACCGACAGCGAGGCACGCGACGCGGCCGCACTGGCCCGCCTTCTCGACACCCACGGCATCGGTCATGTCATGACGGTGCCGGGGCTGATCGAAGCGGCGGCCATCGCCGCCCCCGCCGTTATCGGCAGCCGCGACCGCGTGCTTGCCACCGGCGAGCCGCTGTTGCCCGGCGTTGCCCGCGCGCTGCACCGGGCGGCACCGACCGTTTCCCTGTTCAATTCCTACGGCTGCACCGAAACCACGGGCGACGTCGCGGCCGGACGGGTCGATGCCGCCGACGCCGAAAACGGCGCCACCCCCATCGGCACGCCGCTGCCCGGCTCCCGCTGCCATGTGCTGTCGTCCGACCTGACGCCGGCACCCTGGGGCGCGCTCGGCGAACTCTATGTCGAGGGGCCGCAACTGGCCCGCGGCTATCTGGCGGAACCGGCACTGACGGCAACCCGCTTCATCGCCAGCCCCTTCAATCCCGGCGCGCGGCTCTACCGCACCGGCGATCTGGCGCGCTGGCGGGACGACGGGCGGCTTGAACTGGCCGGGCGCAGCGACGATCAGGTGAATGTGCGCGGTCACCGGGTGGAACCCGCCGAAACCGTGGCGGCGTTGCACGCCATCCCCGGCGTGCGGGAAGCCGCCGTCCTGCCCCGCCCCGCCGGCTCCACCATCGAGCTGGTAGCGTACGTGGCCGGCGACGGCCTTGGCGCGGCGGACGGGCAGCGCCTTCGCCAGCGCCTTGCCGCTACCCTTCCCGGCCCGCTGGTGCCGGCGGCGGTGGTCGTCCTGCCGCGGCTGCCCCGGCTGGACGGCGGCAAAATCGACCGCCGCGCCCTGGCCCGGCACGAGGATCCATCGCACGGCGCGCCGGCACCGGCCGCCCGCCCGCCCCGCAACGCGCCGGAAACGACGCTGGTCCGCCTTCTCGGCGAGGTGCTGGGATTGGCAGGGGTGGGCATCGACGACGATTTCTTCAGCCTCGGCGGCGATTCCCTGCGCGCCGTGTCCTTCGCCGCGCGGGCCGCCGCCGCCGGGCTGGCCTTTCCCGCGGCCGCGGTGTTCCAGTTCCCGACGGTCGCCCTGCTGGCGCAAAACCTCACGCCGCCTCCAGCACCGGCTGAACCAAAGGCCGCATCGCTGTCGTTGCCGGCACAGACGCACCGATTCCGGCTGTCGGGCCTGCCGGTGAACGACTTCGTCACCTGGGAATCCCTGCCCGGCCCCCTGGATCCCCTGCGGCTGCGCCACGCCCTGGAAGAGACCGTCGCCCGGCACGACGCGCTGCAAACCGCCATCGCCGCCCGCGGCCGGTTGTGGCGGGCCAGCCGCCCCCCGTCGCCGTGTCACGCCCCCTCCGTCATCGACATCGCCCCTTCGGAAAGGGCGAACGCCGTCGGCATCGGGCGGTCCGCCATCGATATCGCCGCCGGCCGGGTGCTGGCCGCGGTGGTTGACGGTGAAAGCGCCCTGCTGGTCGCCCATCCGGCGGTGGTTGACGGCCTGTCGCTCCGCCGGATTGCCGGCGAAATCGCCGCGCGGCTGGGGGTCGGCGACGACGCCCATCTCCCGTCGGACGACCGCGGCGCCCCCGTCCGCTCCCCATCCTTCTGGGAGGAGATCATGAACGCGGGGCCGGAAAGCCCGTGGTGGGTCGGCCCCGAAGAGGCACCCCCCCCGCCCCCCTGTCACCGGGTGCGCGTGACGGCCGACGGCGCGGCGGACGCGGCAAAAATCACCGCGGCATTTCTGGACGCCGCCCGTGCGCTGTCGGGAAAAGCCGCCATCGTCGCGGACATCGAGATCGACGGCGATGGCACCGCCGCCGGCCCTCTGCTGACGGTTCCGGTGTGGGCGCGGGCCGGAGCGGAGCCGCTTGCCGGCGACGCCGCGTCCCATGCCGCCTCTTCGTCGGGCCGTCGTCCGGCGGCCGGCGGGCCGGGCGTTCTGCTGCGCCGCACGACGACGCCGGAGGAATGGCCCGCCGATGGTACAGCCCGTGGGGCCGACCGGCTTTATCACCTCGTCGGATCCTGGCAGAAGCGGGGGCATCGCACGGCGCTGGAGGTGGCGGCCGGCGACCCCGGCCTGGCCCGGGACATGGCGGCCGCATGGCTGGCGGCCCTCTGCGGGCGGGGGACGGGCGATGCATGATCCCGACGCTGCCCCCCTTGCGGCGCATTTCGAGCGGCAGGCCGGCAAGGGCCGATGCCATAATTTCCACGCGGTTCCCTGGCCGGGGACGCTGGAGGCGGATGCCGGCGGCTTCGCCCACCGTTACCGGGCGCTGATGACCGCCAACCTGTCGCTGCTGGACGGCAGTTGGACCGGCCGGGCGGTGGATTCGTTCTTTTCCCCCCATGGGCCGCTGGCGGCGGCGCAACGGCGGGCGGCCGACGCTTTCGGGGCGGACGCCACCTTCTTCGGCACCTGCGGCACGACGATCAGCAATCAGATCGCCCTGGAATCGCTCCGCCGGCCGGGTGCGCGGGTCATGGTGGATTGCACCGCCCACCAATCCCTGCTGTTCGCCGCCGAAGCGATGGAGGTGACGCCGGCCCCGCAGGCGGGTGCCGCGGACGCCCCCCATGTGGATGTGGCCGCCACCGCCGCGCTGCTGGCGGAGCACGCCGCCCGGGGCCGGGCCATCGATGCCCTGGTGCTGGCCGCGACGGGCTATGACGGCCGGCGGATGCGGCTGGACCGCGCGCTGCCGATGCTGGCCGCGGCATCGCCCACCACCGCGCTGGTGATCGATGAAGCATGGTCGGCGCTGCACGCCTTCGCCCCGCAAACCGCGGACCTCACGGCGCTGGCGGTGGCCGCCCGCCTCGACCGGCAAGCCCCGGTGCTGGTCACCCAGTCGGCCCACAAGACCATGGCGGCGCTCCGCCAGGGTTCCTACCTGCACGTTCTGGGCACGGCGCAGGACATCGAACGGGTGCGGCAGGCGACCTACCGCATCCACACCACCTCACCGTCATGGCCGATCCTCGCGTCGCTCGACCTGGCACGCCTTCACGCCCAGCGCCATGGTGCCGCGGCGTTCGCCAGGGCGGCGGCGTTCCGGTCCGACCTTGCCGCGCTGCTGTCCCAAGACCCGCGCACGGCGGCGTTCACGACGCCATCGGCCCCCGATTCCTTTCACGACGATCCGTTTTACGACGTCGATCCGCTGGTCGTGCGGCTCAACGTCGGCCCGCAATCCCGCGCCGTTCGGGATTGGCTGTTCGCCAGACATCATGTGCTGGTGACCCTTGCCCGCGATTGCCTTGTCGTCCGTCTGCACGCCGGTGTGACCGCGGCGGATGTCGAGGCGCTGGCGAACGGTCTGCGGGCGTTGGCGGCGGGGGCAGGTCCGGTGTGCGGCACGCCCCCGCCGATCCGGCGATCCGATGCCGAACCGGCCATCGGTTCCCGCAGCCACGGCTACATCATCCCCTACCCGCCCGGCGTGCCGCTGGCCCGGCCGGGGGATATCTGGACCAGCCGGCACGCCGCGGCACTGGCCCATGAACGCGCGCGCGGAACGGAAATCCACCACCTGCCCCCCGGACCACGCCCTTGCGGGCGCTTGGCGACTTCAGCGTCTGGAGACGACGAATGACCTTTTCGGACCCCAAGCAGCGGCTGCTTCAGCAGCGGCTGGCGGCCGCCGGCCTTGCCCAGTCGGAACAGTCGGTTGCGGCCAGCCGGCCCCGGCGCGAACAGCACGACGGGCCGACGATCCTGTCGTCGGCCCAGCGCCGCATGTGGTATCTGGCCCAGCTTGCGGCCGGCTCCTCCGCCTATAATTTTTGCCTGCTGCTGCGGCCCGATCCGATGGATGGGGGGCCGGCGCTGTCTCAGGCCGCGTTGACCGGCGCACTGCATCAGGTGGTGCTGCGGCACGAGATCCTCCGCACCCACTATCGGCTGAACGCCGCCAACGCCCCGGAACAGGTGGTGGAACCCGACCTGTTTCCCCGGATCACGGCCATCGACCTGCCGCCGGACGCCGGGGACACCCCGGACGCGATGGATGAGCAATTGGACGCGCTGGCGCGCCAGGCACGCGACGAGCCGTTCAATCTTGAAACCGACGCGCCGTTGCGAGCGGTGTTCGTCCGGTGTCGCGGTGCCGTCGCCGCGGTGATTCTGGTCCTGCCCCACATCGCCGGGGACGGCGGGTCGTTCGGCACGGTGCTGGCCGATCTGGCAAAAGCCTATGACGCGGGGGCCGGGCCGGGCGCGCTGCCGGCACCGGCCGACATCCGTTACCGGGATTACGCCCTGTGGGAACAGCGCCATCTGGGCGACCCCAAAGATCCCGCCAGCCTGCACGCCGGACAATTGCGCTTCTGGGGGGCGCAACTGGCGGGGTTGCCGGTGGAACTGCCGCTTCCCTTCGACCGCCCCCGTCCGGCGCGGCCGACCTATGAGGGGGGGCAGGTGCGCCGCTGGTTGGGGCACGGCCTGTCCAGCGCCTTGCGCAGCACCGTGAAGAGCCTTGGCGGCACGCCGCTGGCGGCGTTGCAATCCGCGGTCGCCGTCGCGCTGGAGCGTGTCGGGGCGGGCCGCGACATTCCCCTGGGAACCCCGGTGGACCTGCGCCAGGATTCCGCACTCGATCAGGTTGTCGGGTTCTTCAGCAACACGGTCGTGGTCCGCATCGACCTTCAGCCCGCCGATCCGGCCGGCGACCTGACCTTCGCCGCGTTGCTTCGCCGGTCCCACGACGCCAGCCTTGCCGCCCTCGACCACCGCGACGTGCCGTTCGAAAGCGTGGTCGAACACATCAATCCCCCCCGCGACGCCGCCCGCAACCCGCTGTTCGGCGTGATGGTGACGGCCACCCGGCCGTGGTCGGCGCTGCGCTTTGGGACCACCCGCGTCACGGCAGGCGAGCCACGGCAGACCCAGGCCAAATTCGACCTGACCTTCGTGGTTCATGACGAAGGGGGCGACGGCAGGATCGGCGTGTCCCTGCTGTACGCCCACGATCTCTTCGACGAGGCGACCGCGCGCCACCTGCTGGCGCTGGTGATCGGCATTCTTGGGCAGGGCGCGCATTGCCCGCAGCTTCGGCTGTCGCAACTGGCGGAATTCGGCGACGGGCGGCTGGGCGACGGGGCGGCGGACCTCGTGGCGCGGCTGGCGGCGCGGGGGGAAGCACCGGTGGCCACCGCCCGCGCCATCCGGCTGAAGACCGAAGCCGGCGATGCCGATGTCGCCGCCGCACTGGCCGGGCTTCTGGAACGGCACGACGCGCTGCGCCTGCGCCGCAACCCGGTCGATGGCCGGTGGGATCTGGCCGATGCCGCCGCCCTGTGGGAAACGCCGGTCTTGCGCAAACAACCGCCCGGCACGGACGGCGATGGCGCCGGCTTCATGGGCTGGCTGCGGGATGACGGCGGGACGGCCCCCCGCGTTCTCGACATGCGCGCACCCGGCGGTTTGATCGATGACGAATCCTGGTGCGTCCTGCTCGCCGATCTGGCCCCCATCCGGCTCGATGGCGATGCCCGGCCCCAACAAAGCCGCACCGCGGCATATGGCGCGTGGCTGAACCATACCGCCGCGCTGGCGGCCCGGCCCGACATCGCCGATCTGGCCGCGGCCTGGCTTGACGTGCTCGACGCGGCGGAGGAGCGCGCGCCCCGGCCGTCCATACCCACGTCCGGCCCGTGGCACCGTGTCGAACGCCGCCTGACGCTGCCCGCCCTGGGCGCTTGGCCCGATCCGGTCGCCATCCGCGCCGCGGCGGTCGCCGCCCTGCAGGAGAGCTACCGCGATGCGCCGTCGCCGATCCTCGCCGTCATCGACGAACCCGATCGCGACCGCGCCCCGACCGGCGGCCCGGATCCCGTCGTCGGCTGGTGCCGGCGCACGTTCCCGCTGCTGCTCACCCCCGGCGGCGCCGACGATCCGTCCGGCGCCATCACCGGCGAGCGGGCGGCGAGCTATGGTCTCGCCCGCGATGTCAGCCCGCACACGGCGGGGGTGTTCGATCAAACCCCGTCCCCGGACGTGACGCTGACCATCACGGTCACCGATCCGGGCGATGCTCCGTCCACTTCCCCCACGGAGCATGGGTTCGAAGGGGACGGCGGGGAGCACTGGATGCTCAGCGTCGAGCCTGACGGCGGTGAGGTGCGGCTGATCCTGCACACCCGGCGCACCGACGGCGAGGCTCGGGCGCTTGTTGACGGGTGGAGCGCCGTCTTTCCCCACCGCGCCGCGGCAATGATCGCCGACACCGGCGGCGGAAGCGACGAGGCGCCGGCCACGGATGCCCCCCTGGTCGAACCGACCCGCTGGGACCGCCGCCGCCTGGAGGACACCTTCGGCGCCCTGAGGGAGGTGCTGCCGCTCTCCCCACTGCAAGAAGGGCTGCGTTTCCACGCCGTCGGTGCGGCCGCGGACGCGCGGGATGTCTATATTTCGCAAACATCACTGGATCTTGCGGGCGACATCGACGCGGAACGCCTTCATCGCGCCGTGCAGGCGGCGGTTGACCGCGTGCCATCGATTGCCGCCGGCTTTGCCGAAATCGGCGGGCGCATGGTTCAGGTGGTGCCCGCCGCGGCCGTCATCCCGTGGCGCCAGGAAACCGCCTCCGACGCCGATGACGCCGCCCGGATCGCCGACGAGGATTATCGCGCCCCGTTCGACGCGGCGCGCCCGCCGTTGATCCGTTTCACCCTCATCCGCCTACCGGCGAAAGACGCGCCCGGTTCCTGCCGGCTGCTGCTGACGGCGCACCACATCCTGCTCGACGGCTGGTCGATCCGCCTGCTGTTCCGTCTGGTGATCGGGCTTTACCACGATCCGGCGCGGGTTTCCGCACCGCCGCCGTTCCGCCGTTACCTCGGCTGGCTGGCGCAGCAAAACGCCGAAGAGGCGGAAGGCGTGTGGCGCGCGGTGCTGGCCGGATCCACGCCGACCATCCTCTACCCGGCGGCGCGGGGGCTGGAGGCGAGCGCCGACCGCAGCGAGGAAGCGGTGGCGACCGTCGGTCCCGAGCTGACGGCGGCGCTGGCCGGGCTGGCGCGGGCGGCCGCCACCACCATGAGCACGGTGCTGGAACTGGCCTGGGGGACGCTGCTGATGCGGCTCAGCGGCGCGCCGGACGTGGTGTTCGGCAACGTCGTTTCCGGCCGCCCGGCGGAGATCGAGAACATCGGCGAGATGATCGGCCTGCTGTTCAACACCGTTCCGACACGGGTGCAGGTGCGGGGCGATGATTCCATCCGCACGGCACTCCGGTCCCTGCACCGGCAAAAGGCCGTATCCCTTCGCCACTCCCATCGTCCCCTGGCGCGGCTGCAGCAGATCGCCGGCCACAACCCGCTGTTCGACACCCTGTTCGCCGTCCAGAACCTGCCGGCCTTCGATCCGCCCGCCGATTGCGGTTTCCGGATCGGCGACGCACACGTGCGCGATGCGACCCATTACCCGCTCAGCATGGCGGTCACCCCGACCGACAGCGCCATCGGGTTGCGGCTGATGTTCCGCAACGACGTGGTTCCGGCGGAACAGGCCGCGGCACTCCTCCGGGCCTATGTCCGTGTTTTCGAAGCCTTCGTCGCGACCCCGGACGCCCCGTTGCTGCGGGTGGACGCGCTGCCGGCCGGCAGCCCCCTGCTGCCCCGCTCGGTGTCGGGCGAGCCGCTGGAGATCGGTTCCCTTTCGGTGGCGGACCTGTTCGCCCGGCAAGCGGCCGCCACGCCGGAGGCCTGCGCGGTCGTCGCCGGGGCGACCCGGCTCACCTTTGCCGCGTTGTCCGCCGCGGCCAACCGCCTTGCCCATCGTCTTCAGACGCTGGGCGTCCAGCCCGAACACCGGGTGGCGCTGCTCCTGCCGCGGTCGGAACAGATGATAGTGGCGCTGTTCGGCGTGTTCGCGGCGCACGCGGCTTATGTCCCGATCGATACGGCAACGCCCGCCAACCGGATCCGCTCCATACTCGACCAGTCCCAACCCACGGTCATCCTGACCGTGGGCGCGTTGGCGGGGCGGCTGCCGGCCGAATACGCGGCCGATCCCCGCGTCGTCGTCCTGGACGCTCCCGCCGTTCGCGATGAGCTGGCGGAACAGCCGGAAACGCCGCCCCGGACCATCCGCCCGGCCGGTCTGGACCATCTGGCCTATATCATCTTCACGTCCGGCTCGACCGGGGAGCCGAAGGGGGTCGCCGTCCCCTACCGCGGCCTCACGAACATGTTCGTCAATCACCGCAAGGCCATCTTCGCGCCGGTGCTGGCGGCCCAGAACGGCCGGCGGCTGAGGATCGCGCACACCACCTCCTTCGCCTTCGATGCCTCGTGGGAGCAATTGCTGTGGCTGCTGGCGGGGCACGAGGTGCATGTGATCGACGACGATCTGCGCCGCGACCCCGACCGGCTGCTGCCGCTGTTCGATCAGGAGGAGATCGACGCCTTCGACGTGACGCCGACCTATGGCGAATATCTGGTGCAGCACGGCCTGCTTGAGCGGGACCGCCCGCAAGGACGGCCGGGAACCGCCGGGGTGGTTTTCGTCTCCCTGGGCGGGGAAGCGGTGGGGGAAGCCCTGTGGAGCCGCCTGCGCGATGCGCCGGGCGTCGGCGCGTACAACCTTTATGGGCCGACCGAATACACCATCAACGCCCTGGGGGCCGACCTTGGCGACAGCCCCGACCCCACCGTGGGGCGGCCGATCGCCAACACCGACGCCTATATCCTCGGCCCCGGCCTGCTGCCGGCCCCGGTCGGGGTGATCGGCGAGCTTTACCTGGGCGGCGTCGGGCTGGCGCGCGGCTATGTCGGCCGAGCGGCCGGAACCGCCGAGCGTTTCATCGCCAACCCGTTCGGCACTCCCGGTTCCCGGCTCTACCGCACCGGCGACCTTGCACGCTGGCGGCCCGACGGCAACATCGACTTCCTCGGCCGTTCGGACAATCAGTTGAAAATCCGCGGCTACCGCATCGAACCCGCCGAAATCGAAAACGCGCTGGTCGCCATGCCCGGCGTGAAACGGGCGGTGGCGGTGGGGCGGCCGTCGCAGGACGGTTCTTTGCGCCTGATCGCCTATGTCGTGTGCGAACCGGGCGCGCCCGACACCGAATCGCTGCGGGACCAACTGCGGACCCGTCTGCCCTCATATATGGTGCCATCGGCGATCATGGCGGTGGACGACCTGCCGATGACCGTCAACGGCAAGCTTGACGTTGCCGCACTGCCGGCCCCCACCGCCGACAAGGGCACGGCAGCCCCGCCGCTGACCGCCACCGAACGGGCGGTGTGCGATGCGTTCGCCACCGTGCTCGACCACCATCCGGTCGGCCGTTTCGATGATTTCTTCGATCTCGGCGGCCATTCCCTGCTGACGGTGCGGCTGGTGGGCCTGCTGCGGGACAGCGCCGGTGCCGCGGTCAGCGTGCGCCAGATCTACGACCATCCCACGCCGGCCGCGCTGGCGGCGGCGCTGGACGCGGCCAGGGCCGCCCCCGCCGGCACGGATCCGGGCCGGGAACAGCCGTCCAGCGATGAACGCGACATCGCGCTGATCGATGAACGCGACATCGCGCTGATGCGCGCCGACGCCGTTCTGCCGCCGGACATCACCCGCCCCGCCGCCGTGTGCCCCGTCCGGCCGGCGCTGGGAACGATCCGCTCCGTGCTGCTGACCGGGGCGGCCGGCTTCCTCGGCTCCTACATCCTGGCGGAACTGCTCACCCGCACCACCGCGACCATCCATTGCCTGGTCCGGGCACAGGATGGGGCGGCGGCGCTGGCCAGGGTCCGGGGGGCGATGGCGGCCTATGGCCTGTGGGACGATGCCTTCGCGCAACGGCTGGTCGGGGTTCCCGGCGATCTGACCCTTCCGCGTCTGGGCCTGACGCCGGAAGCGGCGGCGGCACTCGCCGGCCACGCCGACGTGATCGTCCACAACGGCGGGGCAACCAACGAATTCGATTCCTACGCCCGTCTGGCCGTCACCAATGTGGCCGGCGCCACGGAGGTGCTGCGGTTGGCGGTCAGCGGGGGACGCGCGGTTCCGGTTCATTTCGTCTCCACCGCGTCGGTGGTCGCCCGGCGGGGGACCAACCCGCCGGTGATCGGCGAAGACACCCACCTGAGCGCGCCGGAGGTGGAACCGACCGGCTACGTTCAAAGCAAGTGGGTCGCCGAAGAGCTGATGCAGGCCGCGGCGCAACGGGGGCTTCCGGTGACGGTCCATCGCCCCGGCCGGGTCAGCGGGCACAGCGTGACCGGGGCGTGCAGCACCGCCATCGGCTTTTGGCACTTCATCCGCGCCATGCTCGTCCTGGGTGCGGCACCGGAGTTGCGCGCCGGGCGGCTGACCCTCGCACCCGTCGATTACGTGGCGCAGGCCCTGACCATGCTGATCGAGCGCGGCGATGCGGACGGCGGTTCGTTCGCGGCCTATCACCTGTCCAACCGCTCCCAGACCAGCATCGGGGCCATCATGGCCGCGGCACGGCGGGCGGGCTACGCGGTGGAAACCATGCCCTTCGCCGCCTGGCGCGCCCGTCTGGCCCACGCGGCGGAGGAACGGGCCAGGCAGGGCGACGATACCCTGACGCCGGTGCTGTTGCTGGCGGGGCATATCGACAAATACGACGGTTCCACGATGGAATCGGCGCTGGGACAGGATCGGGTCATCGCGGCGCTGGCGGGAACCGGCATCGCACCGCCGCCGATCACCGACGCCATCCTCGACCGCTACATCGGGTATTTCGCCGGGGTCGGCTTCTTCCCGCCGCCTTCCGGTGCAGGCACACGGTAAAGGGGGCACGGCGGGGCGGTCTACCGCCCCGCCCCCCGCAGGAACAGCGTCCACGCCTGATCGAAGAACCGATCCTGCGCCGCCGCCGTGGCGTAGGTCGAACGCCCCATCATCGCATCGTTCGACGGGCCGAAAACGATGGAGTGCAGCAAATGAAGGGCGATAGCGTGCGGGGGACCGTCAACCAGCGTGCCGGCCGCCTGGGCTTCCGACACCAGGGCGACGAGCCGGTCCATGATCGGGTCGCTTTCCCATTGGTCGTGACGGTCTTCGCCGAAAACGATGGCCTCGCTCAGCGCGATCCGGTTGAACGCGATCATGTCCGGGTCGAGATTGACCGCCAGACACCAGCGGGCGACCCGCCGCAACCGTGCCAAGGCGTCGCCGTCGCGGTCGGCGGTGTGGATTTCCTGTTCCAGACGCTCCAGGGTCCGGGCGCGCATGCGCTCCACCACCGCCTCGAAAAGGGCGACCTTCGAGGGGAAGCGGCGGTAAATCGTGTCCTTGCCGGCGCTGCAGGCCGAAGCCACCTGTTCGATCGACGTGGCCGCAAAGCCCTGGGCGGCAAAAAGCTGGGCAGCGGTGTCGATGATCCGATTGGATGTTTCGGCGGCATCCTCCTTCGGCGGCCTGCCGATCCGCGCTTTGGTCCGTGGCGCTTGCGTCATCGTTCCCCTGCATGCCCGCCCCGACTGCCGGCGGGTCGCTTCCGTCCCGTTTCGGCGTCCTTCCTATCAGACGGGAACCACCCCGCCAACGCTTAAACACGGTCCCGCCCCGCCCTACTCCCTTGCGCATCGGCACTGTGCGTCCGCAAGATATTATCTGGACGGGACCGTACCGTTTGTTTTATAGAGACCCCAGATTTGCGAATGATGTGCATTTGCACATATTGGATTGCATCCGCTCCTCACGAACACCAATGGGAAGGGATCAGGCGTATGGTTCGGGTACTTTCAAAGCGCGTGTGCGCGGAACTGCTGGCGGCGTCCGCGGTGCTTTATCCGCTGGCGGGTCACGCCCAGGACAAGGCCGTCGTCCTGCCGGCGGTTCAGGTGGAAGGCGACGGGCAGCGGGATCAGACGCGCAACGTCTATTTCAAGGATGAGCAGGCGGCGGCGACCAAGACCGACACCCCCATCCTGGAAACCCCGCAGGCGGTCACCACCATCACCCGCAAGCAGCTTGACGACCAGAACCCGCAAACCGTCAAAGAGGCGCTGAACTACACCGCCGGCGTCCTGTCCACCCCCGACACCAACAGCCGTCAGGACAGCCTGTTCATCCGCGGTTTCGGCGGGTTCGGCACCTCCACCCGCGTGGTCGATTTCCTCGACGGGCTGAAGCTGGCGCGGGGGCAGGCGTTCGCACTGCCGTCGGTCGATCCGTTCCTGCTCGACCGGATCGACGTGCTGAAGGGACCGGCCGCCGTCCTCTACGGCCAGACCAGCCCCGGCGGTCTGGTCACCCAGACCACCCGCGCCCCGGCCCCGGTGCCTTATACCGAGGTGCGGGTGGAAGGGGGCAGCGACACCCGTCTGCAAGGCGGCGTCACCAGCCAGGGCGCCATCGATCCCGAAGGGCATTGGCAATACAGCCTGACCGGCATCGGCCGCCAGTCGGAAACCCGTTATGACGATGTGGACGAAAAGCGCATCGCCCTCAGCCCGGCGATCAAATGGCAGCCGGACGCCCGAACCCAGCTGACCGTGCGGGCGTTTTACCAATACGACCCCGACGGCGGCTATTTCAATTCGATCTACCCCAAATCCCTGGCGCCCGAGCCGTACAAATCCGCGCTTTCCCGCGATTTCAACGTCGGCGACCCCACCTTCGACAGCTATGACCGCAAGCAGTACGCCATCGGCTACAGCTTCGACCATCGCTTCAACGACAGCGTCAGCATCAGCTCGAAGACCCGCTATTCGGCCATTGACCTTGATATGCAAAGCCTGCAAATGGCGGCCGGCGTCACCGCCGACGGCCTGTTGCCGCGGATATCCCTTCGGTCGATCGAAGACGTCAAGGGCGTGTCCACCGACAATCAGGCGCGCTTCGATGTCAAAACCGGCCCTGTCGAGCACACCATCCTGACCGGCATCGATTTCCAGCGTTCGACCAGCAACTGGGAATACCGTTTCGGCATGGCGTCCTCGCTGAACGTCCTCAATCCGCAATACGGCGTGCCGGTGGGTCCGCAGAGCAAGATCATCGACAACGAGCAGACGCTGGAACAGACCGGCGCCTACATCCAGGATCAGCTTAGCCTCGGCGGTTTCCGCGCGGTTCTGGGCGCGCGCTACGATTGGACCAAGCAGGACACCGACAACCGCCTGGCCGGCTCCACCAGCAGCCAGTCGAGCGAGTCCCCCAGCTATCGCGTCGGCCTGCTTTACAAATTCGACAATGGCATCGCCCCTTATGCCAGCTATTCGACCTCGTTCGAGCCGACCATCGGGGTGGACGCCATGGGTGCGCCGTTCCAGCCCACCAAGGGCAAGCAATGGGAAGCGGGCATCAAGTACGAACCGACCTTCGCCAAGGCGCTGTTCACCGTGTCCGCCTTCCACATCCGTCAGGAAAACGTGCTGACGCCCGACACGATGACCGGCTTCAACGTTCAGCAGGGTGAGATCCGTTCCCGCGGGTTGGAATTCGAAGCCCGCGGCAACGTCACCAAGAACCTGGAACTGATCGGCGCCCTGACCCTCATCGATACGGAAGTGAGGAAATCCGCCACCGTCACCACCATCGGCAAGCGCCCGCAAGCAGCGCCCGAGTATTACGGCTCGCTGTGGGCCAACTATGCCTTCGACAGCGGCGTGCTCGACGGTCTGGCCGTGGGCGGCGGCGTGCGCGTTGTCGGCTCCAGCTTCGCCGACGATGCCAACACCCTGAAAGCCAAGGGCTACACCCTGGTCGATGCGTCGGTGCGCTACAACCTCGAAAAAATCAGCCCGGCGCTGCGCGGGACCGAGGCGACCGTGAACGCCACCAACCTGTTCGACAAGGAATACTATTCAAGCTGCAGCTCCAACTTCTTCTGCCAGTACGGCAACGGCGCCCAGGTGCTGGTCGGCCTGCGCTACAAGATGTAAGGGGCGGATCCGATGCATCCCGATCGCCGCGCCCTTCTGGCCCTGTCCGGTCTTGCCCTGTCCACCCTCGCCCTGCCCGGCGCGCTCACGGCTTGGGCGGATACCGGCGGCCCCGTCATCGACGCGCTTGGCCGCCGGGTCACGCTCCGCCGGCCGGTCAACCGGATCGTGCTGCTGGACGCCATCGACGTGCTGAGCATGGCCGCACTGCATCCGGCCCCGTCGGATCTTCTTGCCGGTTGGGCCAACATCGACAAGTTCGACAGCGATCTGGTGCGCCGGCAGTACGAGGTGCGGACGGACGGCCGCAAGACGCCGGTGATCGGCGGGCAGACCGCCGACACGGTGTCCGTGGAAAAGCTTCTGGCCCTCGAACCCGATCTGGTGGTGGCGACCGCCTATATGGAACCGGGCTTGGGCGACGGCGTTCTGACCCGGCGGCTGGAGGCGGCGGGGATTCCGGTGATCTTCAGCAACGCCGCGTCCAACCGGCCGGCGGAAAACGCGCCGTCCGCCACCCCCTTCGACGATATGGCCCGCACCTTGCGGATGTGGGGGGCGGTTCTGGACCGGGGCGAACGGGCGGAAGCGTTCATCGCCTTCGTCCAGGAACGCCTTGTCCGGGTGCAGGACAGGGTGCGCGGCATCCCGCCGGTCAAAACCTACCTGGAGGTTCAATCCACCGACGACGATTGCTGTTGGGCGGCCGGGCAACGGATCTGGGGCGACCTTCTCGCCATGGCCGGGGGGCGCAACCTCTCGGCCGTCACCGCGCCCTGGTACGCGAAGATTGCGGTCGAACAGCTGATGGCGGAAGCGCCCGCCGTCTATATCGCGTCGGGCGGTGCGTTCGGGGCCGGTGTGCGCCCCGGCATCGGTCCCGGTCTCGATCCCGTCAAGGCGCAGGAGGGGCTGCGCCGCCTCATCGCCCGCACCGGCCTGGCCACGCTGCCGGCCGTGCGCGACGGGCGGGTGCATGGGGTCTGGACCGGGCTTCTCACCGCCCCGCCGCTCCACATCCTCTTCGTCGAGAGTGTCGCCACATGGCTGCATCCCGACGCATTCCACGACATCGACCCCGCGGACACCCTGGCCGACCTCAACCGGCGCTTCCTGGCGAAGCCCCTGCCGGGGCCTTGCTGGACGAGCCTGCCCGCCGCGCGCACGGCGGGGAGCCGTTGATCCCCCTTATCCCCGACAAGACCGCTCCCCCCGGAGCGACTGTATAAAGAGAAGCACGATGACGCTGTTCAAGGCTCACGCCGCGATCACCTTTCCCAACCTCTCCCGCTATCTCGACACCATCATCGAATCCTTTTCCGCCCACAACATGGAGCTTCGCCCGGACGGCGACGGCCACACGGTGCTGTCGTCGTTCGGCACCGCCCGCCTGCTGGCCCGGCCGGGGGTGCTGCATCTGACGGTGGAAGCGGGGGAGCCGGCGGCCTTCAACCGCCTCAAGCACGAGCTGACGGGGCTTGTCGGTTTCGTCACCCGGCCGGAGAATCTGGAGATCACATGGACGGGCGATGCGGCCGGCGACGTGCTGCCGTCGGATTTGCGGGTTCTCACCGTCCGGCAGGCCTGGAACCTGACACCGCGCATGCGCCGCGTGTCGTTCACCGGCATCGACCTCGGGCGGTATGCCACGCCCGACCAGATCCATTGCCGGCTGCTGTTTCAGGAAAAGGGCGTTGCCAACCCCCAATGGCCGCACCTGGACGACCACGGCCGCATCATCTGGCCGGCGGCGGGAACGCTGACATCCCGCATCTTCACCATCCGCCGCGTCGATCCGGCGGCGGGAACGCTCGACATCGATTTCGTCCTGCATGACGGAGCCGGCCCCGGTGTTGGTCCCGGTGTTGGCCCTGGTGTTTCATGGGCCACCGCCGCGGTGCCGGGCGACATCGTCGGCATCCTCGGCCCGGCGGCCTATGGTCCGCGGCCGGCGGACTGGTACCTGCTGGCCGGTGATGAAACCGGGCTGCCGGGCATCGCCCGCATTGTCGAAGGGCTGCCGGCGTCGGCCCGCGGCATCGCCCTGATCGAAATCGCCGATGCGGCCGAACGGCAGGAAATCGCGTGCCCGCCGGGGGTGGACATCCGCTGGCTGCACCGTGACGGGGCCGCACCGGGCACGACGACGCTGTTGTCCGACGCCCTGCGGGCGGTGGATCTTCCGGCCGACCGTGACGGGGTTTTTGCCTGGATCGGGGCGGAATACGGCGCCTTTCGCGACATGCGCACCTATCTGCGCAACGACGTCGGCCTTGATGCGTCCCGCATGATCGCCTTTTCCCACTGGCGGCGGGGAATGAGCGAGGAGGACATCGTGAAGGTCGGCATCTCCGCCGTGCTGGCGTAAACCGGGGGAAGGACGACAACATGCCCAACAGCGCGCCGGCGGCCACCGCCGCCACCGCCGCAGCCGGAACCATCGCCGCGGACGCCGTGGACCCGGCGCGCTGGCGGCTGTACCGCCGGATGCTCCAGCGCCGCCGCCTGTTCGTTCTGGCGCTGGCGGGGCTTCTCCTGATCGCCCTCGTCCTCGACATCGCCACCGGCCCGGCGGGGCTGAGCGTCGAGCAGACGCTGAAGGCCCTCTTCGGGCTTGACGGTGCCGGCCGGACCGAAAGCCTGATCTTGTGGAGCGTGCGCCTGCCGCAGGCGTTGACCGCGATCCTGGTCGGCGCCGCGCTGGCCCTGGCCGGGGCGGAGATGCAAACGATCCTCGACAATCCGCTGGCCAGCCCCTTCACGCTGGGGGTTTCCTCCGCCGCGTCGTTCGGGGCGGCGCTGGCGATGATCCTGGGGGCCGGGCTTCCCGCCCTGCCGCCGGTCTGGCTGGTCCCGGCCAACGCCTTCCTCTTCGCCTTCGGGTCGGTGTTTCTGCTCCAGGCCCTGGCTTCCCGGCGCGGAACCCGCCCCGACCGGCTGGTGCTGTTCGGCATCGCCATGGTGTTCACCTTCAACGCCCTGGTGGCGCTGGTGCAGTTCGTCGCGTCGGAATCCGCGCTGCAACAGTTCGTGTTCTGGACCATGGGGTCGATCTCCCGCACCGGATGGCCGGAAATCGCGGTGTTGACCGCCGCCCTTGCCGTGGCGTTTCCGGCGGCGTTCCGCGCGCGCTGGTCGTTGACCGCCCTGCGTTTCGGCGAGGACCGGGCGCGCAGCTTCGGCGTGCCGGTCGCCCGCCTGCGCTTTCTCACCCTCATGCGCGTCAGCCTTCTGGCGGCTCTTGCCGTCGCCTTCGTCGGGACCATCGGCTTCATCGGTCTGGTCGGCCCCCACATCGCGCGGCTCATCGTCGGCGAGGATCATCGTTATTTCCTCCCCGCCAGCCTGCTGACGGGGGCCGTCATCATGTCCTTCGCCTCGCTTGCCAGCAAAGTGCTGATCCCCGGCGTCATGCTGCCCATCGGGGTGGTCACCTCGCTGGTCGGCATTCCGGTGTTCGTGGCGCTTATTCTGAGAGGACGGCCGGCATGACCGACAAGGCACTGCACATCACCGGGATCGACGCCGGCTATCCGCGCCGCCCGATCATCCGCAACCTGTCGCTGCCGCCCATGCGGGCCGGCACGATCACGGCCATGATCGGCCCCAACGGGGCCGGCAAGACCACCCTGCTGCGCGCCCTGGCCGGGCTGCTTCCGGCGAAAGGCGAGGCGCGCTACGACGGCCGGGCGCTGCTGCGGCTCTCGCCCGGCGACCTTGCCCGCCACGTGACGTATATGCCGCAAAGCCTGCCCCAGGGCGTTGCGCTGACGGTGATCGAATCGGTGATGACGGCGCTGCGCGTCTCGGCTGCGGCCGGCGACGGGCCGGACGCCCATGTCCATGCCCAGGCCGACGCCGTTTTGCAGCGGCTGGACATCGGCCATCTCGCCTTTTCATCGCTCGACGAGCTGTCCGGCGGGCAGCGCCAGATGGTGAGCCTGGCCCAGGCCATCGTGCGCCGCCCCCATATCCTGCTGCTTGACGAGCCGACCAGCGCGCTCGACCCGCGCCATCAGATCGACGTGATGGAGACGGTCAAGGAGATCGCCGCCGCCGAAAACATGATCGTGCTCGCCGTCCTGCACGACCTCAACCTCGCGCTGCGCTGGGCCGATCTGGTGGTGTTGCTGAAGGACGGGGCCATGGTGTCGGCGGGGCCGCCGGAGGAGGCGGTGACACCGGAAATCCTGGCGGCCACCTATCATATCGCCGCGCGGATCGAGCATTGCTCCCGCGGCCTTCCCCACGTCGTCTTCGATGGACGGCTGCGTGACCGGACCGCGACGGACACACGCGGCGGATAGGGTTGGGAGCGGGTCATCGCCCGCCCACAATCGGTACAACCGCGCACAAATTATCTAGACGATGCCGTCCCGTTTGCATTATAACGGACCCAGTTGTTAATAATGATACGCATTTGCATATGTATTTTGATCCCGATCCCTTCCCCCGCCGTCACGCCGGGATGCGGCTGGGATCAATGATCTGATCGCATCAATGCACCACCCCGGAAACGCCAGGATGTTCCGGGCACGTCCAACCCATTTACGGCAGGCCGCGCTTCCTTCAGGGGCCAGAAACGGGCCGGCTTCGGCCGCGCGGACACCCTGAACAGCCGGCCCCCCCAGGAGGCTGATGTGAGGACTTTTTCGGCAGAAGCGGTAAAACACGAAGGAAGCATGCCCCCGGCGCCACGGGCGGCGGAGCCGGCGGCCATCATCAGCCGGACCGACCCCGCGACCGGCAACGGCGTCCCCCGCGACGTGGACATTCTCGGCATCGGCTTTGGGCCGTCGAACCTCAGCCTTGCCATCGCCATTGAAGAGAGCAATCAGGAGCGCGCCGGCCGGCAGCGGCTGACGGCCCGGTTTCTCGAAGCCAAGCCGGGATTCAGTTGGCACAACGGGATGATGCTGCCCGACACGACGATGCAGATCAGCTTTCTGAAGGATCTCGTGTCGCTGCGCACGCCGACCAGCCCTTACACGTTTCTCAATTACCTGCACGAACGGCAAAGACTGTCCGATTTCATCAATCTCAAGACATTCTATCCGACGCGCCACGAATTTCACGACTATCTCCTGTGGGCGGCGGACCGGGTGTCGCTGCCGGTGTCCTATGGCGTCCGGGCGACCCGCATCGATTGGCGCGCCGGGCGTTTCGTGGTGACGGCAACCCGCAACGGCGATGCGGCCGACGAGACGATCACCGCCCGTCACATCGTTGTGGCGATGGGCTTGCGCCCGGTGCTGCCCGCGGGAATGGCCCCGGGGCCGCGGGTGTTCCACAATCATGACCTGCTGCCGAACCTCGCCGGGCTTCCGTCCCGCCCGAACCGCCGCTTCCTGGTGGTGGGGTGCGGGCAAAGTGCCGCCGAAGTGGCCGCGTATCTGCATGAGACCTATGGCGATGCCGAGGTTCACGCATCCTTCCGACGCTTCGGCTACTCGCCGTCCGACAGCACCCCCTTTGTCAACCGCATCTTCGATCCGGCGTCGGTGGACGAGTTCTATACCGCCCCACAGGCGCTCAAGCAGCGGCTGCTCGGCTATCACTGGCTGAGCAACTATTCCGCCGTCGATGCCGACCTCATCGATACGCTCTACCGCCGGGAATACGACGAAACGGTCCGCGGCGCCCGCCGGCTCCACATTCACCGGGTCACCGAAATCGCCGAACTCGACGAAACCCCGGATGGCGTGCGGGTCACCCTGCGGGATCTCGGCGACCGCCATCACCAGCGGATCACCGTTGACGCGGTCATCATGGCGACCGGCTTTCAACCGTCGGGCATCCGGGAACTGCTCGGTCCCACCATCGACGCCGGGTCCGCGTTCGACGGCGCCCTTCCGCTGGTGGAACGGGACTACAGCCTGCGGCTGACCGGCATCGACGGGCGGATCTATCTCAACGGCGGCGTGGAACACACCCATGGCCTGTCGTCGTCGCTGCTGTCCAACGTCCCGATACGGGTGCAGGACATCCTCGACGCCGCAACCGCCGCCACAACCGCCGACGCCACCCAGCGCGTTGCGCACCTGTAGCCGCCCCCTTTTCCCAGCAACACCGCCCGACCACCACGCCAGGAACGCAACGCCCATGTCGAGCAACCCTTTCGACGACGCCACCGGCGTCTTTTATGCCCTCGTCAACGACGAGGAACAATACTCCCTGTGGCCGGGCTTCATGGCGGTTCCCATGGGCTGGCGCATCGCCTACGGCGGGCCGGACGGCGCTCCCCGGCAGGAGGTGCTCGATTGGATCGATGCCACATGGACCGACATGCGCCCGAAGTCGTTGCGCGACCGGATCGCATCACCCCTTTGACCCCACATGGTGAGAAGCCGAGATGACCGTGAACGACACCCGCCCCGGTGCCGGCAGGGCGCTTCATGCCGTTCCCCTGGCGGCCGATACCGTGACGGCGGCCAGCGCCCTGGCGGCCGCCATGGATACGGACGCGACGCCCTACATCCTCTATGAAAAAGCCGGCGACATCCTGTTCGCCGCGGGTGAGGCGGCAACGCTCAGGCTGGACCGCGACGGCCTTCATCTGACGACGCCCCACGGCACATCGATGGAACCGCTGGGCGACCGGCCCCTTCAGCAGATCCGGGCCGGGCTGGCGCGTCTGGCCGGTGACGCGGGCGTGCCGCCATCGGATTGGCGGGCGTACGGATGGGCCGCGTTTGAGTTCTCGTATCTGCTGCACGGCCTGCCGGTCCCGGAGAACGCCGGAACGCTCCTGTACCTCACCCTTCCCCGGCACGAGGCCCGGCTCACGCCCGGAACGGCGGAACTGCGGGTGCATGACCCCGCCCTTGCCGCACGGTGGGAACACGCCGTGCGCAACGCCCGTCCCGACAGCACCGAAGCGCGGGTGCGGGTGGACGAGGTGAACGACACCGGCGGCTATCGCGAGGCGGCGGCCGACACCATCCGGGCCATCGACGGATCGCGGCTGCGCAAGGTCATCCTGTCCCGATCGGTTCATCTGACCGAAGACATCGACATCATCGGCAGCTATCAGGCCCTGCGCCGCAACAACACCCCGGCGCGTTCGTTCCTGCTGCGGCTGGGCGGCATGGCTGCGGCGGGGATCAGCCCCCAGGCCATCATCGAGGTGTCGCCGGCCGGAACCATTTCCACCCAACCGCTGGCGGGAACCAGGGCGCTCACCGGCCAGCCGGCCGCCGATGCGTCGTTGCGCGACGAACTCCTGACCGACCCCAAGGAAATCTATGAACATGCCCTGTCGGTGAAGCTGGCCCAGGACGAAATCGCCGGTGTCAGCGAACCGGGAACCGTGGTGGTCGAGGACTTCATGGAAGTGGTGTCGCGGGGCAGCGTCCAGCACCTCGCATCCCGCGTCAGCGGCCGGCGGCGGGCCGACGCCAGTTGCTGGGAAGCGTTCGCCAGCGTCTTCCCCGCGGTTACCGCCTCCGGCATTCCCAAGCGTCTGGCGTGTGCCGAAATCAGCCGGCGCGAGCAATCCCCCCGCGGGCTTTACAGCGGCGCTGTCCTGACCGTCGATTGCCACGGCGGGTTCGACGCGGCGCTGGTGCTGCGCTCGGTGTACCAGAAGGATGGCAAGGCGTGGCTGCGCGCCGGGGCCGGTCTGATCGCCCAATCCAACCCGGACCGGGAGTTGGAGGAGACGCGGGAAAAGCTCCGCAGCGTCAGCCGGTTCCTGGTGCCGCTGGCCCGGAAAGCATCATGACCGTCGCCGACATCAACGGCGTGCGCATCGCCTATGACGACACCGGCGGAGCCGGCCACACGGTCCTGCTGGTGATGGGCACCGGCAGTCCGGGGCGTGTCTGGAAGCTTCATCAGGTTCCCGCCCTTCGCGCGGCGGGGTACCGGGTTGTGACCGTCACGAATCGCGGCATTCCGCCGAGCGACGAATGCCCGGAAGGCTTTACCATGGACGACATGGTGGCCGATGTCGTCGGGTTGATCCGGCATCTCGGCTGCGGGGCGGTCACGTTGATCGGCACCTCGCTTGGGGCCAGGATCGTTGTCGAAACAGCACTCGCCCGGCCCGATCTGGTCGCGCGCGTGGTGGCGCTGGCGGCCCACGCCCGCCTCGATCCGGTGCAAAAGGCGATGACGCGCGGGGAAATCGCCCTGGCGGAACAGGCGGTGCCGCCCCCCGCCGACTATCGCGCCGCCGTCATGGCGTTGCAATACCTGTCCCCGGCGACGCTGCGCGACGAACGCGCCGCCCAGGACTGGCTTGACATGCTGGCGTTCGGTGACGGGCGGATCTCCGCCGGGCACAAGGCGCAGCTTCGGATCTCCGAGCGTCTCGGCGACCGCCGCGATGCCTATCGGCACCTGACGGTTCCCCTGCTGGTCGTCGGTTTCGCCGATGACGCCGCCATTCCGGCACGCCTCAGCCGCGAGGTCGCCGATGTGGTGCCCCATGCCCGTTACATCGAAGTCGCGGACGCCGGCCATTACGGCTACCTCGAAAAGCCCGACGACGTAAACCGCATCATCCTCGACGACCTGCAAGCCGCCCCCACCGCCGCCCAAGCGTGCCGGGAGCCTTGCGAACAGCGGAAAGCGACATGACTGAAACCACATTTTCGCCATGGCCGGCGGATCTGGCCGCGCAATACCGCGCGCTGGGCTATTGGCGCGGGGTCGGGCTGACCACCCCCATCCGCGAGCAGGCCCGGCGCGCGCCCGACCACACCGCGCTGATCGACCAGCTGGGCCGCCGCTTCACCTACGCCGAACTCGACCGCACGGCCGACCGGGTGGCGACGGCGTTGCGGCAATGGGGGTTGCAGGCCGGCGACCGCCTTATTCTCCAACTGCCCAACATCGCCGAACTGGTGTTCCTGTTTCTGGGGTCGATCCGGGCGGGCGTGTTGCCGGTGATGGTGCTGCCCACCCATCGCGAGCAGGAGGTCACCCATCTTGCCCGCGGGTCGGGGGCGGTGGCCTATGCCATTCCCGACGTTCTGGCCACCTATGACTTCCGCACGCTGGCGCGGCGCATCCGGGAAACCGTGCCGGGCCTGAGCCGGATTCTGGTTGTCGGCGATCCCGGCGACACCCCGGCGGCCACCGCCTACGACACGCTTGTCGCCCAGGTGGCCGAGCCTTGGCCAGCGCCCGGACCCGACCCCGACCCGTCTTCGGTCGCGCTGTTTTTGCATTCGGGGGGGACGAGCGGCCTGCCGAAGCTCATTCCGCGGACCCACGATGATTACGGCTACAACGCACGGGCCAGCGCCGAACTCTGCGGCCTGGGTCCGTCCACGGTTTATCTGGCCGCGCTGTCGGCGGCGCACAACTTCCCCCTTGCCTGCCCCGGCATTCTGGGAACCTTCATCGCCGGCGGCACGGTGGTTCTCGCCCGCGATCCCAGCCCGGCGTCGATTTTCGCGTTGATTGCCGAGCACAAGGCGACGATCACCGCCGCCGTTCCCACGCTGGCGGCGCTGTGGCTGGAGGCGCGGGAATTCGACCACGCCGATCTTTCCAGCCTGCGCGTGATCCAGGTCGGCGGCGCGAAGCTGGCCCCGTCGGTTGCCGCACGGCTTCACGATGTCTTCGGCGTTCGGGTGCAGCAGGTCTTCGGCATGGCGGAAGGGTTGCTGAACTTCACCCGCGACGACGACCCGCGCGACATCGTGGAAACCACCCAGGGGCGGCCGCTGTCCCCCCATGACGAGCTGCGCATCGTTGACGAAGCCGGCGCCGATGTTCCGTCGGGCGAGGTGGGGGAGCTTTGGACCCGCGGCCCCTACACCATCCGCGCCTATGCCGCGAGCGCCGAGGTCAACCGCCGTGCCTTCACCCCGGACGGTTTCTATCGCACCGGGGATATGGTGCGCCGGCTGCCCGGCGGGCATCTGGTGGTCGAGGGACGCGCCGGGGATCAGATCAACCGTGGTGCGGAAAAATTCTCCGCCGCCGAAATCGAAGATCATCTGCTGGACCACCCGGCCGTGCGGGAAGTCGCCGTGGTCGGGGTGCCCGACCCCGATCTGGGTCAGGCGTCGTGCGCGATGATCCGCCCGGTTGACACGCCGCCGACCCTGCGGGATCTGCGCCGCTTCCTGCGGGAACGCGGCCTGGCGACCTACAAACTGCCCGACCATATGCGCATGGTCGGCGAGATCCCGTTGACCCGTTTCGGCAAGATCGACCGCAAACGTCTCGTCGCGCACTATTGCGAAACCCTGCCGTCACCTCCGGTCGTGTCCGACGAGGTGGTGTAGGAGCAAAAGTGATCCGGCGCCGCGGACCGTGGCGCACCCTGGAAGCCGTCGAGTTCGCCACCTTGGAATGGGTGGACTGGTTCAACCACCGGCGCCTGCTCGAACCCTTCGGCAACATTCCGCCCGCCGAGGCCGAAGCACGCTACGATGCCCAAGCTGAGGACGTCGCCATCGCGGCGTGACTCAAGCTGAGATCCCGTTTTGAAAGTCTGGAGAAGGGAGGCGTTTTCGGTTGGGAGGAACGAGGTGGTGGAGCATGAGGCGGCTGAAGGCCAAGGAGACCATGGCCTCGGCGACATCGGTGCGTTCCTCGTAATCCTTGGACAGGCGCCGCCATCGGCCCAGCCATCCGAAGGACCGCTCGACCACCCAGCGACGCGGGACGACGATGAAGCCGCCGCCAGCGATGCGCCGGACGATGATCAAGGTCAGCCCGAGCAGAAAGCAGGCGAGGATCACCGGCAGGCGGTTGTAGATGCTGTCGGCGAAGACGGCCTTGAGCCAGCAATACAGCCGCTTGATCCGCGTCAGCAGGTCACCCGCACCGTCGGCGTCCTGGATGTCGGCGGCGTGGACGAGGACGCCGAGCAGGAGACCGGCCGTGTCGACGGCGATGTGGCGCTTGCGCCCCTTGATCTTTTTGGCCGCGTCAAAGCCACGGGTGCCCCCTTTCCGTCGTCTTGACGCTCTGGGTGTCGATGACGGCAGCGGTCGGTGTCGGGGCGCGGCTTTCCTGCTCGCGCAGCATCACCACCAAGTGATGGCGCGGGCTTTCCCACACCCCAGCCTCCAGGAAAGCTCGAAAGCAGCGGTAGACGGTTTGCCAGGGCGGAAAGGCCGGTGGCGGCGGCAGGTGGCGCCACTGGCAGCCGGTGCGCACCACGTAGAACACCCCGTCCAGGAGATGGCGCATGTCGGTGGTTCGCGGGCGCCCGCCCGGCTTGGGCGGTGGGATCAACGGTTCGATCAAACGGTACTGGTCATCGCTCAGGGCTTGGCCGGCGCCGTAATCGCCAACCAACCGACGGTCTTCGGGCGTCCACATCGGCAGCCTCCGACAGGGAGTGTTCCCCTCCCAACAGCCATCCCCTCAGAGCCTCACACTGCCACCGTCAACTTTCAAAACGGGCTCTCAACACAAATGGCATCCGGGAAACCCGGGGCGGTTCAATCCGATCACATCCGCGTCGTCACCCTTTTCTTCAGGTCGCGGTGAGAGCGGCGGTCAGGCTTTTCATCAGTTCCAGCATGCTCTGGGGCCGGTCCTGCCAGCGCATGGAAAGGCCGCTCATGATGACCTTTTCCACCGCCGCCGGCACCGACGCCCCCAGGGCGGCGAAACCGGGCACCCGGTCGTCCATGAAGCGGCTGGTGGCGTCGGGCGGCGCCTTGCCGGTCAGGGTGCAATAGGCGGTGGCGCACAGGGCGTAGACATCGGTCCATGGCCCCTGACGGCCGTCGGGGGCGTATTGTTCGGGCGGGGCGTAGCCGGGTTTCAGCATGACGGTCAGCCCGCCGCCCTCGCCCGCCGCCTGCCGCGCCACGGCCTGACGGGCAGCACCGAAGTCCAGCAGCTTGCGGTCGCCCTTGGTGGTGATGAAGATGTTGTCGGGGCTGATGTCGCGGTGAATCATCCCCTGGTCGTGGACCGACTGCAGCGCCCGCATGATGGGCGTCAGCACCGCCAGCGTGCGCCGCACGTCCAGCCGCCCGTTCTGCTCGGCGACATAGCGTTTCAGCGTCCGCCCCTCCAGCAGTTCCATGACGATGTAGGCGGTGCCGTTGGCCTCGAAGAAATCCTGGACATCGACGATGGCCGGCACCTCGCGCAGGCGGGCCAGGGTGCGCGCCTCTTCCAGGAACTTGACCCGCCCGGCGTCGAAACTGCGGCCGTGCTCCTCGGAATAGGCCACAACGTCGATGCCGTTGGCGATGCGGCAGACCAGATTGCCCGGATAATATTCCTTGATGGCGACCTTGACCTGCAACCGCTCGTCCCAACCCAGATAAGTCATGCCGAAGCCTCCCTGCCCCAGCAGCCGCCCGGTGCGGTAGCGCCCGAACAGCTCGGTGCCGGGGGGCAGGTGCAGCCCCTCGCGGTTGGCGTTGATGCGGGGATAGAGGCAGGAGGCGCACTCATCCCCCGCCAGACGCGGGGCGAAGCAATGGGGGCAGCGGTCGCCGGCCGCGGACGCCACCAGCAGTCCGGCCCGTGCCGGCGCGGAAGCCGGAGCGGCAACCGGGGCCGGAGCGACCGGGGCGACCACCGTCTCCACCCCGGCCGGGGTGACGGGCGGCGGGGCGGCGGGCGGCACCACGGTTTCCGCTTCATCCCCCACCAGAACCGGGACCGGAGCGGATGCCGCCGGGCGCGCCGCTGCCGGCGGGGCACGGCCGGTCTGGCGCAGCCGGTCGAGCAGTGCGTAAAGCCGCCGCACCTCCGCCTGCCCCAGATCGGAGCCTTGCACGCCGGCCAGTTCCGCCTGGAACTGCGGCTGCTTGACGATTTCCAGAATGTGCTGGCGCAGCACCGGCAGCCCGCCCTCTTCGCGCACCAGCCCCGACACCGCCAGTTCCGCCAGCCGGATCACACGCCGCCGCAGCACGCTTTCCGCCCCGCGCAGCATGACGAACAGCCGGCCCTGGGCGGCGTAATCGTCCACCAGCCCGCTCAACCGGCGGGCCAGCCGTTCGCGCAGATCCTGCGGCAGGTTGGACCCGCGCAGCGCCGCCACGGCCCCGTCAAAGGCGGAGCGCAGCGCATCCGGCTCCTGGCTCTGGACGATCAGCGCCTCGATCAGCAGTTCGTTGCCAAGCGCGGCTTCCAGCGCATCGGCGATTTCCCGCCGGTGCCGCTCGGCCAGGGGTGCGTGGGAGACGGCAGCCAGGTAATGGACCCGCGCGAACAGGTCGCGCAACGTCTCGGCGATGCTGGCCAGGGCGTGGCGGAAGGCCAGCGCTCCGCCGTGTTCCATGCGGCGGGCGAACCGCTGGGTCAGTGCCTCGGCCATGCCGGTGCCGCCGATCACCCCGGACGGGACCAGCAGCATGGCGCACAGGGCGCGCATCATCTCCGCTTCGTCCTGGGGGGAACGGCCCAGAGCCTGCGGTGTGCGCAGCATCCGCCGCACCCGGTCCAGCACCGCGTCGCGTGCCTGCGGCAGACGGCCCTGGCGGAAACAGCCGTTCAGCATCACCACCGGCCCCTGCCCGCCGGTCGAGGTGCGGCTCAGCACCATATCACACAGCCCCATGATCTGGGCCGCAGGGGTGGCGTTGATCCCGAACAGGTCGGTCAGAACCGGGCCGGCGCACAGGAAATCGGCCATCAGCCCGTCAAGGACATCGGCCAGCCGCCCGTCGCGGTCGTCCTGGATCCGGGCCAGGAGCCGTTCGCCCTTGGCTGCCCAGGTGCGTTCCTCCGACAATTCCAGGCACAGGGCCACCCGCAGGTCATAGGCCGCATCCCCGGTCAGCCCCCGCCCCGCTGCTGCCAGCACCGCATCCACCGGCCCGCGATTCTTGGGCAGTTCGGCAAAGGCAAGCTGGGCCACCCGCGCCTTGGCCTGGATTTCGTTGAAGGCGGCCTGCATGGCCT
The DNA here is from genome assembly GCA_937927415.1 of uncultured Rhodospirillaceae bacterium. GTDB lineage: Bacteria > Pseudomonadota > Alphaproteobacteria > Azospirillales > Azospirillaceae > Azospirillum. The sequence continues at coordinate 200,411 of CALBDS010000003.1, forward strand.
GCACACGGGCGCGCTGCTGCTGGCCCGGCTGGCGGGCCTGGGCGGCGGCGATGCGGGTGATGGCGTTGTTGGCCAGCGGCCCCTGATCGGTCAACGCCTTCAGGTGGCGGTTGACATACATGACCTCGCTGGGCAGCAGCACCTGCGCGTCCAGATAGGCCCGCAGCACGGTGCCCATGATGATGCGGGCGCGCAAACCCTGGTAATCGGCCAGGGTTTCACACATCTCCACATCATCGACCGTGCCCAGGGCCGTGATCGTCGTCGTTGTCCCAGCCGTCCGCGCCGGCACCGCTCGGGGGTCCATACCACCACCATTGCTGCATCGCACGGGAACGGGTGCCCTGCCCCGCTCCGCCGCGACTCACGTTCGGCAGAATGCCGCTTTTTGGTAAATCCACTGTATATAAGCCTGATGGCCGGTGGGTTGAAAATCCGTTTTCTTCTTTTGTGCACTGTGTCATATCCCACCCAACCCCGCCGTTGCGGCACCGCCGCCGCGGCCTTCCGCCGCCGGGACGGGGACGCCATCATCCGCGAGACTCCGCCACCGATGATTTTTTCCGGCGATGCCATCGTCCTGCGCCACGGACCGTCCACCTGCGCCGTCGCACCGGCCGCGGGCGGCGCCATCGCCGGCTGGACCCTGGACACCGGAAACGGGCCGGTGGACCTGATGCGGCGGGGCCGTGCCGGCGCGGTGGCCGGGGGGCCGGCGTTCGATCTGTCGTGCTTTCCCCTGATACCCTTTTCCAACCGGGTGGCCGAGGGGCGTTTCCGTTTCCGGGGCCGCACCGTCACCCTGCCGGTCGATCCCTGGAACCGGCCGCACGCCATTCACGGCCATGGCTGGGAAACCGCCTGGACCGTGGATGGGCGGACGGAGAGCACGCTGGCCCTGAGCTATCGTCACCGTGCCGGGGCATGGCCCTGGCCCTACCGGGCGGAGCAGACGTTCGACCTTGCCCCCGACGGGCTGAGTGTGGCCATCACCATCGTCAACGAGGGCGGCGAGCCGATGCCGGCGGGGGTGGGTCTTCATCCCTATTTCCCCCGCCCGCCGGGAACGGTGCTGACCGCCCGCACCGGCAGCGTGTGGACCAACGGCCCCACCCGCCTGCCCGAACGGCGGATGCCGGTCCCCCCCGTCTGGGATATGAGCCGCGGGTTGTGCCTGGATGGGGCCGAACTGGACCATGGGTTCCCCGGCTGGGACGGCACCGCCATCCTGACATGGCCCACCCGCCCCCATGATGCGGTGAACGGCACGGTGCCGTGGGGATTATCCCTAACGGTTGCGGCCGATCCGCTGTTTGGTCACCTGCTGGTCTATGCCCCGCCGGGGGAGGATTACGTCTGCGTGGAGCCGGCCAGCCACATGACCGACGGCTTTAATCGTGGAGAAGAGGCAGACGCCGGAATATGTGTACTCGACCCAGACAATCATCTTTCCGGTTGCGTGCGGTTTCGGATCAATCGTAACATGCCCCTTGTTTGACGATGCGTGGCTCCCTACTTTGAGCCGGGGAACGCGGTTTTCCACGATCTCTAAAATTAACTATATTGAGACCTGAAAGGATTACGGCTTTGGACCGTTCTAACGTTTTGCCTAAAGATGTGAGCCGACTTTTTTATAAGGAAGAGCGCATCGCCCTGTTTATCGATGGTGCCAATCTTTATGCTGCGGCCCGGTCTTTGGGGTTCGATATCGACTACAAACGTCTGCGCGACGGCTTCGCCAACGAAGCCCGGATGGTGCGGGCCTTCTACTACACGGCGTTGGTTGAGGATCAGGAATATTCCCCTATTCGCCCGCTGGTCGATTGGCTGGATTACAACGGCTACACCATGGTGACCAAGCCGACGAAGGAGTTCACCGACGCGTCCGGCCGCCGCAAGATCAAAGGCAACATGGACATCGAACTGGCCATCGACGTGATGGAGATGGCCGAGCATGTGGACCACATCCTGCTGTTTTCCGGCGACGGCGACTTCCGCCGGCTGGTGGACGCGGTGCAGCGCAAGGGTGTGCGGGTCAGCGTCGTCAGCACGGTAAAGTCCCAGCCGCCGATGGTTGCCGACGAGTTGCGCCGTCAGGCCGATAATTTCATCGAACTGCAGGATCTGGCCGGCTGCATCGCCCGCGTCCATCATTACCGCGAACAGAACCAGCAGCCGCAGCCGGCGTCCCAGGCCCCCACCGCCGGACCGCTGAGCAACGCCCCCCTGCACAGCGGCGGACCCGATTACGACGATCTGTAACAGGCTCCCTGGAATCACACTGCCCAACAAAGGGGAAGCTTCGGCTTCCCTTTTTGTTTGGAACCGGCCGGCGGCGGGCCGGACAGCCTATCCCAGTTCCGCGGCCATGCCATCGGCCGCAGCGCCGTCGGCCATGGTGGGATACAGCAGCTTTTCCACCACATCGGCCGGGGCCGGGCGGTGGAACAGGTAACCCTGGCCGAATTTGCACATGATATCGCGCAGGAATTCCGCCTCGGTTTCCGTCTCGATCCCTTCGGCCACCACATCCATGCGCAAGATGGCGGCCAGGGTGGAAATCACCTGCACGATGGCCGCACTGCTTTCCCCGGTGCTGATGGCCGAGACGAAGGCGCGGTCGATCTTCAGCGTGTCGGCGGGAAAGGTGTGAAGATAGCTCAAGGACGAATAGCCGGTGCCGAAATCGTCGATGGACAGGCGGACGTCCATGTCGCGGATGCGCTGCATCACCTCCCGGCTCTTGCCCGGATCCTGCATCAGCAGGCTTTCGGTGATTTCCAGCTTCAGTGACGACGGCGGAATGCCGCTGTCGGCCAGTACCTGCGCCACCAGCCCGACCAGATCATCGTCGTGGATCTGGCGGGGGGAGACGTTGACGCTCATGAACAGCGGCGCCGGACGGGTGAAGCACGCCTGCCAATGGGCGATCTGGCGCACCGCCTCCTGCAAGGCCCAGCGGCCGATGGGAACGATCAGGCCGGTTTCCTCGGCCAGCGGAATGAACTCGGCCGGCGAAACCAGACCGCGTTCGGGATGGCGCCAGCGGATCAGCGCCTCGAACCCATCGATGCGGTTGTGCGACAGCGACACGATGGGCTGGTAGAACAGGCAAAGCTGGTTCTGTTCCAGCGCCGCGCGCAGTTCGGTTTCCAACCGCATGGCCGACATGGCCTGACGGCGCAGGTTGCCATCGAACACATCGACCCGGTTGCGGCCCTGCTGCTTGGCGCGGAACACCGCCAGGCTGGCATCCCGCAACAGATCCTCGGCCCGTTCATAGCCGGTGACGCTGTGGGCAATGCCGATGGAAGCGGTCATCACCACGTCATGGTCGAACAGGTCGATGGGCTGGGCGATGGCCCGCGCCAGCCGCTCGGCGGCGGTGATGGCGTCGCCCACGTCGTCGATGTCGTTCAGCAGCATGGCGAATTCGTCCGCCGACACCCGTGCCAGCGTATCGCCCATGCGGCGCCCCTCTTCCAGCCGCTTGGCCACCACCCGCAGCACACGGTCGCCGACCGCCGAACCCTGGGTATCGTTGATGGTCTTGAAACGGTCCAGATCGACCACCAGAACCGCGAAAGGGCGGCTGCCGGTCCGGCGGTCACGGTTGAGTGCCTGCTCCACCCGGTCCAGCAGCAACGTGCGGTTGGGCAGCCCGGTCATGGTGTCGTGGAAGGCGTCGAACAAAAGCTGCTGTTCCGCCTTTTTCCGGGCGGTGATGTTGGTCACGGTGCCGGTCATGCGCACGGCATGGCCCGACGAATCGCGGGTGGCCCGCCCGCGCACCAGCACCCAATGCTCCTCGCCGCTGGAATCGAACATACGGAATTCATGGCGCAGCGCCGGACGTTCGCCGCTCAGGTGCATGCCGATGGCCGCTTCCAGCCCGGCACGGTCCGCCGGCACCACGCGGGCGAACCAATCCTGGATGCCGTTCCCCATGCGCGTGTCGGAACAGCCGGTGGCGATCCGTTTCCATTCGGGGGTGTAGTGGAGAACGCCGCTGCTCAGGCACCAGTCCCAAACGCCGTCGCCGCTGCCGCTGAGCGCCAGGGCCGCGCGCTCTTCCGCCAGACGCCGGGCGGTGATGTCCGACAGGGTGCCGACCAGCCGGCCCCCTGCCCACGGCATCGCCAGCGCCCGCAGCCACAGCCAGCGCCCCCCGCCCCCGTCATCCTCCGGTACGGGGAGGCCGGGATCGGCAACGCGGAATTCCAGGGAGAAGCCCGCCGCCGCCCCATCGGTGGGCGGAGCCAGGACCGACGCCAGCGCCGGCCGGTCGTGGGGATGCACGCGCGCCAGCCAGTCGGCCAGGATGACAGGCCCACCCGCCCGCGACGGCGGGATCAGCCGGCAAAAGCCGGGGGATGCCCGCAAGGTGAACGCTGCCGGGTCCACCTCCCAGACACCATCGGCTCCAGCCGCCTCGGCCATCGGGCTGGGTTCGGTCGGACTGCTCACATCTTCCTCACCGGCGCGTTCGGCTTCGCCCTGACATACCACACAGTCGTCCAGGATAGGCCGCACGATAGGCGGGCAATGGTAAACGATCGGTGAAGCATTCAGGCGATGGAATAGCTTAACATTACCGCAACAACCGCGGTATGCACCACCGCACGGCCGAAAGGGCTGGCTCTGGCGCCGGCTTTTGTACTATTTTCGTTCCATGGAATGGCGCGATCAGGGCATCGTCTTGTCGGCCCGCCCCCACGGGGAAACCGCGGCGGTGGCGGTGATGCTGACCCGCGGGCACGGACGCACCGTCGGGCTGGTCCCCGGCGGACGGTCCAGCCGCCTGCGCGCCGGGCTGGAGCCGGGAACGCTGGCCGATACCCGCTGGCGGGGCCGGCTGCCCGACCATCTGGGCCATTTCACGCTGGAGACAGTGCAGGCCTACGCCGCCGCCGTGCTGGACGAGCCGCCGCGGCTGGCGGCCCTGACCGCCGCCTGCGCCCTGGTGGACGCCGCCCTGCCGGAGCGCGCACCGCATCCGGCGGTGTTCGACGGGCTGCTGGTGCTGCTGGGGCTTCTGCCCTCCCCCGCCTGGGCGGAAAGCTATGTGCGGTGGGAGGTGGGGTTGCTGGCGGAGTTGGGATTCGGGCTGGATCTCGACCGTTGCGCCGTCACCGGCGGCAACGATTATCTGGCCTATGTCAGCCCGCGCACCGGGCGGGCGGTGACGGCGGCGGTGGGGGAACCGTACCGCGACCGGCTGCTGCCGCTGCCGGGGTTCCTGATCGGGCGCGGCGGCGGCGGTGTGCTGGAAACCACCGACGGGCTGCGGCTGACCGGCCATTTCCTTGAACGCCATGTGCTGAACGCCCCGCTGCCCCCGGCGCGCCAACGGCTGGCCGAGCGCATCGCCGCCCAGCCGGCCTGAGACTCGGCCCCGAACGGAACGTTTGCGGAACTCAAAGCTCTGGAAACCGCGGCCCGTGTCGGCTAGGGTGCGGCGCATGACGAAGACGCCTGAGCCTGCCTCCGAAATCCTGGAAAAGCCGCTGGCCGATGCCCTGGGCGAGCGGTACCTCAGCTATGCCCTGTCCACCATCATGTCGCGGTCGCTGCCCGACGTGCGCGATGGGCTGAAGCCGGTGCACCGGCGGCTGCTGTTCGCCATGAGCCAGTTGCGGCTGGAACCCAACACGCCGCCCAAGAAATCGGCGCGCGTGGTGGGCGATGTGATCGGTAAGTTCCATCCCCACGGCGACACCGCGGTCTATGACGCGCTGGTGCGGCTGGCGCAGGATTTTGCCGTGCGCTATCCGCTGATCGACGGCCAGGGCAATTTCGGCAACATCGACGGCGATAACGCCGCCGCCATGCGGTACACCGAGGCGCGGCTGACCGATGTCGCCAAGGCGCTGCTGGCCGGCATCGACGAGGATGCGGTGGACTTCCGCGCCACCTACGACGGCGACGGGGAAGAGCCGGTGGTGCTGCCGGCGGCCTTTCCCAACCTGCTGGCCAACGGGTCCAGCGGCATCGCGGTCGGCATGGCCACCAGCATCCCGCCCCACAATGTGGGGGAAATCTGCGACGCGCTGCGCCACCTCATCAAACACCCCGACGCCCCTGTCGAAACGCTGGTCGGCTTCATGCCCGGCCCCGATTTCCCCACCGGCGGCGTGCTGGTGGAGGGGCGGGAACAGGTGCTGGAGGCCTACCGCACCGGACGCGGCGGTTTTCGCCTGCGCGCCCGCTGGACGGTGGAAAAGCTGGGTCAGGGCACGTGGCAGGTGGTGGTCACCGAGATCCCCTATCAGGTGCCGAAATCGCGCCTGATCGAGAAGATCGCCGACCTGCTGGCCCAGAAGAAGCTGGTGCTGCTGGAGGACATCCGCGACGAATCGGCCGAGGACGTGCGGTTGGTGCTGGTGCCCAAGAGTCGCAACGTGGACCCCGAGGTCATGATGGCCTCGCTGTTCCAGGCCACGGATCTCGAGGTGCGCTTCCCGCTGAACATGAACGTTCTGGGCCGGGACAACGTGCCCCGCGTCATGAACCTGCGGGACGTGCTGCGCGCCTTCCTTGACCACCGGATGGAGGTGCTGGTCCGCCGCTCCACCCACCGGCTGGGCAAGATCGACCACCGGCTGGAGGTGCTGGAAGGCTATCTGAAAGCCTATCTCAACCTCGACGAGGTGATCCGCATCATCCGGGAGGAGGATGAGCCGAAGGCCGAGCTGATGCGCGTCTTCGCCCTGACCGACGTGCAGGCGGAAGCCATCCTCAACATGCGCCTGCGCAACCTGCGCAAGCTGGAGGAGATGGAGATCCGCGGCGAGCACGCCACCCTGTCGGAAGAGAAGGCGGGGCTGGTGCAGCTTCTGGCCGACGAGTCCCTGCGCTGGAAGCGTCTGGCCGAGGAGGTGGCGGAGATCAGGAAACGGTTCGGCAAGGGCGCCCTGGGCGACCGCCGCACCCAGGTGGCCGAGGCCCCCGTCCTCATCGACATCCCCGTCGATGCGGTGGTGGAGCGGGAGCCGGTGACCGTGCTGTGCTCCGACAAGGGCTGGATCCGCGCCGTGCGCGGCCACCTGAACGAGGGCGAGCGGGCCGACGTCAAATACAAGGACGGCGACCACGAAGGCTTCTGGCTCCATTGCGAGACGACGGACAAGATTCTGGTCTTCGCCAGCAACGGCAAATTCTTCACGCTGACCGCCGACAAGCTGCCCCGTGGGCGCGGCTTCGGCGAACCGGTGCGGCTGATGATCGACCTGGGCAACGACGTGGACATCGTGACCCTGCTGAAGCACCAGCCGGACCGGCGGCTGATCGTCGCCTCCGACGACGGCCGCGGCTTCCAGGTGGACGAGGCGGAGGTGCTGGCCCAGACCCGCAGCGGCAAGCAGGTGCTGAACCTGGAGGCGGGCCGGTCGGCGCGCATCTGCCATCCGGTTGACGGCGACCATGTGGCGGTGATCGGCAACAACCGCAAGCTGCTGGTGTTCCCGCTGGAGGAATTGCCGGTGATGACCCGCGGCAAGGGCGTGCAGTTGCAGAAATACAAGGACGCCAGCCTGTCCGACCTCAAGACCTTCCGCTTCGCCGAGGGGCTGGGCTGGCCGTCGGGCGAACGGCGGCGGCTGGAATCCGACGTCACCCCCTGGATCGGCCTGCGCGGCAGTGCGGGCAAGCTGCCCCCCAACGGCTTTCCCAAGACGAATCGATTCGAGTAGGCCCCGCGACCGGACTTGTGGATTTCCACTACGCCCATTGGCCAAACAGACGGCCTTGCAGCAAACCGTCCGTTTCCGGCATAGTTTCATTCATTAAGAAAACCGGCACGGGCGGCTGAGGGTCGAAAAATCCCGCCGCCGGTGAACCGGGCGACGGCAGGGGAGGCTGAAACGTGACCGCCACGGCTCGCGCCACGACCGGCAGCATCCGGTGCCGGACGGACCGCCATGATGCGTGATCCGCTTCGCTCCCGCATGATGACCGTTCCTGCCGCCACCTCCGATCCCACCCGTTTGTGGCCCGGCCCACGGCGGCGGTCCGGCATGCCCGGCCATACCCCCTGACAAGCCCCCGCAACGGTTCAAAACATCAACGCGCGCGCCCATCAGACCGCGACCAACAGGGAGAGCACCCTCATGAAACGCCGTACGTTCCTCGCGTCCGCCGGGGCCGGCACCGCCGCCGCCGCCATGCTGGCCACGCCGGGTCTGGCCCAGACCGCCCCCGAGACGCCGGCCGCCGCGGCTCCGGCCCCCGGTGCGGCACCCGCCGCCCCGGCCGCCCCCGCCATCATCGAGAGCACCCCTGCGATCCAGTGGCGTTGCGCCTCGTCCTTCCCCAAGAGCCTGGACACCATCTACGGCGGCGCCGAAGTGGTCGCCAAGTACGTGTCCGAAATGACCGACGGCAAATTCCAGATCCGCGTGTTTGCCGGCAATGAAATCGTCCCCGCCCTCCAGGTGCTGGACGCTGTGCAGAACAACACGATCCAGTGCGGTCATTCCGTGTCCTACTATTACGTCGGCAAGGACCCGACCTTCGGCTTCGACGCCTCCATGCCGTTCGGCCTCAACGCCCGCCAGCAGATGGCGTGGATGGGCCACGGCGGCGGGTTGGAACTGATGCGGGAATTCTTCGCCGGCTACAACATCGTCCAGTTCCCCGCCGGCAACACCGGGACCCAGATGGGTGGCTGGTTCCGCAAGGAAATCAAGTCGGTGGAGGACCTGAACGGTCTGAAGTTCCGCATCGGCGGCTATGCCGGCACCGTGATGGCCAAGCTGGGCACCGTGCCGCAGCAGATCGCCGGCGGCGACATCTATCCGTCGCTGGAAAAGGGCACCATCGACGGCGCCGAATGGGTCGGCCCCTATGACGACGAAAAGCTGGGGTTCTACAAGGTCGCCAAGTATTACTATTATCCCGGCTGGTGGGAAGGCGGCCCGCAGATCTCGTTCCTGACCAACAAGGACGAGTATGAAAAGCTGCCCAAGACCTACAAGGCGATCCTGGCCGCGGCCTGCGCCTATGCCAACACCGACATGCTGGCGAAGTACGACGTGGTCAACATGACCGCGCTGAAGAGCCTTGTCGCCAACGGCACCATCCTGAAGCCCTACCCCCGCGACGTGCTCCAGGCCTGCTTCAAGGCCAGCTTCGAAGTGTATGAGGCCGAAGCCGCCAAGAACGAAAAGTTCCGGAAGGTCTATGACGCCTGGCGCAAGTTCCGCGACGAGGAATACCTGTGGTTCCGCGTGGCGGAAAACACCTTCGACAATTTTGTCTATTCGACTCCGGCGCCCAAGCGCGGCGGCTGATCGCCCCGGCCGGAAGACATCCTCCGGTCGCAAGGAAAGCCCCGCCGCCGGCGGGGCTTTTTCCTTGTCTGGCATCGTTCCAAACCAATGCCGTAAAAGTCATTCTCCGGCATTACCCTCTGTCCTTCGGCACAGGCTCCATCCGAAGGGCGCATTGACTTTGCCCTGCGCCTGCGGAACCCTGAAAAGGGCCGTGTCCGGATCTTCCTTTAGGCCGTACGCGGGATTGATGATTGTTTCGGGGGGGAGGGACGATACATAAAAGGGGACGTGTCTCTACCCCTCAAGAAAGAGGATTGGACCACCTCACATGACCAGCAGCCTGTCCGCCTTCTTCGCAAGGGACAATTTCATTCCCCATGGAATTTGTCTGGCGTGGCAGCCGGATATCCTGGCGCTTCACGTGTTTTCCGATGTGGTGATTGGTCTGTCCTATTACTCCATTCCCGTAGCGTTGCTGTATTTTGTCCTGCGGCGGCGGGATGTGGCTTATGGCTGGGTGTTCGTGCTGTTCGCGGCCTTCATTCTGGCCTGCGGCACCACCCATCTGTTCTCCATCTGGACCCTGTGGCTCCCCGATTATGGCGTGGAGGGGATCATCAAGGCGCTGACGGCCCTGGTGTCGCTGCTGACCGCGATCGCCTTGTGGGTGCTGATGCCCAAGGTGCTGACCCTGCCCAGCCCGCGGCAGTTGGAAGAGGCCAACCACGCGCTGCAGCAGGAAATCACCATCCGGCGGGCGACGGAGGAACGCTACACCCGCTTCTTCACCAATCTGGCGGAGGGGCTGTTCGTGGTGGCGGTGGGGCCGGACGGATCCTTCACCCTCGACACCCTCAACCCCGCCCATGCCCGCGCCACCGGCCTGGACCCCGCCGCCGTCTGCGGCCGTCCGCTGGCGGAAATCCTGCCCGCGGCCACCGCCGCCCGGCTGGAAGCCCGTTTCCGCGCCAGTGTGGAGGCCGGATACGCCATGGATTATGAGGAAGAGACGCTGGACCTGCCGGTCGGCCGCCGCGTCTGGCACACGGTCCTGGTGCCGGTCGCCGATGACGAGGGGCGCATCACCCAGATCCTGGGCAGCAGCCGCGACATCACCGAGCGTCACCGGCTGCAGGACGAACTGGTGCAGGCGTCGAAGATGGCGACCCTCGGCACCCTGGCCGCCGGTCTGGCCCACGAGATGAGCCAGCCGCTCAACATCATCCGCATGTGGGGGGAAAACACCCTGGCCCGCCTGCGCAGCGGTGCCATGCCTTCGGAACGGCTGGACAAGGTTCTGGGCCTGATCTGCGATCAGACCGAACGCATGGGCCGGATCATCGACCACATGCGGATCTTCAGCCGGCAGGACAGCCCCACCGCCGAACTGTTCAACCCCACCGCCGCCGCCAGCGCCGCGGTGCAGTTGGTGGAACACCAGTATGGGCTGGAAAACATCACCCTGACCATCACCCCCGGTTCCGACGAATCGCAGGTCTGCGGCAGCGCCCTGCAATTGGAACAGGTGGTGCTCAACCTGCTGTCCAACGCCCGTGACGCCATCGCCGAGCGGCGGGCGGCAGAGCCGGACGACCCGGGCGGGACCATCGCCGTGGCCATCGTTGAACAGGACGGACAGGTGCGCATCCGGGTGGATGACGACGGCGGCGGCGTTCCCCCCGCCGTCCTGCCCCACCTGTTCGATCCCTTCTTCACCACCAAGGATGTGGGCAAAGGCACCGGCCTGGGCCTGTCCATTGGTTACGGCATCATTGAATCCATGCACGGACACATCGATGTGATGAATCTGACCCACGCCGACGGACGGCGGGGGGCGCGCTTCACCATCACCCTGCCCTTGACCACCCCTTCCGGCATCGAGACGGCCCATGCCTGACACCGCCCCTTCCCTCAACAACCGGCCCACCCCCCACATCATCGTTGCCGAGGATGAGCCGCTGGCCGCCATGGCGCTGGAGGATTTCCTGTCCCTCCACGGCTATCGCGTTACCCTGGCCTGCGACGGGGTGGAAGCCATGGAACGGCAACAGCGCGATCCGGCCGACGTGCTGATTACCGACCTGCGCATGCCACGCATGGACGGGCGCACGCTGATCCGGGAGATCCGGGCGTTGCACGCCGGGTTGCCGGTGGTGGTGATGACGGGGTTTCTGGCCCACGATCCGGGGCAGGACGAATTGATGAACGACCGATGGCAGCCGCTGGAGGTGCTGCGCAAACCCGTCAGCCCGAAAACCATCCTGGATGCCCTGGCGCGGGTGATGTCCGGCGCCACCGTCGCCCAAGGGGCGGTTCACAGCGGATAGCCATCCTCTCCAAGCGGCTCCACATCCACCTCCACTGTCAGCCGGTGGCCGAAGCCCCCGACGATGACACCGCGCACCGGGCTGACGTCGTCGTAATCCCGCCCCCAGGCCAGCGTGATGTAATCGGCATCGGCCAGCCGGTTGTTGGTGGGGCACAGATCCAGCCACCCATCCCCCCACCATGCCGATACCCAGGCATGGCTCATGTCCGCCCCCACCAGCCGCGGCTGGCCCGGCGGCGGCAGGGTGCGCAGATAGCCGCTGACGTAGCGGGCGGGAATGCCGAAACCGCGCAGCATGCCGCACAGGATATGGGCGAAGTCCTGGCACACGCCGCGGCGTTTCGCCATCACCTCGGCCAGCGGGGTGGCGACGGTGGTCGCCATGGGGTCGAAGGCGAAATCGGTATGGATCCGCCGCATCAACTCCACCATCGCCTCCCCCACCGGGCGGCCGGGGGAGAAGGACGGGGCGGCATAGGCGGTCACCTCCGGGAGCGGACGCACCAGAACGCTATCGAACACGAACTGGGTGATCTCCGCCGCCCGCTCCCCCGGCACCGCGACGGCGGCGTCGCGAACCGTTTCCCACGCCGGGGTGGCGGCGGGGGCGAAGGGAGGCGGTGCGTCCACCGTCACCTCCATCTCCGCGGTGATGTCCAGCGAGCGGTGGGGTTCCTGCACCGCCAGATAGGACACCGGATTGCCGAAGTAATCGGTTTCCTCCACCATCACGGCGGCACCGGGATTGACCGTCAGCCGGTGCCAATGGACCGTTTGTCCGGGGGGGCGCGGGCGCGGGGCCAGATGCACCAGATGGTGGGAGACGGGCACGGCCTCGCCGTAATCGTACCGGGTGGTGTGGCGGCAGCGGTAGCGCATGGGCAAGGCTCAGGCCGTCCGGGCAAAGGCGTGGCTGAAATAGGCGTGGGCCACGAGGTTGGAGATTTCGGGCAGGCTTTCCGCCAGCCGGTCCAGCGTGGTCCGCAGGGCGTTGGGCGATTGCAGCAGCGCGGGTGCCGCCAGCGCCAGCCGCGCCCCGGCAACGATGTTGGCCGCCGTTTCCACCCCCATGTCCGGGGCCTGCGGCAGGTGGGACAGGTGGTTCTGCAGCGCCGACAACTGAAAGGCCAGCGCCCGCGGGTTGGTTTCGTCCAGCAACAGCAGATCCAGCACCGGCGCGGTAAAGGGTTCTGCCAGATAGCGGGCGCGGTAGGTCATGAAGCTTTCGCCCAGCTCCAGCAGCACCTCCAGCCGCGCCGTCACCTCCGGCTCGGGCAGGGAGGCGGCATCGGCGATGCGGGTGGCCCGCATCAGCGACAGGGCATGAATGGCCCGTTCGATCCGCCGGCCCATGTCGAGAAAGCGCCAGCCCGGCCCGCGGGTCATGCTTTCCTGCTCCAGCCCCGCCTGCGCCGCCAGCCCGATCATCACGTCGTCCAGATGCAGCAGCAGGGCGGCGGCGTCGGGACGGGGCGCGGGGCCGGTCGGCTGCTGGCTTTCCCGCACGGTCTGGCTGATGACCCGCCACAGATCCAGCGACAGGCGGTCGCGCACGGTGTAGGCGGTGCGGTGCATCCGCTGCACGTTGCCGCGCAGGCTGTTGGGGTGGTTGACGTCGAACACCGCGGCATAGAGGGCCGAGCGCAGGGCGCGGTTGCCGCCGGCCTCGCCCACGGTGGCCAGATCCCACGGCACCATGCCCAGCCACGCCATCAGCCACAGGATCACCCCCCGTTCGGTGGCGGCCCCCGGCTGGTTGCCGTCCACCAGCCGGGTGTAGACGGCGCGCAACAGCCGCACCGCCGCTTCCGACCGTTCGGCGTAGCGGCCCAGCCAGAACAGGCTGTCGGCCACCCGGCTGGGCAGGTCGCCCAAAATCATCCGGGCCGCCGGCGGGCGGGGGTCGGAGTGCGCGGTGCGCCCCGCAGCCCCCAGATTGGCCGGGCGCTGGCGCGACAGGACCCAGGTGTCCTTGCTGCCGCTGCCGTGCTGCATGGAAATGGCCAGCCGCCCGGCTTCCGGCGACACCCGCGTCAGCCCGCCGGGCATGGCGGTGTAATCACCATCCGGCGTGGCGCACAGGAACACCCGCAGCATCAGCGGGCGCGGCTGCAGCCGCCCGCCGTCCCACACCGGGGCGGTGGACAGGCTGGGCCTTTCCTGCACCACCGTGGACCACGGGCGCGCGGCGATGCGGTCCAGCAGGGCCGCCCGGCCCGCCTCGTCCAGATCGCCGCCGAACAACGCCCGCTCGGGCGACGTGGCAAAGGCCGGGGCCACCACCAGCCGGTCCAGTTGCCGCGACAGGGCGGCGCGGTCACACCCCGGCCCCAGCCACAGGGCCGGCAATTGCGGCAACGCCAGATCCTCGCCCAGCGTGTGCCGGCAGATGGCCGGCAGCAGCGAGTGGAACGACAGCGATTCCACCAGCCCGCTGCCGAGCGCGTTGGCAACCACCACATGGCCGGCGCGCACCGCTTCCACCAGCCCGGCCACCCCCAGCGAACTGTCGGCGCGGAAAGCCAGCGGATCGGCGAAATCCGCGTCCAGGCGCCGCAAAATCACGTCCACCGGCTCCAGGCCGGACAGGGTCTTGAGGAAGACGTGGCGGTCACGCACCGTCAGGTCCGCCCCTTCCACCAGGGTGATGCCCATCTGGCGGGCCAGATAGACATGCTCGAAATAGGTTTCGTTGTAGGGGCCGGGCGTCAGCAGCACCACCCGCGGCCGGCGGGACCACGAGGCCAGCCCGGCCAGCATCTCCTTGAAGGCGGTGAAGAACGGCGGCAGCGGCTCCACCCCGCAATGGCGCAGGGCATCGGTCAGAACGCGGGTGATGACCGCCCGGTTTTCCAGGGCATAGCCGCCGCCGCTGGGCGCCTGGCTGCGGTCGGACAGCACCACCCACCGCCCATCGGGGGCGCGCGCCAGATCGGCGGCGTAGAAATGCAGGCGGATGTTGCCCGGCACCGGGATCCCATGGATCACCCGGCGGAACCCCGGATCGGCGTAGAGGGCCGCCGGGGGGATCAGCCCCTGGCGCACCAGATCCTGCGGGCCGTAGATGTCGTTCAGCACCGCGTTCAACAGGCGGGCGCGCTGGGCCAGCCCGGCCACCAGCGTTTCCCATTCGCCGGGCGGGATCAGCAGCGGGATCATGTCCAGCGGCCAGGGCCGCTCCATTCCCTGCGGATCACCGTAAATATTATAGGTGACGCCGTTCTGATGCAGCAGCCGGCGCGCCTCTTCCCACTTGACCCCCATGGCGTCGGGGTCCAGCGGCCCCAGCGTGCTCATGAAGGTCTGCCAGTGACCGCGCAGCCGCCCGTTGCCCGTCACCATCTCGTCATAGATGGTGCCGAGATCATAGCCCAGGGCATCAGCTTCGCCGAACAGGGAACCTTGAGTGATGGCCGCTGTGCCGGGGGCGGAAAAGGCGGTGAAAGAGGTTTCGTCAGCCAAAGGGGTATCCGAAGCGGCGGGATGCGGCGTGTCGAGTGTGAACGGCCGCACCGGAGGATGCAAGCCCGGCCGACACAAACACACCCGAACCAGCCATCCTTGCCCGTCCCCCACCCCCATCCGGGCGCATTTGGAACCTGTCGCGGTTCCGGATGCGCCCGTGGGGTGCCGGTTATTCCGGTTTTGGCGTGGCGGCGGTGCTGACCGGCAGAATCGGGTATTCGATCCGCGGCTGCCGCCCGGTCAGGCCATGGAGGAAGGTGGTGATCGCCTTCACCTCGTCGGGTTTCAGATGTTCGCCCAACTGGCTGGCACCCATGATCGCCACCGCCTGTTCCAGATCCCACACTTTGCCGGTGTGGAAATAGGGGGCGGTCAGGGCGATGTTGCGCAGGGGCGGAGCGCGGAAGACGTATTCATCATCCGCGGTCTTGGTCACGGCAAAGCGGCCCTTGTCCTCCTTGGGCAGGATTTCCGCACCGGGCTTTTCCACCACGCCGAAGGGGTAATAGCCGTTGCCGCCCACGTTCACCCCGTTGTGACAGGACGCACAGCCCTTATCGATGAACAGCGACAACCCTTGTTTCTGCTCGGCGCTCAGAGCGTTATCGTTGCCTTCCAGGAACTGGTCCAAGGGCGAGGCCGGCGTGATGAGGGTCGCCTCGAACGCTTCGATCGCCATGGCCACGTTGTCGAAGGTCACCGGGTCCGCTTCGTTGGGGAAGGCCGTCTTGAAGCGGGTGACGTATTCGGGGAGGCTTTTCAGCACCTCCACCACGCGGGCCGGGGTGTTGTTCATTTCGACGCTGGCCTGGATCGGGCCCTTGGCCTGGGCCTTCAGGTCTTCCGCACGGCCGTCCCAGAACTGGGCGATGTTCAGCACCGCGTTCAGCACGGTGGGGGCGTTGCGCGGCCCCTTCTGCCAGCCGTGACCGATGGAGGTGGGGATATTGTCGTCACCCCCCATCGCCAGATTGTGGCAGGAATTGCAGCTGATGAATTGGCTGCCCGACAGGCGGGGTTCGAAAAAGAGCATCTGCCCCAGTTCGACCTTTTCCCGCGTGACGGCATTGTTCTTGACCGCGGGAAGAACAGACGGAATAACCTCGAAATGCTGTTTGGCCTTGTCGCGCAGATCGGCCTGGGCATACGCCGTCCCGGCAAAGATGCCGGACAGCATGAGGGCCGTGGTCAACGCAGCGGAAACAGGAAATTTCATCGGGTGCCTCCTGACGTGGCGCGCCGCGACGGTGTGTGAGGGGGCTTTTGGACGTTTCAGCCCTGATTTTACGGCACGGCGCTCTTTTTTGGAACGCCTCTAAGCTAGACCTCCGCTCCCGCCGGAGCCATGGAAAAACAGCGCCGCCCGACGTGGTGGATTGCCGCATCACCGGATCACGGTGCCGGCCACAGCCATGTCAACTCATGCTTGTTGTGGGACAGGTGAACGATCTGACCGCCGGGGATGGACGCCAGCCGATGCACGGCGTCGAAATCGGTCGCCCCCTGGAATTTGATGGTGCAGACGAAGTTTTTGACCAACCCGCTGCCATGCCACGTTTCCACCAGCCGCAACAGACGGTCGGGGTAGCAGATGACATCGCAGGTCAGCCAGTCGAGCGGCCCCACCAGATCCGGGCGGATGGCAAAGGCGCTGTCCTGCCGGTATTCCACCCGCGGCAGGGCGGCGATGGCCGGGTCCAGCGGCGCCTTGTCCACCGCAATGACCGATGCGCCGCATTCGTGCAGCACCCACGTCCACCCCCCCGGACACGCCCCCAGATCCATGCAGCGATCACCCGCACCAGGGCGGCGCCCAAGACGGGTCAGGGCTTCCCACAGCTTCAGATAGGCCCGGTTGGGCGGGGTGGCCTTGTCCTCGACAAAGCTCACCTCTCCGTGACGGAAGGGGCTGGAGCAGCGGGCGGCGGCCAGCAGGGTGTTTTCGTCCAGCAACGTCCATGAACCCAACGGCGCCGTCGGCGCCGCCGCCGGAAACACCAGCGGCTTGGCCGACACATGGGGCAGGTTTTCCTGGATCAGATTGGCCCGGCGGTGGTGGCGCGTGGACCACAGCGCCCAATTGCGCTGAATCCCGCGCAGGGCGCGCGCCGCATCCTTGATCGAGGTGAAGGGGATCAGAACCGGGTCGAACCAGATGTTTTGCGCCCACACCACGGACCGGGCCGGGCCGGGGGCAAAGACCAGCCGCCCATCCACCTCCCCCACCGTGCCGCCGTCGGTCAGCCCCAATTCGGCGACGAGATCGTCCACATAACCGTCGGCCGCCAGATAGACGGTGCCGGGATAGGATTCATACACGGGCTGAGTCATGGTGGGTATGGACCGCTGGCCGGAAGGGAGAACCGCCGGACCCTAGAGCATTCGCACCGAAAGAAGAAGAGGAGAGCCGGAATTCCGGCCCTCCCCTCGTCCTTGTCCGGTGAACAGGCCCGTATCAGGCGGCGCGCACGTGGTCCACGAACACTGTGACCTGATGCTTCAACTGACGAAACTGTTCCGACAGCCGTTGCGACGCGCTGAGCAGATCCTGGGCCATGTGGCTGGCATCGGAGACCTCGCTCGTCACGAGGGTGATGTTGGACGCCACCGCCTGGGTGCCGTTGGCGGCATGGCCGGCGGCACGGGAGATTTCCTGGGTGGTGATGGTCTGTTCCTCCACCGCCGCAGCGATGCCGGTGGCGATTTCCCGCGCCCCTTCGGCCACCTTGGAGATGTATTTGATCTCGTCCACCGCCCGATGGGTGGCCTGCTGAACGTTGTTGATCTGCTGGGTGATTTCCTCGGTCGCCTGCCCGGTCTGGTTGGCGAGTTGCTTCACCTCGCTCGCCACCACGGCAAAGCCGCGGCCCGCCTCGCCGGCCCGCGCCGCCTCGATGGTGGCGTTGAGGGCAAGAAGGTTGGTCTTGGTGGCAATGTCGTTGATGAGCTTGACGATATCGCCGATCCGCAGAGCCTGGGATGCCAGCGCCTCGATGGTGTGGCTGGTCTGGTCGGCGGCGTCGGCGGTGTTGCGCGCCACCTCCGCCGACTGGTTGAGACGCTGGGAGATTTCCGCGGTGGTGGCCGACAGCTCCTCGGTGGCCGACGCGATGCTGCCCACATTGTCCAGCGTGCCGGTGGTGGCGGTGGCGATGTCCACGGCCCCCTTTTCCGCTTCGGAAATCCGGCGGGCCATCACATGGGCGAATTCGCCCATTTCCGCCGCGGCTTTCAGCGAGCCTTCCAGCACCGACGACACATTCGCTTCAAAATCGGCCAGAAGACGGGTGACGAGAGCGCGGCGGTTGGCATCCGCCTCCTCCTTCATCCGCTCCTCGTTGGTCGCCATGTCGCGCACGCGGGCGGTGCTGTCGCGGAACACCTCCACCGCGCGGGCGATGGTGCCGATCTCATCGGCGCGGTGACCGCAGGACAGGTTGATGTTCAGGTCCCCGCTGGAGATCTTTTCCATGGCCGCGGAAATCTCCTGGGTCGGCCGGATCACCACCCGCCCGACCAGCAGGAAGAGCGCCACCACCAGCACCGCCACCACCCCGACCGAAATCAGGATCGACGCCTGGGTGTCGGAACGGATCTGGTTCAGGGTGGATTCCCGGCTCCACGCGGCGGCGACATAGCCCACCTTGTCACGCTGCTGGCCGTTCAGGACCGGCACCATCACCAGCGTGTGCCCGGCCAGGGCGCGCAGGGCACGGCCGCTGTCGGCGGCGGTCCGCTCCTCTTCGGCAAAGCGTTTCAGCACCCCTTCGTCGCTTTTGCCGCGGGTGAAAAGGTCCAGAACCTTGCCGGTCTTGTCCAGAACCAGCACCCCTTCCAGATTGGTCGAGGGATCTTGCGCCGTTTCACCGTAAGCGCCCTTGATCGCTTCGACACGGGCATAACGGACGGCGGGGGCCATGTTGTCGGCCAACAGGGCCGTCAGACGGAACGCGCTGTGATCGAACGCCCGGATCGCCAGCCCTTCGGTCTGAACCGTCTGGTAGGAGACAAGCCCGCCCAAACCCAGCGCCAAAAGCACCACGACCCAAAGGATGATCTTTTGGCTGACGCTGCGCAGAGCGAACCCCCGCGGGCGCGTCTCATGGGCATTTCCACTCACCGGCATCGATGCTCTCCATCCTACGCTGGAAACGCCCACACGGCACTAAAGGGCCGCGGACACTGTTGCGGGCACGACATCAGCGCGCACAGCCATCGGGCGATTTTCCGAACACCATAACCCGTGATAATCGGGAAAGGTAAATTTCAATCAACCAAAAAATGGCGTTGTCTCAGGAATGCTTCGGGTTTCGACGCGATATCAGAAACAAGACACCTTATATAGATGCCCTCTGAGGGCCTCCCCCCTCCCCGACTGGAGGGGGAAGGCCATCCGAAGCGTGTTTCCCGAAATCAGTTCATGCCGTATTCGGCAACGGTCTTTTCAACGACCCCTTCCTGTTCCAGCACCTGAAGAGCGCCCTGCCAGTCGTCGGGCTTGGCATCGGACCCCTTGCTCGCGGCGAGGTAGGCGGCGGAACGTTCCTGCGGTTCGCCCAGCACCAGGGCACCCTGACCACCGGCCGCCTTCCAGTCGGTCTTGGAGAAGGGGTTGGGCTGATAGGCCGCGTCGATCTTACCGTCCAGCAGAGCCTTCATCAGGTCGCGGGAGGTGGGGAATTCCACGATGTTGGTCAGCCCCTGCTTCTTCAGATAATCGAGCGAGGCGCTGTTGACCGTGGTGCCGACACCGGCCAGCGCCTTGGCGGCGGCGGTGTTGCTCACCGGCGCGCTGCCCGGACGTCCGGCATAGGAACGGTCCATGTCGAAGATCTTGGTGAGCCAGATGTAATCGGCTTCACGGGACGGGGTGCGGGTCATGGGGAAGATCAGAACATTCTTCTGTTCCTTGGAGATCTTCACCGCCTCGGCCCAACCCATGAACTCGATCGGGGTGTTTTCGTTCTGGAGCTTCATCATCGCGGCAACGAGGTCGTAGAGCAGCCCCTTCTTCGCACCCGTGTTGTCGGTCAGAGGCGCGAAGTTCGCCGTGACCACACGCAAACCATCCGCGTAAGCCGGAGCCGGAGCCGCCCCCACCGCCCCCACGGCGACGGTGCCGCCCACCAGCGCAATGGCGACCGTCTGGCGCCCTTTGACGAGCATGCCCCCGAGTACGGTCGCCCACTTCTGGCTCTTCAACATGGTTCCCTCTTACGTAGCGTTTATTCTTCGGCTCGTAACACGTGATGGGCGATACGGTCGTTCGTTCCCATCCGAAGGCAGTATTCGTTCAAAACCACTCTGACGACAAGAGTCTTAATTCATTGTATCCAAAAGGATGCATATTCGGTTATGATGTCTTAAATTGTTTGAATACACCGATATGCAGGAACCCTGCCGGGCAAACGGTCTTATTCGGCCAAAGCATTGAATTTTCTACGGTAAACCCGCATGACCCCCCTCCCATCCTCTTCCGGGGCCGCCGGAGTGCTGCGCCGCGCCAATCAGATCCTCATCCAGACGCTGTTGCTGATTTTGACGGCGCTGCAATTTGTCGCGCTACTTTTTCCGGCCCAGGCTCCGGTTCTGGGCGACACCGCCGCCGTTCTGGTGGCCATTTTCCTGCCGCCGGCGTTCCTGCGCGCCCGATTGGCCACGCGGATGCTGTTCGGCATCCTGACGGCGGCGGTTGTGGCGGCGGCCACCATGACCGGCAGCTTGGCGCCGGTCTGGCGCGGGCTGCACAACGCCATGCTGCTGGGCGCATTCCTGTCGGTGCTTCAACTTTTGCGGGCCGTGGCTCATGGCGGACCGGCCATCCTGGCGGTGCGCAGGCGGCTGGCCCGGCTGCGCCCGCGGGAGGTCGAGGGGGGCTTTGCCGTCGGCGCCTTTGGCCTTGGCAGTTTCCTGTCGTTCGGCGCCCATGCGGTGCTGGCCCCGCTGCTGCCCGCCGACACCCCGGCGGCGGACAAACGGGCAGCGGCGTTGGCATCGGTGCGGGGGATCTGCTTCACCGCCTTCTGGTCGCCCTTCTTCGTCGGTGTCGCCTATGTCACCCACCAGATGCATCAGGCCGATTCCGGGATGGTCATTCTGACCGGGCTGGTGCTGTCCCTGCTGGCGCTGGGGGCCGATCTGGCGCTGGGGCGCACGGGGCCGGTTTCGCTGGGCCGAATCATCTACACCCTGCTGCCGCTGGTCCCGCTGGGGGTGGCCATCGCGGCGGTGTTCCTGGGCATCATGGGGCTGACAGGCATCAGCGCCATGGGGGCGGTGGTGGTGGGGGTGCCGTTCGTGGCGGCGGGGCTGCTGCTGCTCCACGGCACCCGGCAGGCGCCGCGGGTTCTGAAAACGGCGCTGACCGGGCTGGTCTACGGCAGCGATGAATTGCTGCTGGTGGCCGCAGCCAATGTCTTTGCCGCCGTGCTGACCGAGGTGCCGGGTTTCGCCGCCACCGTGGCGCCGTTCCTGGCCGGGCTGCCGCCGCTGCCGCTGCTGATGGCGGTGTTCGCGGTGATGCTGGCGGCGGGGGCATGCGGTTTCCACCCGGCCATTTCCGCGGCGGTGCTGCTGGGCATCTTCACCGGGCAACCGCCTTCGGTGGAGCCGCTGTGTCTGGCGGTGGCGCTGGTGATGGGGTGGAGCCTGGCCGTCACGGTCTCGCCGGTGGGGGTGACGATGATGGTGGCGGCGCAGATGTTTTCCGTCCCCTTCCCCCGCCTGCTGTTCAGCCGCAACCTGATCGGCACGGCGGTGGTGGCGGTGGCGGCTGCGGTGCTTCTGGCCATGCTCGACGGTGTGTTGAAGGCCGCCGGTTAACCCGTCGGAAATACAGAAAGAAAAGGCCGCCGCCCCTGTGCAGGGCGGCGGCCTTTTTTCCGGTGTTTCCGATACCCCGTTCAGGCGGCGGCGCGGCGGGATTCGGGAAGCAGGCGGACCAGGGCCTCGCCCACCTCGGCCGGGCCGCTGCGGGTGGTGTCCACCACCAGCGTGCGGTCGGGGGCCAGTTCCATCAGGGCGGCCACGGCGCGGTCGGGATCGTAGTTGCGGCGTTCGGCGGCGATGATGGTGAACTTGGCGCGCACGTCGTCGGCGTTCAGGCGGCCCGCGTTCACTTCGGTGTACAGGCGGAGCTGTTCCGCAGGGGTCAGGATGCCGTCCGCGTCGGACAGGGTGAACCCCTCGTCCGCTCCGGTCGGGCTGCCGGCCAGCGCCACCCGGTCAAAGGCGTCGCCGCGGCCCAGCAGCCGCATCAGCCGCACCATGTCCGGCGCGGTCAGAACCAGAAAGCGCGCCCGCGGCAGAACGCTGGCGGCGTGGCGCACTTCCGCTTCCCCGCGCAACCCGTCGAACACCAGCGGGCGCTGATGCCGCGCGTGATTGGCCGACAGACCGGCCAGCACCGCCGCCATGCCGCCCGGCACGTCACGGGTGAACCGCTGGGTGATGGCGAAACGCTGCACACGGTCGCGGACCTCGCCCTCGGCATAACGGGGAATGATGACCCGATCGGTCACCACCCGGCGGTCGGGCAGCAGGGTATAAGCGATGCCACGGGCTTCCAGGGCGGCCAGGGCGGTGGATTTGCCGGCGCCGGTCACGCCCACCAGAACGATGGGGTCCAGATCGGTCAGGGATTGCCACCCCGCCGGCAGCGGGCCGCCGGCGCCGATGCCGGGCGCGATTTCACAAAAGCGGGGAGAGGGAACGGCGGACAGAGAAGAGGTGATGCTCATAACACGGATCGCTTCACACACAAAAGGACAGGAAACGGTGGTTCAGGCGGCGGCGCGCAGGGTGGCGACCGCATCGTTGGCGGAGCAGGCAGCCATGGGCAGCGTGCCGGCCGCGGCAGCGGCGATCAGCGCGTCCACATCGCTGTTGGTCAACCGGCGCTGGGCGCCCATTTCCTTCAGCGCGGCAGTCACCGCCTTCAGCGTGTCCTGGCTCAGCGCATAGCCCAACTGGTCGGCGCGGGCGCGCACCGCGTTCCACCCCACCAGCGCGTGCGCGATCATCACGTTGCGCTCCCGGCCGAAATCGGCGGGATCGAGGATTTCATAGGATTTGGGGTTGGCGATGATCGCCTTGCTGTGGACGCCGGCCTTGTGGGTGAAGGCGCTGGCCCCGATGATGCTGCGGCAGAAGGGAATCTCCACGCCGGCCCGCTGGGCCACCATTTCGCTGAGCGGCATCAGCATGGGCAGGTCGAAACGCGCCTTGGCCGCTTCGGTGTCCTGGGAATAGATGGCCGCCACCAGCTCTTCCAGACGGGTGATGCCGTTGCGCTCGCCCAGGCCCAGAACACAGGTGTCGATGTGGGTGGCTCCGCCCAGAACCGCCATCCAGGCGTTGGCGGTGGCACAGCCGGTATCGTTGTGGCCGTGGAATTCGATGTCGATGTCCGGCCCCAGGGTGTCGCGCACGGTGCGAACGGTGTTCATCACCTGCAGCGGGCTGGCCCCGCCCACGGTATCGGCGATGCCGAAACGCTGGAACAGGCCGGTGCGCGCCAGCGGCTCGTAAATGCTCAGAAGGTCGGCCAGCGGGCTGCGGAACGCATCCTCGCAGGAAAAGCGGATGATGGCGTCCGGCGCGCGGGAACGGATGTAACGCGCGACCTCGGTCGCCTGACGGACGATTTCCTCGACGCCGCGGCCATGGCTCATGCTGCGCAGGATCGGCGAGGCGGCCATGAACAGGTTCAGCGCCCGCACTCCGCAATCCAGCGCCAGCCGGGCATCGTCCATGTGGCAACGGATATGGGCGGCAATGGTGGCATTCAGCCCCAGAGAGGTCAGCACCTCGCACGCTTCCCGTGCCGCGCTGCCGACGGCCGGAGAGGTGATCTCGATCATATCGACACCAAAGGCATCAAGCGCGCACGCAATTTCAATCTTGTCGGCAAGAGAGAAGTGGCTGTGCTCGAACTGCTCGCCTTCGCGCAAGGTGCTGTCAACAATAACGCAGTTTGATAACGACATCGTTGTGTCTCCGGTCTCGGTGTTTCAAGTAAATGCCCACCATTCCGGAGCACTGTATTGTGCTGGCCAAGGAAAGTCGGACATATGTTGTCATTACGGAAATAATTCTTTCCGTTTGTTGCAAAATCGAAACGAAGAGAAAACGAAAGCGAAGCCAAAACCCATCAAAGGGCAGGCGTGGCGATCGATTACTTCCTTTGTTTTGTCAGCTTTGTCATACGGCGGGCGCGGTTGTTTCCGTACCGTCGCGGTAAAAATTGTTTATGTCACATATGTAGCGAATTCAACAGAAAATTTAACATACTTCCGTGTGCTAATTCCTGGTTGCATACAGATGCGGAATGGGATGGATTAGTTAATTTTCTATAAAATTTAGCTCAATAATTTTCATGCAATGTAGGCAAACAAAAATTAACCAGGCGCCCCGAAAGGCGCCCGGCTCCCGGCGGTCAGGAATTTTCCGGCCCGAACAATGGCTTACCAGCCATGGGCAGGGTTGCCGTCAGGATCGTCCCACTCTCGGATTCCGTGATGAACAGGGTCCGACCATCAGCCCCGCCGAAAGCGATGTTGGTCGTGAACAACCCTTGCGGAGACATGATGCGACATTTTGGCGCACCCAGGCGATCAAACCCCCAGACACACCCGTTGCCCGCGTGGGCCACCCACAGCCCCCCTTCGGCGTCCATGGCCAAACCATCCGGCCCGGACAGCCCCCCGGAAATCTGGATGAAAAGCCCGACCTTGGATGTGCTGCCGTCCGCGGCCAGCGGCACGCGCCAAATGGCATTGGCCCGAGTCACGGCGACATAAATCGCGGTTTCCCCCAGGTTGGGCACCAGCCCGTTGGGGCTGGGCAGGGTGTCGAACAGGCAGGTCAACCGCCCGTCGGCCGACAGGCGGAACAGCCGTCCGGTGGGATCGTGCAGCCCGGTCTGCCCCTGGTCGGTGAAGTACAGATCGCCGTCGGCGGAAAACACCAGATCGTTGACCCCCTTGAACCGTTCGCCATGGGTGCGCTCCAGCACCGGCTCGATTTGCCCGGTCCGGGTGTCCATCACCATGATGCCGTTCTTGTAGTCGGCGATGAACAGGCGCCCGTCCCGGTGGAAGGCCAGCCCGTTCGGCTCCCCATCATATTCCGCCATCACGGTGAATTCACCCTGGGGCGACAGGCGGAAGATCCGGCCCCACGGAATGTCCACCAGCCACAGATTGCCGGCGGCGTCGAAGGCCGGACCTTCGAGGAAGGAGTGCAGCGTCTCCCCCCGCTTGTTCACATCGGCCCAGTTGCTGCGGCGGCCGGTGCGGCGGAAGTGGTCGGGCAGGCGTGCGAAGACCTCCGCGTCCACAATGGGAGGGGGCGGATACAGGCTCATCGGAGTTTCTCCGGTCTGGTTCGGGTCGGGTCAGCTGTGGGGAAGGAAGATCAGACGCCGCGCCAGCAGCGCCCCGCCGACGGTGAAGCCCACCGCGGTCGTCAGAGGTTCGGGGATGTAGATCAGCGCCGCCGACAGCCCCAGCACCAGCCGTTCCGGCAGGGGAATCCGTCCGCGGAAATAGCCCACCTGCACCGCCGACAGCATCACCACCGCCAGCATCAGCGCCAGAATGGCCGCCGCCGTGCCCGGCAGGGTCATCACCGACAGATCCTGCAGCATCAGTTCCGGCTGGTAAATCCACAGGAACGGGAACAGGAACGCCACAAGGCACAGGCGCAGGGAATGCCACGCGATCTTAATCATCGGCTCCTGCGCGATGGCCGCGGCGGCGAACACCGCCAGCGCAACCGGCGGCGTGATGGCCGACATCACCGCGAAGTAGAAGATGAACATGTGCGCCGTCAGCACCGGCAGCCCCAGATGATGCAGCGCCGGCCCGGCGGTGAACACCACCAGCAGGTAAGAGGCCGCGGTCGGCAGCCCCATGCCCAGCAGCAGCGCGCAGGCCGCCGCCGCCAGCAGTGCCGGGAACAGATGGGTGGCCCCCAGCGCGGTGATCCCCTGGCTGATCTTGATGCCCAGGCCGGTGGCCGACACAGCACCGATGATGATACCGATGGCCGCACAGGCCACGGCCACGTTCAGCCCCTCCAGCCCGCCTTCGGCCAGCATGGTGCCCAGCTTGCGCCATGACGGGCGGGTGGCGCGGAACGGCAGCGACAGCACCAGCAGCGTCACCATGGCCCCCAGCCCGCACAGATCCACCGAATAGCCGGAGAACAGCATCCCCAGCAGCACCCCGAAGGCGGCGAGCAGAATGCCGGCCTGCAGCAGCCGGTAACGGGTCCAATTGCCGTCCAGCCCCTCGGGCGGCTTGATGCCCAACCGGGCCGCTTCCAGCGCCGTCACGATGGACAGCGACATGATGAACAGGAACGACGGCACGATGGCCGCCAGCATGATGTTGGCATAGGGGACGCCGGTGATGTCGGCCATGATAAAGGCCCCGACCCCCATCACCGGCGGCATGATCTGCCCCACCACCGACGACGACGCCTCCACCGCACCGGCATAGGATTTGGAGAACCCCGCCTTGTGCATCATGGAAATGGTGATGGCGCCGTTCGCCACCACGTTGGCCGGAGCCGAGCCGTTGATGGACCCGAACAGGGCCGATGCGATGATCGCGCATTGGGCCGATCCCGACCGCCGCCCCATGGACAGCACGCCCGAAATCCAGTCGAAGAAGTCCGACGCCCCCGACAGCCGCAGCACCACGCCGAAGATGACGTAGATGTAGACGATCTCCACCACCGATCCCAACGCCACCCCGAAGATGCCGTTGGGGCTGTAGGCCAGCTCGAACACCTCTTCCACCGACAGGCCGCGGTGGCCGACCCAGCCCGGCAGCAGGTCGCCGAACAGCAGATAGGCGATGCCGGCCAGCACCACGCTCAAAAGCGCCCACCCCTCGACCCGCCGGGCGCCTTCCAGCACCACCAGCGTCCCGACGACATAGGCGGCAAGATCCCAGGTGTTGGGAAGCCCTTCCCGGAAGGCGGCGATTTCCTGGTTGTTCAGGATCATGTAGGTGCCGGCGAACACCCCGCCCGCGATCAGCACCAGGGATATGAGCAGGTCAAGGAAGGGCCGCCGTTCCACCAGGGGGCCGGGGCGCAGCAGGAACACCGCCCCCAGCGCCAGCATCAGGACCGTTTCCTGCTGCACCCAGCTCGGCAGCCGCCCGGTGAGCGTTGTCCACACGACGAACGCGGCGAGCAGCGCGCACAGGCCCAGACCGGCGGACCGGCGCCCGGCCATGATGGGGGTTTCCAGGATCGGGCTGTCCGCGGAGACAATGGACATGGGGCGGCTCTCCGGCTCAAACGGCGCGTGGGGTTATAAGGCTTTGCGTTCGCTCAGGCAGCGGCGGCTGCCGGGGTGCAACTCGGCCGACAGCCCCTGGGCCGCGTTGGCGATGTCGATCAGCGCCAGCGCCGCCGAACCGCCGCGGACCTGTTCCACATTGTCCCAGAAACGGCTGCACAGGGTATAGGCCTGCTCTTCCGGCATGTCGGCGCGGACCATGACCATGAAGGGAAAGGTCCACATGCGCACCGGGCCGTCGGTCAGCACCCGGCCCTCGTACGCGGCCTGGATGCGTTCGGCGGAAATGGTGCGGTAGACGTAATGCTGGCCGTTGGTCAACGCCTCCTGCAACGCCGGCAGACTGTCGGCGGCGGGGGAAATCAGGCGCAGGGCGTTGCTGCGCGATGCCTGATCCAGCCCCGGCTGGGGCACCCCGCCCCACACCGTCGCCACGTCGAGCTGGCCGTTGGCCAACTGGTCCAGCGCCACGCCGTAATCCAGGTATTCCGGGCGCACGTCACCCTTGGCGGCGTCCAGGCCGTGCACCTTGAACAGGGCCATGGACACCCGCCCGGCGTTGCCGCCGGGCCGCCCGATCCCCACCTTGCGCCCCTTCATGTCGGCGAAGCTGCGGATGGGACCGTCGGCACGGGTCACATACTGCCCCATGCCGGTATCGATGGCGAACAGCACGCGCAGGGTCTTGTACGTCTCCACCAGCGCCGAGGGGTCGTCCTTGAAACTTCCCTCCTGCTTCACCGCGTCCAGATAGTGGGGGGCGCCGATCAGGGTCAGATCGGCCCGCTTCTGCACCAGATTGCGCAGGCCCTTCACCGTTCCGGTGGCGACCGGCGTGATGCGCAACGGGGTATGGGTATCCGCCAGCACCGTGGACCAGGCCATGGCAAGCTGGAAATCCTCGCTGGTCAGGGACACGGTCGCCATCACCAGTTCCGTTGCATCCGCCGCCGCCGCGCGGGAGGACGGCAGGGTGTTGAAGCCCACGGCAAGCGCGGCCAGCAGCAGCGCGGTTCTTACGAAGGCAGCAGTCACGGCGCGGTGTCTCCTTGGTGCAGGCTGGCGGGTGTGCGGGACCGCGGCGCGGCGCTACCGCCAATCACGCCGTCTGCGGCCAGACGGTCGATGGCAACAGCATCCAGGCCCAGTTCCGCCAGGACGGAGCGGGTGTGCTCCCCGAAACGGGGCACATCGCGGTAGACGCCGGGGCGCACCCCGTCGATCTCCACCGGCAGGGCCGGCAGGGGGATGGCCGGTCCGCCCGTCGGCGGGGTCACCGGCAGCAGCCCCCCCGACTGGCGCAGATGGGGATCGTCGAACAGATCCTGGGGCGTGGCGATCGGGGCATAGGGCAGCCCCAGCGATTCGAACACCGGGATCAGGTCGCGGGCACCATGGTCCAGGAACACCCGCGCCACCGCCGGCAACAGCCGCGGGCGGGCCGCCACCCGCTGGGGATTGGTGGCAAGCTCCGGATCGTCGAGAAAGGCGGTCAGCTTGAACTGAGTGCAGAAGGCCCGCCATTGGGTGTCCGACACCACACCCAGGAAAAGCTGTTCGCCGTCGCCGGTGGTGAAGACGTCATAGATGGCCCACGCCGCCTGCCGCGCCGGCATGGGCGCCACGGGACGGCCGGTCAGCGCCGCCTGGGCCATGTGCTGTCCCATCAGGAAGACGTTGTTTTCAAACAGGCCGGCACGCACCTGCCGCCCCTGCCCGTCCCTGTCGCGTTCGCGCAAGGCCGCCAGCACCGCCACCGCGGCGAACAGCCCGCCCATCACGTCGTTGACCGACGCCCCCGCCCGCAGCGGACGGCCCGGCGGGCCGGTCATGTACGCCAGCCCGCCCATCATCTGCACCACCTCGTCCAGGGCGGTGCGGTGTTCATAGGGGCCGGGCAGGAAGCCTTTGAGGGAACAGAAGATCAGCCGGGGATTAAGCGCGGACAGGTCGGCGTAGCCCAGCCCCATGGGCTCCAGCGCGCCGGGGCGCAGATTCTCCACCAGCACATCGGCGGTTTCCACCAGTTGCCGCACCAGCGCGTGTCCCTCGGGCCGAGCCAGATCGACGCCCACCGAGCGTTTGTTGCGGTTGTAGGTGAGGAAGAATCCCGCCCCCGATCCGGTCAGCGTGCGGGTCTTGTCCCCCGCCGGCAGGGGTTCGACCTTGATGACATCGGCGCCCAGGTCGGCCAGGATCATCCCGCAGGCCGGCCCCATCACCATATGGTCCAGTTCGATGACCCGCACGCCGGCCAGCGGCCGGGGATGGGGAACAGAGGTCGGCTGGCCGTCGGCGGTCATGCAGCGGCCCCCGGAGAACAGCCTGCCGGACGGAAGCCCTTGGGCACCCCGGCCCGATGAAGATGGCCTGCGAACGGCGCCCCCGGCAGAGCCGCTTCCAGCGTACGGCGGGCCGCCAGCAGGCGGTCGAGGTCGATCCCGGTGCGCAGCCCCATGGATTCCAGCATGAACACCAGATCTTCGGTGGTGACGTTGCCATGGGCGCCGGGGGCGAACGGACAGCCCCCCAGCCCGCCCAGGGAGGCGTCGAACGACCGGATGCCCGCCTCCAGCCCCGCCAGCACGTTGGCCAGCCCCAGACCGCGGGTGTCGTGCAGATGCAGCGCCGTCAGCCGATCCCCCACCGCGCGGAACACCGCCCCCACCACCCGCCGCACCTGCGCCGGGTTGGCGTGGCCGGTGGTGTCGGCCAGGCTGATGTCGTCGGCCCCGGCCTCCGCCAGACCGGCGGCGAGGCGCACCACCTCCGCCTCATCGACCGGCCCTTCGGTGGCGCAGCCGAACACGGTGGACAGCCCCCCCGACAGCAGCGGCCGGCGATCGGCGGGAACGGTGGCAAGGAAAGCGACGATGCGGCGGAATTCCGCCAATTGCTCATCCGGGGTGCGGCGGACGTTGGCCAGGCTGTGGCTGCGGCTGACCGACAGGGTGAAGCTCAGCCGGTGAACACCGGCGGCCACCGCCCGTTCAGCCCCCTTGGCGTTGGGCACCAGGGCCGTCACCGTCAGACCGGGAATGGTCAGCGCCCCCGCCACCACCTCCGCCGCATCGGCGAATTGCGGCACGACCTTGGACGGGACGAACGAGCACACCTCGATCTCGCGCACACCGGCGGCGGCCTCTTCGGCGATCCAGGCCGCCTTTACCGGGGTGGGGACGAAGGTGGACAGGCTTTGCAGCCCGTCACGCGGCCCCACCTCGCACACATCGACGTCGAAGGGGCCATCCGCGATGCCGGTTGTTCCGTGTCCAACGCAGGCCGTTTCCTCAGGGGTCATTCTACCAAGCCCTTCTTCGCAATTGCAGTTATCTGATAATTTGCAATCGCATGAACGGACGATGGCACAGCCCCGGTTGAGTGTCAACGCGCAGGAAAACAACCGAAACGTGGTAATCGCGGTAATTACCACCTATCGGACAAAGGGCTTTCCGCGGGACTTCGTCTGGTGGTCGGAATGGCCGGAGGAACCGTCGGGATTGAGGCCGCGGTAATAGCCCTTCTGCCACCGTTCCTTTGCCGCCTCGCTTTCCGGAACATGCAGATCCTGGTTGAACTGCCCGCGCGACACCGCCCAGGCGCGGTAGCGTTCGGCCAGATCCGGATCGCTGTCCAGCGGCTGGAATTCCGGCTCGAAGCTTTCCATCAGCCCCCGCTGGACCGGCAGGATCACGGCGAAGGGTTCCCCCTTTTCCCATGTCACCTCGATCCCGGCGGTGGTGAATTTCCAATTCATGGTAAAGGGATAGGGGGACCAGTCGGTTTCGATGATGCCGCTCAGCCCGCAAATTCCGTCCTTGGGGTGGTTGAACGGGGCGGTGACCATCAGGTTGATGCCGGGGGGCGTGCGCAGGAGCGCCCCGATGTGGAAGGTCAGAATGCCGTGGCCGAAATGGCTGGCGGGATTGAGCGGATGGGATTCCTCCGGCGTGACGCGGATCGCTTCGGTGCCGGAACCGCTGTCCCACTCGGCGGTGACGCGGCAGGGGGCGCACACCTCCCACCCGTGCTGACTGGCGATGTTGAGCGGCAGGCAGCGGTATCCGAACTGCTGCGGCAGAATGTCCAACCATTCGCGGGTCGGACGGGACGGGCGGATGTCGGGTTCGACACCGGACAGGGGATAGGCGATCAGTTTCATGGGCGTCGCTTCACAGGGGACGGCATCGGCACGGGAATGGACGTCCTGCTTTTACGGTATGGGCGGGATTTTACGGTGTGGGCTGGCCATCGGCGGCCAGGGTGAAACGGAACACGCTACCGCCCCCCGGCGCCGGTTCCACCCAGATCCGGCCCCCATGACGTTCCACGATTTTCTTGCACACGGCAAGCCCGATGCCGGTACCATCGTAGTCTTCCCGCCGGTGCAGCCGCTGAAAGATGCGGAAGATCCGTTCGGCATGCTCCGGGGCGATACCAATGCCATTGTCGGCCACGTCCACGGTCCAGACTCCCCCCGACAGGGTGGCGGACACGATAATCACCGGGACCTGTCCCGGCCGGCGGTATTTCAGGGCGTTGCCGATCAGGTTCTGGAACAGGCGGATCATGTCCGAATCGTCGCAGGGCAGAACCGGCAAGGCGCCCGCCACCCGCAAGACCGCCTTGGATTCACCGATGGCGACATGCAGATTGGCCGCCGCCGCCTCCACCGCCCGGTTCAGATCGATGGGGCGCAAAGGCTGCCCGCCACGCCCGGCGCGGGAATAGTCGAGCAGATCCACGATCATCCGGTCCATCCGCCGGGCGGCGTCCTGGCAGAAATCCAGGCATTCCCGCGCGTCCCCGTCCAACGGCTGGGCGAAGGAGCGTTCCAGCAGGGTCAGATAGCTGGAAATGACCCGCAGCGGCTGGCGCAGGTCGTGGGAGGCGACATAGGCGAAGGCTTCCAATTCCTCGTTGGACCGCTGAAGCGCCAGCGTCCGTTCGGCCAGCGCCATTTCCGCCGTTTTGCGGGCGCCGATCTCGGTGTGGGTGCCGACCATGCGCAAGGGGCGCCCGTCGGCCGCTTTTTCCACCACCCGCCCGCGGGACAGCATCCATTCCCATCCGCCATCGGCCCGGCGCAGGCGGAATTCCACCGTGTAAAGCGGGGTGCGCCCGGCCAGATGATCGTCCAGCGCCGCGATGGTCGCCGCGGTGTCGTCGGGGTGCAAAAGCTGTTTCCAGGTATCGATATGGGGGTTCACCGTGCCGGGGGCATAGCCCAGCATGGTTTCCCACTGCTCGCTCATCAGGATATGGCCGCTGGGGATATCCCAGTCCCACAGCCCGTCCTGAATGGCGTCCAGCGCCAGCCGCAGGCGCTCTTCGCTGTCGTGGACGGCTTCCTGCGCGCGGCGCTCCTCGGTGATGTCGAGGATGATCCCATTGTACCGCACCTCGTCCGCCGACACCCGCATGGGTCGTGACAGCCCGCGCCACCAGCGGACCTCGCCCGATTCCCGCAAAAGACGGCCTTCGAAGCGCCAGTCGCAGCCGGTTGCCAGCGACAGGTCGATGGCCGCCTGCCACGCCGGGGCGTCGTCGGGATGGATGCGGATCAGGGTCCAATCGTCCTTCAGCGCCCCGGCATCGACCCCCAGCACCTCCTGCGCCCGTGGGCTAACATAGGTGAAGCCGCGGCTGCCGTCGCTGCGTTCGACCCATTGGTACAGCACCCCCGGGACCGTATCGGCCAGGGCGCGGAAACGGGCCTCGCCTGCGCGCAGACGCTCGGCATACTCCACCAGTTGGCGTTCGCGGGCGGCGGCCTCGGTCTCGTCGATGATCTGGAGCAGGCAGCAGCGATCCCCCCCGTCTTCCGACACCGGCGCGGCGGTCACCGCATAAAGGGGGACCGCCCCGTCACGGCGGGGGCCGAGACCGAAACAGTCGGGGTTCAGCTTGGCCGACAGCAGCGTCGAACGCCCGGCCAGCGCCGCCGCCACCGCCTGTTCGACCCGCGGATGCAGCGGGCGCCCCAGGGCCTGGACAAAGGGGATACCGGCCTGCGGCTCGCACACCGGGCGCAGCAGCCGGCGGGCGGCGCGGTTCCACAGCACCACCCGCCCCCCGCGGTCGAGCACGACGATGCCGTGGTGGGTCCCGTCCAGAACGCCGAGCAGCATGCCGAGGGAGGGAAGAGCGGAGGCGGTCACGGGTTTTGCGACACCGAGCGGATGAGAACGTTCAGCAGATCCTCCAGGTTGCGGGAAGACTGCATGTCCATGGCGATGGCGACATGGCCGCTGATGCTGCTGGATGCCAGCGTCATGCGCACGCGCAAGAACAGGATGTCGGTCATCAGTTGGGCGGCCTGCCCCTCCAGGATGGCTTCCACCGTATCCACCACCAGTTCGGGCACCCGGATCTCCATGCTGACCCGCAGCAGGTTGCCCAAGGCCCCCAGGCAGGCGTTCAGCAGGACGTTGCCCACCTCCACCAGCGCATCGCGCTCCAGGGGGGTGATTTCCTCCAGGGGGGTGTCTTCGTGCAGCAGGGCGCGGACCAGCTCCAGCCCGCGGCGTTCGGGGAACAGCAGCATGGCCTCCCCGCTCAGCAGGCCGGAGAAGCTTTCGGCAATGGCGGTGGTGCGGCCGGGGATGTCGCGGGACAACTCGGCGATGAGGCTGGAGCGGGTGCGCAGTTCCACGGCCGGCACGCTCAGCAGGATCTCTTCCCCCACCATCACGCTCAGGGAGGCCGCCGCCTCGCCCACGCCGATGTTGAAGACCTCGGTCAGCGCGTCCTGCAGTTCCGGGGACAATGTGCGCATGATGGTGGCCGGTCCTCCCCTATCCTCCGATTGAGCGGTTGCGCAACTGTGCCCGCCCGCGGGCGGCGGCGCAAGATCCGCGGTGCCGGATAGGCCGTACCGCTTGGCGCGGCGGGGAAAGCTCGCGTATACCGGACGGCATAAACCCGACGGCGGGACAACAGGGAATGGGCACCGTGCAGATCCAACGACTGGGCCATTTCAGCATCACCGGCGGCCCCACCGTGGACGGCCCGTGTCTGGTCTTCCAGGCCGAGCAGAGCCGGACCGGACTGACCGTCCGCATCCGCACCCGCCGCTTCCCCGCCGACGCCGGACCCGAGGCGGCGGACGAGGATGCCTTCAACGCCGCCGCCCGCACCGCCGCCACCCTGCGCCACCCTTCCCTGGCGCCGCCGGTGGGATCGGGGGTGGAGCGGACGCCGGACGGGGTGTGGCTGTATGTGGTCACCCTGCCCTTCCCCGGCCCGACGCTGGCCGACCCCCAGACCGCCGGAACCCGCTTCACCCCCGCCCAGGCGGTGCGGGCCGCCGTCGCCATGCTGGACGGGCTGGCGGTGATCCACGGCGCCGGGCTGGCCCATGGGGACATCGGGCCGGGAACGGTCGCCATCGGCGGCGACGGGCGGGTGATGCTGGACGCCATGTCCCTGGCCCTGGTGCCCCGCCGGACGGCGGACCGGAACGCCGACCTGACGGCGGTGGCGGCATTGGCCCGGCGGATGCTGGGGGGACCCGGAGCATCCAGCACCAACAGTCCATCCGCCTTGGCCGCGGTGCTGGACCGGGCCGGAACCTACCCCGACACCGCCGCCCTGGCGGCAGCCCTGACCGAAGCCCTTCCCCCGGAACCGGCCCCCACCGTCACGGGACCGGACCGCCGCGGCCCGCTGGTGGCCGCCGCCGCCGTGGCGGCGGTTCTGGCGGCCGGTGGCGGCTGGTGGTATGCCACCCAAACGGCCCCCACCCAGACCGTCCCCGCCCCCCCGGCCGCACCGGCGCTCCCCGCCCCCCGCGTGACTCCGGTGCCGGTCACCCCGCCGTCGGCGCCCACCCCTCCGGCGGCACCGGCTCCCCCCGCTCCCCCACCCCAGCCGGAACCGCCCCAGCCGGCCCCCACGCCACCGCCGGAACCGCCAGTCCCGGAAACGCCGCCGGCAAGCGTCCCCCCCGACGCACCCCCCCCGGCCGAGCCGGTTCCCGTGGCTCCGCCGGCATCCGCACCGCCGCCGGCCGAGCCGCCGCCGGTCACGGAACCGCCGGTTTCCGCCCCGCCCCCTTCACCGCCGCCGCCCCAACCGGAGGCTCCCCGGCCGGAGCCGCCCCCGGTGGCCGAACCGGCCCCCACGCCGGCACCGGCCGGGGAGCCTCCGGCCGCGCCCATCCCGGAACCGGAACCGCCGCCCGCCCAGACGCCACCACCCGTCCAAGAGCCGCCCGTCCAAGAGCCGCCCGCCCCGGAACCGCCTACCCAAGAGCCACCCGCGCAGCCGCCCCCCACGGTCGCAGCGCCGGAACCGCCCCCCACACCGGAACCGCCGCCTGCTCCGCCCCCGTCACCGGCCGAAGCCCGGAACCGGCTGGCGGCGGCGCTGGACGCCGACATCTGCGGCATGGTGTCGGCGTCGGTTGCCGGCGATACCCTGACCGTCACCGGCACCGTCGCCGGAGAGGAGGAACG
Organism: uncultured Rhodospirillaceae bacterium; assembly: GCA_937927415.1. Taxonomy (GTDB): domain Bacteria; phylum Pseudomonadota; class Alphaproteobacteria; order Azospirillales; family Azospirillaceae; genus Azospirillum. The sequence goes on from CALBDS010000003.1 coordinate 236,252, forward strand.
GGCGCGGGTGAAGGATCTGCTGGACAGCCTGCCGCCGCCCCTGCGTGGCGTGGCGGATCTGACCGTCACGTCGGCCGCCCTGTGCCCGCCACTGCAGACCATCGCCCCGTTCCGCCTTCCCCCCGCCGCCGCGACACCGGCGCTGCGCAGCACGGTGGATGCGTTCGTCGGCGGCGAGGATCTGGTGCTGACCCTCACCGCGCCGGAGGTGGCCGCGCATATCCAGGTGGATTATTTCACCATCGACGGCTCGGTGGTGCACATGCTGCCCAACCCGCTGGAAAAGACGGTGAAGATGGCCCCCGGCGATGAACGCCGGCTGGGCGAGCGCCAGGAGAACGCCCGCTATTGGGAAGTGGCCCCCCCGTACGGCCGCGAACTGGTGGTTCTGTTCGCCAGCCCGGTGCCGCTGTTCCCCATTCCCCGGCGGGCGGAGACGGAACCCGCCGACTCCTACCTGACCGCCCTGCGTGAGGCGTTGGCCGCCACGCCGGGCACCATGGCCGTGCCGCTGTTCATCACCACACGCGGGCCGTAAGCCCGACTCAGGGCGCGCCGAAGCGGCCGATCACCGCGGTCACATTGTCCTGCCCGCCGGCGTCGTTCGCCAGATCGACCAGAGCGCGGCAGGCCGCGGCGGGGTCGGTGCGGGCATGGCGATCCAGGACGGCGCCGATGGCCGTGTCGGCCACCATGCCGTTCAGCCCGTCGGTGCACAGCAGGAACACGTCGCCCGCGCGGGCCGACACCAGGGCGGTTTCGGCCTCCAGATCCAGGCCGGTGCCCAACGCCCGCAGGATGACGTTGCGCGGCGGCATCGCCCCCCGCCGTCCGCTGTCGAGCCAAAGCTGATAGAGGCTGTGGTCACGGGTGACCGGCTTCGCCACCCCGTCGCGCAGGCGGTAGAGCCGGCTGTCCCCGGCGTGGAACACCACCACCCGGCCGGTGCCGCCCAGATGCCAGAACCCCGCCACCGTGGTGCCCATGCCGCGACCCTCGCCGTATCCCTGTTCGCGGTTCAGGGTGAAGATCCGCCGGTTGGCCATCTCCACCGCCGACCGGATCACCGACATGGCGTTGCGGGTGCGGGCCATTACGCCGTCATCGCCGGGGACGGGGGTGCCGAATTCGGCCACGAAGCCGGTGATCGCCTCCGCCGCCATGCGGCTGGCCAGATCGCCGCCGGCATGCCCGCCCATACCATCGCACACCACCGCCAGCCCCTGGTCGGGGACCAGGGCGAAACTGTCCTCGTTGCGCTGCCGCACGCGGCCCACGTCGGTCAGCCCGGCCAGGGTCAGGATCGGTGCGGAATCATCGGGCATCAGGGTGCGTTCCTCGGACAGAACCTTTGTTTGCCCGCCTCATGGAATGGGACGGGCCGGAAACTCTAGCATCATCCCACGGGCGGCGGCAGCCACAGCCTGCGCCACGCGGCTTCCAGCGCACGGGCCAGCCCGTCCACGTCGCCCAGGGGGCTGGCCGCCACCCGCCCCCGCAGCCCCGCCCGCAAGGCCGCCAGACGGTCGGGATCCGCGGCCAGACCGGCGGCGATGGCGACATACTGGTCCGCATCCGCCGCCACCAGTTCCGCCAGCCCGGCGTTGTCCAGCATGGCCGCCGCCACCCGCGCCACCCCCGGCGCCCGCGCACCCCCCCTCAGCGCCACCACCGGCACGCCCATCCACAGGGCTTCGCATGTGGTGGTGTGGCCGTTGTAGGGAAAGGGGTCGAGCGCGATGTCGGCGTCGGCGTAATCCCCCAGGTTGGCGGCGATGCCGGACGGCGGGCGGCGCAGTTCCAGCCGGTCCGCCACCCCATGGGCGGCGAACAGCCCGGTAACGAAGGCCCGTGCCCCCGCATCACACAGGGCGGGGTATTTCAACAGCAGCCGCGATCCCGGCACCTCCCGCAACACCCGCGCCCACAGCGCCGCCACCGCGGGGGTCAGCTTCGACAGGTTGTTGAAGGAGGCGAAGGTCACATGCCCTGCCGTCCGCAACGGCGGCGGTGCTACGGCCGGGGCCTCCTCCGGCCCGCGATAGGCCCAGGCGAAGCGGGGCAGGTGCCGCACGGGTTCGCTGTATTGCCCCTCCGTTCCCGGCGGGGCCAGCCAGGGATCGAGGATCACCGCATCGAACGCCGCCAGCCCGGTGGTGACCACGGTGACGGCGATGGTCGTCTGCACCGGCGCCGGGCGGCGGGCGAAGACGGCCAGCCGGTTGCCTTCGGTGTGCGACGACAGGTCCACCAGCACCTGGATCCCATCGGCGCGGATGCGGTCGGCCAGATCCGCATCCGGCATCCCCGCCGCGTCGCACCAGCGGTCGGCCAGCGCGTGGAACCGCTCCGTCCGGGCATCAGGAGCGGTGACGGTGGAATAGAGGCACAGTTCCACGGCGTTCCGGTCCAGGGCGCGGAACAGCGGCTCCATGTAAAAGGCAAAGGCGTGGTTGCGGAAATCCCCCGACACCATCCCCACTCGCAGCCGGTCCCCGGCCGCCGGCCTCTCCGGCCGGGCCGCCACCACCGGCGCGTGCCGGGCGGCCCACGCCGCCGACTCCCGCCGCACATCCTCCCCCGTCAGGCCGGGGCGGTAGGGCAAGGCGCACAGCCGCCGCTGCCCCAGCGCCCCATCGTCCGGCGCCACCGCCACCGCCCGGTCGAGCCATCGCAGCGCCGCCGCCCCATCCCCCTGCGCCAGCAGCGCCCCGCCGCGGTTGGCGAGCGCCCCCGTATGGGCCGGGTCCAGCGCCAGCGCCGCCGCGCACGCCGCCAGCGCATCGTCATAGCGCCAACAGCGGTCCAGCGCCGCCGCCCGGTTCACCCAGCCGCCGCGTTCCAGCGGGGCGGCCCGCACCGCCCACCGGCCCAGCACCGCCGCCGCGGTGTTCCGTCCCGTCTCCCCCAACAGGGCACAAAGGGCGGACAGGGCGTCGGCGTTGGCCGGATCCACGACCAGCGCCGCACGCAAGGCCGCTTCCGCCCCGGCCCGCTCGCCCAGCCCGTGGCGGACGATCCCCAACCGCACCCGCGCGTCCGCCGCCACGGGGTTGTCCACCGGCAGCACCGCCACCGCCGCCGCCAGCCACCGCTGCGCCGCCGCCAGCCGTCCGGCCCGATGGGCGGCGCTTCCCACGGCATGACGCACCATTCCCAGCCGTCCGCGGACATCGGCATCGGCGGGGGCGAGTGCGGCCGCCCGCCCCAGAGCCGCCGCGGCCTCCTCTCCCCGGCCCAACCGCCACAGCGCCGGTCCCAGCCGTGCCCAGCCGTCCGCGGCACCGGGGTCATCCAGCACCACCAGCCGCCGCGCCGCCACCGCCAGCCCGTCATCCCCCACCCCTTCCGCGGCGTTGGCAAGGTTGCCGGCCATGGCGGCGGATTGGGGGCGCTGCCGCACCGCGCGGCGCAGCAGATCCACCCCCTGCCCCAGCCGCCCGGTCTGGCCGCACAGCACCCCCAGCAGGTGCAGGGCGTCAGGCTGTTCCTGTTCCACCGCCAGGATGCGGCCATAGAGGATCTCCGCTTCGGCCAGCCGCCCGCCCATGTGGTGGTCGAGAGCCGCGGCAAGGGCTTCGGCGATGGTGGCCATGGGGATGGATCCGGCGATGGGGAAAGGGGGGTTCCGTTCTCCCCCATCCCCCGCATGTCCGCAACCATCCTCATTAAGGTCTGGCCTGCCATGGCGCTGGTGCCGGTTGACAGACCCGGCGGCAATCCGCCACCGTACGGGCCGCCGGTTCCATCCGGGGCCGGCACCATAGACGCTTGTTCTCAGGGCAGGGTGAAAATCCCGACCGGCGGTAATCTCCCCTAGCTGGCGCATGCCGGTCACGGCGGAGGAAGCCCGCGAGCGCCCGCCATCCCGGAACCGGGACGGCGGGGTCAGCAGATCCGGTGCGATGCCGGGGCCGACAGTCACAGTCTGGATGGAAGAGGATAAGCGGGCCATGACCCGCCCATGTTCCGACCGGGATATGGGTGGTGCGATGGCTTGCGCCGGCGGTGTCCGCGGGCGGGACCGTTCCCGCCCTTGGGCTGCCGGAAGACTCTTTGTGTGCCCTGATTCAGGCTCGCCCCAGATCGGAGTGAGAACCGTGAATCAGACAGACCTTCTCGACCGCCCCACCACCTCCCCGCTGGCCCGTTTCGGCAGCCGCCGCGAACGGGTCGCGCGTGCCGTGGCGTGCCTGCGCGCCGGCGGCGGCGTCATCGTCGTGGACGATGAAGACCGCGAGAACGAGGGCGACATCATCTATCCCGCCGACAGCATCACGACAGAACAGATGGCCCGGCTGATCCGCGACGGATCGGGCATCGTCTGCCTGATCCTGACGGCAGAGCACGCCGACCGTCTGGCCCTGCCGCCGATGGTGGCGGACAACAGCGCCCGCTTCGGCACCGCCTTCACCGTGTCCATCGAAGCCCGGCGCGGTGTCACCACCGGCGTCTCCGCCGCCGACCGTGTGACCACCGTGCGCGCGGCCATCGCCCCGGACGCCGTGCCCGGCGATCTGGCCCGTCCGGGTCACATGTTCCCCATCCGCGCCCACAGCGGGGGCCTGCGCGCCCGCCGCGGCCACACCGAAGCCACCATCCATCTGATGGAACTGGCGGACCGTCCGCGGGCCGGGGTTCTGTGCGAGATCACCAATCCCGACGGGACCATGGCCCGTTTGCCGGACCTGATCGCCTATGCCGAAACCCACGGGTTCCCGCTGGTGACCATCGAGGATCTGTGCGCGGAGAGCGCGGCGGAGAAGGGGGTGAGCGCGCGGTAAAAAACACGCGGCCCGGCCCCCATGACGAGGGGCCGGGCCATCGTCTTTTCCAGGCCGGAACCGCGGGTGCGACGGTGCCGGATCAGGCGGCCCGGATCTTCGACAGGAAAGCGGTGACCACGCTGCGCAGGCGTCCCGCCTCCTGTGTCAGCTGCCCGGAAACGGTCAGCACCGTCCCGGCCGAATGCCCCGTCTCGGTGGCGGCGGTGCGCACGCCGGAGATGTTGGCGGTCACCTCCTGCGTTCCCGATGCCGCCTGCTGCACGTTGCGGGCGATCTCCAGGGTGGCGGCACTCTGCTCTTCGACGGCGGCGGCGATGTTCGTCGAAATCTCGTCGATCTGGGCGATGATGACGCCGACGCTTTTGATGACGGTCGCCGTTTCGCCCGTCACCTTCTGCATGTCGTTGACCTGACCGGCGATTTCCTCGGTGGCGCGGGCGGTCTGGTTGGCAAGGCTCTTGACCTCGCCGGCCACCACGGCAAAGCCCTTGCCCGCTTCCCCGGCGCGGGCGGCTTCGATGGTGGCGTTGAGCGCCAGCAGGTTGGTCTGGGCGGCAATGTCCTGGATCAGCTGCACCACGGCACCGATCTTCACCGCCGCCTCGGTCAGGCCAAGCACCTGCCCGTTCGCCTGCTGGGCCGCCCCCACCGCTTCGCGGGCGATTTCCGCCGAACGGTTGACGCGCTGGCCGATTTCCCGGATCGAACCGGACAACTCCTCGGTGGCGGCGGCCACGGTCTGGACGTTGACGTTGGCTTCTTCCGATGCCGTGGCCACGATGGTTGCCTGCTGGCTCGTCTGCGTGGCGATGGCGGTCATGTCCTGCGCCGTGCCGTTCATGGATTTGGCAGCACCATCCACCCCATCGACCACGCTCATGATCTGCGCCTCCAGATCATCGGCCAGTTGGAGCATGGCCTTGCGCCGCTCGGCATCGGCCTGCTGCTGGTCGGTGGCCCGCTGACGGATCATGCGCTGAAGGTCATCCAGCATCTTGCGCAGGGCGTCGGCCAAGGCGCCGATCTCATCCTCCTGCCGGATGTCGAGGGTCTGGTTGAAATCCCCCGCCGCGATCCCCTCGGCAAAACGGACACTGTCCCGGATCGGCTGGGCAATGCGGCGGGCCATCACCGCCATCCCCCCCACCGCCACCAGAGTGACGACCAGCCCGATGGCGACCTGCCACAGGACGCTGGAACCGGCCCGGTCATTGAGCGCATCGCCCAGGGCATGAGCATCGGCCAGCACAAGATCCTTCGGCACCTGGATCAGCACCGACCACGGTTTCCCGGTCCGCCCCATGGTGATCGGGGCGAAGGTCCGCAGCTTGTCGCCCTGCATATCCAGCTGCGCCCGGCCACTCTGGACCAGGGTCAGATCCTGCTGCCAGGACGGGTCAAAGGTCGAAATGGACTGGCCGATCAGTTCCGGCTTGCCGCTGTGGGCAACGATCAGCCCCATGTTGCTGATGATGACCACTTCGCTGCGGCCGTCGAAGACCGCCTTGCTGACCTTGGCGGTCACCTGCTGCACGAAATCGAGGTTGAAATCGGTACCGGCAACCCCCTGGAACTTGCCGTTCACCACAATGGGAACGGACAGCGTCGCCAGAAGGACATTCTTTCCCTGGACGATGTAGGGCAGCGGGTCGAGAACGCTTTCCTTCCCCGTCTCCATCGGCCCGATGTACCAGCCCCCCTTCATGACACCGTTGGGGTGGCGGTCACGGCTGTCGTATTCAACGAGCGGCTGCATGGCGATGTGGCCGTTCTGGTCGCGGTTCCAATACGGAATGAAGCGCCCCGTCGCGTCCGTGCCGGTTTCACGACGGCCGCGAAACTCCTCGTCCCGCCCGTCGAGCGCATTGGGTTCCCAGGCCGTGTAGGTGCCGTTGAACAGTTCGTTGTTTTCCAGCACCTTGAACAGCATGTTGTTGATCGTATCCCGCCGCTTTTCGACGGGAATGCTTCCACTGTTCTGCGGATCGACCATGCTGGCAAAGCTGGAGGACATGGTCCTGGCCGCGTTGAGCGCCGTATCGAATTCCGCACGGATCAGCCCGGCCTGGGTAGAGGCAAGATTCTGGAGGGATTCTTGTGTTTTCGCCTCCAATATCTTTGATACTTCAGTGCTTACATAACTGTTTGAACTGCTTGCAAAAAACACACTGAAGCCCACAAGGATCACAACCGTACCAACAAGGCAAAGCCCAGCAAGACCGGCAATCTTTGCCTGGAGTGATCTGATCTTCATGACGCACCCGAGTCCCAGAAAATTTTCTCTCTGAAACCCATCATAACGCCATAATTAATAAAGGGCGATTAATATCATGTTGGTAAAATTTTGACGCATTAAGAGACTTGAGGAAAATTAAATTTCCAAGACAGACAACAATCGTTCTTGGCGTGTGTTGGCGGAATTTTATGATGACTTCTGCTGAGACAGATATTTCCTAAAGTCCATACCATCCATCATCCGCTTTCCATACAACCAAAGGCTTTTCTGATCGCTTCCGACCGGAAGGATCAGTGTTCCGCACATCCGAATGGCTATGGTTTTGATGAAAATCAGTCAAGTGAAGCTGAAAATGGCGCCCCACTCAACCCGCCAGACAAATCGGATACACTTCACGCACAAAATAATCACCGCAAACGCCCTGAAAATACTAATTTTTTATTCTGAAAAATTGAATTTAAAACCAAATTTAACCACGTCATGCAAGATGTATTCAGAAAATATCGACAGATGACCCCCTATTATTTTCAAGATATCATACCAAAAGCCATTTGAGAACAAAATGCGAAAATAACAATCAGTTGCATATCATAAAGGTGTATCTGGCGATCCGCTGCCAGAATGTGGTATGGTTCATTCCATCAGCATTTTTACATATTACGTATGTCAGAGAGAAAATCAGGGGTTAGTTCATTTTTCAAAACGGCGGAGCTAAAAATGACTTATTCCTCACTGAAAAAAATTGCCTGCCTTTCGGTTGTTGCGACGTGCCTCTCTGCGTTTCCCAGCTATGCCGACCAGATCATAAGCGGTAGCAAGCCCTCCGACATTCTTGATGTGGCCAAAGGCTTTGGTTCGGCCGAACTGACAAAAGACAGCGATGGCGATCCCAAAATCGTCGGCCGCATGGATGGCACCAGATACGCAATTTATTTCTATGGGTGCACCAGCGGCGCGAATTGCACCAACGTGGTCTTCACATCGTCATGGTCCGGCTACAGCGTGTCCTTGGATGACGTGAACAAATGGAACATGACGAAAAAGTTCGGCCGCGCCTTCCTCGACAGCGACCGTGATCCCAACATCGATATGGCGGTCAACCTCCGCTCGGGCGTGACCAAAGGCAATCTCGAAGCCACCTTCTCCTGGTGGCAGACGGCCGTGAAGGAATTCCGGAAGAACGTCCTGAAAGAGTAATCACCTGCTCCGGGCCGATTGGGCTGCCGCCCCGTATCATCGGGGCGGCGTTTCCGCACATTCCTCCGTCCCCGGTTTCACTCCTCCGTCAAGGACACCAGCGAGGTGTTGCCCCCCGCCGCGGTGGTGTTCACCGTGACCGTCCGTTCGGCGGCGAAACGGTGAAGGTAATGGGGGCCGCCGGCCTTCGGTCCCGTGCCGGACAGCCCCTCCCCGCCGAAGGGCTGCACCCCGACCACCGCACCGATCATGTTGCGGTTGACGTAGATGTTGCCCACCGGCATCCGCGCGGCGATGGTCCGGGCGGTGCGGTCGATGCGGGTGTGAACCCCCAGCGTCAGGCCGTAGCCGGTCGCCTCGATGGCTTCCAGCACACGGTCCAGGTGGCCGTGGCTCCAGCGCACCACATGCAGCACGGGGCCGAACACCTCCCGCTCCAGCCGGTCCAGGCTGTCGATCTCGAAGGCGTGGGGGGCCAGGAAGGTGCCGTTGGCGCAAGCGTCCGGCGGCGTGCCGCCGATCAGAACCGTCGCTTCCCGCTTCATCCGCTCCACATGGGCGGTCAGCCCGGACAGGGCCTCGGCGTCGATCACCGGGCCGATGTCGGTGGACAACACGCCCGGATCACCCAGCCGCAGTTCCGCCGCCGCCCCCTGCAGCATCCGGATGACCTTCGGGGCGATGCCGTCCTGGACGAACAGCACCCGCAGCGCCGAGCACCGCTGACCGGCGGACCGGAAGGCGCTGGTCACCACATCATCCACCACCTGTTCCGGCAGGGCGGAGTTGTCCACGATCATGGCGTTCTGCCCGCCGGTTTCGGCGATCAACGGCACGATGGCGCCGCCGCGGTCCAGCAGCCCGCGGGCGATGGTGCGGGCGGTGTCGGTGGAGCCGGTGAAGGCCACCCCCGCCACCCGGCGATCGGCCACCAGCGCCGCCCCCACCACCGCACCATGACCGGGCAGCAGGTGCAGCGCGTCACCGGGCACCCCGGATTCGAGCAGGATGCGCACCGCCCGCGCAGCAATCAGCGGGGTCTGTTCGGCGGGCTTGGCGATCACGGCGTTGCCCGCCACCAGGGCGGCGGCCACCTGCCCCATGAAGATGGCCAGCGGGAAGTTCCACGGGCTGATGCACACGAACACCCCGCGGCCCGACAGGCGCAGCTCGTTGCGCTCGCCCGTGGGGCCGGGCAGGACGCGCGGGGTGAAGCCGCTGCGGGCCTGGGCGGCGTAATAGCGGCAGAAATCCACCGCCTCGCGCACCTCGGCCAGGGCATCGGGGATGGTCTTGCCGGCCTCGCGCACCAGCAGCGCCATCAGGGCGGCGCGCTGGGCTTCCATCGCATCGGCGGCACGGTCCAGGCAGGCGGCACGCTCCGCCACGTCCCGCGCGCTCCAGCCACGGAAGCCGGACGCCGCCCGCTCCAGGGCGCGGGCCACGGTGCCGGCGTCGGCCTCCACCACCGCGCCCACCGTGCGACGGCGGTCGGCGGGGTCGGTCACCGGGCGGGCGGCACCGGCCAGGGTTTCGCCGCCGATGATGGGGGCGGCTTCCCACGGCGCGTCCCACGCGGTTCTCATGTCCGCGGTCAGCCCGTCGATCACCGCCGGGTCGCTGAGATCCAGGCCGGCGCTGTTGTGGCGCTCGGCACCGTAGAGCTTCACCGGCAGGGGAATGCGCGGGTGCGGTTTGGCCGCAAGGGCGGCCGTGCGGGCCACCGGATCGGCGACGATTTCGGAAACCGGGAAATGCTCGTCCTGAATGCGGTTGACGAAGCTGGAGTTGGCGCCGTTTTCCAGCAGCCGGCGGACCAGATAGGCCAGAAGGTCTTCGTGGGTGCCCACCGGCCCATAGACGCGCACCGGCATGTCGGGGCTGACGATCTGGTGGTAAAGCGGCTCGCCCATGCCGTGCAGCCGCTGGAATTCATAGCCCACGCGGTCGCCGGCCATCTCCATGACCGCCGCGACGGTGGTGGCGTTGTGGGTGGCGAACATGGGATAGATCACGTCGCGCAGGCCCAGCAGACGGTGGGCGCAGGCGAGATACGACACATCGGTGGATGCCTTGCGGGTGAAGACGGGGTAGCCGTCCAGCCCGCGTTCCTGGGCGCGCTTGATCTCGGCATCCCAATAGGCGCCCTTGACCAGCCGGATCATCAGCCGCCGCCCGGCTTGGCGCGCCAGCCCCTCCAGCCAGCCGATCAGGGGATAGGCCCGCTTCTGGTACGCCTGCACCACCAGCCCGAACCCTTCCCACCCGTCAAGGGCTGGGTTGAGGAACACCCGCTCGATCACGTCGAGCGACAGGTCCAGCCGGTCGGCCTCCTCCGCATCGACGGTCAGATGGATGCCGGCGGCCTTGGCCTTCAGCGCCAGATCCAGCAGGCGGGGGGTCAGTTCGGCGATGACCCGGTCGCGGTTCCCCTCCTCGTACCGGGGGTGAAGGGCCGACAGCTTCACCGACACGCCGGGGCCGTCGCGCCACGACCGCCCGTTCATCGCCGCCCCCACCCCGGCGATGGCGGCGGAATAGATGTCCCAATAATGATCGGCGTCGGCCATGGTCCGCGCCGCCTCGCCCAGCATGTCATAGGAATAGCGGTAGCCCAGCTTTTCCTTGTCCACCGCGCGGGCCAGCGCCTCCTGAATGGTGCGGCCGGTGACGAACTGGCGGCCCAGGATGCGCATGGCCTGCACCATCGCCTGCCGGATCACCGGCTCGCCCGCCCGCGACACCAGCCGGTCGAGAAAGCCCTGCGGCTGGCGGATGTCGGCATCGTCCAGCCGCACCACCTTGCCCGTCAGCATCAAGGCCCAGGTGGAGGCGTTGACGAACAGGTTGTCGGCCTTGCCCAGATGGGCCGTCCAGTCGGCGGTGCCGATCTTGTCGCGGATCAGGCTGTCGGCGGTTTCGGCATCGGGGATGCGCAACAGCGCCTCGGCCAGGCACATCAGCGCGACACCTTCCTTGGTGGACAGGCCGAATTCCGCCAGGAAGGCATCGAGCATCCCGAACCGCGTGCGCGACGCCCGCACCCGCTCCACCATCCCCGCCGCGGCCGTGCCGATGCGCCGCCGGGCGTCGTCGGCCAGGGTGGCGAGCGGCAACAGCGACTCCACCACCGCGGTTTCATCGGCACGGTAGAGCGCGTTCACCGCGGCGCGGCTGCCGCGGGTGTGGAGGGGGTCGACGGCGGGGGGGATGGTGGCGGGCATGGGGCGTCCGGGCGGATGGGGTGGCGACGAATGACGTTCACTCTATCGGCTGATCTTGCGTATGTGGTACGGAAGTATTCCCACAAAACAGAATAGGAAGGCCAATTTCGGCCCTCTCTCCCGAAGAATCGTCATGAATGCCCACACCCCCGACCCGACCGACATCCGCATCCTGCGTGAACTGCAAAACGACGGGCGCCTGACCAATGTGGAGTTGGCGCGCCGGATCAACCTCAGCCCCGCCGCCTGTCTGGAGCGGGTGAAGCGCCTGACCGCGGAGGGGTTCATCCGCGGCTATGCCGCCGTGCTCGATCCGGGGAAGCTGGGGGCCGGGCTGCTGGTGTTCGTGGAGGTGGTTCTGGACCGCACCACCCCCGACGGCTTCGAGGATTTCAAGCGGGCGGTCCTGAAGATGCCGCAGGTGATGGAATGCCACATGGTGGCCGGCGGCTTCGATTATCTGGTCAAGGCGCGGGTGCGGGATATGGAGGCATACCGGGAATTCCTCGGCGCGTTCCTGACCGCCGCCCGCGGGGTGCGCGAAACCCACACCTATGTGGTGATGGAAGAGGTGAAGAACACCACCGCCATCCCCCTGAAAAGCACCAGCCCCGCCGGCTGACCGGCGGGGCTGGCGTGAAACCGGGCGGGGTTAGACCAGCGGCGGGGGGCTTTGACCCGTGCCGCTGGAGGGCCGCGACCGCGGCCCCGCGGGCTCGTGCCCGCGAAAGCCAAGCGGGCGGATGCCCGCGCCGGCGATTGAGGCGATGGCCTTTGATGGGTCACCATCAAAGGCCGTTGGCATCACACCGCCGCCAGGATTTGGATTTCCACCAGATATTCCGGAGCGGCCAGCTTGGCTTCCACGGTGGCGCGGGCCGGCGGGTTGGCCTGATCCACCCACGGTTCCCACGCGGCGTTCATGGCGGCAAAGGTGCCGATGTCGGCCAGATAGATGGTGGCGGACAGGATCTTGCTCTTGTCGGTGCCGGCTTCGGCCAGCAGGGCGTCGATCTGGGCCAGGATCTGGGTGGTCTGGGCCGAGACGTCGGCGACGGGGTTGTCCGCCACCTGACCCGCCAGATAGGCGACGCCGTTGTACACGACCATCTGGCTCATGCGCGGGCCGGTGTGGAAACGCTTGATCGACATGGGGTAAGGCTCCGGGTTGCGGAAAGAAAGGAAAGAGCGCGCATACGGCCCTGCCCCGCGCCCGGCGTCAAGGGGGCTTTCGCCGCCCCCGTGACACCGGCCCTCCGTCGGAAGCCTTACTTCAGCCCCATGCAGTTGGCGTAATAGGTCACGGTCGCCGGCCAGTCGGAGAAGATGCCCTCGACCCCGACCTGCTGGGCCAGCACATCCACCAGTTCATAGATCATGCCGTCGTTGTTCACGATGTCGTTGATCGTCTTGTAGTAATACCCGCCACCCTTTTGCAGCGGCCCCGAACGCTCCAGCGACCATGTGATGATCTTCAGGCCCGCCGCCTTGGCTTCCTTGGCGTAAGCCGACGGGGCGATCCGGCCGTTCTCGACCGTCACCAGCAGCGGCAGCGAGGGGGCGATGTAGTTGACCCCCATCGCCTTCAACTCCTTCATCGAGGGCTTGAAGGTGGCCGGGTCCATGTGGTTGAACGCCTTGTCGGTCTCATCACGCTCATCCAGGAAGATGGCCTGCTTGCCGAACGCCGGTTCGGCCTTGATCCAATAAAGAATGTCGGACAGGTTGAAGGACTGCGGGAACACATCCTCCGGCGGCACACCGGCGGCCTTGTATTCGTCGATCATCGCCTGGGCATAGTTCTCCTGGGTCCAGCCGTTGTACGGCATCGGAACCGCCGGGGTCTTGAGTTCCGGGGTGAACTTCAGCCCCTGCGCCTTGACAAGCTGGATGTACTCGGCATGGGTCATCAGCGTGCCGCCGGCAGCGGCGTACAGGTCGGTGCGCCAGGCGGGGGTGCCCTTCATATAGGCCTCGACCGTGGCCGCCTTGGTGTTGGCGGCATCCATCTTGCCGGTCAGGGTCTTGAATTCGGCCAGGGTGATGTCGCTGGTGCGGCATTCGGCGGAGGCCGGCTTGTCCCCCTCGGCCGGGGTGAACGGCTTGGTGCACTTCTGGGCGAGGCTGGTCGCCAGAATGTTGGTGGTGGTGTGCAGGTCGTTCTGGGCGTGACGGCACACAAGCTGCTTGTCAGCGGTGAACGCCACGTCGCATTCCTGGATGCCCACCCCCATACGGGCCGCCGCCCGGTAGGACTGCAGCGTGTGTTCGGGGAACTGCAGCGGTGCGCCACGGTGGGCGATGGAGAACTGCCGCTTTTCCATCAGCCGGTCGGCACAGGCCTCCAGCTTGGCCTTCAGCTCCGGATTGCGGATCTGGTCGATGAGGAAATAGGGACGGGGGCCAAGTTCGACCGGCGCGGCCGACGCGGCACCGCCAACCAGCGCCATGACCGTCAGGGAAGCCGACAGGAGCAACGTACGCACGGGGTATCTCCTTACCTGGGTTCGAGATCCCCCATGTGCGTGGTTTTGCCCGGCAATCTTATGTTGCTTTGATGAAGAAGCAATGACAGAGCCGGGCGGCCCCCCAACGGAACGTTACCCCCCGGCAGCGTCCGGCAGCACCGTGATGCGGGCCTTGCGGTTGAGCGCACGGGCCAGAGCGTCCAGCCGCCGCGACACCACGTCCCCGTTCAGCTCCGCCGCATCGCCGGGCAGGGTCAGTTCCAGCGCCTCTTCCGTCAGACGCAGGGATGTGCGCTGCAACTGCGCCGTGGCCCCGCCGCTCAGCGTGTGCGCCAGACGCAGGGCCAGCCCCAGCACCAGCGCCCGCAAGGTCTGCCCCTCGGTCAGCAGGCGGCGCAACGGCTCGCTGCCGGCCCCGTCCAGGGAACCGGCGTAGCGGGCATAGCCGCTCAGGGCCAGGAACACCCGCCCCGCATGGTCGATGCCGGGGAACGGGAAGCGCAGAACCCGCAGGAAGGCGTGCTCCGCCCGGTAATCCGGGTGCTCCGCCCACCCCAGATCACTCAACAGACAGGCGGCGTGGCGCAGACGCAGCGCCTGCTCGTCCTCTCCGGCGAACAGCCCGCCGGTCCAGTTGACCAGCAGGGCGGCATCGCCGAAGCGCCCGAAACGGTTCGACCAATCCTCCCCCGCCGCCAGCAGCGGGTCGCGCCGCTGCTCCTCCTGCGGCAACAGGCCGTAGAGATGACCTTCGCGCAGGCCAAAGGCGGAAAACACCACCTGCGACGGCTGCACCAGCTTCAGCAGCCGCTCGAACACCAGTGCTGCATACGGCAGCGTGTCCAGCCGCCGCTTGGACCCGGCCATGATCTTTTCCAAGGCCGCACGGTCGCGCCGCACGATGGATGCGGCGAACTCGCGGGCCGCATCGCCCGGCACGGTGTAGTGGTGGATGATGTGCAGCGGGTGCCCGGTCTGCTCCATGTGCAGCTTGGCCAGCGCGCGCCAGCTTCCCCCCACGGGATGGAAGGGGCGCCCCTTGGCCGCCCCCAGCCAGGGCAGGGATTCCAGATGCTGGTCGATGGTGCGGACGATGGCGTTGCGCCCCTCCCCCGCCTCCATCAGCCGCAGCGGCCCCAGCGGCAGGGTCACCTGCGGCCCCATGACGCCACGGTCCAGCGTCACCAGTTCCAGGCTGCCGCCGCCCAGATCGCCGACCAGCCCGTCCGCCCCCGGCGTGCCCGACAGCACCCCCTGGGCCGACAGCCGCGCCTCCCCCTCCCCGCTCACCACGGAGATGGTCAGACCAGCCTGTTCCTTCACCGCCGCGACGAAGGCCGCACCGTCGGCGGCGTCCCGCACGGCGGCGGTGGCCAGCACATCCAGCCGGCCCACCCGCATCCCCTCGGCCAGATGGCGGAAACGCTGGAGATTGACCAGCGCCTGCGTCACCCCGTCCGGGTTCAGCCGTCCGGTCTTTTCCACCCCGCGCCCCAACCCGCACAGCACCTTTTCGTTGAAGATGGGCAAGGGGGCGCGCTTCAGCCCGTCATACACCACCAGACGGATGGAGTTGGAGCCGATATCGATCACCGCGACCCGCTCGCTGAGGCCGGCGGCGGGACGGGGGGCGGTGGGGGCGGTCATGCAAACACCGTCATTACTTTCGCAACCTAAGAATCATTCCCATACACCTTCCGCTTTACGGCGTCACCGCCTTCATGCGCAGCCGCGGCGGAGTCCGCTTGGCGCTCAGCGCCGAGCCGCGGCCCGACAGGCTGGGGTTGGTCATGAAATAGTTGTGCGCGCTGAAGGCATCGCTGCGGGCGTGGATCCGCCGGTACACGCCGTCCGGCCCCAAAATCCAGGTGCTGGCCTGATCCTTGAGGTTGGCGGTCATGATCTGGTCGAGAACCTGTTCATGGACCGTCGGGTTTTCGATCGGCACCAGGGTTTCGATGCGGCGGTCGAGGTTGCGCGGCATCCAGTCGGCGGACGAAATGAACAGCTTGGCGTCCGGGTTGGGCAGGGCCGCCCCGTTGCCGAAGCAGATCACCCGCCCGTGTTCCAGGAACCGCCCGACGATGGAACGGACGGTGATGTTTTCCGACAGCCCCTGAATGCCGGGGCGCAGGCAGCAGATGCCGCGGATGATAAGCTCGATCTTCACCCCCTTGCGCGAGGCGGCATAGAGCTTGTCGATGATCTCGGGGTCCACCAGCGAGTTGAGCTTGACCCAGATGTTGGCCGGGCGACCGGCTTCGGCGTGGGCGATTTCGGCGTCGATCAGCTCCATCAACCGCTTGCGCAGGGTGATGGGGGCGATGGCCAGCTTTTCCAGCACCTTGGGCGTGGCGTAGCCGGTCATGAAATTGAACATCACCGCCGCGTCATGGCACAGCGCGGGGTCGCAGGTGAAATACGACAGGTCGGTGTAGATCTTGGCGGTGATCGGGTGATAGTTGCCGGTGCCGAAATGGACGTAGCTGCGCAGCGCCTTGTTCTCGCGCCGCACCACCAGCGACACCTTGGCGTGGGTCTTCAGATCCACGAAGCCATAGACCACCTGGGCGCCGGCCCGTTCCAGATCGCGCGCCCAGCGGATGTTGGCCTCCTCGTCGAAGCGGGCCTTGAGTTCCACCAGCGCGGTCACCGACTTGCCCGCCTCCGCCGCTTCGATCAGGGCGGCGACGATGGGCGAGTCCTTGGACGTGCGGTACAGGGTCTGCTTGATCGCCACCACCTGCGGGTCGCGGGCGGCCTGACGGATGAACTGCACCACCACCTCGAAGCTTTCATAGGGGTGGTGAACCAGAATCTCCTTGTGCCGGATGGCCGCGAAGCAATCGCCGCCGAAATCGCGGATGCGCTCGGGGAAACGGGCGTTGAACGGGCGGAACACCAGATCGGGCCGGTCATCGACGATCAGCTGCTTGGTGTCGGTCAGCCCGATCAGCCCGTCCAGCACGAACAGCTCGTCCGACGCCACCCCCAGTTCGCCGCGCAGGAATTCCCGCAGGTCGGCGGCCATGCCGGTGTCCACCTCCAGCCGGATGACGCTGCCGCGGCGGCGGCGCTTCAGCGCGGTTTCGAAGGTGCGGACCAGATCCTCGGCCTCTTCCTCGATTTCGATCTCGCTGTCGCGCAGGATGCGGAACACCCCGTGCCCCTTCACCTGGACGGGCGGCGGGAACAGACGGTCGATGAACATCAGAACCGTCTGTTCCAACTGGATGAAGCGGGTGTCGCCGCCCGGCAGGCGGATGAAACGGTCAAGCTGGGCCGGCAGCGGCAGCAGCGCATCCAGGTGCGTGCCCCGGTTGGGGTCGTGAAGCTGCAGCGCCAGCGAAAATCCCAGGTTGGGGATGAAGGGGAACGGGTGCGCCGGGTCAACCGCAATCGGCGTCAGGATGGGGAAGATATCGTCGAGGAAACGCGCTTCCAGCCAATCGCGTTCGGAATCGGTCAACTCGCCGGGGGCCACCACGGTGATGCCGTTTTCCCCCATTTCGCGGCGCAGACGCCGCCACGCGGCCTGCTGGTCGCTCATCAGTTCGATGATGCGCTGGTTGACGGCGGCCAACTGCTGCGCCGGGGTCAGGTTTTCCGGGCTGGGGGTCTTGATGCCCTGACGGACCTGCCCTTTCAGGCCCGCCACGCGCACCATATAGAATTCATCGAGATTGCTGGCGGAGATGGACAGGAAGCGCAGCCGTTCCAGCAGCGGATGGCCGGCGTTGGACGCCTCCTCCAGAACGCGCTGATTGAACGCCAACCACGACAGTTCGCGGTTGATGAATCGCTCCGGCGCGGCCGTATCGATCGAAAGGGCTTCGCTTTCCTGGACGTCGGTCACTGGAGCCTCATCGTTGCTGCGAAAGGGATGGGATTGGGGTAAACGGAGCGGG
Source organism: uncultured Rhodospirillaceae bacterium (assembly GCA_937927415.1). Lineage (GTDB taxonomy): Bacteria > Pseudomonadota > Alphaproteobacteria > Azospirillales > Azospirillaceae > Azospirillum. The sequence continues at coordinate 254,072 of CALBDS010000003.1, forward strand.
AGACTAACGCAACTCCGTTACGGTTTTGAGACAGTCCCTATAATCGCGCGGATCGTTTCTGTTTCAAGAGCGACGGCACGGTGCGGGGCTGCGACTTTTCCGCCTGAATCGGACCCTTACACCCCTTAATTTTCCGCGGAACGGCCGAATGAAGACACTGTACCTCCTGCGCCACGGCAAATCCTCGTGGGATGATGCCACACTCGACGATCACGACCGCCCCCTGGCCACGCGGGGAATCAAGGCGGCGGCCCGCGTCGGCCGGCATCTGAAGGTGCGCGGGGTGGCGCCGGACCGGGTGCTGTGTTCCACCGCCCGCCGGGCCACCGACACGCTGGACATCGTTCTCGACGCCCTGCTGCCCGGCCGGGACAGCCGGACCGTGGCGGTGGAACGGGACCGGGGGCTGTATCTGGCCGGTTCGGCCGCGCTGCTGGCCCGGCTGCAGGCGGTGCCGGACGATGCGGCGTCGGTTCTGCTGGTGGGGCACAACCCCGACCTGCACGACTTGTCCATGGCGCTGGCGGCGGAAGGCGACGAAGCCGGCCTGCGGGCGCTGGCGGTCAAGTTTCCCACCGCGGCCTGCGCCATCATCCGCTTTCCCGATGGGCCGTGGAGCGGGCTTGTCCCCGGATCGGGCCATCTGGTTGAGTTCGTGATCCCGCGCAAGCTGGCATGACGGACGCAACTGCGGTATCCAGACCAGCACGCTTCCCGTCCATGCTCGCCCATCCGCGCTTGCCAGAGTGGAGATGCCGCCGGTGCCGACCGAACCGCCGAAACCCGCTCCCCGCAGCCCGGACCGGGAAGTCGAACTGAAACTGCTGGCCGATCCGGCCGACCTGCCGGCGGTCGCCGCCCTGCCGCCGGCGCTGGCCTCGCTCGATGCCGGGCCGCCGGTCACCCGCCGCCAGCGCACCCTTTATTTCGACACCCCGGCGCTGGACCTGATGGGCCGGGGGGTGGCGCTGCGGATCCGCATCGAACAGGGGCTGGGCCGGGCGGACCGGGTGGAACAATCGCTGAAGACCCTGTCCAGCGGCACCCCCGGCGACTCGGCGGCGGTGGCGGTGCGGCGGGAATGGGACTGGCCGCTGAACCTGCCGGACGGCGGGGCCGCCGTCCCCGACTTTTCCCTGCTGGATGCCGGCGGCGCCGGGCCGCTGATCCCGGCGGACCTGCGCCCGGCCCTGGTGCCGGTGTTCGAAACCGACGTCACCCGCACCACCCGCCAGCTTCGCCCCGACCCCGTGTCGCTGGTGGAACTGGCGGTGGACCATGGCGCCGTCGTCGCCGGGGATCATCGTTCCCTCATCAGCGAGGTGGAGCTGGAGCTGCGGGCGGGCAGCGTCGGGCGGCTGTTCGATCTGGCCCTGGCCCTGAACCGGGCGGTGCCGGTGCGTCTGGCCACCGTCAGCAAGGCGGAAATGGGCTATGCCCTGCTGACCGGGCGCACCCCGGCCCCGGCCCTGCCCGAACCGCTGGCCCTGTCGCCGCTGACCACGGTGGCGGAAGCGTTCCGCCACATCGTCCGCCACGGGCTGCGGCTGTGGCTGGCGAACGAGGCGTGCGCCATTGCCGGCGGCGATGCCGAGGGGCTGCACCAGATCCGCGTCGCCCTGCGCCGGCTGCGGGTGGCGCTGGACCTGTTCGGCGCCTGGACCGCCCCGCCGGAGGCGGTGGCCCACGATCTCCGCCGGCTGGCGAAGCGGCTGCAGCCGGCCCGTTCGTGGGACGTGGTGGAAAGTGCGGCCGTGATGCCGCTGACCGCTCTGGCCCGCCCGCCCCAGGGGCTGACCGCCCTGGCCTATGCCGTCCACACCCTGCGCCAGCCGGCGGTGGAACGGGCCATCGCGGCGCTCGACACGCCGGAGACCACCCGTCTGGTGCTGACCCTGGCCGCATGGCTGGAGGGCGGGGTCTGGCACACCGCTGCCCCGGCGGACCGGCGGGCGTATCTGGACGCCCCCATGTCGGCCACGGCCCCGGTCTGGCTGGCCCGGCTGCACGGCCGCACGCTGAAGGCGGCGAAGGCGCTCGACCCCGCCGACGCCGGCAGCCGGGAACGGCTGCGCCGCCGCTTGCGCCGGCTGCGGACGGCGGTGGATTTCTTCCGCGGCCTGTTCCCCCCCGACGCCGTGCGCGCCTATGCCGGACCGGCGGATCAGGTCAGGGCGGTTCTGGACGCGCAGCACGACGCCGACGTGGCCCGCGACCGGCTGATCCGCGATGCCGTCGGCTCCGGTCAGGCCAAACCCGCCCGCCAGGCCGCCCTGGACCGTCTGGCACAGGAAGACAAGCGCCGCCACGCCAGCCTGCCGGCGGCGGTGAAGGCCCTGCGCACCGCCCCCGTATTCTGGGAACCCGCCCCGCGATGACCGCCGTGCCCCCACCCAAGCAGCCCGAACGGCACAAGCTGTACGAAGACGCCTGGGCCATGATCCACGCCACGCTGTTCGTGGCGCTCGGCGTCCTGTTCTACACCCACGCCTCGCTGCTGTTCGGCAGTGCCGCGGGCATGGCGCTGCTGGTCAGCTATGTCACCGGCGTCAGCTTCGGCACCGTGTTCTTTCTCATCAACCTGCCGTTCTACGTGCTGGCGTGGCGGCGGATGGGCTGGGCCTTCACCCTGCGCACCTTCGCGGCGGTGACCATGGTGTCGGTGTTCTCGCGGCTGACGGAGGGCTGGATCGGCGTCACCCACCTGGACCCGCTGTACGCCACGGCGGTCGGCGGCGCACTGTGCGGCACCGGCCTGCTGATGCTGTTCCGCCACCGCACCGGGCTGGGCGGCATCAACATCCTGGCGATGTATTTGCAGGAACGCCACGGCATCCGTGCGGGCTATCTGCAGCTTGGAATCGATCTGGTGATCCTGGCGGCGGCCTTCTTCGTGCTGGCCCCCAGCCAGTTGCTGCTGTCGGTGCTGGGGGCCTGCATCATCAACATGATCCTGGCCATCAACCACAAGCCGGGGCGGTATCTGGGCGTCAGTTGACGGGCGTTCCGCTTACGGGGCGAACCAGTCCACTTCCCGCGAACGGTGGTTTTCGCGCATGTAGGTGACGATTTCGGGGCGGGCCAGCCCGACCTCCCGGTGGCGCTGGCGCACGGCGTCGATCAGATCGCCCTTCCGGCCCAGGGCGGCATCGGCGTATTCGATCATGCGCAGGTTGGGCCACGTCTTGTCACGGATGGCGGCCACCGCCGCCACCGCCTCGCGCGCCGGACGGTCGGGACGGGCCTGGGCCAGCAGCATGGTCAGCGCCGCGGTGGACCGGGAAATCCCCATGTGGCAATGAACCAGCAGGTGCCCGCAGCCGCCGGGTTCCGCCATCAGGTCGCGGCCGAACGCCAGGATCGCCGCGATGTGATCGGGCCGCGGCGGGACCTCGGCCGGGAGATCCTCGATGATGTCGTGGAAGCGCAACTCCAGCCGCTCGTGCTCGCCATAGGCGCCGAAGGCCGCCGGCTCCGGCTCCTCGGGGTCGAGGATCGACAGGACATGGGTGACGCCGGCCGCGCAATGGCCGGACAGTTCCTCGATCCCGCAGACGGTGACGGTAAAGGGCACGAAACGGCTGGGCATGGGATGCTTCCCTGTGTTTCCGGTCCCGTCATCCAGGGGGCAAAACGCCGCCGCCGTCAAGGGCGGGAACGGACCGTCTCCCGGCTGGACAGGACCGAACCGCCGGTGATGACGGCGCAGGCCACCCACACGCTCCAATGCCCCGCCGCCAGCCCGCTGGCGATCAGCAGCAGCGTGGACAGGATCGGTGCGGCGTACGACAGCGTGCCCAGCAGGCGGATATCCCCGTGCCGCACCCCATGGTCCCACAGGAAGAAGGCCGACCCCACCGGCCCCAGCCCCATGAACAGCAACGCCCCCCACCCCAGGAAACCGGCAGGCCACACCGTTTGTTCCCATACCAGATGGCACAGGGCGGCCAGAACTGCGGTGACGAAGCAGAATCCGGTGACCGCATCCTCGGTACCGCCGCGGATGCGCCGCCGCAGCACGGAATAGACGGCCCAGGTCACGGCGGCCCCCAAAGCGGCGGCATAGCCGGTCAGATAGCGCCCATCCACGCTCAACCCCTGCCCCCTGGTGACCAGCAGCACCGTGCCGGCCAGCCCGATCAACGCCCCCAGCACATGGCCCGGCGCCAGCCGCTCCCCCGGCAGCGTGGCCGACAGAACCACGATCAGCAGCGGCCAGAGGTAGTTGATGAGGCTGGCCTCCACCGGCGGGGCGGATTGCAGGGCCAGGAAATAGAGGAAGTGATAGCCGAACAGCCCGGCGATCCCCACCGCCCACACCGCCGGCGGCTGGCGGAAGGCGGCGGCCGGGTTGCGGCCCCGGATCACGCCCCACCCCACCCCCAGCACCGCCGCCAGCGCAAAGGAACAGGCCACGAGCTGGAACGGCGGCACCGTGCCGGCCAGCGCCGTCACGGGCGCCAGGGACGACCAGATGAGGATGGCAAGGGCGCCGACGGCGGTGGCGCGGAGGGTGGAGGCGGACGACATGGAACCAATCGGCGGGTGGGAGGAAATGCGGGACACCGCTCCTACCACACCCGGCCCCCGGCTGTCTGCCGCCGTGCCGGTTGCGTCAGCCCCCCGCCGCTTTCATGGAAGCCGCGTTCATGGCATAGGAGGCGAACCATCCCAGCCCGTCGCGCGTCGCCACCCGCGGGCGGTATTCACAGCCGACGAAGCCGGCATATCCCAACCGGTCCAGTTCGGCGAACAGGAAGGGATAGTTCAACTCCTCCCCGTCCGGCTCCTGGCGCGACGGCACGCTGGCGATCTGGATGTGCCCGGTCAGCGGCAGCAGCCGGCGCAGGGCATGGGTCACGTCGCCGTGCAGGATCTGTCGGTGGTAGATGTCGAACTGCAGCCGCACATTGGCCCGCCCCGCCGCAGCGATCACGGATTCCGCCGCCGCGAAGCCGCTGAGGAAATAGCCCGGCATGTCGCGGGTGTTGATCGGCTCCAGCAGCAGATCCACCCCCGCCGCCCCCAGCCGGGCGGCGGCATGGTCCACCGCCCGGCGGTAAGAGGCTGCCGCCGCCCCGTCGGCGGGATCGGCGATCCCCGCCATCATGTGCAGCCGTCGGCAGCCGGTGGCGGCGGCATAGTCCAGCGCCCGTTCCACCCCGTCGCAGACATCCCCGAAACGGTCCGGCAGCGCCGCCAGCCCCCGTTCCCCCGCCGCCCAATCGCCGGGGGGCATGTTGAACAGCGCCTGGGTCAGCCCGTTGCGCTCCAGCCGCGCGGCGATGGCATCCGCCGGGTGGTCGTAGGGGAAGAGGTATTCCACCGCCGAAAACCCCGCGTCCGCCGCCGCGTCGAAACGGTCGAGGAAGGCCCATTCGGTGAACATCATGGTGAGGTTGGCGGCAAAGATCGGCACGGGCGGCACTCCTCCGGAACGGTCAAGACGATGGCGGTGGGCCGCATCATACCCCAACGCCACCCCTGCGGCAGTCTGTCGTTTACCCGACAGAATCCCCGGCGTTGGCGTGTTTGTCACATCGTTTGCAACGACCAGGAATCGACCAGCCGACACAGACCGTTGATTTCAAAGACTTTCCTCTATGGTCCTGTTTTTGCATATTTTACCTCCGCCTGAGGATCGGGGCGGACACACAGGGGGGTCCGCCGCAATGGAAAGAGGGGCGAAGATGGCCCGGAACGGAGTGAGCCTGAGTGGGATCGAGCGGACCTTTTCCCCTGACGAGATCATCGTCAGCAAGACCGACCTGCAGGGGCGCCTGACCTACGTCAACGACATCTTCATGGATGTGGCGGGGTACAGCGAATCCGAACTGATCGGCAAACCCCACAGCATCATCCGCCATCCCGACATGCCGCAGGCGGTGTTCCGCCTGTTGTGGGCCACCATCCGGGAGGGGCGGGAAATCTTCGCCTACGTCAACAACCGGGCGCGCAACGGTGACCATTACTGGGTGCTGGCCCACATCACCCCCAACCACGCCGCCGACGGCACGCTGGCCGGTTATCACTCCAACCGGCGGGTGCCGGGGCGCGGTGCCATCGCGCGGGTGGAACCGCTGTACCAGCGGATGCGGCAGGCGGAGCGCGCGGCACCCGACCCCGAAACCGGCATGGCCGCCGCCGCCGCGATCCTGAACGAAGCCCTGGCGCACGAGAGGATGAGCTATGATGAATTTGTCCTCAGTCTCTAATCTGTCGTCCGTCGCCCGTGCCGGCATCGCCGCCTGGGGCAGCGCCGGGCTGGTGGTGGTTCTGGCCGGGGTGTTCGCCGCCGCAGGTGACGGCCCCGCCGCGCTGGCGGTGCTGCTGCTGCTGATCCCGTCCGCCCTCAGCATCCTGGCGCTGAAACGGGCCAACGCCAGCATCGACAAGGCCATGCGCGTGTGCGCGGCGGCGGCGGCGGGGGATCTGTCGGTGCGGGTGATGGGCATCCGCGGCCACGGCAACATCGGGCAGATGCTGCGCAACGTGAACCGGCTGCTCGACCTGACGGAGGCTTTCTGCAAGGAGGCCGACGCCGCCATGCAGCACGCCAACGCCCGGCAGTATTACCGCAAGATCCTGCAAACCGGCCTGCGCGGCGATTTCTCCCGCCACGCCGCCATCATCAACCGTTCCCTGGATCAGATGAAGGAACGCGACGGCGAAGCCATCCGCTTCGCCGAAGACAACGTGCACCATGTGCTGCTGAGCGTGAAGGCGGCGGTGGAACAGTTGCAGGCCAGCGCCCGGCAATTGACCCGCAACGCCGCCAGCGCGGTGGAGGATGCCAACGGTGCCGCCTGTGGCGCCGAGCGCGCCTCGGTCAACGTGCAGGCGGTGGCGTCGGCGGCGGGACAGCTCATGTCCTCGTTCGACGCCATCAAACAGCAGACCTCGGTCGCCACCTCCATCGCCACCGATGCCGTCGCCATGGCCAGCCGCACCAACAGCGCCGTGCGCGAACTGGCCGAAGCCACCACCCAGATCGGCAGCGTGGTGGCGCTGATTCAGGACATCGCCTCGAAAACCAACATGCTGGCGCTGAACGCCACCATCGAAGCCGCCCGCGCCGGAGCCGCCGGCAAGGGCTTTGCCGTGGTGGCAACGGAGGTGAAGTCGCTGGCCGACCAGACCGCGCGCGCCACCGGCGACATCGCCGCCCAGGTGGACCGCATCCGCCAGGTGGCGGAGGGGGCGGGACGGGCGTTGCAGGAGATCACCGGCACCATCGGCCATATCGAGGAAACCTCGGCCACCATTGCCGGAGCGGTCCTGCAGCAGAACGCGGTGACCGAGGAAATCAGCCGCAACGTCAGCGACGCCGCCGCCGGGACGGGGGCGGTCACCGCCTCCATCACCACCGTGCGGGCGGCGGCGGAACAGACCAACGGCGTTGCCGGCGACATCGGCACCGCCGCCGATGCCCTGTGTCAGCAGGCCGATGCGCTGCAAGAGCAGCTCACCGCCTTCATCACCCGCATCCGGGCGGCCTGAGGCAAAAGCCCCCGCATGAACGGCACCGGGGCCGGGAGGACTCCTCCCGGCCCCGGCATCTTTCCGGTCGTACCGTTCCGGGCCGCGGCGGGTCAGGCCGTGGCGTCGGTCAGGATCAGGTCGGTGCCCGTGTCGATATGGTTCACCCCGTCCAGATGGAAGAGGTCCACCACATGGTCGGGCGATTCGCGCCGGGCTATGCCGACCATCAGCCCGGTGTCGTCGGTGCTGATGCGCAGCAGCGACAGGAACAGGCCCAGGTCACCGTTCGTCATTTCATGCACGATCGGGCGAAGGTCCAGCCGGTCGATTCCCGATTGGAAATCCTCCACCACGTCGCCGGCATCGGCCAGGGACGTGGCCCGGAACACATCGCGTCCGGCCCCGCCGATCAGCACATCGATCCCGCCGCCGCCGATCAGCAGATCGTTGCCGCCCATGCCGTACAGCACGTCGTCGCTGACGCTGCCGGTCAGCACGTTGTCCAGATCATTGCCCGCACCGACCGCCCCGTCGGCCCGCACCAGCTCCATATTCTCCACATGGTCCGGCAGGCGGTAATAACGGCCCCAGTTGATGACGGTGTCGATTCCCTGATCGGCGAATTCGACCACTCTGTCCTGTGTGCCGGTGACGTTGTAGCGGTCATCACCCAGCCCGCCGCGCAACTCGTTGTTGCCGCCCTGACCGTTCAGGTAATCGTGACCGTCGGTGCCGGTCATCACATCATCGCCGGCCGTTCCCTTCAACCACAGGGCGGAGGCATGGGACAGCGGCAGCGTCGCCGCGGAATGGGTGCTGGCGTTTCCGGGGACAAGCTGGATATCCATCCAGGACAGCGCCGTCTGATCCAGGTTCTGCAGGATCACCCGCTCCCCGCCCCCCAGTTCCAGCACAAGGCTGGTTCCAGCGGTCCAGGCTGTGGCCTTCACCTGTGCAACGCTGGTGAAGCCGTAATCTTCCAGCCGCAGGGTGTCGTCGTGGGTGAAATCCTGGATGATGTCCTGCCCACCGCCGTGGCGCATGACGAAGGTGTCACGCCCCGCACCGCCGATCAGAAGATCGTTCCCGGCCCCGCCGTCCAGGATGTCGTTGCCCTGATTCCCCTGGATGCGGTTGGCCAGGGCGTTGCCCAGCAGCAGGGCGCTGGTGGGCGCGGTGTTGGTCAGGTTCTCCACATGATCGGGAAGGCGGTATCCCTCCAGCGACACCAGAACGGTGTCGATGCCCTCCCCCGCGTGTTCGATCGGCTGGTCGCGCAGGCGGTTGACGACATAGGTGTCGTCCCCCAAGCCCCCTTCCATGCGATCGTCGCCGTTGCGCCCGTTCAACAGATCGTTGATCGCGGAACCACGCAGCAGATCATCGGCATCGGTTCCGGTGAACTGGTTGATGCTCGTGCCCGATGCCGGCGGGGCGGAGGGAAGCGTCAGCGGCGGCACCGGTGCCGGCGGCTGGGACGCAGACCACAGGGACTGCAGCTCCTCCATCGTCCGACCATAGAACAGGCCGGTCTGCTCCGGCGTGACGAACGTGCCCTGCGGCGGGGTGCCGACGTGCATTTCACCCGTGAACGGCATGTTGGGCCAGGTGATATCGTCGCCGGCGCGCACAGTGCCCCAGGTCTTGGGCGGGAAAACCGACTGCTGGGCGGCATCCTGCCCCGCGCGCTGGTCCACCCACACATTTTCCATGGTGACGGGATAGGGCGGACGCCCGTCGTTCATCCAGAAATTATAGAGGAAGGTGATGGGGTCGCCCCCCGGCAGATACTGCATCTGCACGTTCACGAGATCGACCGATTTGATCTCGTGCTGGGGGTCGAGGAACAGGCCCTGGAAGTTGCTGCGACCCACCACGTTGTACATACGGATGTGCTGCAGATCCCCGTGGGGCTGGAAGACGTCGCCATGGACGCCGTTGTACGACCCCGACACATGGTCGATGAAGCTGTTCTGAAGGGTGAAGGTGGCCTCCGACCCGTTGGCGGCAACGGCGGCGATGGCGTCGCGTTCGCCCACGTTCCGGTTGTCGATGTGGACCCCTTCGACCCAGACTTCACCATGGATGTTGGTGAATTTCAGGGTTGCGGTGGCTGGCCCCGCACCGGAGGGAACGAAATCGCCCCCGGATAGGATGATGTTCCGCCCGCCACTGACCTCCAGCCGGTCAAGAGTATAGGTTCCCGGCGGCGCGACAATCAATACATCTTCATTGTCGCCAAACTTAAACCATGTCTGCGTGCCAGTCTTGGAAAGATCAAGCACCGTATAACCGGGCGCCAAAGACGGAGGTGCCCAGCGAACCTCCATAGAAGCCGTCATTTTGACCTCTTTCGATGCCAGTGGACTGGCATACAGCGACAAACATATCAGCAGGACCGCGCTGATCGTTGCCGTATAAAAAGAGGTACAAAGATTAACGACATGGAAACGCCGGGTCGTAGTCATTTTTTCTTACCCCCGAATGTCACCAATACCCACAAAGAGAGATTATGTGTTCCGGTTGCGCCTCCAGACCGGGCCGCCCAGCGATGCCGACAGCAGCGCCAGGAAGGTGAACCCCCACACCGTATGGTCGCCGCGCAGCAGCGAGCTTTCGGTCGCGTTGTGGATCAGGGCGAAGACCAGCACCGCCACCGCCAGCGTCCCGCAGCCAGGCGCGCGCCCGGCGGCTTCCATCGCCAGCGCCCGCACCACCCCGGCAACCACCCCGGCGGTCAGCAGCACCAGCCCCACCACGCCGAGGGTCAGCAGCAGATCGAGATAGCCGTTGTGCGCCTGATGCACCGCCCAATTGAGGATGGACGGCGACCAGCGTTCGATCACCCCCACCCCGCCGGTCAGCCACAGCGACTGATACCCCATGCCGGTCCACGGCCGTTCCCCGACAAAGGGCCACAGAAAGCCCCACAGGTCGGTCCGCCCGGTCAGGGTGGCATCGCCGAACAGGGCGGTCAGCACCGCCGCGGGTGTTGCGATGTGGATCGCCAGCCCCGCCGCCGCCAGCAGCGCCAGCAGCAGCCACAGCCCCGCCGCCACCGTCAGCGGCCCGGTGCGGGCCAGGACGGTCAGCCCCCACGCGATGCCGCCGCTGGCCAGCAGGGCCGCCATGGACGTCTTGCTGTCGGTGCCCACCAGAAAGACCACCCCGCCAAACAGCACCAGCACCCGCGTCACCCGCCATTCCGGCATGAACCGCCCGGCGAAAAACCACACCATCAGCGCCATGGCGCTGATGGCGCCGGCGGTGTTCTTGGACGCGTGCAGCCCGACGAAGGCCCCGGAATCCTCCCGCCCCAGCGCAGGCACGAACACCGCCGACACCACATCAATGCCGATGATGCCGGCCAGCACCAGCGCCACCGGGCGCCACAGTTCCGCGGGCTTGCGGACGGCGGCGGCACCGATCATGAACACCAGCGTCACCACCGTCAGCAGCATCACCCGCTTCAGGCTGACGATGGGAAAAACGGCCCAGGTGACGCTGGCCCACGACCACACCAGGGCTGCCGTCAGCAGCGGCATGGCCAGCGCCAGCCGCCGCACCCGGTCAAGCACGCACAGCCCCAGCGGCAGGGCCGCCATCAGCAGCAGCGGCCACACGATCTGCCGCGGCCCGTTGGCCACATCCTCCGCCCCCACCTGCACGCCGCCGCGCAGAAACGGGCCGCCGGGCACGAACAGCCCATGCTGGAGGATGAAGTAACCGATGGCCAGCGCCAGAAACACCCGCCCCCACGACAGGGCGGCCGGCACCGACGGAACGGCGGAGGGAGGGGCGGACCATTCCTGAACGGTTGCCTGAGGTCCACTCATGGCACGGCTCCTCCCCGGCACAGCCCGGCGTAAAAGGCGGCCAGTTGCCGCCCGCTTTCGTTCCAGTCGAACGGGGCCATGTCGGGTTGCCGCGTGCCGTCGGCCGTCACCCGGCACGCCTCGTCCAGGGCGGCGGTCAGGACACCCGCGGTCAACGGCCCGTCGAAACACTGCACCCACGGATGCCCGACCATGGCCCGCAGTTCCCCCATCGCCCCCAGGCCGGGAACCAGCACCGGACGGTCGAAGGACAGGGCCAGAATGGCCGCCCCGGAATTCAGGATGTCCTGATAGGGCAGCACCACCAGATCGGCGGCGTTCAACGGCACCTGCATGGCCCCGTCGGGCACGAACCCCAGGTCGAGCCGGATGCGCGGGTCGCCGCCGGCCAGATCGTGCAGCCGCCCGCCCAGCACCGGGTCGTCGGGATGACCGGCCACCACCAGCCGCAGGGCGGGATCGTCCAGCGCCCGGACCGCGGCAATCACCTGATCCACGTTCTTGTACGGGCGGATGCGCCCGACAAAGGCCGCCACCCGGTCCTGCGGCCCGAAACCGTAGCGCGCGCGGGCCTCGTCCCGGCTGATGCTGTTGGGATAGAGATCGCGGAAATGGCCGTGCACCACCACCCGCGACGGCAGGCGCCGGGCGGCGGGATGGCGTTGTTGCAGCGGTGCCTCCGTCGCCTGCGACAGCAGCACCACCCCATCCAGCCGCGGCACCAGGAAACGCCACAGCCAGTCCTCCAGCCGCGGGTGGGTGCGGTCATGGCCCTGAAGATTGTGAACCGTCCACACGCACGACACCCCGCGCGCGCGGGCCGCCGTCACCAGCAGGGCGAAGGCCCCCAGCCGCAGGGCGGCCTTGACCGGATTGCGGCTGCGCACCGCCCCTTCGGGCCAATGCATGTGCCACACGTCGGCCCGCCCGGCCAGCAGCCGCCAGGGGGAAAATTCACTGACGCAAAGCCCCTGTTCGGCCACCGCCCGGCCCAACCGCTCGGTGTAGGGGTTCATCACCCCGCGGCGGTAGGGCCAGGACAGAACCGTCAGCGGCGGGTGATCAGCGGTCATGCCCCGTCCCTCCCGCCAGCGCCGGATGGGCGGCCGTCTCGCCAAGTCGGACATCATCCGGCCGCCACGCCGCCAATACCGACGGATCGCCCCCCAGTGCCGCCAGCAGCCGGCGGCGCAGCACCACGCACCACACCGCCGTCACCGCAAAGAACACCCACGCCACCGCCGTCACCCCCGACAGCGCCGCCGCCACCGGCACCAGCACCACCGTCGCCGCGAGCAGCCCCGCCAGCAGGGCAAAGGCCGTGCGCTGCCGGCGGGTGATGGACAGCAGCATGAACACCGGCCCCGTCGCGGCCATCAGCCCCTGGGACAGGGACAGCACCATCAGCGCCCCATGGCCGGCACGGAAATCCGCCCCGAACAGCCCCAGCAGCGCCCCGCCGAACGGCACCGTCAACGCCGCCGCCGCCAGCACCGGCCATACCCGCAGATGCACCCCCAGACGCAGCAGCGCCTGCATCCCCTTGTGGTCGCCATGGGCGACCATGGCCGACAGGCGCGGCTCCAGCGTGGCGTTCACCGCATAGACGATGAAACCCAGAACACCGGCGAACCGCACCGCGGCGTTGAGATAGGCCACCTCCGCCGGCGGCAGCACCAGGGCGGCCAGCACCACCACCAGATCCCCGTACAGGCCGGAAAACAGCAGCAAAATCGACAGCTCGGCCCCGGTACCGATCCAGTGCCGGGTGTCATAGGCGGGAACCACCCCCGCCAGCCGCCGCGCCACATGGCGGCGCAGCACCAGCCATTGCCCCAGCGCCGACACTGCCACCACGGCGAAGAACACCGCCACCACCCCCGCGGCGCTCCACGCGAACCCCGCCGCCACCCCGCCGGCAACCACCGCCAGCAGCAACGTCTGCCGCAGGAACGCCGACGGCAGGAACGACAGGGTGAAACGGGAACAGCCGTGGGCATAGCCGCTGTCCAGCAGCAGCAGCGCCATGAACGGCACGGTCAGCGCCGCATACCCCCACACGCCGAACACAGTCCCGCCGAGATCGCCATCCGTCCACGCCAGCGCCAGCCCGGCCGCCGCGGCCAGCGGCCCGGTGACCGCCACCACGGTCCATCCCCGGCGGATGAAGCCCAGCGCCAGATCGCGCCGGCCCAGGGTTTCGTTCTGCACGATGAAGCGGGTGGAGCCGGCCTGATAGCCGGCGGTGGCGGCCAGCCCGGCGACCAGGGCCGCCGACATGGCCGCCGCCGCCAGCCCGGTTTCCGCCGCCCCCATGGTGCGGGCCATCAACACCTGCAACAGAAAGGCCGCCACCGTGCCCCCGGCCCGGATGGACAGGACGGACACCGCCCGCAGGCCATGCCCGATCAACACCCCGATCCCGCGGGTCATCGGCGTTCCTCCCCCGTCACCCATGGAGCGGCTGGCCCGCCGGGGTGGGGTCGAGGCGCCCGGCCCGCTCCAGCGCCTGAAGGATCCCGCCGCCGAAATTGGTGGCCATGGCCTCCACCGTGCGCAGCCGCACGGTCGCCAGCGCCCCGCGCCGCAGGTCCGCCCGCAGATCGGGATCGGACAGCACCGTCGCCACCGCATCGGCGTAGAAATCCGGGTCCGCCGGCACGAACAGGCCGTTGCGGCGGTGCTCCAGATAGTCCACCTCGGGGCTGTGGTTGCGGAAATCGGCGGTTATCACCGGCAGGCCGGCGGCGAAGGCATCCAGAATCGACAGCCCGACGAAGGACGGCAGCAGAAAGACGTCGGCGGCGGCCAGGACTTCGGCCTTTTCCCGGCCGTAGCGGGCGCCCAGCGGGTGGATCCATGGATGCTCGATGCTCTGTGCCCGCAGCCACCCTTCCAGCGGGCCGCTGCCCACCACGGCAAGCTGAAGATCGGGCACCCGCCGCCGGGCACGGATGCAGGCCTCCACCAGGAACGGCACCCCCTTCCCTTCGGTCAGGCGGGCGCAGAACACGGCGGTGGGCGCATCGCCCAGACCCAGACGCGCCCGCAGGGCGGCACGGTCCGCGCCGTCCAGCCCGTCGCAGACCTCGGTCACCGCCGATACATCGATGGCGTTCTGCACCACGGTGATGCGGTCGGCGGGATAGCCCAGCTTCTCCACCGTGTCCTTCACCGAATCGGTGTAGGCGAACCAGTGGTCGGCACGGCGCGACAGGAAACGCTTGACCCCGCGCCGCCAGCGGGCCGGTGCCTGCTGCTGGAGATCGTCCCCATGCCCCCACAGCGCCAGCCGCGGCCCGATGCCCAGCGCCCGCCGGGCGAACAGCGGGTAGTTCACCAGGGCGGAATTGGCCTGTTCCATCACCACCAGATCGAAGTCGCGCAGCCGGCGGAACAGCGGCTGGTAATAGATCACGCCGTGCAGATAGATACTGGGGGCGAACACATGCCCCTTGACCAGATGGCCGCTTTCCTCGAACGCCTCATCGGGCCGGGCCTGCCCACCGAACACGGTGAGGTCCACCCCGCGGCCGGCAAGGAAATCCGCCAGCCGGTTGTAGAAGGCGACCCGGTAATGGGGAACGATGCGGTAGATGATCGCCACCCGCGCCCGCGGCCCGTTGTGCGGTTCCATCGGCAACTCCCAGGGCTGTTTTTTCAGGAATGGGTGTAGCGGCCGTGCCGCTGATAGAGGCCGCTGTCCCCGTACTCGTAGGTGGCGTGCTCGCGCACATCCACCTGCAGCAGCGCCAGCCCGGCGATGTCCACCCCCGCCCCGCGCAATTCGCCCAGTGCGGCGCGGACGGTGGCGGCCGGGGTGGCGTGCCAGCGGGTGACGAACAGGCAGCGGTCGCTCAAGGTGGCGAAGATGCGGGCGTCGGCCACCGGCATGCACGGCGGCATGTCCAGCAGGATGATGTCGTAGGACCGCCGGTAACAGCCGATCAGATGGTCCAGCCGCTCGGCATGGCCCAGGAACATCGGCCCGCGGGCATCCGCCGCCCCGGCCAGACCGCCGGTCAGCACATCCACCCCGGTCACCGGATCCACCGTCGGCAGCGGCACGTCCTGATCCGGGGGGAACAGCCCGGCGCTGCCGGCATCGGCGGCGGCGTGCAGGTCGTCCGACAGACCGTCGCGGTTGGGCACGGCGAACAACCCGTGCTGCGACGGCCAGCGCATATCGGCATCGATCACCAGCACGCGGAAGCCGCTCATGGACAACAGGGTCGCGGCGGCGGCCACCAGGGTGGATTTGCCCTCGTGCGGGCAGGCGGAACAGACGCTGACCACCTGCGCGCCGTTGTCGGGGCGCAAGGGGCCGATGGCGTTGCTGACGATGATCCGCACCGATTCGGCAAAGGCCGAACGGGGATGCTTCAGCAGATCCTCCACCACCGCCCGGCCGGTCAGGCGCCGCGGCAGGGCCGGCGACAGCCCCAGCCCGCGCAGGCCCAGCGCGCCCTCCACCTCCTCGGCGCTGCGCAGGCCGGTGTGCATCATCTCGCGCAGGGTGACGCCGGCCCCGGCCAGCCCCAGCGCGGCGATCCCGGCAAAGCCCAGCAGCAGCGGCGTGTTGGGGAACACCGGGTCGGCGGCGGGCAAGGCGCGCGACACCATCCACGCTTCCGGCGGAGACAAGGTGCCGGCACTGGTTTCCTTAAAGCGGGTGAGGAAGGTGTTGTAGAGATCCTCGGTGCTCTTGGCTTCCCGCTCCAGGGTGGCGACGTCGGCGGTGGCGTCCTGCTGCTGGCGCAGTTCGCGCTGATGGTCCTCGGCCGCGGCGCGCAGGGACGCGGCACGGTCCTGCAGCGCCGCCTCGTCGCCGCGGGCGTCGGCCACCAGCCGGCGCGCTTCGATGGCCAGGGAATCGCGGGTGGAGCGGATCTGTGCCGCCAGCGCCGTCACCGACGGGTGCAGCGGCCCCAGACGGCCCGAGCGGTCGGCCATGTCGCGCTGAAGATCCACCAGCCGCAGCCGGATCGCCTGCATGGTGTCGGAGCGCGCCATCGCGGCCAGCGGCTCCAGCCGCCCGGCCTCCAGCAGGGATTCCAACTGGGTGCGGCGGTTGCGGGCGGCGTTGAGGTCGGCTTCAGCCACCGCCAGGGTGCGGTTGATGTCCAGCAACTGGTCGCGCAGCAACTGCTGGTCCACGCCGGCGCTGCTTTGGGCGGCGGTCATGCGGTCGGTGTAGGCTTTCTGGGCCTTGGCCGCTTCCGCCCGCAATTCCTGCGCACGCTGGCGCAGCCAGCCGTTGGCCCGCTCCGTCTCGCGGATGCGCCCGGCGCTCTGCTGGGCCAGATAGGCATCCACCACCGCGTTGGCGACGGCGGCCGCCAGATCGGGGTCGCGGGCGGTGAAGCTGACGCCGATCACCCGCGACCGGCCCACGGGCCGCACCTCCAGCGCCTTGGCGAAACGCTGCAGCATCACCAGCTCGTCCCGGCGGACGTCGCGTTCGGGTGACGGCGGCTCGTCCGCGGTACCCAGGGCATCGCGCACCCATTGGACCGCACCGCCGATCCCGGCCTTCAGCCGGACCAGCGGCGTGTCGTCCGCCGGTTCCGCCGCCCGCTGCTGCCGTTCCACCGCCGGGTTGAATTCCGCCGACGACGCCACGCCGGTGGCCGCGATCACCGTGCGGGCCAGATCCTGCGACAGCATCACCTGGATCTCGCTTTCCACCGCCAGCTCGTCGGGGCGGAACGGCGTCACCACCTGGGGAATGTCGATGACGGTGTGCTGGCGCGGGTCGAGCATGACCGTGGCCGACGACTGGAAACGCGGCGGGATGCGCTGGACGATGGCGAAGGTGACCGCCACCATCGCCACGACAGCCCCCCCCAGCAACAGCCGACGGCGCCAGTACAGCCGCGCCAGACGGCGCAGCCACGAACCGGCGGCCGCATCCCCGGCCCCGACACCCGCCGAGGCGGGCCGGATCCGGCGAGGGAACGCGGGAAAGGACGCGGACGGTCGGTGGGCCGGCAACATGCGCAACTCCAATCCTGTTCGCTCGACAGGGAGACGCGCTTTCCCACCCCGGCAATCACCGATCAAAATAAGACCGGCCAAAGAAAAACTTTCCGGCCACGCCGGACTTCCCGTCACACCGGGCGATGGATTGGGAAAAACGCTACCCCGAAACTGGTAGCAAAGACCGCCTGATGTTGCATGTGCGAATAAGCATGAGGGGCATGCACAGGCGGTACTTCTCTTCGACCGGCAATAATGGGGAACCAATTTGAGTATGGTCCCGCCGATGCTTCATTCCGGCGTTCAACCCAATCGGCCTATCCCTCCAGCGGTGGGACAGGATGAAGCTGTAGCGTTCGGATCGGATGTGGAACACGGAACTGAGCTTCCCCCGCGCGAGTGGACACCGGATTACGCAGCCCGCAGCTCGGCCTGCTCTGGGGTGATGTAGCCGATGGCTGAGTGCAGCCGTTGGCGATTGTAGTAGCCTTCGATGTAGGCGAACAGGTCCCGCTTGGCGGCCTCGCGGGTGGGATACCGCTGGTGGTGGACCAACTCCGACTTGGCCGTTCCGAAGAAGCTCTCCATGGGGGCGTTGTCCCAGCAGTTCCCTTTGCGGCTCATGGATTGGACGATGCCGTGATCCTTCAAGGCTTTGCGGTACTCCGCCGAGGCGTACTGGCTGCCGCGGTCGGAGTGGTGCAGCAGGCCGGGGGTGGGGCGCTGACGCTGGACCGCCATGGCCAGCGCTGCCAGCGGCAACTCGGTGCGCAGGTGATCGCGCATCGCCCAGCCCACCGCCTTACGGCTGAACAGGTCCAGGATCACTGCCAGGTATAGCCAGCCCTCGTCGGTCGGCACGTAGGTGATGTCGGTGAGCCAGACCTGGTTCGGCGCAGCGGGCGAGAAGTCGCGGTCCAGCCGGTTGGGGGCGATCGGCAGGGCGTGGTTGCTGTCGGTGGTGCAGACGCGGTAGGCGCGGGGACGCTGGGCTCGAATGCCATGATGGCGCATGAGGCGTTCGACCCGTCCGCGGCTGACGGTCCGGCCCTGTGCCCGCAAGGCGGCATGAATGCGCGGGGCTCCATAGCGCTTGCGATGGTGGTCATGCAGGCGCTGGATGTCGGCGAGCAACTGCCGGTTCGCGGCCTTGCGCGCGCGCTCCGGCCGTGTCCGCCACGCATAGTAGCCGGAAGGCGACACGCCGAGGGCGCAGCATCGAGGGCTGGATACCCAGTTCCCTCGCAATGTGCTCCAAGGGCCGGCCGCTGCTCTCCAGCAGTGCCACCGCCTCCCCCTTGAACTCCTCCGTGAAGAAGCGTCGTTTCGTTGTCATCGTCAAACCTCTCCGCTCCCAGCGGGAGCTTAGCAGAGGTGTCCACCGATTCGGAGGAGGGTCAGGCCAGGATGTCACCCGCCGCAGCCCGGCCGATCTGGTGCGCGCCGGGCTGGTGCAGGTGCTGGAGGGGCGGCACTGTTTCCGCTCCCTGACCGTCGAGGACAACCTCGTCGTCGGCGGTCAGGTGCGCGGGCTGAGCCGGGCCGCCCTGCGCGTGGAACTGGAACGCATCTACGCCCTGTTCCCCCGCCTGCGCGATAAGCGCCGGACGCCCGCCGGCCTGACCTCCGGCGGGGAACAGCAGATGGCGGCGATCGGCCGGGCGCTGATGGCGCGGCCCCGCCTGCTGGTGCTGGACGAACCGTCCATGGGGCTGGCGCCGCTGGTGGTCGAGGGAATCTTCGACGCGCTGAAGCGCCTGAACCGCGAAGACGGGCTGTCGATCCTGGTGGCCGAGCAGAACTCCACCGTGGCGCTGCGCCATGCCGACCGCGCCACGGTGCTGGAAAACGGCCGCACCGTGCTGGACGGCCCCGCCGCCGACCTGCGCGAACGCGACGACATCAAGGCTTTTTACCTGGGCTTCGGCGTCGGGGACAGCACCCCCGCCGCCGCATGAACGATCCGATCCCAACAACCGACAAGGGACAGTCACGATGAGCACAGCCGTTCTCGACACCCCGGCCGCCTCCGCCGATGCCACGCCGCAGGGCGTGCCCGGCCTGCCACGGCCGACCACGCCGGCCCACATCATCAAGGACGCGGCCGAAGCCATCGCGGTGGCCGAGGCGCTGGCCCGCGATGTTGCCGGCACGGCCTCCAAACGGGACCGGGAGCGCGCCTTCCCGGTGGCGGAACTGGACGCCTTCTCGCAGAGCGGCCTGTGGTCGATCAATGTGCCGAAGGCCTTCGGCGGGCCGGAGCTTTCCTATGCGACGCTGACCAAGGTGGTGCAGATCATCGCGGCGGCCGACCCGTCGCTGTCGCAGATTTCCCAGAACCATCTGGGCGTGGTCGCCGCCATCCGCACGGTGTCGGACGAGGCGCAGCAGCGGCTGCTGTTCGGCGAGGTGCTGAAGGGCATCCGCTTCGGCAACGCCTTTTCCGAATTCGGCACCAAGCGCGCCGTCGATTTCGCCACCCACTTCACCGACGAAGGCGACCATGTGGTGGTGACCGGGCGGAAATTCTATTCCACCGGCGCGCTGCTGGCCCATCTGGTGCCGATCGTCGCGGTGGACGATCAGGGCCGCGCCTGGTACGCCATCGCCGACCGCAACGCCCCCGGCCTGACGGTGATCGACGACTGGTCGGGTTTCGGCCAGCGGACCACGGCCAGCGGCACGGTGATCCTCGACCATGTGAAGGTGCCGAAGACCCATCTGGTTCCCGGTTACAAGGGCTATGAGACACCGACCGCCGACGGCGCCATCTTCCAGATCATCCAGGTCGGGGTTGACAACGGCATCGCCGAGGCGGCGATCAAGGACACAATCGAATTCGTGCGCACCCGCACCCGCCCGTGGGTGGACAGCGGGCAGGACCGTGCATCCGATGACCCCTACACCATCCAGGCGATCGGCCGCCTGACCCTGCGGCTGCACGCCGCCGAAGCGTTGCAGGACAGAGCCGGTCTTGCCGTGGACGCCGCCGTCGCCGCCCCCAGCGCCGAGACGGTCGCCAAAGCTCAGGTGGCGGTGGCCGAGGCAAAGATCCTCAGCACCGAAATCGCGCTGGAAGCAACCAACACCCTGTTCGAACTGGCCGGCACCCGCTCCAGCCTGGCCGAGCATAATTTCGACCGCCATTGGCGCAACGCCCGCGTCCACACCCTGCACGATCCGGTGCGCTGGAAATACGCCATCCTCGGCAACCACGCCCTGAACGGCGTCAAACCGCCGCTCCACGCCTGGAGCTGAACGACAGCCACGCCCGGCCGGGTGAAAACCGATCCTCCGGCCGGGCGGGCGCTGGCCTTCTTTCTTCTGACACTATTCCGCCGGACTGCCGCTGATGGCGGCGGTAAAGGGCTTCTTCACGGGCAACCGCCCGTTCAGCACCGCATGGGCGGCAAGGCCGATCACCAGTCCCCAGAACGCACCGCCGATGCCGAGCATCGTGATGTTCGCCGCGGACGCAAGGAAGGTGATCAGCGCCGCTTCGCGCGAAGCCGGATCGGCCATGGCGCCGGCAAGGCTTCCGCCGATGGTGCCGAGCAGGGCAAGGCCCGCCAGCGTGGTGATGAAGGCCGCCGGGAACGCCATGAACACCGCCGCCAGCGTCACGCCGAACACACCGACCAGCACATAAAAAACACCGGCTGCGATGCCGGCGACCCAGCGTTTCGACGGGTCTTCGTGCGCTTCGCGGCCCGTGGCAATGGCGGCGGTGATGGCGGCAATGTTGAACGCGTGCGAACCGAACGGCGCCATGATGAGGGAGCCGAGGCCGGTCACGGCCACGATCGGGTTGGCGCTGGCCGTGAAGCCATCGTTGCGCAACACCAGCATGCCCGGCATGTATTGGCCGGTCAGTGTGATGAGGAACAGCGGCAACGCAACGCTCAAAACCGCGTTCAGCGTGAACGCCGGCATGGTCAGGACCGGCACGGCAAGCGTCAGGTGCAGGCCCGACAGATCGACGCGATCCTGCGCCAACAGGAAGACCAAGCCGATCCCCAGGATGCCGACCACGGCATACCGTGCGGAAAAGCGTTTCAAGAGGACGTAGGCGACCACCAGCAAGCCCACCAGCACCGGATCGACGCTGGCTCCGCCGAACGCCCCGATTCCGAATGGCAGCAGAATGCCCGCAAGCAGACCCGCCGCGATGCCGGGCGGAATCAGCCGGATGACCCGCTCGAAACACCCCGACAGACCAAGCACGACAAAGGCGGCGGCCGACAGGATGTAGGCCCCGACCGCCTCGGCATAGGATGTGGTCGCCAGCGCCGTGACAAGGAAGGCCGCCGCCGGTGTGGACCAGGCGGTGATAATCGGCTCACGATGACGCCAACTCAGGAAAAGGCCGGTCAGGCCCACGCCGATCGAAACCGACCACACCCAGGACGCGGTGAGTTCGGGGCTGAGGCCGGCAACGCGAGCCGCCTGGAACACGAGGATGAAGGTCCCGCCATAGTTGACGATGACGGAAATCAGCCCGGCGACGACCGGATGGGCAAGGTCGTTCACGCGAAGAGGTGCGGGCGATGGATGGGGCGGCATGGTTCGGAGGATCCTCCCGAGGACGGTTGTGCGAGGCCGGTAAGCCCGCCTTGACTTCTAGCCGGGCATTGGACTGATATTCCCAGCCAATCTGTTCGAATGGGCCAGACCAATTGTTCAAGCATTCCCAACTGGAATCCGTGCAGGCATGGCTGGCTCACCCCGCCCATGCGGCGATGCCGCTTCACGCGCGGATACAGCGGGCGATCCGGCAACTCATCCTCGACGGAGCACTCGGCCCCGGCAAACCGCTGCCGGCCACCCGCACGCTTGCCACATCCCTTGGCGTTTCGCGGGACACCGTGGAATCGGCCTATGCCCAGCTTCATGCCGAGGGGTTCATCGAACGGCGGGTCGGAAGCGGCAGCTTCGTGGCCGAGATGACCGGATTCACCCCCGGCCATCGGCGCTCGAAACGCAATGCACCGCTCGGCGATCAGGCCCCGGCGCTGAGCCGGCGCGGCGCGGCCATGTTCGGCAGCGGTGGCGTGCGCGAGATGCTGATTCCCCGCCCCTTCGCCCATGGCGTCCCGGAAACGCGCAGCTTTCCGCTGCCGCTGTGGGAACGGCTGGAACGGCAGGTTCTGAAGGAGGTCGGCACGCATGCCCTGCTTCACGGCGACCCGCAGGGGGTGGAGCCGTTGCGGCGCGCGATTGCCGATTATGTGAACCTGGAACGCGGCGCCCGCGCGACCGCCGACCGTGTGCTGGTGCTCACCAGTTCGCAACAGGCCCTGACGCTGTGCGCAACCATGCTTCTCGATCCCGGCGACCGGATCTTCATCGAAGACCCGGCCTATTACGGCGCCCGCAAGGCATTCGACGCCGCGGGCCTCGACTGCGTTCCGATCGGCGTGGATCCGCAGGGTATCGTCGTTGACCGCATCATGGATGACCCACGCCGCGCCAGGGCGCTCTTCCTTACCCCGTCCCACCAGTTCCCGACCGGCGCGACGCTGGCGCTGGACCGCCGCCTTGCGCTGATCGACTGGGCGGCCCGGCATCAGGCGTGGATCATCGAAGACGATTACGACAGCGAGTTCCACTATGCCGGCCGTCCCACGGCCTGCGTCCAGGGCCTCGATCCCCATGACCGGACCATCTACATCGGCACCTTCACCAAATCCCTCTTTCCGGGGTTGCGGATCGGCTATGCCGTGCTGCCGCCGCAGTTGGTGAAGCCCATGACCGTGGCGCGCACGCTGCTGGATGGCCACACCGCGTCCATGGCGCAACTGACGCTGGCCCGGTTCATGGAGGGCGGGCACTTCGGGGCGCATGTCCGCACCATGCGCGGCATCTATGCCAAACGGCTCGACCTGCTGGCCGGGCTGGTGCGCACGCATCTGTCCGGCTTCGTCGAACCGCAGGTTCCCATCGGCGGTCTGCAAATGCCGTGCAGGCTGACCGGCGGCATTCCGGAGGGTGCCGTCATCGACGCGGCGCGCCGTGTGGGCGTCGAGCTGTTGGGGTTGTCGGCGCTCCACGCCGCCGGTAACGGCACCCCCGGTTTCCTGATGGGCTTTGCCGCCTACACACCGGCGGAGTTGGAGATTGGGGTGAGCAAGCTGGCACGCGCGCTTCGGACGGCGGCGGCACCGGCGTGAATGGTCTGGTCATCATGCCGGAATTGGCGGGATATCTCAGACCACTCCGGTGATAGGAACAGGCGGACCGCCCCCTCTCAAGGAGAACCGCGATGGTGCCATCGACAGCCGCCCCCACGGACCAGACTGCGGCAGAGGCGGGCATCGGCCCCGTCCGTCTTTCCAACGGCGACCACGCTGTCTTTGCCGCAATCGCCGCGGAACGCGAGCGCCAGCGCCGATGCATCGAGCTGATCGCCTCGGAGAATATCGTCAGCCCGGCCGTTCTGGAGGCCCAAGGCTCGATCCTGACCAACAAATACGCCGAGGGTTACCCGCACCGGCGCTATTATGGCGGCTGCGCCAATGTCGATGTGATCGAAGACCTGGCCATCGCGCGCCTGAAGCAGCTTTTCGGCAGCGCCCATGCCAATGTCCAGGCGCATTCGGGCAGCCAGGCCAATCAGACGGTGTTCCTGGCGCTGCTGGCGCCGGGCGATACCATCCTCGGCCTCGATCTGAAGGCGGGCGGCCATCTCACCCATGGGGCGTCCGTCAACCTGTCCGGCCGGTGGTTCAACGTGGTCAGCTATGGCGTGGACCCGGAAAGCCATCGGATCGACATGGAGCAGGTCGCCGACCTTGCCCGCACACACCGGCCGAAGCTGCTGATCGCCGGCGGGTCGGCCTATCCGCGCACGCTGGACTTTGCCCGCTTCCGCCAGATCGCCGACGAGGTGGGCGCTCTCCTGATGGTCGATATGGCGCATTTCGCCGGGCTGGTCGCCGGGGGCGTCTATCCGTCGCCCGTACCCTTTGCCGATGTCGTCACATCGACCACGCACAAGACGCTGCGCGGGCCGCGCGGCGGGTTCGTCCTGACCAATGACGCGGATCTGGCGAAACGGATCAATTCCGCGACATTCCCCGGCCTTCAAGGCGGCCCCCTGATGCACGTCATCGCCGCCAAGGCCGTTGCCTTCGGCGAGGCGCTGCAGCCGTCGTTCAGAACCTATGCGCGGGCGGTGGTGGAGAATTGCCGTGTTCTGGCCCAGGCCCTGGCCGATGGCGGGTTGAGCATCACGTCCGGAGGCACGGATTGCCATCTGGCCGTGGTCGATCTGCGCCCCGTCGGCGTGACGGGCAATGTCGCGGAAAAAGCCCTCGAATCGGTTGGCATCACCCTCAACAAGAACGCGGTCCCCAACGATCCCGAAAAGCCCATGGTGACGTCGGGCATCCGGGTCGGGAGTGCGGCGGGAACCTCCCGCGGTTTCGGCCCCGGCGAATACCGCCAGATTGCCACGCTGATCCTCGACACGCTGCACGCCGTTCGCCGCGGAACGCTTGACGCCGATCGCGCGCGGATCGCCGGGTGCGTGCGCACCCTCACCGCGCGTTTTCCGCTGCCCTACTGAACCCCCGTCACAGGAGCCTGTCCGGACATGGCCCCACCCGTGAAAGCCGACCTGCCGAAGGACGACATCGCGCGTTTCGGCACCGATCCCGCCGCCACGTTTGCGGCGAACCTGCGGCGTGTGCAGGACCGCATCGGGGAGGCCTGCCATCGAAGCGGCCGCCATCCCGACGCTGTGCGGCTGCTCCCCGTCACCAAGACGGTTCCGGCCCCTGTCCTGCGCTGCGCCTTCGCCGCCGGCATCGCGGATTTCGGCGAGAACAAGCTGCAGGAGGCGCGCGAGAAACAGGCAGCCCTGTCCGATCTCGCCATCCGCTGGAGCATCATCGGTCATCTCCAGACCAACAAGGTCAGGTATCTCGTCCGTTTCGCGTCGGAGTTCCATGCCCTCGACAGCATCCGGCTGGCGGCGGAACTGAACAGCCGCCTCGACGCCCTGGGCCGCGACCTCGATGTGTTCGTGCAGGTCAACACCTCGGGCGAAGCCAGCAAATACGGCCTGCATCCCGATGACCTGATGCCCTTCGTGGAGCGCCTGCCGGACTATCCCCGGCTCCGGCCCCGCGGATTGATGACGCTGGCCGTTTTCAGCCGCGACACGGAACGGGTGCGGGCCTGCTTCCGCCGGCTGCGGGATGTGCGGGACCGCGCCGCCGGCATCCATCCCGGCCTCACCCAACTGTCGATGGGCATGTCGGGAGACTATGAGGCCGCCATCGAGGAGGGCGCGGATGTCGTCCGGGTCGGGCAGGCCATTTTTGGGCCGCGCCCGACCGGCGATGCCTTTTATTGGCCGGGCTTCGCCCCCCAATGACCGGCGGCCCGGATACATCACCGCGTCTTCCCCTGTCGCTTTACGGCGGCAGGACCGCCGATTGCCATTGCCCGACGAAACGCCGGTGCTTCAGCGGATCGAGGAAGGCCAGCAGCGCCGGCCCCAGGGCGATCGGGTGCAGGGGCGCGTCGGTCATGGCGCGCAGGCCGGTGGATGATGCTTCGCGCGTGACGGTGGACGCCAGCGCGTAGAGGGCGGAGCCGCCGGCCACCACATCCTGCCCGCGCTGGGACAGCAGATAGTCGATGAAGTGCCCGGCAAGCCGGGGGGTGCGGGCGGTGGCGGGGATCACCGCCACCCGCGACACCACCAGCGTGTAATCCCGCGGCGTGACGATGCCGATGGGCGCCCCCGCCGCCGCCCGCGCCCGTGCGTACGACCCCAGCACGTTGTAGCCGATCAGCACCTCCCCCCGTTCCACCATGTCCAGGATGTCGCTGGAACAGCAGGTCAGGCGCACCTGCACACCCCCCAGCGCCGCGGCCAGTTGCCAGAACTGGCTGAACAGGGCGGCGTCGTGGGCGGCCGTCAGCGAGCCGATGCCGCTGGACGCCGCGTCATAGGTCGCCACCCGCCGCATGAAGCGGGCCGGGTCGCCGCGCAGCAGGCGGATCAGGGCATCGCGGGTCTGGGGCGCCTCGCTGTCGGCCAGCAGGGCGCGGTTGTAGACCATCACCACCGGCTCGAAGGTGAAGCCGAACGCCTCGTCCCGCCAATTGGCCCAAGCGGGCAGCGGCGGACCGGCCGCCGGATGGTGGGGCTGGGTCAGGCCGTCGTTGACCAGCTTCACCTGCAGATCCGCCGCCGAACTGATGAGCAGGTCGGGGCGGTCCCCGCCGGGCCGGGCCGCATCCTCCAGCGCGCGGTCATAGAGCTGCTGGTTTTCCAGGGTGACGTAATCGATGGCGACCTCCGGCCGGATGGCCTGGAAATCGCGGATCAGCGGCTCGATGGCCGCGCGGTCGGTGGCGGAATGGATGCGCAGCCGCCCCCCCTCCCCGCCCGGTGCCGGGTAGAACCGATGCTCCTGCGCCCACGCGCCCGGAACGCCGGCCAGCACCAGCCCGGCGGCCAGCAGCAGCGCCATCATCGCGGCCAGAGCCGGGCGGCAGGGCGACGACAGCGGCGCCGTCACCGGGGGAAAGGCGATGCACACCGCCAGCCCGCCGCCGGGGCGGTCGGCCAGGGTCAGGGTGGCGTCATGGGCTTCGACCACCGAACGGACGATGGACAGACCAAGGCCGCTGCCCGCCACCCCGGCGGCGGTCCCCCCGCGGCGGAACCGTTCCAGCACCCGCGGCTTTTCCGCATCGGGGATGCCGGGGCCGCGGTCCACAACCTCCACCACCGGCCCGCCACCGTCCTCGGCGGGCAGCAACGCCACATCCACCGGGCCGAAGGCGCCAGCGTATTTGACGGCGTTGTCCACCAGATTGGCCAGCGCCTCACGCAGGCTGATGGCGTCGCCCGGCACCGGCGGCACGGCGGCGGCCGGCAGGGTCAGGCGGACGGGCGTGTCCTCCGCCACCACCCGGGCGCGCTGCACCACCTGCTCCAGCAGGGCGGCGAGGTCCACCGCCTCCGGCTCCAGGGCTTCGCGGCGGTGTATGACCATGGCGTGGTTCAGCAACTGGCTGGTCAGGTGGCTGGCCTCCACCGCGTTGCGGTGGACGCGCTGGGCGATGCGGTGCAGGCGGACGGGGTCGTCCTCCTCCGCCGCCAGTTCGGCCTGAAGCCTGAGGCTCGCCAGGGGTGTGCGGATCTGGTGGGCGGCGTCGGCCAGAAAGGTCTGCATGGTGTCCAGGTTCCCCTTCAGCCGCGCCATCACCTGATTGATGGCATGGACAAGCTGCGACACCTCTTGCGGCGGGGGCAGGACGATGGGGGAGAAATCATGGGGCTGGCGGGCGCGGATCACCCGTTCCAGGGCTGCCAGCGGGGCCAGCGCCCGCTGCACCCCGAACCAGATCAGCGCCCCGGCGGCCACCACGGCAAAGACGATGGCGAAGAAGGCATTCGTCAGGATATCCGATGCCAGCGCCCCCCGCTCCTCCCGCGTCTGGGCCACGGCGATGGTGACCCAGCCGCTGGTGTCGGGCTGGGCGGCGAAACGGTTCAGCACCGCCACCCGCACCGGCATCCCGCGGTAGGTGGCATCGTGGAACCGCTGGGTGGTGCCGTCGCCGGGCCGCAGCCCCGCCGGGGCCGGCTTCACCGGCAGGTCGGGATAGCCGGTGATGAGGCCGCCGTCGGGGGCGGTGATGCGGTAGAACACGCGGTCCCGCCGCGCCTGGGCCAGGATGCCCAGCGCGGAATAGGGAAGATCGACGGCAAAGCGCCCGTCCTGCACCTGCACCGTGTCGGCGATGGACAGGGCCGACGCCAGCAGCAGCCGGTCGAACGCCGCATCCGCCGCCCGGCGGGCGTAGGAGTCGAGGAACAGGAACAGCCCGGCGGCCAGCACCGCCAGCACCCCGAACAGCCGCACCACCAGCCGGCGGTGCAGCGAGTACCCCTCATCCCTCTTTCCCGGCCAGTTCAGCCACATAGCCCAGCCCCCGTTTGGTGCGGATCTCCACCGACGCCCCTTCCAGCTTGCGCCGCAGGCGGGAGACATACAACTCGATGGCGTTCAGCGCGGTGGGCTGGTCCAGGCTGAACAGCCGGTCCATCAGGTCATCCTTGGACAACACGGTGTTGAGGTTGCTGAGGAACAGTTCCAGCAGCCGGAATTCCCGCCCGCCCAGCTCCACCGGCTGCCCCGCCACCGTCACCGCGCGGGCGGCGGCGTCGAAGGTCAGGTTGCCGAACACCGTCACCGACGATGCCATGCCGTGGGATCGGCGCAGCAGCGCCCGGCAGCGCGCCTCAAGCTCGCGCAGGTCGAACGGCTTGACGATGAAGTCGTCCGCGCCGAGGTCCAGCAGGTCGATGCGCACATCCACCTGGGACCGGGCGGTCATCACCAGGACCGGCGTGGCATCCCGCCGCCGGCGCAGCCGGTTCAGCAGCGTCTGCCCGTCGGTGCCCGGCAGCATGATGTCGAGCAGGATCAACTGATACGCCTCCTGCCCCAGCAACTCTTCCGCCTCGTGCCCCGTGGCGGCCCAGTCCACGGCATAGCCCAGCTTGCGCAGCCGGTGGACGATGGCGTCGGCCAGATCCTCGGTATCCTCGACCACCAGAATGCGCATGGGGGCGTCCTCCCTTTTCCGGGGACAAGGGGTGCGTCAGTGGGCCAGCAGCACCGCGAGCGGCGGCGGTTCGCGCAGGATATCGCGGGTGACCCCGCCCCACACCATTTCCCGCACCCGGCTGTGGCCATAGGCGCCCATGACCATCACATCCGCCCCCTCATCCCGCGCCGCGTCCAGCAGCGCCCGGCTGATGCTGCGCCCCGCCAGGGTCAGGGGATGGGTGATCACGGACACCCCGTGACGGGCCAAATTCGCCGACAGGCGGGCGGGGTCGGCGGCCCGGCCCGGTGCGGGGTTTTCCGCCGCCAGGATCACCACCCGCCCGGCCCGGCGCAGCAGCGGCAGGGCCAGCGCCACCGCCCGCGCCGCCGCCGGTCCGCCGTCCCACGCCACCGCCACCGTGTCGCCCAGCGTCACCGGCTCCGTGCCCGGCGCCAGCAGCAGCGGGCGGCCGGATGCGAACAGCGCCGCCTCGATGGCGGGGGCCAGGGCGCCCGAGCCGTCCGCAGGCTGGGCCATCACCACCAGATCGGCCAGCCGCCCCTCCTCGGCGATGACGTCGGGCAGGAGGCCGGTGACCGGCCGCCACGCGGCGGAAACGGCGAAGCGGTCGCGCACCGCGTCGAACACATGGTGGGCGCCGTCCAGCGCCGCCGCCTGATCGGCCCGCCCGATGCGGACAAGCTGCTCGGCCAGGGCGGCGGGAATGGCGGCGTTCTCCACCGAGGTGCGGATCTCCACCGGCGGGATCACGCACAGCCCCTCCACATACGCCCCGAAACGGGCGGCGGCGAGGAAGGCGGCGGTGGCCGCCCGGCGGTCGTGGGGCTGCCCGCTCAGGGGCACCAGGATCGTCTTCATGGGTTTAACTCCTCCCCCGGCCTCAGAAGACCAGCGCGGAATGGGCCAGCACCTCGGACCCGCCACGCCAGATCATGTCAAGCGCCACATAGGTGATGACGGCCAGCCCGGCCCAGCCGATCCAGCGGTAGCGGTGCAGCACGTGGGCGATCATGTTGGCCGCCGCCCCCATCAGCACCACCGACAACAGCAGGCCGATCACCAGGATCACCGGATGGTCCTTGGCGGCCCCGGCCACCGCCAGCACGTTGTCGAGCGACATGGACACGTCGGCGACGACGATCTGCCAGATGGCTGCCCCCACCGTGGTGCCGGCGACGACCGCCCCCACACCGGCGCCGGACACGGAGCCGGGTTCGGGGGCGTCCATGGCCTCGTCCGGTGCCACCTCATCGGCGCCGTGGCTGCGCAGTTCACGGTACATCTTCCAGCAGACCCACAGCAGCAGGATGCCACCGGCCAGCGTCAGCCCGATGATCGCCAGAAGCTGGGTGGTGATGAGCGCGAAGAAGATGCGCAGCACGATGGCCGCGGCGATGCCCCAGACGATGACCTTGCGGCGCTGGGCCAGCGGCACGGCGGCGGCGGCCATGCCGACCACGATGGCGTTGTCGCCGGCCAGCACCAGATCGATGGCAACCACCTTCGCCAGCGCCGTCAGTTGCTGCCAGAGATCGAGACTTTCCATAATGCATTGTCCTTGACGAAAGAACCCGGCCCGGCTCAGGCCGCGGGGGAATCGGCGGAAGAGGCACCGGCGGACGGGGACGCCCCACCATCCCCCACCCGGCGGCGGCGCAGCAGCAAGGGACCGGCCACCAAGAGAACGGCCAGCGCCAGCAGCACGGCGGAAATGGGGTGGGAGACGAAGACGGTCAGATCACCCTGGCTGATGACCAGCGCCCGGCGGAACTGCTGCTCGGCCAGCGGCCCCAGGATCAGCCCCACCACGCACGGCGCCACCGGCACGTTCAGCACCCGCATGCCGAACCCCACCAGCCCGATGATCCACAGGATCACCAGATCGACCACGTTGTTGTTCAGCGTGTACGATCCCAGCGTGGCGAACACCAGGATGCCGGCGTACAGCCACGGGCGCGGGATCAGCAGCAGCTTCACCCAGATGCCGGCCAACGGCAAATTCAGCAGCAGCAGCAGCACGTTGCCCACGTACAGGCTGGCGATCATGCCCCACACCAGTTCGGGGTTGTTGTCGAACAGCGACGGGCCGGGCTGCAGCCCGTACTGCTGGAACGCCGCCAGCATGATGGCCGCGGTGGCCGACGTGGGCAGGCCCAGCGACAACAGCGGCGCCAGCACCCCGGCGGCGGCGGCGTTGTTGGCGGCCTCCGGCCCGGCGACGGCCTCGATGGCGCCCTTGCCGAATTCCTCGGGCTTCTTGGACAGGCGCTTTTCCGCCAGATACGACAGGAAGGTGGGGATCTCGCTGCCCCCCGACGGCAGGGTGCCGAAGGGAAAGCCCAGAAGCGTGCCGCGCAGCCACGGCTTCCACGACCGTTTCCAGTCCTCCCGGCTCATCCAGAACGAGCCTTTCAGGTCGTAGATCTCTTCCCGCTCAAACCGATGGCGGGACGCGACATAGAGCGTTTCGCCCACCGCGAACAGGCCGACCGCCACCACCACGGTGTCGATGCCGTCCAGCAGTTCGGGGATGCCCAGCGCCAGCCGCGCCTGTCCCGTCTGCATGTCGATGCCCACCAGACCCAACGCCAGCCCCAGGAACAAGCTGGCAAGGCCACGGGCCAGCGACTGGCCCAGAACGGCGGTGACGGTGGTCAGCGCCAGCACCATCAGCGCGAAATACTCCGCCGGGCCGAACAGCAGCGCCACCCGCACCATGAGCGGGGCCACGAAGGTCAGGGCCGCCGTGCCGATGGTCCCGGCCACGAACGAGCCGATGGCGGCGGTGGCGAGTGCCTGTGCGCCCCGCCCCTGCCGTGCCATGGCGTGGCCGTCGATGGCGGTAACGATGCTGCCGGATTCCCCCGGCGCGTTCAAAAGGATCGACGTGGTGGAACCGCCGTACATGGCGCCGTAATAGATGCCGGCGAACATGATGAAGGCGCTGGTCGGCTCCAGATTGTAGGTGACGGGCAGCAGCAGCGCCACGGTCAGCGCCGGCCCGATGCCGGGCAGCACGCCCACCGCCGTGCCGACGGTGACGCCGATCAGCGCCCACATCAGGTTATAGGGGATCAGCGCCACGGAAAAACCGTGACCCAGAGCGGCAAGGGTATCCATGTCATGCACCTTTTGGGGCAAGACCCGGCCCATCATCATCCGACGGGGGCCGGGCGCAGTCCTTCCCAGGGACGGGGGCTTTTTGAAAGCGCCCCCTTGTCCGTCAGTCTTTGCCGCCGGCCAGCAGCCATTCGAACACATCCCCCAGGGGAAGGTTCAGGCCCAGCGCGTGGTTGAACACCACGTAGGTGCCCGCCGCCAGCCCAACGCCGAGAGCCGCGTCCACCAGCGGGCGGCGGCTGCCGAAGGCGCGGGCCACCGCCATGAACAGCAATGCCGCCGCCGGTATCCAGCCCAGCGCCTCCACCAGCAGGAACTGGACCGCCAGCCCGGCGGCGGTCAGGCCCAGGGCCAGGCCGTCAAGCTCCATCCCGCCCTCGTGGGCGATGTGCCCGGCAAAGGCCTCACGCAGCACCGCCAGCCCCACCAGCGCCAGCCCCCCTGCGATCAGGCAGGGGAACAGGGCGGGACCAGCCAGAAGACTGCCGGTCATGGGCATCCGCAGGGTTTCGACGGCGATGAATCCCCCCAGCGCCAGCAGCCCGCCGCCCAGGACCGCTTCACCGATCCGCAACGTCCGGCCCGTGGTCATGGCCCGTCTCCTCGTTGTCCGTTGCGGGTTACTTCACCAGACCCAGGTCTTTCAGCGTGCCCTCGATCTGCGCCCGTTCCTGCGTCAGGAAGGCGGCGAACTCCGCCGGGGGCAGGTACAGGTCGATCCAGCCGCGCTGACGGGCAAGCTGTTTCCACTCGTCGCTGGTCACGGCCTTGGCGACCGCCTCTTCCAGCTCCTTCTTTTCCGCGGGCTTGGCGTTAGCCTGCATGAACACGCCGCGCCAGTTGACGAATTCCAGATCCACGCCCTGCTCCTTCAGGGTCGGGGTGTCGCTGCCCTGAAGCCGCTGGGGCGCCGACACGGCGATGGCGCGCAGCTTGCCGGCCTGGAACTGGGGGGCGAATTCATTGTAGCCGCCCATGCCCAGCGTGATGTGCCCGCCGAGAGCCGAGGCCAGAAGCTCGCCGCCGCCAGCGGTGGCGACATAATTCACCTTCATCGGGGGCACGCCCACGGCCTTGGCGATCAGCCCGGCCAGAATCTGGTCGCTGCCGCCCGCTGAACCGCCGCCCCACGACACCGAACCGGGGTCGGCCTTGAATTTGGCGATCAGGTCGGCCAGCGTCTTGATGGGGGAATCGCTGGGCACCACCAGGGCGGTGTATTCGCCGGTCAGCCGGGCCAACGGCGCCACCTGATCCAGGGTCACCACCGATTTGTTGGTGATGATGGACCCCAGCATGATCTGGCCGCCCACCAGCAGCGCCGGCTGACGCTTGCGGGCGGTGACGAACTGGGCCAGCCCCACCGTGCCGCCGGCACCGGGGATGTTCGCCACCTGGATTCCCGAGGCAAGATTTTGGTTCTGCAACACCTGCTGCAGCGCGCGGGCGTGCTGGTCCCAGCCGCCGCCGGGGCTGGCCGGGGCGATGATCTCCAGCCCCTTGATCTCGGCCAGCGACGGGGCGGCGGTCAGGGTGACGGCGGCCAGCAGGGCGGCTCCGGCGGCGTGCTTGACGAACGCACAAACGCGGGTGGACATGTTCCCTCCAGACTTTTTTCGTGTTTTACGGGGAACCGCGTTTTCCGCCGCACCCCGCCATAGGGCCACGATAGCAGGGGAACCTGTCATCAACCTGTCAGAGCACGACAGAAAAGCATAAAAAGAACCGGGTGCAGCGCAGCATCCGTTCGCCCGCCGCGACAGGATCAAACGATGATGTCGGGGGGCGCGAACCCCGCCGGGGACCGGAGGCACGGTTCAGGCTCATTGCCGCAAGCCGGGTCAGAACTCCCAATCGCCGTCCAGGCTGTAGCCAATGCCGTAGACCATCCGCAAAGGCGGGGATGCGCCCGTCGCGTCCCTGATCTTCTGGCGCAGCCGCCGGACAAGGGAATCGAGGTTGCGCAGGGTCCAGTTCGGCAGCCGCTCCATCACCATGGCGATCTCCTCCCTGGGCATCGGCTCGCCCGGACGGCGGAGCAGCGCCAGAAGGAAGGCGTGCTCGCTGGCGGTCAAGGGCACCATGGCCCCGCCGGGCGTGCGCAGAACCATGCCATGGGGCGGAAGCACCCAAACACCCCCTCCGGCCTGGGAAGCCGCCGCGTGGGGTACCCCCCGGCCAGCCGTTTCCCCCTGGTCCGGCGAAGCCGGCAGCCGGCGCAGAACGCTGCGCACGGTGGCGTCGATTTCCAGCAGATCGGCCTCTTTCACCAGATAGGCGTCAGCACCGCTGTCCAGGCCCATCACACGGTCCACCGTCGTGCCGCGGCAGGTCAGGACGATGATGCCCACGGCCATGCCGAACCGTTCCCGCACGCGGCGGGCAAGGGCGAAACCGTTGCCGTCGGGCAGGTTGACATCCAGCAGCAGCACATCGACCCGGCCCGCGTCCAGGCGCTTTTCCGCCGCGGCGCGGGAGGCCGCCCCCTCGGCCTGATAGCCGCGGATGGTGAGGAACTCCACCAGCGATTCCCGCAGGAAGCTTTCGTCCTCGACCACCACGATGCTGGCGGCATTCCCCATCCCCATCGCTCCTTTCATCAATCCGCACCGGCCGCCCGCAGCCTGACCGTGACCGTTGTCCCGACATTCTCCCGGCTTTCCACGGTGATGGAGCCGTTTTGCGCCTCCATCAACCGCCCCGCCGTGCTGAGGCCCAGCCCGGTGCCGGTCACGCCGATGGCGTTGGACGCGCGGAAGAACCGCGAACCGACCATGGCGGCTTCGGCGGCGGGAATCCCGATTCCATGGTCCTGGACACGGATCAGAACATCCGGCCCGGTGGCAAGGGCCTCCAGCACGATGGGGGTTCCGGCCTGGGAATATTTGCACGCATTGTCCAGAATATTGTCCAGCACGATGGCCAGAAGCCGGCTGTCGGCCCAGACGTCCAGGCCGGCGGGGGGAAGCCGGACCTCGACCGTGCGCGGCGTCAGCCGGGCGTCGAGCCGGGCGGCGCACCGTTCCAGCAGCGGGGCCAGAGGAATCGGGCACAGTTCCACCGGGGGGCGGCCCGCTTCCAGGGCGGCGTCGGCCAGGAAGCTGTTCACCACCTGGAACAGCCGCCGCACGTTGTCCCGCACCACGGTCATCCGCTGGGCCACCCGCCGGCTGTCCGGTTCGGCCCCGGCAAGGCCGCCGTCGCACGGGGCCAGATCGAATTGAAGCATCTGGGCCGCCCGGTCGATGGCGGTCAGCGGCGTCTTGAATTCATGGGCCGCGGTGGCGATCAACTGGCGCTGCTCGCGCATGCGGATCCGCTCCACCTCCAGGGCGGTTTCCGCCTGGTTGCGGGCGTCGGTCAGCGCCTTTTCCAACTGGCGGCGGCTGGTGATGTCGTTGAGGCCGATCAACAGCGCCGCTTCCCCATGGAAACGCACGCGCGCCGCCGACAAAATCACCCACAGGGGTTCCTCCCCCCCGGACCGGAGGCGGAGTTCGAGATCGAGAACGATGTCCTGGGCTTCGAGCGCCGTGACAAGCCGATCCAGATCGTCCGGCATCAACAGGTTTTCCAGCGTGACCGTGCCGAGAAGATGGTCGAGCGGGGCGCCCAGCAGATCCGCGGTGCGTTCGTTGGCGAAGACGATCTTCCGGCGGGCCGGGACGCTGACGAACAGGGGAACGGGGGCGGCGACGACCAGCCGCTGGAACAGCGCTTCGCTTTCCCGCAGTGCTTCCTCGGTCCGGCGGCGCCCGACCGTGGCTTCCGACAGGGCGGCACTGGTTTCCGCCAGTTCCTTCGACTGCACGGCGATGCGGTCTTCCAGTTCCCTCCCCCGGCGGCGGGCATCCTCCAGCGCGGCGCGCGCGCCCATGTTCAGGCGGTCGAGCAGCCCGACGTTGAGCAGCACCACATTCACCAGCGAGGCGATGTAATAGCTGTTGTCCACCAGCATCCCCGACGGCAGCAGGCCCGCGTTGCGCATGGTGACCAGCACCAGCCCCATCGGATGGGCGGCAAAGGCCAGGGCATAGATCCGCGCCGGGCGGAACCCCTGCCACGCCAGCCGCACCGACACGACCACCGCGACAACGGCCAGCAGCAGCCCGATGATATTCACCGGCACCGCCACCAGGCGAAAGAACCCGAACAGGGTCAGCACGAAGCATCCCATCCCGATCCAGGTCGCCGCATCGTAAAGGCGGGCCAGCCGGGGATGATCGTGCTTCAGATACAGCAGCCGTGAGATGAAGACCGACGCCACCGGCAGGGCCAGGATGGTCATCAACTCCAAAAGATGGGTGGGAAGCATGCCGGGGCCGGGCAACAGGAACTGGCGCCCATACCCGAGGTTCAGGGAAAACGCGATGCCGTTCAGCACCACCCAGGCGCAATAGGCGGCGTACAGCCGGTCGCGCAAGCCCGTGTAATACAGGATGTTGATGGCGATGACGACGTGCAGCGCCAGGAACCCGCCGGAAAACAGGGTGTGGATGGTGGCGGCGTGGGGGAAGTATTCCGGCTGGTAGAACACCGGGTTGGCCGACACGGTGCTGGTGCTGCGCAGGCGCACATAGACCGGGCTGTCCTGCCCCACCGCCAGGGTCACCGGGAAGATGGGCGTGCGGAACGGAATGGTGGCGGCGGCGATGTCGTGGGTGTCCCCGCCGGTGCGTTCCTGCCAGCCTCCGCCCCCGTCGGGGGTGAAGACGGTGATGTCGTCCATAAACGGCGGGGAAACGTAAAGCCACCAATCGGCACGGTCGATGGCCCGCACCGTCAGACGCACCCAGACGGTGGAGGAGGTATAACCCGCACTGAGGCTGCCCGGAACGGGCGTGAAGGCGGCACGCCGGTCGGAAGCCGCAACATCGGCGATGCCGAGCCGCCCTTCCCGGTCGGTGAGAACCGCCATCGCCCCCGCAGCCGGAACCGATGGCCCCCGCAATTCCAGAATCCGCCCGTCCGGCACCGTTCCAGCGTCCGGCGCCGCCATGGCCGCTCCCCCGGCCGCCGCAACAATCGCAAGGATAGCAACAACGGCAATGACGATCGCAAAATCGCAAGAAGCGCGCAGAGAATTCAACTTACCTTCCATTAAGGCACCGACACCATCCCCACATACCGCATCATGAATGGAAAAGCGATATTTCACATTCATCCAAGCATATTTGAGAGTGACGCGCACTCTGATGTCATAATTCAGACAGTTTTGCCAGAAATGACAAAAATAAGTTTACATAATGTAATTATGTCAGAAATTGATACGAAACAAAATGAATCTAGCTGAGTTTATATATTGCATGCCTCGCAATATTTGATGCATTGT
This sequence comes from uncultured Rhodospirillaceae bacterium, assembly GCA_937927415.1. GTDB lineage: Bacteria > Pseudomonadota > Alphaproteobacteria > Azospirillales > Azospirillaceae > Azospirillum. The sequence continues at coordinate 291,422 of CALBDS010000003.1, forward strand.
CGAGGAACCGGATAATCATACTCCGAAATTTCAAATACAGTAACCACATGCTTCTCAAGCTGGAAGCATGCGCCACTCCATGCCTTCTGGAGACGCCCCGTGCTACCCAAGATCCGCCTTCGGATGCTGTTGCTGTCCACCGCCATGTTCGTTCCTGGCTCCGTGGCTCTTGCCAACCCGCCCCTGCCCACAGGGGGAAATTTCGCCGGGGGGGCGGGAAGCATCGCACAGTCGGGTCAGACGATGACCATCGACCAGACGACGGCACGCGGCGTCATCAACTGGCAGAGCTTCGATGTCGGCGCCGGGCATACGGTGCGCATCAACAACGGCGCCGGCGCGACGCTGAACCGGGTTACCGGCGGCACCCTGTCCACCATCCTGGGCCGGCTGGAAGCCACTGGGTCGCTGTATCTGGTCAACCCGCAAGGTGTCGTGGTCGGTGAATCGGGGGTGGTGGTGACGGGGGGCCGCTTCGTCGCCTCCACCCTCGACGTGATGGACGAGCATTTCATGAAGGGCGGGTCGCTGCTGTTCAAGGGCGACGCCCCCGGCAGCGTCACCAACCTGGGCAAGATCTCGGCCACCGGCGGCGACGTGATCCTGATCGCCCGCACGGTCACCAACGCCGGCACGATCAACGCCCCCAAGGGCACCGCCGCCCTGGCCAGCGGCACCGAGGTGCTGCTGACCGAAGGCGGGGACGAACAGGTGTTCGTCCGGGCGGGGATCGGCGGATCGGCGGAAAACAGCGGCCTGATCGACGCGGCCCAGGCGGAACTGAAGGCGGTGGGCGGCAACATCTACGCCCTGGCCGGCAACAACGGCGGGGTGGTGCGCGCCACCGGCAGCCAGACGCGCAACGGGCGGGTGTGGATGAGCGCCACGGGCGGCGACGTCACCGTGTCCGGAACCGTGGAGGCGCGCAACGCCGACGGGTCGGGCGGCACGGTGTCGGTGTCGGCCGACGGCACGGTGCTGCACAAGGGCGCCATCGACGCCCGCGGCACCGCCCCGGCCAGGAACGGCGGCACGGTGGTGGTGACCGGCGGCCGGGTGGGGCTGGCGCCGGGATCGTCCATCGACGCATCCGGCACGGGGGCCGGTGGCACGGTCCTGGTGGGGGGTGACCGTTACGGCGGGCAGGATCCGGCGCTCAAGATCCTTCCGCCCCCGATTCCCAACGCCAAGCGCACCGCCATGGCTGCCGGCGCCACCATCCGCGCCGACGGCGGCACGGGTGGGGGCAGCGGAAACGGCGGATCGGTGGTGGTGTGGTCGGATGGTACCACCAGTGCCGCCGGCACCGTCACGGCGCGCGGTGGTGCCGGCGGCGGCGACGGCGGTTTCGTCGAAGTGTCCGGCAAGGGCGACCTGTCCTTCCGCGCGGCGGTGGACACCTCCGCCTCGCGCGGGAAGGCGGGCACCCTGCTGCTGGACCCGACCACCATCTCGATCACTTCCGGCATCGTCGATCCACCGTCCGAGCTGTCCCAAAACGATGCCACGGTCTGGGGTGCCGGCTTCACCAGCGGCGAGCCGATGGAGGACACCGGCTCACAGACCATCTCCATCGACACCATCCGCTCCCTTCTGAACAACAACTCCCTGACCCTGGAAGCCAGCACCAACATCAGCTGGAATCCCGACGCGACACTGGACACCGGCGGGCTGACGCAGGCGATGAACCGGACCCTGACACTCCGGGCCGGAAGCTACATCTTCTTCGGCGGCGCGATCAAAAATAATGGGCAGTCGTCGGATGGCTGGCTCAACGTCGTCTTCAACAGCAGCCGGGCCGGGACCGGCTACATCGCTTTCTCCGTCAACTCGCTGGTGGCCAGCGGTGGCGGCTTCATCGAAGCCGCCGGCGGCTCCGAGGTCGGAAGCGACGGGCATCTGACCGGCCCGGCGGTCGGCATGCCTCTCATTGGGATGGATACCGGCATCACTCTCAACAATGCGAAGCTACGGTCCGGCGGGGGCGACATCATCCTGCGCGGCAAATCCGGCTTTGCTGGTATCATCGGCGTCGTCACCGCCGGCATCACGATGGACAACACGTCCGAAATCACGTCGGGCACCGGCAGGATCCTCATCGACGGCGACGGCCCCGAGCCGCTTCTTGGCCTCAACACGATGACGGCTCATGGGGTCCTGCTCAGCGGCCATTCAACGATCACCTCCTCCAGCACCGCATCCGACGCCATCACCATCACCGGACGGGGCGGCCATGCATCGCTGCTCAGCGGCTCCATCGGCTCTTCCATGGGGGTGGTGATCCAGGATGCGACGATCACCAGCAATGGGGAAGGCGGCGGCATTTCGATCACCGGTACCGGCGGAACGATCACTGACAGCCCGGCCCCGAGCCTGACCGGCTTCAACACCGGCATCATGGTGGCGGGTGCCTCCAGCAGCATCACGACGGCCGGGGGAGCGATCACCCTGACCGGGACCGCGGGATCGTCCTCCGCCATCACTCCATCCCTCGGGCTTCACCTCGACAGCAACACCACCATCAGCACCAACAACCAGCCGGGGCCGAGTCCCACCGTCACCACCGGGTCCGTCACGCTGCGCGCGGATCGGATCTACAAAAACCCCCAGGCCACCATCACCACACGCGGAAACGTTACACTGGCCCCGCTGACGACCACATTGGGCGTCTCCCTCGGGACGGAAGCCTCCGCTTCGTCCACGGCGCTGGATGTCAGCCAGGGCGTGCTGTCCGGCATCACCGCCGACACGCTGGTTCTCGGCTCGGCGACGGGGGGCGACATCACCGTCGCAGCGCCGGTGTTCCTGATCGGCCAGACAAAGCTGCATCTGATGTCCGGCGGACAGGTCACCCAGCAGGCCAGCCTGGCCGCGAGCGCGCTGGCGGTCACGGCGGGCGGCGACGTGGACCTGCTGGACACCGGCAACACCATTGGCACCATCGCCATCAAGGCCGACGGGCGGAACGTCGGTTTCCAGACGCTTGAGAACCTGACCGTCGGATCGGTCGATGGTGTTGACGGCATCGACGTGGGAACTTCGGGCCGTATCATCCTGGGAGCGGGCGGTTCCACGGTCACCCAGACCAAGCCGCTGATCGGCGGGGTTCTCAATCTGAACATGCCGTCGGCCACGGTGGACTTTACCGGCACCAGCAACCAGATCGGCCGGCTGAGCGGCTCCGCCGCGCAACTGACCTTCACCAACCCCGCCGCCAACGCCCTGGGGCTGGGCAGCGATTACGCCACCGACATCCAGCCCCTGACCGGCCGCATGGCCACGGTCTTTTCCGACACCCCCTCTCTGCGCGTGACGAACGCGCTGTCGCTCGTCAACGACGGCACGATCAGCAACGTGAGCAGCCAGTGGCACCGCGTGGGGTCGCTGTCGCTGTCCGGCACCGGCTCCGTCGTGCTGAACGGCAGCACGCCGCTGCGGCTGCGCAGCAGCACGGCGCTCAGCCCGGTTACCGTGGACATTAATTCCAGCACCGACAACGCATCCTTCTACCTGCAGACCCGCGACGACGGCACCATTCAGGGAACCCTGACCGGGGCGAACACCACCCTGGACTTCATGGCGGCCGACACCCTGCGCATCGGTGCCGCGGGCCTGCAGAACGATGGCACCAACTCCCTGACCTCGCTTCACGACATGCGGGTGGACCTGACCATCCGCCAGGACGGCGTGCTGAAGGTGGACCGCCTGAAGCTGGAAACCTTCGGGAACATCATCCTGACCGATGCTAACAACCGCATCGGAACCCTGGAAGGGCTGGTCCACACGGCTGCGGGCAACATCACCGGCAACGTGGAGATCGTGGATGGGGCCGGCGGGCTGGTGCTGTCGGGGGATATCGGCGGCCCCCTTTTCCGCACCATCAACATCCGCACGGTGGGCGACCTGACCCTGGCCGCCGGCACCACCGTGTCGGCCACAGCACCGGAAGGCCGCAACAACCCCCAGGACACCACCGAAGAACTCAAACCCGGCGGCATGGTGGTTCTGAGCGCCACCGGAAACGTCATCAACAACGCCGGCGCCACGGCCGTGCAGGCGAACCGGCAATGGCTGATCTACTCCGCCACGGAGGCGGGGACCGTCAAGGGCGGGCTGAGCGCCGACGCTACTTATAATGGCACCTATCTGACCAAAGACCCGACCACGTTCACCGACGCGGCCCGCTTCATCTACGCGGAAGCCGCACCGTCACCTCCTCCGCCTCCCCCGCCGCCGCCTCCCCCGCCGCCGCCCGTGGTCCAGCCGCCCGTGGTCCAGCCGCCCGTGGTCCAGCCGCCCGTGGTCGATCCACCTGTTGTTCAGCCGCCCGTGGTCCAGCCACCTGTGGTCGATCCACCTGTGGTCCAGCCGCCTGTGGTCCAGCCACCCGTGGTCGATCCACCCGTGGTCGATCCACCCGTGGTCGATCCACCCGTGGTCCAGCCGCCTGTTGTTCAGCCGCCCGTGGTCCAGCCGCCCGTGGTCGATCCACCCGTGGTCCAGCCGCCTCCGCCGCCGGTTGTCCCGCCCGCTCCGCCTCCGGTCGCGCAGGTCATCACTCCGCTCATCGTGGTGCCTCCTGTGGGTGGGACGGCGTTGACAGGCGCATCCCAGACCAACCCACCCACCTACACCCAAACAGGCGCATCCATGGGCTTCGGAGGAAACGCGGCAGCCCCCACCATGCCGTCGGCGGGCGCTCAGCCCGGCGGTGCTCCGGTGGTTGTTCCGCTGCCGTCCGCCGCATCCACCGGCGGTCCGGCGATCCCCCAGGGGTCGGGCCATGTGGAGGCGACGGTCCAGACCGGCAACGTCTTCGTCACCTACAGCCAGACGGTCGGCTACGCGAGCCTGTTCCAGGGCACGCCGGCCGCTCCGGGAACCGGCTCGTCCGCCACAACACCCGGCCTGTCCGGCGGCGTGACGGCGGGGGCGTCCAGCTTCAACACCTTCCGCAGCAACGAAAACCCCAACGTGACTCTCGTCTCCGACACCGCGGCGGCCCCCGGCGAAGCCCGGACCGGCGCAACCCCGACCCAGGGAGCGGCGGCCCAATGATCTCCCGTTTTGTCCTGAACCTCCTGGGCCACACCGGCGTGGCCCTGGCGCTGATGTCCTGGCCGGGCGTTTCCGCCGCCCAGAACTTCGAGCGCATCGCGCCCAAGGAACCGCCGGCCAACCCGCGGACCGACGCCCTGCCCGCAACACCGCCGACGGGAAGCGGGTTGCCGGCGGGACAGGCCACCATCCTGCCCGCCCTGAAAGGGCTGGTGTTCCATGCCCGTGCCGATCAGCTCCAACGCCAGGGGCTGACGGTTGCGGGGGTGGAAACCGCTGCGGTGGATGTGCTGGACACGCCGGAATTCCGTGCCCTGATCGCGCCACACCTGGGGCAGCCGTTGACCCTCGACCGGCTGAACGAGATCGCCCGCGCCACCGTGCTCTATTTCCGGGAGCATGACCGCCCGCTGGTGGACGTGCTGGTGCCGGAACAGGACATCTCCACCGGCACCGTGCAGATCCTGGCCCTGGAGTTCCGGGCCGGGCAGGTCCGCACCGAAGGAAACGAGTGGTTTTCCGATGGGCTCCTGCTGTCGCAGGTTCGCACCGCCCCCGGCGACCGCATCAGCAGCCGCTCGCTGCTGGAGGATGTGAACTGGCTGAACCAGAATCCGTTCCGCCGCAGCCACCTCGTCTACCAGCGCAGCGAACAGCCGGGGGCCAGCGACATCATCCTGCGCACCACCGACCGTTTCCCCCTCCGGGTGTTCGGCGGCTATGAGAACACCGGCACCCAGGCCACCGACCGCAACCGGACCTTCGCCGGGATCAACTGGGGCAACGCCTTCGGGATCGACCACCAGTTGTCCTACCAGTTCACGGCCAGCCCGGATTTCTGGAACGACGGGCTGGGCGCCAAGCCGCATTTCGCCGGCCATTCCGGCAGCTACACCATCCCCCTGCCCTGGCGCCACACCCTGACCCTGTTCGGCAGCTACGCGGAAAGCGTGCCCGACGTGCCGGAATCCTTCCGACAGATCGGTCGGTCGTCCCAAGCATCGGCCCGCTACACGGTTCCGCTGCCCGAGGTGTGGAACGTGGCCCATCAGATCCAGGCGGGCTTCGACTGGAAACGGACCAACAACAACCTGGAATTCGGCGGGGTGTCGGTGCTGAACACCGCCGCCGACGTCGCCCAGTGGGTCGCCGCCTACAGCGCGTCCCGGCCCGACGCCTGGGGCACCACGGCCGTCAACGCCACCGCGGTTTTCAGCCCCGGCGGCTTCGACGACAAGAACACCAGCGCGGTGATGCAGACCCAGCGGGCCGGTGTGGACGCGCGCTATACCTACGCCCGCATCGGCGTGGACCGGCTGACTCGGCTGCCGGAGTCGTTCTCATGGCTGGTCCGCGTCCAGGGCCAGCTTGCCAGCGGTCCCCTGATGCCATCCGAACAGCTGGGGTTCGGCGGCAGCGGGTCGGTGCGCGGGTTTGAGGAACGGCAGATCAACGCCGATCAGGGCGCCCTGTTTTCCACCGAACTGCGCACGCCCGACATCAGCCTGACCAAGCTCCTGGGAGGACGCGACCGGGACGACAAGCTCCAGTTTCTCGGATTCTGGGATTATGGCGTGGCCCAGAACCGCGCTCCGGGAGCGGGAGAGCCGAAAACGGCGTCCCTGTCGGGCATTGGTGTGGGAATGCGCTACACCCTGGCACCGGCTCTGACCTTTGCGTTCGATTACGGCTGGCAGATCGTCGGCAAGGAAGGCTTCACCACCGGCGAAGGACGGCCGCACATCGCCCTGACCCTGGCCTATTGATCCGAATCGAAAAAATGAAATGAACAGCACCGGATTTGTCGGAAGCCATTCGGCTTGAGTTCCGCCGCCATGGCGGCGTCCTTGGATTGAGCATGACACCATTGCCGAAAAGTTCCGACCTCTGACCTCCGATCGCGCATGTTTGCCCTCTCCCTGTCCTCTCCCCCGCGGGGAGGGGGCGGAACGTCTCATTTGACGCCAGCGGCCCACAGATCAAGATTTTCCGGCCCTGGTATAACTGTGCGCTTCGACCTCGACGGAATTTGCCGATGGATCGAGCAGACGCCGGTGGTCGAACCAACCCCACCCATGCAGGGTAGCGAACGCGACGGCTTCCAGAGTGCACCATGGCCCAGGGCACTGGATCACTTCGGTTTTGCGGCTGTCGCCAACGCTCCCCACGGGGGCTCAATGCCGGATCGAAAAGCAACTCCCAAAACGCGATCACTCCATGGATCGGCCCCGTCACAGGCTGTACGTCCCTCTTCATGGTGTACGTATGGGCGCCTTCATGATGAGACGTACATCAAAAACGCGCCATGACGCAATTTTTGCCGCGTTTCCGACAGCGCGGTGTGAGTGCTCTTCGTAACCTTTCCGCCGGGTTTTCATTCGAAAATACGGCGAGTGAACCGATGAAATTTTCCGCACTGTGGACATTGAAGAGCAAGCTGTACGTTGGTGACAGGAAGGCAACGGCGAAGTTCGTCCATAGTGCCGGCGGTCTGACCCTGTTGTTCATCGACGGGCAGGAAGGAGCCACTCGATGGCACTGGGACGCATTTGAACCTGAACACATATGCCATGTGGCCCCCGATATGGATGTCGGGCGCCGCATGGCCCAGGACCTGATGCCGGACTACGTGCTTTGCGATGTTTACCTGCCCGGCGATGCGGCTGGTACTGAGAGCACCGTATCGTGGTTGGGCGTGCCTCCAACGCCCAACCACGTCCCGCTTCTGTTGCTGCTGACGGCCTGGGACGAAAGTCGCGGCATCGCCGACCTTGGCGCGACGGTCAGCGTCAACACCCGGGTGCCCCGCGATGAGCGCCAGTTCCTGCTGTGTGTCTGTGAGATGTTCTTCAACCGGACCACCGATCGGCATGGCCCCCACCGACGGATTCTGTCACCGGAACTGCGAGAAGCGGTGACCGACGGGCTGGAACCGTTGACCCTGAGTACCGCCGACCGCCAGTTCTTAACCAGCGTCCATGGCGCAATCCTTGACGCACTGGGAAAATCTTCGGTCCGCAAACCAGCCATCACCCTGCCGATGATTGCCCGAGCCTGCGGCCGCAGCACGCGTGTCGTGCAACGGAAGCTGACGGCACTCACTGGGCTGAGCTTCGGGGAATACAAAAGCAAATTGCGGATGCGTGAAGCACGCAAGCTTCTGCATGGCACAGCCAACATCACCGAAATCGCACTCGCCCTCGGTTACACGTCGCCGGCCCATTTCAGCGCGGCCTTTCGCATGGTGCATGGCATGTCACCTCGGGCATGGCGCCACCGCTTGGAGAAAGACGACCTTCCAGAGATCAATCCATCAGCCAACACCACTTTGGAAAGCGTTGATCGATAAAAGAACACATACAGGAGAATAGCATTTCATGATCATTATTTTGGCGCGAAATCGAAAAAACAATGGCGCGTAATTGGTGGCAGGGGCGTCAGAGATCGGCGATAAATTTGGTGCTCAATGGAGCGGCTACGATCAAAATCGTGAAACCGCTTTGTTAAATAAAAATTTCAGAAAAATAAATAATTTTGCGTAACTGAATGAGTGTTCAGCAAATGAAAAATAACATGCGAAATATACATCGGCGCACGAACAAACATGCACTCCATATTATTTAAATAATAAATTCGACCATTGATCGTTATTTCAGAAACAAACGAGACAGGCGATGGAAAGTCCAATTTTCTCATGCAGGATGGACGACATTCGCCCGATCATGTGGTATGGGCGCGAGGTTTACACCCAATACGAACAGATACATGCCCTGGTGGCAAGTCGGCTTGGCGCGGATGTGGCGGCACTGTTTACCAAGCCGGTCGTTTCCGACGAAGCGGCACGGACCGGGGGCAAGTCGGTATGGCTGTCGGCATCATTGGTCAACCCCGTACCGCTGACATCGCTGGCGGAGGCTGAGCGGGCACCATACGAAGCAACGCTGGCATCCCTGCTCGACAGCATTGTCTCTCTCAGCCGGGAACTGCGCGAAAGCGATGATCGCGACCGCCGACAGATCGGTGAAGTGCTGCAGTTGGCGGTCGAGGTTCCCGGCCTGGCATGGGTGATGGTGGAGAAGGGGCGGATTGCGCTGGCCTGCTGGGGCTTCCACGCCAGCACCCCCGAACAGGCACGCTTCCGATTAATCAAGGCGCTGAACCGGCCGGCAGCTCCGGCATCCGATGCGAAAGCCATAACGCCCGAACCGCCATCACCCTCGCCATCCGTATCATTACCGCCACCACGTCGGCGTGTCTGGGCACTGGGGGCTGGTGCACTTGCGTTGGCGTGCATCGTTACGGTGGCGGTGTTTCTTGTCTGGTCGGCTTCTCCTCCGATGCTGCCCACCCACCCAGGCCTGTCGCCGGCCAACCCGGATTTCATCGCCCGGGACGCACAGGATCCGCTGGGACGCCGGGTCGTCACCAACCGTCTGCTTGTCACCTTGAAAGATGGTGTCGAACCGGCTGCCTTCATGCAGCGTTTGCAAAAGCCATTGGCCGGACATGGGGGGCGGTTCGTCGGCTATCGCCCGGAAATCGGCGTGGTGCAGGTGGAATGTGCGGCCGATGCGATTGGGACGGCGGTCAAAGGACTGTTCCAGGCCGATCCGGATGTCGAGGGGGTATCCCCCGAGGCGGTTACCGGCAGCCCAGCCGCGGGAGCGGCCCCAACCGGGCTGAAGAACTGGGGGCTGGACTTCATCGGAGCGCCGGCAGCGTGGCGCCGGACCACCGGAGCCAAGACGACACTCATCGCCATCGTCGATCTCGGCTTCGCCGCCACCCACCCCGATCTGGCAGGCGGGACCCAGTATACCTACCGTAGCGTCACCGGCACAGCGGCTCTCGGCAATGCGGACGCCGGACGCGGGCATGGAACCCACGTCGCGGGCATTGCCGGGGCTATGCTCGACAAAGCGGCCGGGATTGGCGGGGTATGCTTGGACTGCGGGCTGATGCTCGTGGACGTGGCCGACGACCACGGCAACATGTCCTCATCCGCCATCATGGATGGGGTCGAAAGCGCGATCCGGCGGGGCGCGCGCGTCATCAACCTTTCCCTCGGTACCGACTTTGGCAACAAGTTCGCCGGCCTGTCCATGCCGGAATTGTTGGCCAAGGTTCCCGAGGTTGTGGCGGCGACACGCGCTGAAGGAATCATGTGGGAACGGCTGTACCGCCGGGCCGAAAGCGCCAACACGCTTTTGGTCACCGCGGCAGGGAATGAAAACATTCCCATGGAATTGGATCCGATGAAGCGATCTACCCTGCCGCTCTACGTGGGGGCACTCGCGCCCGACGGCAGCCGCGCTTCGTTCAGCAACTTCGGCCCGGGCGTCACCGTCAGCGCACCGGGCGTAGACATCGTCAGCACCCTGCCCGCCGCCGGTTTCGGTTCCATGAGCGGTACCAGCATGGCAGCGCCCTTCGTCACCGGCGCCGCAGGGCTTATCGTATCGCTGGCGCCGACACTGAAGCCGGCCGACCTGCGCCGGCTTCTGCGGGATACCGGCCGGCCCGTTGGGGTTGGCCGGGATGGACCAAGCGTCGGGCCGGCCATCAACATCGCCAGCGCCCTCGCCCAAGTGGCCGGTCCGTCCCCGTCACCCGAGCCGCCACCTTCCGGCCCATCCGTGCGGTGCGACTGTGACGAGGCCATGCGGCGCATAAGCGATCTGGAACGGCGGGTCGCCGAACTGGAGCGCACGGCAAAGGACAGAGCGGGAGCACCGCCCCCCCAGGAAAAGCTGACCCTTCCCGATCAGCCGACACAGGACCTGACCTTTGCCGAGGGCCTTTGGCGGGCGAGCAAAAATCTGGTGCGCCGCCGGGACCGGCAGACGATCCAGCTGGTGTTCGATATCCGTCGGGACGGCAGCGGACGCATCACCTATGAGGAGCCGGAGGGGACATGCTCCGCTTCTCTGACTCTGACTTTCAACAATCAGGAATTGCTTCTTCTGCAGCAGACAGACGCCCCATGCACGGACAGGCACTCCAGTTACGAACGCTATCAGTTCGCCTGCGTTGCTGATGGGCATCGTTCTGCCAAGTGCACCGCCAGGGATCTGGGCGGGACCAATGTTGGGCTGGTGGATTTCTTCATGGAGCGGGAGCGGTGAAGATCATGACTCCTTATCCAAGACAGATGTTCCCATCAAATAATGGCATACGGAATTTTCAACTTACCTCATTATTCCAATGATAAAATAGAAAATAGGAGATTTTTATTTAACCAATTACTATTCAAAAATGAAAACAAATGCCCGCATTGATTGATTTTTTAAATTTCAGAGCAGGTCGTGCGATGCAGCCATCCCAAGCGGTTCTTTTTCGGGATGAGCGAGCGGGGTGAAAAGACAGGTCTGATGCATTGGCAACGTTTTGGAGCAATTCAATGAGCGGCGAGGATGTCGTCCACCCGACACAGATCAGCCTGACGCGGAATCCTCAGGATGCTCGCCGCATCGACGTCTGCATCGTGCATGGCGAGGCACCCGATGCCATCACCATCCGGTTCCCGCTCAACAACTGGGTCGTCGGGGCGCTGATACGCCGCTCGGATATTCCAACGGGAATGGTCACGGTATACGTGAGCGCACGGGAGCGGCATTTCGACGTTGCGCTCGATATCAAAAGCCTGGCGAAGGTTCTGGAGCCGGTAAAATCAACCGGCGTGTCAATGACGCGCGGTGTCCGCTTGGCACGGTCGGCCAAGGACACCGATCAGGCCGTTGCCGCCGACGGCGCCGAGAGTGTGCAGTTCGCGATCAGCCGCGGTGACGCGTTCCAGAAGGCCGGGAGTTGGCTGTCGCAAGACGGCTGGCTCACGGAGATGGCCTGGATTTCCGCAGATGCAATCATCGATCCGCGCTCCGCCGTGCTATCGGCTCCCGAATCCGAGGACGAGCCACTCCCTCCCTCCGAGCCACTCCCTCCCAAAACCTCCGTCCCCCCTGCTGACCCTCCAAATCCGTCGCACCGGCCATGGTGGATGGCCGCCGTGTTTCTGCTGGCGGCGTTTGGGGGAATGTTCGCTCTGTGGCAGACCTGCCGGCTGCCATGGGGTCCGGCTCAATGCCGAAGCGACCTGCGCCTGATGGTCATCGACGCGGAAAGCCGGGTGCCGATTGGTGGTGCACGGGTCGCCATCACTGGGGTTGCGGGCGCTTCGCTGATAACCGATGCCGGCGGCATCGTGATCCTGACGGAACTGCCGCCCGGTGAAACGGTGGCCATGACGGTCGAACAGGCCGGTTTCCACCCAGAACGATTGTCACAAACATGCTGCGGCACCGAGCCGGTCACGGTGGCGTTGCGGCGGCTTTTGCCGGCACCGGCCGAATTGCCGGTGCTGGTCATCGCAGCGGACAGTCGAACCCCCATTCCTGGCGCGGCCGTGGTGGTGCGCGAAGGCTCCGGAGGGAGGGAACGTGGCCAAGGGGTGACGAACGGTGATGGGCAGGTGACGGTGCCGCAACAACTGTCCGGCATGGAACTGACTGTGTCGGCGACGGCCCCGGCCTATCTGCCCGGCACCGCGCCTCCGCTCGTATGCTGCAGCAACCGGCCGGTGATTGTGGAACTGCAGCCTGCCCCGCCGGTGACGGCGGATCTGTCAGTCCAGGTGGTGGAGAGCGGGAGCCGGTCGGCAATCGCCGGGGCGGAGGTCACCGCCCGGCCGGACGACGGCATCGAACGCAAAGCCATCACCAACGCCGCCGGGCTGGCTGATTTTCCCACACAGATGCGTGGCGCTTCTTTTGCGGTGTCGGCGATGGCACAGGGGTATAGCCCAGGACATATTCCACCGTTTACATGCTGCGATCCTTCTGCCGTTACTGTCGAACTGCGTCCGGTGGTGGCGGAACTCCAACTGCACGTGGCTGACGCGGCCACCTCGGCACCGATAGCCGGTGCCGAGATCCGCCTGGGTGCGAACACGGCAACCACCGGCACGGGGGGGGACGCCAGTTTCCCCGGTCAAGACCCGGGACGGCTCCTGTCGGTGAGTGTGTCGGCACCGGGCTATACCCCCCAGACGTGGATGGATGTCGCCTGCTGCAGTGGTCCGCCGCGGGTGTTGCCTTTGCAACGGGCGCTAACGGACCTGCGCGTGACAGTGATTGATGCGGTGACCAGCGCACCGATCCCATCGGCGGATGTCAGCTTGTATGCGGGCGGACTGCTGCGCAACAAGGTTCCCGTTGACAACAGCGGGCGGGCGATCTTCACCCAGCAAGCTTCGGGCGCGGCGTTGGCGGTGGCGGCATCAAGCCCCGGTTACGATCCGGCTTCGCCACAACCTGTCACCTGCTGCCGGGCGCAGCCGGAGATCATCCGGCTCAACCATATGCGGTTTGCTCAGGGCCAATGGCGGGCGAACCGGCAGGGCGAAGGATCTTCGACCACCTTCGTGTTCGATGTGCGCAATGACGGTGGGCGGTTGACCGTCAGCGAGTCGGGGAGAACATGCTCCGTCGCACTGTCGATCCAACTGCGCAACCGTGAGGCGTTGATGAAGGCGTCGGACGGCGTGGTCTGTGCGCAGGCCGGGGGGGCGACCGTCTTTTCCTGTGAAGCCGAGAGTGATGCCGTTGCCCGCTGCACCGCGTACGCGGACGACGTGCAGGGACGGCGACTCTTCAGCCTTCTGCTCCGACGTGAACGATAAGGAACAGGCATGAGCCAGACAATCGCGCGTTATGAGATCCGGACGACGGAGGGAACGGAGGTTCGTCCTGTTCTCGACGGTACGGTTGAAGTTGGCGTTCTGTACGAGCAGTTCCGTCAGGTTTTCGCAGCCGATGACGCCCACTGCCTGTTCGCACGCCCGGTACCGGGGGTGGAGGCGGATGGGCGGAAGGTGATCCGGTGGATGACGGATCTCGAAGGGGAGGTGCGGGGGTTCGATGACCTGACCCCGACGGAGCAGGAGGAGCTTCTGTGGCGGGTGCGGAACACCATGGGGCGCCTGCATCGGCTGGTGGAGGAGCATCCGGTGCACGACGAGAGCGAGCGCCGGGCGCTGCTGCGGTCACTGGAGAAGGCATTTGAAATCCCCGGAACGGCGTCGGTGTTTATGATCGGCGGAGAGCCGGTGCTGACGGAATGGGGGTTTGTGCGCAGCGTGTGGAACGCGCCGCATCGTGTGCTGCGCATGCTGTTTGATGAGCGCCTGCCGGTGGAAGGGAGTCTGACGGTGCAGGTCCGGTCCTGGCAGGGCGCGGTGCCGGGAATGTGGGTGGCGCTTGAGACGGAGGGACGTGCGGACCGGCGCGGTGTGACGGATGATACCGGGGCGGTGTGCTTTGCCGGGCTGCCGTTGGAACGGGCGCTGTCGGTGCTGGTGATGGAGGAAGCCGGTCCCGGGGGGGCGGTGCTGGCGCGGAGTACGGCCCGTCTGACAGCCGGAGCGGCGGACCAGACCGTGGCGCTGACGGTGGATCGGCCGCGCCGCGTGGTCCTGCGGGCGGTCGCGGCGGACGGCAGCGGCCCGGTGCCGGGAGTGACGGTATCGGTGCGGGCGATCGACGGCTCAGGCACGACGTTGACCATGGCGGAAGGGGTAACCAACGGAGCGGGGGAATTGGAACTGCCCCCGGTATCCGGTGCCGCGGTGGCGCTTGCGGGACGGATGCGGCTGGCAGAAGGAAACGAGACGCCGGTGCAGACGGCGCTGTCGGCAGACATCGATTTGTACGACGTTGTGATTGAACGGCCGGCACCACGGCTGGTACGGCCGGTTCGGAGATGGCCACGCCCCGCAGTGGCGGGTCTGATAGCGGCGGGCCTTGTGCTGGCGGGACTGGTGCTGGCCGGGCTGTGGCGGGATTGTCGGTTGCCGTGGGGTTCGGAACACTGCTGGGGTGACCTGCGTCTTCTGGTGGTGGAGGCGGGAACGCAGTCGCCGGTGGCCGGGGCGTCGCTGGTGGTGATGGCCAATGGCACCGAGATCGGCCGGCTGGAAAGCGGTGCCGACGGCGTGGCGGTGTTGCCCCGGCAAGCGCAGGGCAGCGCGCTGACGGTGAGTGTCACGGCGGCAGACCACGCGGCGGGGGCGGCGACGTCGATGACATGCTGCACCGGCCAGCCGATGGTGGTAACGGTGCAGCGGCTGATGGCCGACCTCAAGGTCAGCGTGGTCGATGCCGCGACACGAGCACCGATCGCCGGCGCGGAGGTGGTGGTGCGTGACCCGGCGGGCAAGGCCGAGCGTGGCAGGACAACCACCAATGCCGTCGGTCAGGCCGGTTTTACCGGGTTACCACAGGGAACCACTCTGGCCGTCTCAGCCTCGGCCATCGGCTATGCGGCGGGGGCGGCATCGCCCATGCGATGCTGCGGCGAAACGCCGGTTGTGGCATTGAATCGGATTCTGGCCGAACTGCGCGTCACCGTCATTGATGCCGCGACCGGCGCGCCGATCCCGGGTGCTGACGTCACGCTGTACGAGCGGGCCGGTGGGCCGGTGCGCAGCAAGGTCGCAGCCAACCAGAACGGGCACGCGAACTTTCCCGGACAGCCGCAGGGGGCATCCATGGCGGTGGTGGCGATGGCGGCGGGCTATGATCCGGCCCCGCCCCAGACCGTCGCATGCTGCGGCGAACAGGCGGTGGTAAAGTTGAAACGGACCATGCAGCCGTTGCAGGTCAAAGTGGTCGATGCCCGGACCGGCGTGGGATTGTCCGGGGTGACGGTGAAGTTCCAGCATCCAACCGGATCGGGATCCAAGCCCGCGGATCAGACCGGGCTGGCAACCCTTCCCGATCTTCCTGCCGGCACCAGCGTCACCATCGTTGCTGAACGTCGTGGCTATGGTTCCTCAGAAGTCACCGTCACATGTTGCAAGGGCATCGTCCCCATTCAACTGACACAATTCACAATTATTAAAGGAAATAATAAATTCGAAAGAGCCTCGTCTGGTCTTTTTGCTGCCTATTATATACTTGAGCCGGGAGATCGGAATTTTATCATAGAAATAAACGATAATGGAGCTGACGACGATATTCAGTTGTTCACAGAAACCGGGAAGCATCTGGCAGGAACAGACCTTGGCGATGAAGTTTGGGCAGCAGAAAATGTCGACGTAAGGTCTGTCCAGGACATGCAAGACAAAGTCCTAAGACAAGAGAAAGGATTCAAGCCAAACGCCACATACGACAGCACAAGCCTGAATAGTGGCAATGGAAAATTTTCTCTTACCTCTCTGTATTACACAAAATACAATGGAATGCGTATTGGATACAGCGGCGACGGATTCAAAACAAGCAGGAATGAGATTCTTAAGATCGATGAAGTCACGGAAAGACTTATTGTCATGGTCGTTGGAACTGGACAATTTGATTATAAAGTAGATTACATAGGGCCGAACTAGAGCTGGCATTCCGGAATACCTGCTTCAATCATCAGGAAACAAAACGATGAAGACGATCAATCTTATCGGAAATTCTGGAATTCAGTTCATCGATCTTGTCGGCGATTTTGGAAGCGGTTCGGCCGCGGCGAGGGTCACACAAAATGTTTGCGAACTGGAGTATGAGGACAGCGCCGAACTGGTGTTTCTCCGCATGTCGGACGATGGGCGGACCTTCGTCAACGTCCTGAATGGCGACCCGGTTATCGATCCGAAGACCAAGCGGCCGGTGGGAGAGGAGCGCATCAGCACAATCACCGCGCGTCCGGTCCTGGAATGCTTCGAGGGATGCTGGCTGCCGGTGCCCTATTTCCGCCGCCGGCTCGTCCAGGATCGCGTCGAGTTCGAACATGGCCCGCTGGTCTGGGCGCGCATGCGTTTCCAGCCGATCGCCGGCACACCGCGGCCGGGCGGCCCAACCCACAGCATCGTTCTGGCGTTCGACACCACTCTGGCGGCGGATGACCAGCACGATTCCTATCTGTTGCCCACGACCGACGACCACAGTCAGTTTTCCTTCGCTCTGGTGACCCGGGCCGAGGACAGCATGGGCTTCCTGTCCGAGACGTGGGTGATGCAGTGGCTGCAATCCTGCTTCAACACCCGGAAAAGCCGACTTGGCGCGCTGGTTCATTCCGATTTTCACCTCCTGCCAATCGCTCTCTATTCGACCCTCCTGCGCATGCTCGCAACCGCGGCCGAGTTCCCGGAGGTCAAGCTGCACTACGAAGACAGGCCGGCCGACGAAAAGTTGGACATTGAGGTCGATCTGGTCCTCGACATCGGGAACTCCCGATCCTGCGGTATCCTTTTGCAAAGCAACGAAGGCGAAGCGGTTACCTTCAACCAGAACGCATCGCGCCTGCGCATCCGCGACCTCTCCCAGCCCGATGTCGTCTACGACGATGCTTTTCCGATGCATGTGGAATTCGTCCGGACGGACTTCGGCCCGGTGGAGGCGACGAGCCTCTGCGGCCGCCCCGACGCATTCGACTGGCCCAGCTTGTTGCGGCTGGGGCACGAGGCCGTCCGCCGCGCAGTGGTCAGCGGCTCGCCGAACTACCCCACAGGCATGTCAAGCCCCAAGCGGTATTTGTGGGACACCGAACCGCGCCACGATGACGATCACTGGTGCCTCAATCCGGTCGGGGACAAGCCCAACCCGCCCCTCAGCGAGTTCACCAACCAGTTCTCACGTGACGGCGCCCTTCTGGATGGCCAGGGACAGCGGCTTCTTGCCTCACGGGCATGCTTCTCGCGGGCATCGTTGATGACGTTCGTGTTCGTGGAACTGATCCTGCACGCCATGGTGCAGATCAACAGTCCTGAATTCCGGACCCATCATGGCCGCGAAACCCGCCGCCGCAGCTTGCGCCGGATCGTGGTGACCTGCCCGACCGCTATGTTGGAACGCGAAAAGGTGGCCCTGCGCCGGCACGCGCGCGACGCGATCACGGCATTGAAAGGGCATTTTTCCGGCACGGCACCGTTTGATATCGACATCCGCGTTATCCCTGATCCCGACGACATCGACGTCCGGCCGGAACTCCGCCACGAATGGGGATACGACGAGGCGACCTGCGCCCAGCTCGTGTTCGTCTATGGCGAGATTCACAGCCGGTTCGGTGGTGATGTCGGGCGTTTCTTCCGGACCTATGGCCGGGAGCGCGCATCGATCGACGGGGACCGCCCGTCCTTGCGGGTTGCCAGCGTCGATATCGGCGGCGGCACCACCGACGTTATGGTGTGCACCTACACTTACGACGCATCCTCGGCAACACCGGTCGTCAAGCCGAAACCGGACTTCTGGGAAGGCTTCAACATCGCTGGCGACGACATCGCCAAGCGGGTGATCGAACGTTGCGTTCTGCCGCCAATCGGCGAGCGGGCACGCGAATTGGGCTGCAGTGACCCGGCGGTCGCCCTGAATATGCTGTTCGGGGCAGACTATGGCGGACAGTCGGCTGCCGACCGCATGCACCGGCAGGCTTTCGCCAATCAGGTGGCGATGCCAATGGCCCTTGCGATGATCCGGCACGCCGTGGAGCGCAAGCCAGCCGAGCAGCGCGACTATCGCAGCTTCTTCGAGGATCAACCCGCACCGCAACGGGCGATCGAAGAGTATGTCGAGCGACGGATCGAAAGCCTCGGTGGTCGCGGGTTCCGGCTGGCAGACATGATCTGGTCGCTCGACCACCAGGAAGTGGAGCTTTCCGTTCGGCAGGTCATGCAGAAACGGATCGCCGCGCTGTGTGGGATTCTGGCTCAGTACAATTGTGATCTGCTGCTGCTTGCCGGACGCCCGACGCTCATGCCGGTGGTGCGCGAACTCTTCGTGTCGTTCTTGCCGGTGTCACCCGACCGGATCGTCAATCTGGGCCGATACCGTATCGGCACCTGGTACCCATTTTCCGACGCCAAGGGGGTCATTCACGACCCCAAGACCTGCGTCACCGTCGGCGCTGCGGTGGCTCTCATGGCAGGAAATCTGTCCCGGCTGGAACGCTTCCGGATCGATACCATCCATCTGCGCAGAAACGTTCATTCGACGGCGGCCTACATCGGCACCTTCAACCCGCAGCACCAAAAACTCGACGATGTGGTTCTCGGGCCGGATCCGGAGCACAGTCATGGCACGCTTCTCTTCAACGGCGACACCTTGATCGGTATGCGCCAGCTCCCCGGCGATGGGTGGATCGCCTCCCCGCTCGGCAAGCTGCGATTCCGACCGCCGAGGGCTGAAGAGAGTGAATCCCCGGCGGAGCGGCTGCGCAATCGGCTTCCCCTGTCGGTAACGCTGAAGCGCGACCCCACCCGGCCGGAACTGCGCGAAACCATCCGTCGGGCGGAGGTCCTGGACAACCAGGGCCAGCCGGTCGGCGGCGATCCGCTGGAACTGAAGCCCCAGTCGCTTGCCTCCGAGGCCGGGCATTGGCTCGACACCGGCACGTTCTTCCTTTCCAAGTTCTAAGTCAGCGAAGGGATTCGCCCGTGTCCGACAAGACATCGATCCGTGCGCCCCTTCCGGGGCAACAAAAAAAGGACCCCGCCGCGACACCTCCCCCGGCGCCGCGCATCAGCCAACCGCTGGCCGAGCGGCCCGAACCGCCGGCACCACCGGAGCCGGCACCGCGCGCCCAGCCGGCTCCGGTGGTGCCGCCGCCCGCACAGGCGATGGAGGACGGTTTTCCCAATGTGGATGACCTTGCCCGACTGCTGGTCGAATTGGCCGGACCGGACGCTTTTGCCGAATTGGCGGCCAACCCACGGCTTCGCGTTCCCTTGCCGGACGAAGACGATGGCGACGCGGCTCCACCCGCGCAGGCATGGCTCGCCAGCGTGCTGCGTGCGTTCATGACGATGGACAGCCTGCGGCGGCTGCAAGCCGGGTTGCGGGCCAGCCTTGGTGAGCTTCACCAGCGGCTGGCGGATGAGACCGCCCGGTGCCAGCAGGCTGAAGCCGCCCTCGCCGATCGCGATGCAAAGATCGTGGCGCTGGAACGCCGGCTGTCCGACACCACTGTGCAGCAACACCGCGCCAAGGAGGCGTTGCACCGGACCTTGCCGATCGCCCCGCTGATCGAGCAGAGCTTTGGGTCCGATCCCCGGATCGCCGAGGTGCGCGGGGCATTGCGCAGCGCCCTGGATCAGCCGTCCGAGGCGCTCGGGCCCTTCGTGATCGGCTTCTGCCTGGGCTGGATCGAGGTCCGACTGGGGTTGGCGGAAAGCGCCGTGGACGAGCACGCCAAAGTCGAACGGCTCGGCCGCGCCCTGCGGTCGCTGCTGGCACGGCTCTCCGGACTGTACATCCCAGAACGGCGGGACATCCTGCGCAGCGTCGGTGCCTATGTCTCGGCGCATTTCCTCGAATACGACTTCGTTTCGCCCGAGGACTGGCGGGACGTCGATCCGTCGGTCCACAACGCCGGGGGTATCGGCGGACATTCGGTCAAGGAAGGGATCAGTTACGCCGTGCTGCGCCGCGGAAATCGGCAGACCGTCATCCATGCCGACATCCTCGTTGAATGACCATCCCAAACCACCCCGCCGCGAAGCGGACCACAGCGAAACAGGAGGGAAGACGATGACCGTGGGAAACGCCGGTGCCGTGGCGGTGGCGAGCAAGGCCCTGATGAGCGCGATTGAGGACGGCATCGCCTGGACCCTGGACCATCTTGACCGAAGCCAGGGGCAGCAGGACATGCTGGGCCGCCTGAAAGAGTTCCGCCGCCGCGGCCGGCGGCTGGCCCGGGCCGCCGCCATGCGCCCGGCCATCGGGGTGTTCGGGGCAAGCCAGAGCGGCAAGTCCTATCTGGTGTCCAACATGGTCCGCATCCATGAATCGCAGCCGCTGGAGGTGCTGCTGCCGGACGGGACGCGGCGTGATTTCGAACGCGACCTCAACCCTCCAGGTGGTCAGGAATCCACCGGGGCGGTCACGCGCTTCACCATCAAGGAGACGCGGCTCTCCGGTCAGGACGGCGTGCAACTTGAACTGCTCAACCAGGCCGAACTGGCCGCCATCCTCGCCCATGGCTATCTGGCCAACGTGCTGGTTGACGGTACCGCCAAGCCGGTGGACCGCGAGGCGCTGCAGGCAACCTTCTCCCGGCTGCGCGGGCGCATGCAGGCATCGGCGTGTGACGGGCTGGACGAGGATGACGTTTTCGACCTGCGGGACTACCTGGAACGGAACTGTCCTTCCGAGGTCCGCATCATCGACCTGAAGCGCCTGGGCTTCTGGGAGGATCTGGCAGAGGTGGCACCCCGCGTCACCGCCGAGGAACGGTGGGAGCTGTTCCACTTCCTATGGGAGCAGATCGCCTCGATCACTGATGTTTTCCGTAAACTCACCAACGGCCTGCGACAGCTTGGTTTCGCGCGCCATGCCGCCACGGTGGTGGACGCGCTCACCCCCAAGCTGACGGATGAAAGGGAACCGCAACCGCGGACCCTGCTCGACGTCCGCGTGGTCATCGGGCTGGCCCAGCCGGTGGAAACCTTGCTATCGGTGGCGGTGGTCAGCCAATCGGGCCAGCGTTGCACCTTGCCGCGCAGCGTCATCACCGCGCTCGTCAAGGAGGTCACCCTGACGATCCCGCCCGAAAGCGCCCTGCAGCCAAACCTCCGTTTTCTGGAAACGGCGGATATCCTCGATTTTCCTGGGGCGCGGCCCTCTCAGATCATCCATTCGGCCAAGCTGCAACCGACGCATATCGACTTTGTGGTGTCAATCAAAGAAGTGTTCGTCCGCGGCAAGGTCTCATTCCTGTTCGAAAGCTACGATCACGAGTTCCGAATCAACACGCTGATTATTGGTCAGAGCGACAGCAACATGAACGTCAAGGACGTGCCGATTCTGGCCTATGACTGGGTTGCCCGCAACATCGGCGCCTCGGCGAAGGCCCGTGCCGGCCGACCCAGCCGGTTCTTCCTTGCCTTCACCTTCTGGAACAACGAGTTGCAAAAGCAGGCAGGATCGGTCGCCGAACACGGAGCCAAATGGCAGGCCCGCATCGCCAAGAACCTGTTGGAAGAATGGCAGCACGCCCAGGCAGACGACAAATGGTTGGCACAATGGGCGGGTACGCAGCCGTTCAACAACTGCTTCTTCATCCGGGATCCTCGTTACTCTAAAGCGACCCATGAAACATCGAACGGGGTGGAGATTGGGATTCGACCGGAGTTCAACCACCAGTTCCAGCAGATGCAGCAGTCTTTCACCACGTCTCCTCTCGTGGCCCAACATGTTGCCGACCCGGTACGGATGTGGGAGGAAACCACCCAGCCGAACCGCACCGGCTGCCAATACCTGCTGACAGTGCTGGATCAAACGGTGACCGCCGGCGACAAGGATGAACAGATCCTGCCGCATCTTACGGCGCTGCGGCAAGACGTGCATGCCGTGCTTGCCGCCAAGCATCACAGCGAAGACCTGGTGCGTGAACGGGAAAAAGCGGAAAGAAATGGCCGCATCGTCGGCGCTGCACTGTGGCAAATGCTGCAAAAAAACACTCTCGGCCTTCTGCTTGAGCGGCTTTACCTGCCGGAAGACGTCGCCTGGACAGTCTATTACGGGATCGAAAATCCGGCCTTGGGAACAGCATCGGAAAGCATGGCCGACGATGACGGACTTGCCGGCGGTCTGTCCGACATCAACGCCACCGACTTCTTCGACTGGGCTGGCGATATCATCCTCGAACCGCGGGTTCAGAAGGCGCCAAAGGTGCGGCAACTCATCTGGCACAAGGCCGACGCCTTCGCCGACGATCTGATGGACCGCTGGCACAACCTTTTGGGCGAGTTGACCGAAAACGCGTTGTTATCGCGCCGCCTCGGCTTGCAGACAGAGCAAGCCCAGGTGCTGGTTGCTGGCGTCAAGGATGCCGCGCGACGCATCGGGCTGCGTGACCGGATCCGTAGCGCGGTGAAGGAGGGACTTGATGGCGCCAACAGTCATCTCTGGATCGACATGTACGCTCGCGTCGCGGCGCAGATCGTCAACGACTTCATCAATGATATGGACTGGCGCCGTGTTCCCGAAGACCAGCGCCCGAAGGTGTCCCTCCCCCGCCTTGGCCGCAAGGTCGCGATCTTCGCTCAATGGAACAGTGATGTTCCTGAAATAGAAAGCCTGTCTCTCGAAGACAACGGGGGAGGCATTGTGTTTCCTGTCTTCTGGATTCAGGGGTTGTACTCGGCAATTCTGGCCAATGCCGAAGAAATTTCATTTGACATCGAAGCGAACCGACAACTCGGGAGCATTCTGGAACGAATGAAGCTGGTGTCGTGACGCACCCTTTCGACAACAGGAAAGGGACAACAGTGGAGACGGTTATGCGGAAGGCAAGTATATTCATTGTCATGCAGGCGGTCGTCGCCCTGATGGCGTTCGAAGCGGGTGCTCAGGGCACCGGGGCGTTTCCCGCCTGCCCTAATCCCAAAGGACATTGCGTTGCGACCGGCAACGCCAAGTTCACCTATTACCAGATCGGCAAGGATCTGTCGGAAAAGGTCGCCCCAACGGCGGGCGTGAATCTGATACAGATTGAAAGCGCCGGATCAGCGGAAAATGTTCGCCGGATGCGCTTCCAACGCGGTGTCAAGCTGGCGATCGTCCAATCGGATGTCCTGCTCTACTTCCGCAACCTAGCGGATGCGGGGAATAGCGAGGCACAGGAACTGCTTGATCCGCTGCGCGTTATGCTGCCCTTATACAACGAAGAAGTGCATGTTCTGGCCCGCATTCCGCCAAACGACCCGAATGGGGGATTGAAATACATCCATGAACTGGAGAACCGGAAGATCGCGGTAGGGCCACAGGATGGTGGATCGGCGATGACGGCAATTCTGGCCTACTCGCTGCTGTTTGGGAAGACTCCTGATCCGGCGAACCTCCACTTCTCATCGGTTGAGGATGCCATGTCGGCATTGTCTGCCGGGACGGTTGACGCTTATCTGATGGTCGCCGGCCAGCCGGCGAGCCGTTTCGCCAGTATCTCGGCGGAGGGCAAGGATATCATTCGACTGCTCGCCCTCGATCCGTCTCATCCATCGACCAACCGTCTTTTGCAAGGCCCGTACTATACGTCTGAAATCAAGGCTTCAAACTATGCTTGGCTGCCACAGGACACGCTGACCTTTTCAGTCAAGGCTTACCTGATCTCACAGCGTTACGTCAACGCCGACACCCGCAAGGATATTACCGCCTTGATGAGAACTCTGTGCCAGAAACTTCCCGACTTGCAGGCGAACGCGCATGCAAAGTGGAGGCAGGTGTCGATTTCGAGCGCGCCGCTGCCCGGCGGCTGGAAGTATTCCGAAGACGCTCTGGTTGCCCTACGATCCCCCGATTGCAGCATGCCGGCAACCTGCACCTCGATTGATAGGGTACTCCGTATCCCTGGCTGCTCCTGAGGGAACTGAACCACGCCGGTTTTCCCGAAGACCCCGTTTCTTGAAAAAATGGGGTCATGCGGCGGGTGAGACGTTGGTCATGGGGACGGACCCTCGAAACATTCGATGAAACGGAGCAGGGTGCGCGCACCGGCCTCGGCATCGGCGGCGGTGACGGATTCGGCGGGGTTGTGGCTGATGCCGCCGCGGCAGCGGACGAACAGCATCCCCACCGGGCACAGGGCCGCCAGCGCCATGGCGTCGTGCCCGGCCCCGCTGGGCAGGCGGGGGGCGGCCAGGCCCTCGGCCCGCGCGGCGGCGTCCATCCGGGCGATCAGCGCGGGGGAACAGGCCACCGCCGGGGCGGCGTGGGTCGGGGTGATGGTCAGCGCCACCCCGCGGCGGGCGGCGATGGCGTGGAGCTGCGCGGTCACCGCCTCCAGTGCCGCGGTGCGGGCTTCATCCTGTTCGGCCCGCAGATCGATGGTGAAGCGGGCCTCGCCGGGGATGACGTTGACCGCCCCCGGTCCGGCGGACACCCGGCCCACGGTGCCGACCACCGGCGGGCGGCGGCGGCATTCGTCCTCCACCGCCAGGATCATCTCCGCCGCCGCGGTTAGGGCGTCGCGGCGCAGGTCCATGGGCACGGTGCCGGCGTGACCGGCCGTGCCGCCCACCCGCAGCGACAGCCGCACCGCCCCGGCGATGGCGGTCACCACCCCCACCGGCTGGTCCAGGGATTCCAGCACCGGCCCCTGTTCGATGTGGAGTTCGGCATAGGCCAGGATCTCATCCGGGCGGCGGGCGGCGTCACCCACACGCGCCGGGTCCAGCCCCCAGTCGGCCAGCGCCCGGGCCAGGGTCACCCCGTCCCCGTCGGTTGCCGCCAGGGCCGCGGGATCGAAGGTGCCGGCCACCGCGCGGGACCCGATCAGGGTGCTTTGAAAGCGGGTGCCCTCCTCGTCGCCGAAGCCGATCACCTCCACCGCAAAGGGCAGACGGCGGCCGCGGCGGTGCAAATCCTCCACGCAGGCGACGGCGGCCAGCACCCCCAGCATCCCGTCGTACCGCCCGGCATCGCGCACGGTGTCGAGGTGGGAGCCGAGCAGCAGCGCCGGGGCGCCGGGCCGGTCCCCCTCGTACCGTCCGACGATGTTGCCCACGGCATCGGTGCGCACCCCCATCCCGGCCGCGGCCATCCAATCCGCCACCAGGGCGTTGGCCCGGCGGTGCTCGTCGGTCAGGTACAGCCGGGTCAGACCGGGGCCGGCGGTGATCGCCGCCAGCGCGTCGGCCTGCGCCAGCAGCCCCGCCCCATCCAAAGGCGCGTTGCTCATCATGCCTGCCCGATCATGCCGATGAACTGGGCCAGTTCCGGCGTCTGGGGCCGGGTGAACACCGCGTCGGGCGCCCCCTGTTCGGCGATGCGGCCGCCGTGCATGAACACCAGCGTGTCGCACACCTCGCGCGCGAAGCGCATCTCGTGGGTGACCAGGATCAGGGTCATGCCGTCCTCCGCCAGTTTGCGCACCACCGACAGCACCTCGTTCACCAGTTCGGGGTCGAGGGCCGAGGTGATCTCGTCGCACAGCAGCACCTTGGGCCGCATGGCCAGCGACCGGGCGATGGCGACCCGCTGCTGCTGCCCGCCCGACAGTTGGTCGGGGTAGGCATCGAACTTGTCGGCCAGACCGACCTTTGCCAGGGCGTCGCGGGCGATCTCCTCCACCTCCTTCTTCGATTGCTTCCGGACAACGGTGGGGGCCAGCATGACGTTGCGCCCGGCGGTCAGGTGGGGGAACAGGTTGAACTGCTGGAACACCATGCCGACCTGCAGCCGCAGGGGGCGCAGATCCTTCTGGCCGGCGTCCACCGCCTCGCCCGCCACCTCGATGGTGCCGGAATCGATGCGCTCCAACCCGTTGATGGTGCGCAGCAGGGTACTTTTCCCCGATCCGCTGCGCCCGATCATCGCCACCACCTCGCCTTCCGTGACCTTGAGGTCGATGCCCTTCAGCACCTCCAGCGGGCCATAGGACTTGCGGATGCCGTGCAGCTTCACCAGCGGATTAGCGTGCGACATGGACCAGATTCCTTTCCAGACGCCTGGCCGCCGCCGACAGCGGGTAGCACAGGACGAAATAGAACAGCCCCACCAGCCCATAGACCAGGAACGGCTGGAAGGTGGCGTTGACGATCATGGTTCCGGCCTTGGTCAGTTCCACGAAACCGATGATGGAGGTGACGGCGGTGCCCTTGATGACCTGCACCGAAAAGCCCACCGTGGGGGCAACCGCCAGCCGCAGCGCCTGGGGCAGGATCACATAGCGCATCTGCTGGCCGTAGCTCATGGCCAGGGCCGCCGACGCCTCCCACTGGCCGCGGGAGGTGGAGTCCACGCAGCCCCGCCAGATTTCCGCCAGATAGGCGCTGGTGAACAGGGTCAGCGCCACCGCCGCCGCCGCCCACGGCGTGGTTTCCACCCCCATCAGCGGCAGGGCGAAGAAGATCACGAAAAGCTGCATCAGCAGCGGCGTGCCCTGGAACAGCTCGATATAGAGCATGGCCGCCCGCCGCAGGGCCGGGACCGGCGCCACCCGCGCCAGGGTGACGGCCAGCCCCACCACCCCGCCGCAGGCAAAGGCCACCAGCGACAGCAGCACGGTCCACCGCGCCGCCAGCGCCAGATTGGACACGATGTCCCACAGGGTGAAATCAACCATGGCGGCGTCTCCCGAATGCGGCCCCGCCCACCCGCGCCAGCACCCAGCGGGTGGCGACGGCCAACCCCAGATAAAGGGCGGTGGCGACGAAATAGACCTCGAAGGGGCGGAAGTTGCGCGACTGGATGAAGTTGGCGGCGAAGCTCAACTCTTCCACCGCGATCTGGGAACAGACCGACGACCCCAGCATGACGATCACCACCTGGCTGGACAGCGCCGGCCAGATGCGGCGCAGGGCCGGCACCAGAATCACATGGCGGAAGACCTGCGCCCGGCTCATGGCCAGGCTTTCCCCCGCCTCGATCTGGCCGCGGGGGGTGGCCTCGATGCCGGCGCGGATGATCTCGGTGGAATAGGCGCCGAGGTTGATGACCATCGCCAGCAACGCCGCCTGCCATTCCCCGATCCGGATGCCCAGCGACGGCAGGCCGAAGAAGACGAAGAACAACTGCACCAGAAACGGGGTGTTGCGGATGGCTTCGACATAGACCGCCACCAGCCGCCGGGGCAGCGGGTGGGACGCGGTGCGGGCGGCGGCCCCCGCCACCCCCACCGCGATGCCGAGCGCCGTGCTGGCGACCGTCAGGACGACGGTCAGGGCAAGGCCGTGGGCCAGCACCGGCGCGTAATCCCACACCGCCGCGAAATCGAAACGGTATGCCATGGGTCAACGGCCCTTCCCTGCCATGTCCGTATCATACCATTGCCGAAAAGTCCCGACCGCTGGTCGGCTCTTTTCGGCCCCTCAAACGCCGGGCGGTCCACATCCGTGGACCTTGGCTTCGCGGGCATAGGCCCGCGCGGCCGCAGTCGCGGCCGATACCAGGGCCGGAACGTCAGAACGTTCCGGCCCTGGTATCAGAGGTCCGCCGGCAGCGGCGCCTTCAGCCACTTCAGCGCGATCTGGTTCAGCGAGCCGTCGGCCTTGGCCTTCTGGATGGCGGCGTTGACCCGCTCCAACAGCGCGGTTTCGCCCTTGTTCAGCCCGACGAAGCAGGGAGAATTCTTGATCAGGAACTTCATTTCCGGCTTGCGCGGCGGGTTCTTCGCCAGGATGGCGGCGGCGACCACGTTGCCGGTGGCGATCAGTTCCACCTGTCCCGACAGGAAGGCGGAAATGGTGCCGTTGTTATCCTCGTAACGGTTGATGGTCACCTTGTCGGACACGATCCGGCTCAGCTCGATGTCCTCGACCGAGCCGCGGGTAACCCCTACCTTGCGCCCCTCCAGGTCGGCGGGGCCGTGCACCGCCACATCCGCCGGACCGAAGATGCCGTTGAAGAAGGGGGCGTAGGCAACGGAGAAATCGATCGCCTTTTCCCGCTCGGCGTTCTTCCCCAGGCTGGAGATGACCAGATCGGCCTTGCCGGTGGTCAGATAGGGGATGCGGTTGCTGCTGGACACCGGCACCAGTTCCAGCCGGACCCCCAAATCCTTGGCGATCAGGGCGGCGGCGTCGATATCATAGCCCAGCGGCTTCATGTCGATGCCGACCGAGCCGAAGGGGGGGAAATCTTGCGGCACCGCCACCTTGAGCACGCCTTGCTTGGCGATGGACTCCAGCGCGTCGGCGTGGGCGCCGCCGGGGGCCAGCGCCGCCGCTCCGGCGGCCAGCCCGATCATCAGACCAAACGCCTTCATCACACTGCGCAGCGACATGACTCGACTCTCCTGTAGGGACGGGGGAATGGGGTGGTTCCCCTCTCCTTTATCAAGCGGCGTGCCACATGCCGGGGACAGCGACGCCTCGCGCCGTAGGGCACTGAAATGTTACGCTTATACCAAAAATACTCTATTAGCGTTTCAGTCGTAACGGCGCTTGCGGTTTTCTTGCATGCATAACAGGCACTCATATGGTTGATGAAAATTCAGGCAATCGCCCGGATGGCGGGCTGACGGCGCGCATCCGCCGCCATTACGGAACCCTCACCCGGCTGGAAAAGGCGCTGGCCGATGTGATTCTGGATTGTCCGGGGGATGTCGCCGCCTACAGCGCCACCGAACTGGCGGCCCTGGCCGGGGTGTCGAAGATGACGGTGTCGCGGCTGGTCCGCCGCCTGGGCTACGGCGGCTTCGAGGAGGCGCGGCTGGCGTCCCGCGGGGCGGCGGAGTCCGGCTCGCCCCTCTATCTGGTCAGCAAAACCGGCAGCGGCAAAACCGATGGCGGCGGGGAATCGCCGGGGCTGGAGGCGCACTTCCGCTCCAGCATCGACGCCATCGTCGCCACCGCCCGGCTGTGCGGGCCGGACCGCATCGCCGCCGTGGCCGAGGCCCTGCACACGGCCCGGCGGGTGTGGGTGTGCGGGCAGCGCAACAGCGCCTTTCTGGCCGGTTACGCCCGCTGGCAGTTCATCCAGTTCCGCGGCGACGTCCACACCATGGCCGCCGCCGGGGAAACCTGGGGCGAGACCCTGGCCGACATCGGGCCGGACGATCTTTTGTTCGTGGTGGCGATCCGCCGCCGCAGCCCGGCGGTGGGCGCTTTGCTGCGCACGGTCACGGCCCGCGGCATTCCGCTGGCGCTGCTGGTGGACAGCCACACGCCGCTGGAAATCCCCGAACCGCCGCTGACCCTGCAGTGCCACACCCGCAGCCTGACGGCGCTGGACAACCATGCGGCGGCGGTGGCGGTGATCCACGCCCTGACCGCCGAACTGATCCGCCTGAGCGGAGCCGCCGGGCGCGAGCGCATCGGCCACATCGAAGCCCTGCACGACGATCTGGGCGAGGTGTAGGAACGAAAACCCCTCTCCCCGGTGGGGAGAGGGGAGTTGCCCGATCCTCAGTTCTGCCCGAGGGGCAGAGCCACGAAGCGCAGGTCGCCCTGGCGTTCGATCAGCAGCAGCACCGACTTGCGGTTCTGCTCGCGGGCCTTCTGGACCTTGGCGGCGATGTCGGCGGGCGCCTTCACCTCTTCCTGGCCCAGTTCCAGGATGACGTCGCCGGGACGGATGCCCTTTTCCGCCGCCGGGGTGCCGCTCTGCACATCGGTGACCAGCACGCCCTTCTGCTCCGGCTTCAGCTCGAACTGCTGGCGCAGGTCGGGGGTGATGGTGGTCAGCTTCAGACCCAAAAGGTCGGTGGTCTTGGGCGGCTTGGCCGGGGTTTGGTTCTTCTCGTCCGGCTGGTTGCCCAGCAGGCCGGATTCCTCCGCCGTTTCCAGTTCGCCCACCTTGACCTGCATGGTCTGGGCCTTGCCCTTGCGCCACACCTCGATGGGGGCGGGCTTGCCGATGGGGGTTTCGGCGACCACCCGCGGCAGGCGGCGCATCTCGCCGATCTCCTTGCCGTCGAACTTCAGCACCACGTCGCCGGCCTGGATGCCGGATTCGGCCGCCGGCCCGCCGGGGGTGACGGAGGCGACCAGCGCGCCCTTGGTCCCCTCCAGCCCCAGGCTCTCGGCGATTTCCGGGGTCACGCTCTGGATTCGCACGCCCAGCCAGCCGCGGCGGGTGTGGCCGAATTCCTTCAACTGGGCCACCACCGTGCGGGCGATGCTGGACGGAATGGCGAAGCCGATGCCCACCGACCCGCCGGAGGGGGAGAAGATGGCGGTGTTGATGCCGATGACCTCGCCGTTCATGTTGAACATCGGACCGCCGGAATTGCCGCGGTTGATGGCGGCGTCGGTCTGAAGGAAATCGTCATAGGGGCCGGCGTTGATGTCGCGGGCGCGGGCGGAAATGATGCCCGCGGTCACCGACCCGCCCAGCCCGAACGGGTTGCCGATGGCCAGGACCCAATCGCCCACCCGCATGGCGTCGCTGTCGCCGAAGCCGACGGCGGTCAGCGGGTGGCTGGTCTTGATCTTCAGCAGGGCCAGATCGGTCTTGCTGTCGCGGCCGACCAGCTCGGCCTTGATGTTGGTGTCGTCGTGCAGGATCACCGTGATCTCGTCGGCGTCCTGAATCACGTGGTTGTTGGTGACCACATAGCCGTTGGTGGCGTCGATGATGAAGCCCGACCCCAGCGAGGTGGCCTTGCGCTGCTGCTGCTGATCCTGCGGCTGCTGGCCGCCGTGGCGGTCGAAGAAGTCCTTGAAGAACTCCTCGAACGGCGAGCCGGGCGGGAACTGCGGCAGTTCGGGGCGCTGCCCCTGCTGGCGCTGGGGGGCCGCCTGGGTGCTGGAGATGTTGACCACCGCCGGCAGCAGCTTTTCCGACAGGTCGGCGAAGCTGGTGGGGGCGGTGCGGGCCTGGGCCGCTGCCGGCAGCAGGCCGGCGGGGGCGACGGTCAGCACCAGCGCCGTGGTGATGGACGCGGCCAGGAGCGACACCGTGCGGCGCCCGGCGCCCAGACGCCGCAGCAAGCCCCCGGCCGTCCCGGCGCCGCCGCGCTGAATCTCATGGGGAATGAGGCGATTCACTGATGGTCTCTCCCTGTCACGCTTTTGTTCGGCCCCATCGGCCTGTCCGTCGCGGGGAACGTGATCGGAACATTATGCGGAAACGACTGTGGTGCAAAGATGGCATGGGCTGCAATCGTCGGCTTTTCGCCTTACCCGCGCACCAGCCACACCGCCCCCACCCCCAGCGCCGCCGCCGCCACGCCGGCGATGCGCAATTGTGATTCGGTCATGGACAGCGCCTGCACGATCATGCGTTGCATCGGCCGGGGAAACAGGGCGTAGAGCACGCCCTCGATCACCAGCACCAGCGCCAGTCCGGTCAGAAAGTCCTGCATCCGTCTTCCGGTCTTTCAAGACAACGCCGTTTTCCGGACCAAACCCGGAAAACGGCGCCATCGTCACTCTTCGATCAACGAAACCGCGGCGTTACTGGGCCGGGGCCGCTCCCGCCGCCGGGGCGGGCACATCGCGGAAGAAGCGGAAGAACGAGCTGTCCGGCGACAGGACATAGGTGGTGTCGCCCTTGCTCATGGTCTTCCGGTACGCCTCCAGCGAGCGGTAGTAGGTGTAGAACTGCGGGTCGGAGGATGTCGCCTCGGCGATGATGCGCAGCGCCTGGTTGTCGCCCTCGCCGCGCAGCTTCTGCGCGTCGCGCTGGGCTTCGGCCAGCAGCACGGTGCGTTCGCGTTCGGCGCGGGAGCGGATCTGCTGCGACTGCTCCTGACCCTGGGCGCGGGCCTCGGCGGCTTCGCGTTCGCGTTCGGAGCGCATGCGGGCGAAGATCGACTGGCTGGTTTCCTCCGGCAGGTCGGCGCGGCGGATGCGCACGTCCACGATCTCGATGCCCAGATCCTGCGCTTCGGCGTTCACCTGGGCGCGGATGTCGTTCATCACGCGGGCGCGTTCCTCCGACAGCACCGCCAGCAGCGTCACGCTGCCCAGCACCCGGCGCAGCGCCGAGTTGACGATGCTGTTCATGCGGTTTTCCGCCCGCACCTCGTTGGTGACGGTCTGGTAGAACCGCAACGGGTTGTGGATGCGGTAGCGGGCGAAGGCGTCCACGTCCAGCCGTTTCTGGTCGGCCAGGATCACCTGTTCCACCGGCGGGTCGAGATCGAGCACGCGGCGGTCCATGATGACCACGTTCTGGATGAACGGGATCTTGATCTTCAGCCCCGGTTCCTTGATGACCCGGCGCGGCTCGCCGAACTGAAGGACCAGCGCCTGCTGCGTCTCGTTCACGGTGAAGAGGGAGGCGGAGGCGAGGATCGCCACCACGATCAGCCCGATGCCGGCGGCGAAAAGGGAGCGGCTCATGATGTCATCCCTCCCTTACTTCGCCGCCTGGGGGGCGGCCGGCGGGGCAAGCTGGTTCAGCGGCAGATAGGGCACCACGCCCTGACCGCCGGCGGCCTTGCCGTCGATGATGACCTTGCGGGCACCCTCCAGCACGCCTTCCATGGTTTCCAGATACATGCGCTGGCTGGTCACCTCCTTGGACAGGCTGTAGGCCTCGTGGATCTTGCGGTAGCGGTCGGCGTCGCCCTGGGCCAGGCTGACCACCTGCTCGCGGTAGGCGGAGGCTTCCTGGATCAGGCGTTCCGCCTCGCCGCGGGCGCGGGGAATGATGTCGTTGCGGTAGGCTTCGGCCTCGTTGCGCAGGCGTTCGCGGTCGGAACGGGCGCGCTGCACGTCGTTGAAGGCGTCGATGACGGGTGCGGGCGGGTCGGCCTTTTGCAACTGCACCTGGGTGATGAGCACGCCCGACTGGTATTCGTCCAGCATGGCCTGAAGAAGCTGCTTGGTCGCCTGCTCGGTCTGCTGGCGGGCCTCGGTCAGGGCGGGCTGCAGCTCGGTGCGGCCGATCACCTCGCGCATGGCGCTTTCGGCGGCCTTCTTCACCGTCACTTCCGGGTCGCGGATCTTGAACAGGAACTCGCCTGCGTCCTTGATCTGCCAGAACACCGTGAAGTCGATGTCGATGATGTTCTCGTCGCCGGTCAGCATCAGCGATTCGTCGCTGACGTCGCGGTCGCCGCGCCGCCCTTCGCCCGCCGAACGGTAGCCGATCTCGATGCGGTTCACGTTGGTGACCTTGGGCAGATAGACCGCCTCGATGGGTGACGGCAGGTGATAGCGCAGGCCCGGCTCCTCGGTGCGGACCCACTGGCCGAAGCGCAGGACCACGCCCTGTTCGTCGGCGCCCACGCGGTAGATGCCGCTGGCCAGCCAGATCAGCGCCACCACCAGCACCACCAGCCCGATGCCCCGGCCGCTGCCGAAACCACCCGGAATCGCGCTTTTCAGCCGATTCTGGCTGCGGCGCAGCAACTCTTCAAGGTCGGGAGGCTGCGGACCGCCCCCGCCGCCGCCGCCCGATGGCCGGCCCCAGGGATTCTGGCCCCCGCCACCGCCACCGCCCGGCGGCGGTCCCCAAGGGCCGCCCCCGCCACCTCCGCCTTGATTCGTCCACGGCATTCCGCTTGTCCCCCTCACTCCTTGAACCCAACAGGTTTCCGTCCTTAGCGCCCCTGTCGGGGCGGTCCGGCGGGTGCCGGATGTGTTTGCCAACATCGTCCGCCGCCCTATAGTGCATATCCCCACGGCGGAGCACCATACCGGCGGCTATCCGCCAATATCGGGAAGGGAGCGGAGTTTTCAACCATGGCGAAGGTCACTGAAGCTCAAGTCATCGAGGCCCTGAAGACCGTTGCGGACCCCGAACGCGGAGCGGACATCATCAGCCTGAACATGCTGTCGGGGCTGGTGGTGCGCGAAGGAAACGTCGCCTTCGCCATCGAGGTGGACCCCCGCCGCGGCGCCCAGGCCGAACCCATCCGCCACGCGGCGGAAAAGGCGGTGGACGCCATTCCCGGCGTCACGTCGGTCACCGCGGTGCTGACCGCCCACCGCGCCGCCCCCCCGCAGCAGCCCGCCCCGCAGCAGGGCCACGGCCATCAGCACGGGCATGGGCACGGACACGGCCAGCCGCAAAAGGCGCTGGTGCCGGGGGTGAAGGCCATCGTCGCCGTCGCCTCGGGCAAGGGCGGGGTGGGCAAATCCACCACCGCCGCCAATCTGGCGCTGGCGCTGGCGGCCAACGGCCGCACCGTCGGCCTGCTGGACGCCGACATCTACGGCCCGTCCATGCCGCGCATGCTGGGCATCCAGGGCCGCCCGACCAGCCGCGACGGCCGCACCCTGGAGCCGATGGAAAACTACGGCATCAAGGTCATGTCCATGGGCTTCATGGTGGACGAGGCCACGCCGATGATCTGGCGCGGGCCGATGGTCATGGGTGCGCTCCAGCAGATGCTGGGCGAGGTCAATTGGGGCGAGCTGGACGTGCTGGTGGTGGACATGCCGCCCGGCACCGGCGATGCCCAGCTCACCATGGCGCAGCAGGTGCCGCTGGCCGGGGCGGTCATCGTTTCCACGCCCCAGGACATCGCGCTCCTGGACGCCCGCAAGGGTATCAACATGTTCCGCAAGGTGGACGTTCCCGTTCTGGGCGTCATCGAGAACATGAGCTATTTCTGCTGCCCCAACTGCGGCCACCGCACCGACATCTTCAGCCACGGCGGCGCCCGCAAGGAGGCGGAGGCGTTCGGAGCCGATTTCCTGGGTGAAATCCCGCTGGACATCGCCATCCGCACCACCTCCGACGAAGGCCAGCCCATCGTGGTGTCGCAGCCGGACTCCGAACACGCCCGGCAGTACCGCGCCATCGCCGAAAAAGTGTGGGAAAAGGTCGGCCCCGCCCGTTCCCACGCCGCCCCCCGCATCGTGGTGGAGTGACCGTCCGTGGACACGAGCGTCGTCTATCTGGCCCTGGGCAGCAACATGGGCGACCGCGCCGCCTATCTGCGCGCCGCCATCGAGCGGCTGCAGCCCGGCGTGCGCATCGCCACCCTGTCCCCGGTGTACGAGACGGCGCCCATGTACGTCACCGACCAGCCCGCCTTCCTCAACATGGTCATCAAGGGGGAAACGGCCCTGCCGCCCCCCGACCTGCTGGCCCTGGCCAAGCGGGTGGAGGCGGATCTGGGCCGCAGGGACGGCGGGCCGCGGTTCGGGCCGCGGCCCATCGACGTGGACATCCTGTTCTACGGCAACTTGTGCCTCCACACCCCCGATCTGGAAATCCCCCACCCGCGGCTGACGGAACGCGCCTTCGTCCTGCGCCCGCTGGTGGACATGGGGGCGGGGAAAAAGGTCCACCCCGGTCTGGGGCTGACGATGGACGAGCTGTTGCGCCAGTTGCCCGAAAGCGGGGCGGTGGCGCTGTACAACCCCCGTCTTCCGGCCTGCGCGGCCGAGACCTACACCATCATCATCAAGGACTTCACCGCCCCGGTCAGCCTGGGCGGCACCCCCGGCAGCGCCCGCATCAGCCTGACGCTGGACGTGCTGCATCCGGGGCCGGATTTCCCCGACGACATCAACGCCGTCATGTCGTACGAGGACATCGTGGTCGGGCTGCGCCGCCTGTGCACCGACAGCACCCTGCCGGCGGAAGCGGCGGAGGCCGGGCGGCTGCTGGCCGACCGCACGCTGGATCTGTGCTGCGACCATCCGCGGGTGCGCCGGGTGCAGGTTCAGGTCCGCCTCACCCCCGAAGGCGCGGAGAAGAACGGGGGAAGTGATATCGTGTTTATGCGGCAGCGCAGCACGTAATGTTCCGGTCACATCCGAGTCACTTTCCTATTCTTGATCCATGGTTATAGCCGATGACTTATCCACGAAAGGATAAGTGACACGGTGTCATCTCTTGATCTACAGTGTCCTGGCCGCACCGTACACGAGGATTACAATCAAGAAACGCCGAGACTGACACACCTCTGCAACGCCGGGAGGGTATGATGGAGCACAGGGTTGAACCGACGTTGTCCGAATTGTTGAACGATCCGCTGGTCATGATCGTCATGCATCGTGACGGGTATGACCCTGATGGCGTTCTGCAGCTTTTCCGTGAGGTGCGCCATAACATGACTCTGCGGCAGCAAAAGCCGGAGGCCGAGGCGATCGCCGCCTGAAGGACATGGCGCAAATTCAAGGGAGCGGTGCCGGAAACGGCACATGCGGGCATGGCAACTCCAACAGGTACAAGAAAGAGCGGATGAGGCACCGGCCTTGTCCGCTCTTTTTTGTTTCGCACCCATCCTCCCCCGTGCGCGTGCATAGCGCCCCCGCCGCATCGGTGCTGGAATCCATCGGGCGGGATTGCTAACCTTGCCGCCTTTGCCGGGCAAATGGTCATATCCTTACCCTTTGGCCCCTGCGTCAGTCCGATCCTTCGTCCTTTGAGGTAGACCCCATGCCGCATTACCGTTCCCGCACTTCCACGCACGGCCGCAACATGGCGGGCGCCCGCGGCCTGTGGCGCGCGACGGGCATGAAGGACGGCGATTTCGGCAAGCCGATCATCGCCGTCGCCAATTCCTTCACGCAGTTCGTTCCCGGCCATGTCCACCTGAAGGATCTGGGCCAGCTCGTCGCCCGCGAGATCGAAAAGGCCGGCGGTGTCGCCAAGGAATTCAACACCATCGCCATCGACGACGGCATCGCCATGGGTCATGACGGCATGCTCTACAGCCTGCCGTCGCGCGAACTGATCGCGGACGCGGTGGAATACATGGTCAACGCCCACTGCGCCGACGCGCTGGTGTGCATTTCCAACTGCGACAAGATCACCCCCGGCATGCTGATGGCCGCCCTGCGGCTGAACATCCCCACCGTGTTCGTGTCCGGCGGCCCGATGGAGGCCGGCAAGGTGGACTGGCGCGGCAAGACCCGTGCGGTGGACCTGATCGACGCCATGGTCGCCGCCGCCGATCCCACCGTCACCGACGATGAAACCGCGCGGATGGAACGCAGCGCCTGCCCCACCTGCGGCTCGTGCTCGGGCATGTTCACCGCCAACTCCATGAACTGTCTGACCGAGGCGCTGGGGCTGTCGCTGCCGGGCAACGGCACCATCGTCGCCACCCACGCCGACCGCAAGGAACTGTTCCTGGCCGCCGGCCGCGTGGCCGTGGACCTCTGCCGCCGCTGGTACGAGCAGGAGGACGCCACCGCACTCCCCCGCGGCATCGCCACGTTCGAGGCGTTCGAGAACGCCATGACCCTGGACATCGCCATGGGCGGGTCCACCAACACCGTGCTGCACCTGCTGGCCGCCGCCCAGGAAGGCGGGGTGGACTTCACCATGCAGGACATCGACCGGCTGTCCCGCCGCGTGCCCAACGTCTGCAAGGTGGCCCCCGCCGTCTCCGACGTGCATATCGAGGATGTGCACCGGGCCGGCGGCATCTTCGGCATTCTGGGGGAACTGGACCGCGCCGGGCTGCTGAACCGCACCGTGCCCACCGTCCACGCCCCCACGTTGGGCGAGGCGCTGGACCGCTGGGACGTCACCCGCACCCAGGATGACAGCGTTCACACCCTCTACAAGGCCGCCCCCGGCGGCGTGCCGTCCATCGAACCCTTCTCCCAGAGCCAGCGGTGGGATGCCCTGGACCTGGACCGGGAAAAGGGTGTGATCCGCCGGGTGGAGAACGCCTTCAGCAAGGATGGCGGTCTGGCGGTGCTGTTCGGCAATCTGGCGGAAAACGGCTGCATCGTGAAGACGGCGGGCGTGGACGCCTCCATCCTCACCTTCGCCGGGCCGGCGCGCGTCTTTGAAAGCCAGGATGCGGCGGTGGCCGCCATTCTGGGCGACTCGGTGAAGGCGGGCGACGTGGTGGTGATCCGCTACGAGGGGCCGCGCGGCGGGCCGGGGATGCAGGAAATGCTGTACCCCACCAGCTATCTGAAGTCCAAGGGGCTGGGCAAGCAGTGCGCGCTCATCACCGACGGGCGCTTCTCCGGCGGCACCTCGGGCCTGTCCATCGGCCACGCCTCGCCGGAAGCGGCCGGCGGCGGGGCCATCGGGCTGGTCGAGGAAGGGGACCGCATCGAAATCGACATCCCCAACCGCACCATCCGCATTGCCGTCAGCGACGAGGAATTGCAGCGCCGCCGCGACGCCATGAACGCCAAGGGCGCCGCCGCATGGAAGCCCGAGGGGCGCACCCGCGTGGTGTCCCCGGCCCTGCGCGCCTATGCCGCCCTGACCACCAGCGCCGACCGCGGGGCCGTGCGCGACGTGTCGCAGGTGGAGAATCTGGCGGTCCGCCGCTGAGACTCCGGCGGGCCATTCGCCGTCCCGACAGCCTCGGGACCAGCCAACGTCCGGCGGTTTCCACCGCCGGACGTTGCCGTTTCCGGGCAACAGCGAAAAGAAAACGGGAAATTGCATACCTTTGGATGGTATCCCGTCATTTTCTACCGGGATTGCGCCCCGCTATTGTTTCGAAAGCTACAAAAAAACCAATACATGCCCTAATATGCATTCAGGGCGCATCAGGGATTGTGACGGGATGGAACGGTCCCGGCTTGCCACACCCAGGCGCACGGGGATGGAGTGTCCGATGACACCGGCGGGGGCAGGACAGAGTGCGATTCGCAAGCAGGCGGCCCGTCGCAAGCTGCTGACGGTGCTGTTTGCCGACATCGTTGATTCCACCCGTCTGGTGTCCGCCCGCGACCCGGAAGACGCCGACCAGATTCTGCGCGCGATTCTCGCCCCCGTCATCGACGCCATCCACCGCTATGGCGGCACCGTGGCCCAGATGCTGGGGGACGGGGTGATGGCGGTGTTCGGCGCCCCGGTGGCGTTGGAGGATCACGCGCTGCGCGCCTGTCTGGCGGCCCAGGACATTGCCGCCAACGGCTCGATCACGATGGGGCGCGGGGAGCCGCTGCGCTTTTCCATGCGGGTGGGTGTTGCCGCGGGCGAGGTGCTGGCCCAGGTGGTGGAAACCGGCGTGTGGTCCGATTACCGCACCGTCGGCGAAACCGTGCATCTGGCGGCCAAGCTGCAGCAGCGCGCCATCCCCGGCCAGATCCTGCTGAGCCGGGACGTGGTGGATCTGGTGCCGGTGGGGCTGCGGGTGGTGCCGGCGGGGCGGATCACCCTGGCCGACGGCGCCCGGCCCCAGCCGGTCCACGCTCTGCAGGCGGTGCAGGCCGGGCGGCAGACGGCGATGGACCTGCTGTGGTCGCGGCCCGGCCCCTTCGTCGGGCGCCAGCGTGAACTGTTCACCCTGACCACCGCCCTGGCGTCGGCCGCGGACGGCCACGGCGCCATCACCCTGATCGAAGGGGATGCGGGAATCGGCAAATCCCGGCTGGTCAGCGAGATGCTGCGCACCGGCGACATCGCCCGCTGGCATGTGCTGCACTGGCCGCAACTGTCGATTCGCCCCATGGGCGAGCCGGATGATCTGGAGCGGGTGGCCCGCAGCCTGATCGCCCTGACCGACGGCCGGACCGAGGACGCCGGGCGGGCGTGGCTGTGCGCCACCGCCGCCGACCGGGCCGGGCCGCTGGCCGGGGCGGCGCTGCAGGACCTGCTGGGCATGGATGTCACCGATTCGGGGTGGCACGGGCTGCCCCCGGCGGAACGGCTGGCGCTGGCGGTCGATGGGCTGGTGGCGGTGCTGGCCGCCCTGTCCCACACCCGGCCGCTGCTGATCCTGGTGGAAGACGCCCATTGGGCCGGCATCGGCATCGCCCGGCTGCTGGACGCGCTGACCCCGGCAACGGCACAGGCGCCGATCCATGTGGTCGTCACGTCCCGCCCCGAATCCAGCCCGTGGCAGCCGCGGCCGGAAACCCGGCGCATCCGGCTGGACACCCTGCCGGAAACCGCGGTCCAGACCTATCTGGACCGCACCCTGGGCACCGACCCGTCGCTGGCCGAGTTGAAGGCCATGGTGACCAGCCGCGGCCAGGGCATCCCCCTCTATCTGATCGAATCGCTGCGGGTGCTGGTGGACAGCGGCGTCATCGAGGGTCACAGCGGCCGCTACCGCCGCTCGGGCCGGGTCGAGCGGATCGAACTGCCGGCGTCGGTACGCGGGCTGCTGTCCAGCCGGATCGAGGCGCTGCCCGACCGGCTCTTGCTGCTGCTGTGGCAGGCGGCGGTGATCGGGCCGACGGTGGATGTGGAATTGCTGCGGGAACTGGACGAGGATTCCGCCCGCCCCATGGACGCGCTGATCGCAGCACTGGGGGAATTGGAGGAGGCGGGGTTCCTGCACCGCACCCGTCTGGTTCCCAACCTGGAATACAGCTTCCGCCACGCGCTGGTGCAGGAGGTGGCCTACAGCCAGTTGACGCGGGAACGGCGGCGCGACTGGCACAGCCGCATCGTCAATGCCCTGCGCAGCCGCCATGACCACGACCTGCCGGGGCGGCTGGACCTGCTGGCCCACCACGCCTTTCAGGCGGGGAACTGGCCGCTGGCCTATCTGTACGGGCTGCACGCCGGGCGGCGGGCGGAGGGGCGCTCGAAACCCGACGACGCCAGCCGCTTCTACACCGACGCCCTGGCGGCGCTGGAGCATCTGGAGCCGTCGCGCCGGATCCTGCTGCGCCGCATCGACCTGTCCATCGCGCTGACCCGCGCCATGCTGCCCCGCGGCATCCGGCAGGCGGAAGACCATCTGCGCCGGGCGGGGGAACTGGCGGCGCAGGAGGGCGATCCGGTGCGGCTGGCCCGCGCCTCGTCGGTCCATGCCTCCTACCTGTGGTCCCATGGCGACCTGGA
The DNA here is from genome assembly GCA_937927415.1 of uncultured Rhodospirillaceae bacterium. Classification (GTDB taxonomy): domain Bacteria; phylum Pseudomonadota; class Alphaproteobacteria; order Azospirillales; family Azospirillaceae; genus Azospirillum. The sequence continues at coordinate 332,521 of CALBDS010000003.1, forward strand.
CGAGGCCGTGCACCTGAGCCGGGTGGGGCTGAAGGCGCTGGAGACGCGCGCCTGTCCCGAAACCCGCATCCAGCTTCTGATCCGCATGGCGGGGTTCCTGACCGACCAGGGCGAATTCCGCGAGGCGCGCGACGCGCTGCTGGAGGCGGATTCGATGATCGGGCCGTCGCGGCACTACGACCATTTCGGCATGGCGATTGCCGGGTCGGTGGGGGCAAAGGCGCTGCTGGGCCGGGTTCTGGCCGAACTGGGCGATCATGACGGCGCCCTGCGCACCGCCGAACAGGCCTATGCCATCGCCGAGGACAGCCGCCACATCTTTTCCAAGGTGATTGCCGGGGTCTATTTCGGCTGGACGCTGCTGGCGCTGGACCAGCCGCGCCCGGCGCTGCCGGTGCTGGAAGACACCCTGGCGATCTGCGACGCCATCCGCTCGCCGCTGCATGTGCCCAAGCTGCTGGGGGCGTCGGGCTATGCCCACACCCTGCTGGGTGACCCTGAAAAGGGGTTGCCGATGCTCAAGCGCAGCCTGGAGATCTACCGCAGCAACGGCCTTCGGCTGTACACCCGTCAGGTGCAGCTGTGGCAGGCGCGCGCCCTGCTGCACGCCGGCCAGCCGGCCGGCGCCCTGTCGGAAGCCCGCGCCGCCCTGGCCGACGCCCACGACACCCACCAGCGGGGATACGAGGCCTGGGCCACCTGGGTCATCGCCGAAGCCACCCACGCCCTGACGGGGGATGCCGCCGCCACCCGCCGCCATGCCCGCCGCGCCCGCACCCTGGCCGACAGTTGCGGCATGCGCCTGCTGGTGGCGCAGTGCGACGGCACGCTGGCCGGCTGCGACACCTCCGTCAGCCGGGGGGCGGCGGATGTGCTCTTACGGGCCAAGTCCCGAACCTGACCGCCGACGCCCGCCCCGATACGGCCATGATGCCGCTTGATCGGTTGGTGGCCTGCTGTTCGATCCGTCCGGGGCGGATATGCAGGATCTGACGTCTTCGGGGAGTATCCCTGCAGGTGCAGGGGCAACGCCATGTGGCGCAGGCCGTGGGGGCGGGCCTCGGGTTCATCCCTGCGGGTGCAGGGGCAACGCGGTGATGGCGCCGGTACGGCCATGGACCGAGGGTTCATCCCTGCGGGTGCAGGGGCAACGTGTGCGAGGAGACGGGTTCGGAGGTGGTGGAGGGTTCATCCCTGCGGGTGCAGGGGCAACACCACCAGCCTGCGCGCCTTCAAGGCGGTGCAGGGTTCATCCCTGCGGGTGCAGGGGCAACACCGCCTTGGCGTGGTTGACGCCGTGGCTGGTGGGTTCATCCCTGCGGGTGCAGGGGCAACATGATGACCCGGCCGTTATTTCCGCTGGTTTGGGGTTCATCCCTGCGGGTGCAGGGGCAACCGTTCGAATAACATTATGATTGAAAACGATATTTTCCCAAAAGTCTTGCGCTAGTCTTTCTATACTCTTCTTCCATCAAAATATAACAAGAAACCGAAAGACAAAGAGAAACCCGAACAGCAGAGGAAGCAAAACAAAGTTCCGGCGCTTTTCTTCCCCTTATCAATCACAGCGCCGCCCCATCCCATGGTCCGAAACGGGCAGCGTGCCTTCACAATGTCCAAGAGCCGGGGGAGCGCGCCCACACACCGGGAACCATAGCCTATCCGCCACAGGAACCGGAAGCCCTTGCGGTTGAACGGGCGGCGGCTTTTCTCGCCCTCCTTTTCCCGCCGGCATCGCTGTGCACAGGCGCTTTCCCGGCACGGATCGGGTGGGTATGATGGCACCCCTCCGTCATTCCTTCCCTGCCGCTCCGCGCGGCGCATCGGCCGGAGTTTTGTTCCATGACCTCCTCCCCCACCGCCGCCGCGGGGCATCCGCGGGATGGTGCGGCGCTGGCGTGTCTCATCGCCGGGGCGCTGGCCATCGCGCTGGGGCCGATCCTGGTGCGGCTCAGCGATCTGGAGCCGGTGGCGACCGCTTTTTACCGGCTGGTGATCGCTCTGCCCTTTTTCGGATTCGGCCTGCGGGCCGGGGGACGGAACCGCGACCGGCCGGTAACCGGGCAGGAGGTGGGGCTGATGGTGCTGGCCGGGGTGATGCTGGCCGGGGATCTGGCGCTGTGGCACCTGTCCATCACCATGACGGCGGTCGCCAACGCCACGCTGTTCAACAACTGCGCCCCCGTTTTCGTGGCCCTGTTCGGCTGGCTGCTGTTCCGCCAGCGGGTCGGGGGCGGGCTGGTGGCGGCGTTGGCGGTGGCGCTGGCCGGGATGGCGCTGCTGATCGGCGGCAACGCCATTCCGGGTACCGATGGGGGAGCGCCGGGCACGTGGCAGGGGGACGCCATCGCCATCAGCACCGGCGCCTTTTACGCCGTCTATCTGATGGTGATGACACGGCTGCGCCAGAGCCTGTCCACCGCCCGCATCATGGCGGGCACCACCGCCGCCGCCGCGGTGGTCCTGCTGGCCGCCGCCTGGGTGGAGGGCGGGCCGCTGCTGCCGGCCAGCCCGACGGGCTGGGGGGTGGTGCTGGCGTTGGGAATCGTGTGCCATGTGATCGGCCAGAGCCTCATCACATGGGCGCTGGCCCATCTGCCGGTGACCTTTTCCTCCATCGGCCTGCTGGTGCAGCCGGTGGGGGCGGCAGCACTGGCCTGGGTGCTGCTGGGGGAACGGCTGGAGCCGGTGCAATGGCTGGGCGGCGGGCTGGCGCTGGCCGGGATCACCCTGGCCCGCCGGGCGACCGGCAAGAAAGATGTCGCTGCCGACAGGGCTTCACGATAAGAAAGCCGGATGAACACCGACGACAGCGCCTTCGAGATCTTCATCGTCACCGCCCCCGGCCTGGAATCCGTCCTGTGCGCGGAGGTGCAAGCCAAGGGCTTTGCCAACCCCACCCCGGTCAAGGGCGGGGTGACGGTCACCGGCGGCTGGCCGGAGGTGTGGCGGGCCAATCGGGAACTCCGCGGCGCGGTGCGGGTTCTGGCGCGGATCGGCGCCTTCCGCGCGTTCCATCTGGCGCAGTTGGACAAGCGGGCGCGGCGGGTGCCCTGGGCCGCCATCCTGCGCCCGGACGTGCCGGTGCGGGTGGAGGCCTCGTGCAAGGGGTCGCGCATCTACCACGCCGGGGCCGCCGCCCAGCGCATCGAGCGCGCCATCCGCGAAGAGCTGGGCGCCCCCATCAGCGCCGAGGCCGAGATCACCGTCAAGGCCCGCATCGACGATGACCTGTGCACCATCAGCGTCGATACCTCCGGCGAATCCCTGCACAAGCGCGGGCACAAGGACGCGGTGCACAAGGCGCCGATGCGGGAAACCATGGCCGCCCTGTTCCTGCGCCAATGCGGATACGACGGGCGGGAACCCGTGGTCGATCCCATGTGCGGGTCGGGCACTTTCGTCATCGAAGCGGCGGAAATCGCCGCCGGTCTTGTGCCGGGCCGCTCCCGCAGCTTCGCCTTTGAAAATCTCGCCACCTTCGATACGGCGGCGTGGGAGGGGATGCGCCGGGCGGCGGACGACACCCCCCGGCCCGCCCTCCGCTTTTACGGCAGTGACCGCGATGCCGGTGCCGTTGCCATGAGCCGGGCCAACGCGGTCCGTGCCGGGGTGGACGATCTGACCGATTTCCAGCAGCACGCGGTCAGCGACCTGATGCCGCCGGAAGGGTCGCCGGGTCTGGTCATCGTCAACCCGCCCTACGGCGACCGGATCGGGGAAAAGAAAAGCCTGTTTCCGCTGTATCACGCCCTGGGGCAAACGCTGCTGGCCCGGTTCGCGGGCTGGCGGACCGGGATCATCACCAACGAAGCATCGCTCGCCAAGGCCACCGGCCTGCCGTTCGCGCCGCCGTCGGCCCCGGTGTCCCACGGCGGGCTGCGCGTCACCCTGTTCCAGACCGGCCCGCTTCCGGGATAAGAGGGGCCGGGATAAGAGGGGCCGGGATAAGAGGGGCCGGGATCAGATAAGGAACGGCGGGTTACGGCGCGTCCGCCGCCTTGAAATAATGCAGCACCAGCACCCGCAGGGCGCTGGCAAGCGGAGCGGTTCCCCGGCGCTGGTCCACCTCGGTGCACAGATCCTCCATGGTCATCTGTTCGCGCCGGGCGATGTCGGCCAGCCCATCCCACACCGCCGTTTCCAGATTGAGCCGAACCCGGCGGCGGCCGCAATGGACCGTGCGGGCGATGACCATCGGCCAGGGAATGATGGTGGCGGTTTCCGGCCGCTGAGAATCCCGCGGCGCCTCGTTGGCCGTCTCAATTCTCCGCTGAATGGGCATCCTGACAATCTCCCGGAATGGACGCGCCCGCCGCGCCGTGTGGAACGCCATTAGGCCCTTTTTCCCCGTGCCGGGCAGTGAAGAACTTCACTGCGCAACCACACCCCCCATGCCAGGGTATGCCCCCATGAAGCGCCCCGCTCTGGCGGACAGCGCGGCATGCCGGCCTCCGGCGGGCCTTTGCACCCGTTCCTCTTTCAAAAGAAAAGGTGATCCTATGACCTCGATGATTTCGCACACCTCCCTGATCCGCGGCGCCGACGGCCGTCTGTTCGCCATCACCACCCAGGGCGTGGTCGAAGTGCCGGAAACCGCCGCCGGCGGCACCGCCGCCATCGTGCGGGCGGGCGACCGCGGCACCTTCGACGCCGCCGATCACGCCGCCAGCCGTTCGTTCATCACCCCGGGCGCCTGACCATCGTCACAGGATCGGGTGCAGGGCCGTGGTGGATGCCTCATTCTCACCACGGTCCCGCCCGCCTGTCCGCCCCCTGACGGATCCGACCGCACCGGAGTGAGCCGGGATGCCCTTCGACCATCTTTCCGCCCCCGCCGACGCCTCGCAGACGGCTCATACGCGCAAAATCCATGTCTGCGGCACCCACCGCACCATGGCACCGGAAGACACGCTGGCCCGTGTGACGCCGCTGTTTCCGGTGATGGGCATCACCCGCGTCGCCAACGTGACCGGGCTGGACAAGGTGGGGATTCCGGTGGTGATGGTCACGCGGCCCAACGCCCGCTCCATCGCCGTGTCCCAGGGCAAGGGCGCCTCGCTGGCGGCGGCCAAGGCGTCGGGCGTGATGGAGTCGGTGGAGGTCTACCACGCCGAACGCATCACCCTGCCCGTCAAGTTCGCCAGCTACGAGGATCTGCGCTGGAGCCATCGGGTGGTCGATGTCAGCCGCCTGCCGCGGCTGGCCGGCAGCAGCTTTTCCCCCCACACGCCCATGCTGTGGATCGAGGGGACCGACCTGATGACCGACACCCCGGCGCTGGTGCCCTATGAAATGGTGTCGATGAACTACACCCTGCCGCTTCCCCCCGGCAGCGGCGCCTTTCTTGCCAGTTCCAACGGCCTCGCCTCGGGCAACCACCGGCTGGAGGCCATCACCCACGGCCTGAACGAGGTGGTGGAGCGCGACGCCCTGACCCTGTGGCACCAGCGCGGTGCCGCCGGGCGGGCCGCCCGCCGGCTGGACCTGTCGACCGTCACCGATCCCCTGTGCCGCAGCCTGATCGCCCGTTTCGACGCGGCGGCGGTGGAGGTGGCCGCGTGGGATCTGACCACCGACGTGGGCCTGCCCACCTTTCTGGTGCGGGTGATCGAAGGGGACGCACGGCTGGAAAGCACCATCCGCCCCGCAACGGGGTCGGGCACCCACACCACCCGCGAGGTGGCGCTGGCCCGCGCCCTGACCGAAGCGGCCCAGAGCCGCCTGACCTTCATCTCCGGCGCGCGGGACGACATGCCGCGCGACGAATACACCGCCCACCTGTCCCCCGACCTGCGGGGGCGCTGGCGCCGGGAAGCCCATGGCGACGGCCCTGGGTGCGATTTCGCCGGCTGCCCGACCGCCCCCGCCCAGACGCTGGCCGAGGATCTGGACCACCAGTTGTCCCGCCTGCGCGCCGTGGGCATCACCGAAGCGGTCGCCATCGACCTGACCAAACCGGAATTCGGCATCCCCGTGGTGCGGGTGGTCGTGCCCGGCCTGGAGGGGGTGGACCATTCCCCCGATTATCTGCTGGGTGCCCGCGCCAGCACCGTCTCCGACGAATCCCGTGCCGAGGAAGTCCGCCAATGATCATCCCCGCCTCCACCCCGGCCCTGGCCCCGTCCCGCCCCGCCATGGCGCGGGAAACATCCGCCTCCCGCACCGCGGCGGTGATCTTCCTCGGGCCGTCGCTGGCACGGGCCAAGGCGGAACAGGAACTGGACGCGGTGTATCTGCCGCCGGTCGCCCAGGGGGATGTCACCCGCGCCCTGACCACCCTGCGGCCGCGCGCCATCGGCATCATCGACGGCTATTTCGAATGCGTGCCCGCCGTCTGGCACAAGGAGATCCTCCACGCGCTGGATCAGGGGGTGGCGGTGTTCGGTGCCGCCAGCATGGGGGCGCTGCGGGCTGCCGAACTGCACCCGTTCGGGATGACCGGCGTGGGGGCGGTGTTCGAAGCCTACCGCGACGGGCGGCTGGAGGACGACGACGAGGTGGCGGTCACCCACGGCCCGGCGGAACTGGGCTATCCCGTCCTGTCGGAGGCCATGGTCAACATCCGCCGCACCCTGTCCGACGCCGCCGCCGACGGCTGCCTCAGCGCCGGCATGGCCACACGGCTGGAGCATCTGGCCAAGGAGCTGCCGTACCGGGAACGCACCTACGGCCGGATCATGACCATCGCCGCCGAGATCGGGCTGGACGCCACCGAACTGTCCCGGCTCAAGGCCTGGCTGCCCGCCGGCCGCTTCGACCAGAAGGGAGACGACGCCCGGCGGATGCTGCGCACCATGCGCCGCTGGCTGGGCCAGGACAGCCACGCGATGGACGTTCGGTTCCATTTCGAACACACCGCCCTGTGGGACCGGGCATCCCAGGCCGCCTGACCGCCCCGTTGCCGGCTGCGTCGAATCGCCGGTCCGTTGCACCGGAAGCGGCGATCCTGCCGCCTATCGCTCCCCCGGCCCCCGCGCTATACTGAGGGCGGCATTTTCCGGTCGGAAAGTTGCAAAACAGCGCCGGAACGACACGATGACCAAATCGGGGGCGGCGGTCCCCAGGACCGGGGCCGCCGACATCGCCGCGATCTTACGCCGGAACCGCTTGCTGGGCGAATTGGAGCCGGGCGAAATGGCGGAACTGGTGGCGCTGGGCCGGCTGGAACGCTACACCCCCGACACACCGATTTTCGTCAAAGGCGACCCCGGCGACAGCCTGTTCGCCATCCTGTCCGGGCAGATCGGCATCCACACCTCGTCCCAGGACGGGAAGGTGATGCAGCTCAACATCCTCAATCCCGGCGACATTCTGGGCGAAATCGCCCTGTTGGACGGCAAGGAGCGGACGGCCAGCGCCACGTCCCTCCGTCCGACCGAACTCTACCGGCTGGACCGGGCCGACTTCATCCCCTTCCTTGAACGCCACCCATCCCTGTGCATCCGCATGATGGCGGTTCTGTGCGAACGGATGCGCTGGATCAGCGACACCATCGAAGACACCGTTTTCCTGGACGTGCCGCACCGGCTGGCCAAGCGGCTGCTGCTGCTGGCCGACACCTACGGCCAGCCCGGCCCCGACGGGATCCGCATCACCCAGCCGGTGTCACAGGAAGGGCTGGCGAACATGCTCGGCGTGTCCCGCGAGATTATAAACAAAAGCTTCGCATCTTTGAAAAGGATGAAAGCCCTTTCTTACACGAAGGGTTTCATCGTCCTGACGAATCCCGCCCTGATCCGTGACATGGCCGGCGAAAATCAAGAGGAATGACAGGAAAAGGATATGGCAAAATCCTTTTAAGGCTATCATACTGCCGACAGGTGAGCGGAAAGAAAGCCTTACTGTTATCGTATCTCTGCGATTAAAAGGGCCGGAACTATGGACGACGCGGGGCCGACACCAAGGACAGAGACAGCGATCCCGGACACCGGCGGTCTGACGGTCCGCACCATCAAAGTGGGAACCCGCTCCGTCCCCATCCGGCTGGAATCCTCCTATTGGGACGGGCTGGATGACATCTGCAGCCGCGAGCTGCTGACCCCCGCCGAACTGGTCTCCGACATCAAGCAACGGCTGGACGAACAGCACCACCCGGCCCGGCGCCCCCGCGGGGTATCGCTGGCAAACGCCATCCGGGTGTTCATCGTCGGCTATTACCGCCGGGCCGCCACGGAAAAAGGCCATTCGCGCGCTGGACACGGCCGTGGCGATCCCTTCGTCAGCACCCCGTTCGACACGTCCCCGAACGAACCGGCCGGGAAACGCAAAGCCATGGCGGACAGCCAGGACTAGCCGTCCCATCCTATTCGCTTCCGCCAGGGTTACGCTCCCCCCCATTGCTGGTACAACGGCGCCGTTCACCGCAACCTCGCTGCCCGCCATGCCCGACGCCTTTTCCCGTGTTTTTCCCTTTCCGTCTCTGTCATGGCGCGATGGGGTGGCGGCAGGGATGGCGTTGGCCGCCATCTTTGCCGCCCTGGCGGTGATGGCCCACGCCTCGTTCCTGCTGTTCCACAGTCTGGCGGAACTGTTCAGCATCGGGGTGGGGGTGATGCTGCTGGCGATTTCCTGGCACACCCGCCACATCAACCAGTCGCCGTTCCTGGGCGTGCTGGGGCTGTCCTGCGCGGCGCCGGCGGCCATTGATCTGCTCCACACGCTGACCTATCCGGGCATGGGGGTACTTCCCGGCCTGCCGGTGGACGAGGCGACCCGTTACTGGGTGGTTGCCCGCTTCATCCAGGCCGCCAGCTTCCTGATGGCGGCCCTGTCGCTGCCCCGCGGCGGCCCGCCCCCGCCGCATCGGGTGCTGCTGCTCCAGGCCGGGCTGGTGGGGCTGTCCGTGATCGTGGTGACCCAGGGCTGGATGCCGGTGTGCTTCGACCCGGAAACCGGCCTGACCCCTTTCAAGATCATCAGCGAATATGTGATCTGCGTCATCGCGGCGGCGGCCTGCGCCGTCCTGATCCGTCACCGCCACCATCTGGACGGCAGCGTGTTCTGGCTGGTGCTGGCCGGGTTCGCTGTGCTGATCCCGCAGGAGTTGGTGTTCACCCTCTACACCTCGCCGCACAGCCTGACCAACGCCGCCGGGCATTTCCTCAAGATCCTGTCCTTCTCTCTGATCTACCGGGCGCTGGTGGTCACGGCGCTGCGCCGCCCGTACGAGGTGATGTTCCTGAAGCTGGCCCGCAGCGAACAGGCCCTGACCGATCACAGCGCCCGGCTGGAAGAGATGGTGGCCAGCCGCACCACCGCCCTCAGCGCCAGTGAGAAACGCTGGCGGGCGCTGCTGGAATGCTCCAACGACTGGTTCTGGGAAACCGACGCCGGGGGGACCGTCACCAGCCTGTCGGGCCGTGCCGGCGGCCTGCTGGGGGAACACCCCGCCCTGTGGCTGGGACGCCGGTTCGACGCTCTGCCCGACGCCGCCCGCGGGCCGGAGGATTACCCGCTGCTGGACGCGGCCATGGCGGCACGGGCGCCGTTCCGGGAGCTTTCCTTCCCCCTGCTGGCTGCGGACCTGCCGGGACAATGGGTGTCGGTCAGCGGCCTGCCGCGGTTCGACGGTGCCGGGCGCTTTCTGGGTTACCACGGCACGGTCAGCGACGTCACCGACCGCCGCCGCACCACCGAAGCGGTGCGGCAGAAGCAGACCATGGCCGCCCTGGGCAGTCTGGTGGGCGGGCTGGCGCACGAAATCAACAACCTGCTTCAGCCCATCATCAGCTTCAGCGAACTGGCCCTGGCCCGCACCGACGGGGATTCCCGCACCCAGACCTTTCTGGCCGCCATCCGCGACAGCGGGCTGAACGCGCGGGCGATCATGCGCGACGTGCTGACGTTTTCCCGCGGCGAAGTCACCGGATCGGATCCGGCCGATATGGACCAGACGGTGCGTTCGGCGGTGCGGCTGGCGCAACCGTCGCTGCCCGCGGGTATCCGCATCGAAACCGCCGTGGCTCCCGGCCTGCCGCCGGTGGTCCTGACCACGACGGAACTGACGCAGGTGCTGCTGAACCTGATCCAGAACGGGCGCGACGCCATGCCCGAGGGCGGCACCTTGACGATTGCCGCCAGGGCGCTCACCCTGGATGACGGAATGGCAGCCCATCTGGACCTGCGGCCCGGCGCCTATGTCCGTCTGACCATCGCCGATACCGGCACGGGCATGGACGAAGCGACGCGGGTGCGGGTCTTCGAACCCTTCTTCACCACCAAACCCATGGGCCAGGGGACCGGGCTGGGGCTGGCGGTGGTGCATGGGATCGTGCGGAACCGCGGCGGCATCATCACGGTGGACAGCGCACCGGAGCGCGGCACCACCATGCTGATCGACCTCCCGGCCGCCGCCGTTCCGGAGGACAACGACAAGGACATTGCGAATGGCAAGAATTCTGGTGGTTGAGGACACGGCTCCGGTACGGTTGGTGGTCGCCACCGTGCTGGAGGACATGGGCCATGCCGTGGACACCGCCGAAAACGGCCTGATCGCCCTGGACCGGATGAAGGAAGGCTCCTACGACCTGATCGTCACCGACGTGCTGATGCCCGAGGTCGATGGAATCGGCGTCATCAAGGCCGCCCGCCGGCTGACCCCGGCGCCGCGGGTCTTGGCGATTTCCGGCGGCGCCCCCAACCTTCCGGCCGGCTACGCCCTGAAAATGACCGAGATGTTCAGCGCCGATGCCGTGCTCTACAAGCCCTTCCTGAACGAGGAACTGGAAAGGACCGTGACCAGCCTGCTGGCGGTGGCGGAGGAGCGGACCTGACCCGGCCAAACCCGGAAACGCGGCCCGGAAACGCGAAAGGCCGCCTCTGCCTGATGGCATGGCGGCCCTTTCACGGGTCAACCGATTGTCTGACCATCAACCATCCCCAGCAAGGGGGTGGCGCGAGTGACGGGACTTGAACCCGCGGCCTCCGGCGTGACAGGCCGGCGCTCTAACCAACTGAGCTACACCCGCATGATGGCTCCGGCGGTAGGATTCGAACCTACGACCAACGGATTAACAGTCCGCTGCGCTACCGCTGCGCCACGCCGGATCAATCGGTGGGCGGTCTTTTACGTCAGACGGGACGGGAGTGCAAGCGGATATGACGGGCGCAATCGTCTTTTTCCCAACTTTTTTCGCCACGGCCCCGACCGGGTGCAGAAAGCCCGGAAACGCGAAAGGCCGCCTCTGCCTCACGGCATGGCGGCCCTTTCACGGGTCAACCGATTGTCTGACCATCAACCATCCCCAGCAAGGGGGTGGCGCGAGTGACGGGACTTGAACCCGCGGCCTCCGGCGTGACAGGCCGGCGCTCTAACCAACTGAGCTACACCCGCATGATGGCTCCGGCGGTAGGATTCGAACCTACGACCAACGGATTAACAGTCCGCTGCGCTACCGCTGCGCCACGCCGGATCAATCGGTGGGCGGTCTTTTACGTCAGACGGCGGGGGTGCGCAAGGCTTTTCTCACCACCCCGGTGATTTTTCCCGATCCGCCGGACGCAGACGGCAAAACGGGCCGGCGTTGCCGCCGACCCATTCTTCATCAAGGGCTTATAGACCCGCAGCCGCCCCGCTCAATCCTTGTCGGCGAAGGGGTTCTTGGGCTTGCGCAGGGCCAGACGCAACGGCACCCCCGGCAGGTCGAAGTCCTGCCGCAGCCCGGCCACCAGATACCGCTGGTAGGCTTCGGGAAGCTCCGCCGGCTTGTTGGTAAACAGGGCGAAGGTGGGGGGCCGCGTCTTGATCTGGGTCATGTAGCGGATCTTGATGCGGCGCCCGTTGACCAGGGGCGGGGGATGGTGGGACAGCACACCCTCCAGCCAGCGGTTCAACTGGGCCGTGGGGATGCGGCGGTTCCACACCGCATAGGTTTCCAGCACCCCGTCCAGCAGCGCGTCCAGCTTCTGCCCGCGCAGGGCGGAGATGGTGACCACCCGCACCCCCTTGGCCTGGGCCAGCGAGGATTCCAGCTTGTCTTCCACCTGCTTCAGCGCCATGGCGCGGTCGTCCACCGCGTCCCACTTGTTGACGGCGATGATGAGGGCGCGGCCCTCGTCGATCACCATGCGGGCGATGGTCAGGTCCTGCTTGTCGAGGATCTGGCCCGCGTCCACCACCAGGAGGACCACCTGCGCCATGCGGATGACGCGCAGCCCGTCGGCCACCGCCAGCTTTTCCACCTTGTCATCGACCCGTGCGCGGCGGCGCATGCCGGCGGTGTCCACCAGCCGGATCACCCGCCCGCGCCATTCCCAATCGACGGAAATGGCGTCGCGGGTCATGCCCGCTTCCGGCCCGGTCAGCACCCGCTCCTCGCCGATCAGGCTGTTCAGCAGCGTGGATTTGCCCACGTTGGGGCGCCCGACGATGGCGATCTGGATCGGCTTCAGCTTCTCCTCTTCCGGTTCGGGCAGGTCGCCGATGCCTTCCAATTCGCCCAATTCGCGGATGGGGCCGGTGTCGGCCGCCTCGTGCCCGTCCTCGTCGTCGGGGGGGGCGAAGGGCAGCAGGGCGGCCACCAGATCGGCCATCCCCTCCCCATGCTCCGCCGACAGCGGCACCGGCTCGCCCAGCCCCAACTCGAAGGCTTCCAGCAGACCGGGAAGGCCGGCGCGGCCCTCCGCCTTGTTGGCGACCACGATCACCGGCGTCTTGCGCTTGCGCAGCAGGCCGGCGAAGTGATGATCCATCGGCGTGACACCGGCACGGGCGTCGATCAGGAACAGGGCCACGTCGGCCCGGTCCAGCGCCATTTCGGTCTGGCGGCGCATGCGCGCCTCCAGACTGTCGTCGGTCACATCCTCAAGCCCGGCGGTGTCCACGATGGTGAAGGACAGGCCACCCACAAAGCCGGGGGCCGACCGCCAGTCGCGGGTCACCCCCGGCGTATCGTCAACCAGGGCGAGCCTCTTGCCCGCCAGACGGTTGAACAGCGTGGATTTGCCCACGTTCGGCCGCCCGACCAGGGCCACTGTGAAAGCCATCGTGTGGCAACTCCAAAAGGTAATCCAGAAAACAGACCCGCCGCCGGATCAGCGGAACGCCGACAGCGTTCCGTTGTCCGTCAGCACATAAAGAGTGTTGTTCGCCACCACCGGCGGCAAGTAGGCCGAACCGGGAAGTTCGTAACGCGCCGCCACCGCTCCGGTGTCCGGCGACAGGCCCAGCAACTGACCATTCGACCCGGCCAGCCACAGCCGCCCGCCGGCCACCACCGGCCCCGCCCACACATAGGGGCGCCGCTTTTCCGCAGGATCGCGGTACAGGTCGAGCTGGGTCACCCAGCGCACCCGCCCGGTGCGGCGGTCCAGCGCCACCACCTCGGCATCGTTGGTGCTGACGAACACGTTGTCACCGACCAAGGCCGGGGTCTGCACCCCGCCCACGTCCTGTTCCCACACCCGCGCACCGATGCGCTCGTCGATGGCGACCATGCGGCCGGAATGGCTGACGGCGATCACCAGCCCACGGTCGATCACCGGCAGGGCGCGGATGTCGGCCAGATCCCCCAGTGCGGCACCGCGGCGGATGGAGGCCAGGCTGTCCTGCCACGCCACCCGCCCGTTTTCCGCGCGCAGGGCATAGACCTCGCCCGAGGAATAGGGCACCACCACCAGGGTGGGGGATGCCGCCGGGCTGACCGCCCCCAGCACGCCGGCGGCTTCCACCAGACCGGAGTGGCTCCACAGGGTTTCGCCGTTGGCGACGGACAGGGCGAAGACCTGATTGTCGATGCTGAGCGCATACACCCGGTCGCCCGCCACCGTGGGCGCCCCGCGCACCGGCCCCGACACCTTCTTACGCCACTGGACCGCACCGTCGGCGGGGTTCAGGGCCAGAACCTCGCCATAGCCGGTGGAAGCGAACAGGCGACCCTCGGCAAAGGCGACACCGCCGCCCGGCGCATCGCCGCGTTCCTTTTCCGGACGCAGGCTGACGCTCCACAGGCGGCTGCCGGTCTTTTCATCCAGGGCCGACACCGTCCCGGCGGCGTCCATGGCGTAGATGCGCCCGCCGGCCACCACCGGCTGGCCCAGCAGCACCTCCGGCCCGCTGCTGCCGCTGCCGATGCTGGAACGCCAGAGCGGCGACGGCTGGGACGACAGGGCCAGATGAGCCGCCGCGTGGTCGGCCTGCCCGCCGGCCTGGGGCCAATCGGGGTTGGTCGCCGGGGCCGGCAGCACCAGCGGCGTGGCGGCCAGATCCCGATCGACGGTGATCTTGCTCTCGCGGGTCATGACCGCGATTCGCTGACCCGGCAGGGGCGGGCTGTCGCCTTTGCCGAACCAGCCGCTCACGGTGTCGCAGCCGGACAGGGTTACGGCCAGCAGCGAGACGCCGACCAGCAGCGAAGACAGGGAACGGGGCGTTGCGGACATCAGCTCTTGCCGTAAAAAGCGGCGAGGTCACCCGCCCGCGAGCGCACGCCCGCGGGGGCCGAGGCATCGCCCGCCAGTTGCTGGAAAAGGGTGTGGGCACGGGCACGGTCGCCCGCCCGCGCGGCCAGAAGGGCCGATATCTCGCGCGCCGAATAGCGCCACGGGCTGGTGTCGCCGGTCAGCGGCGCCAGGGCGGCCTGCAGCGCCGCCGGATCGCCCGAGTCCATCTGGTTCAGCGCCGACAGCAGGGTGGAAAGGTCGCGGAAGGGCTGGGCCACGCCCGCCCCGGCGGCCAGCGCATCATAGATCTTCACCGCCTCGGCCTTCTTGCCCTGGGCGGCCAGGACCGCGGCCTCGTTCAGCCGGGCGAGCGCCGCCATGTCGGCGGGCGCTTTGGCGGCATAGGACGACAGCGCCTCCCCCCCCTTGTCGGGAGCGGCCTGGGTGGCGGCGATGGCGCGGGCCAGGGTGGCGGTTTCCGCTTCCCGCTGGGATTGCTGCTGGGTCTGCCACACCTTGTAACCGGCGGTGCCCCCCACGATCAGCAGCGCCGCCACGATGGCCATGCCGCCGTACCGCTTGAACAACCCCTCCATCCGGTCGCGGCGGAGGTCTTCATCGACTTCGCGGAAAATATCGCTCATAGCCCTGCCCGGAATGGCGCAATTCGAACGAGCCGGATAGCAGACGCAGGCTTGCCCGGTCAAGTCGGCTCCCGACAGATCAGAGTCTCAAACCCGGCACATCCCCCGCCCGCGGCCGGCAACCCAGCCGTGAGGGCAAGGGGATTTCCCGGAACGGGGAAATCTGTTTCAACAGATTCTTGTCCCCTCTCCTTAGCACAGGAACATCGGCGCCATGGATTTTCTTCCCTCTCTCGACCTTCTGGGGATGCTGTTCGGCGTCGGGCTGGTGGCCGGATTCGTGGATGCCATCGCCGGGGGCGGCGGGCTGCTGACGGTGCCGGCGCTGCTGTGGGCCGGGCTAAGCCCGGCGCAGGCGCTGGCCACCAACAAGCTGCAATCCTGCTTCGGCTCCTTCTCCGCCACGCTGAAATTCGTGCGGGGGGGCGAGGCGGACCCGCGGACCATGGTGCGGATGATCGTGTGCACCTTCATCGGAGCGGCGGCGGGGGCCACGCTGGTGCAGATGCTCGACCCCGGCTTCCTGCGCAACGTCATCCCGGTGCTGCTGGTGGGCATCGCCCTTTATCTGCTGGTGTCGCCCAAGGCCGGCGACATCGACGCCCACCGCCGGGTGTCCGAAGCCACCTTCGCCCTGCTGATCGGCGGGGGGGTGGGATTTTACGACGGGTTCTTCGGCCCCGGCACCGGCACTTTCTTCGCCATCGGCTTCGTGGCGCTTCTGGGCTACAATCTGCGCCGCGCCACCGCCCACACCAAGATCCTGAACTTCACCAGCAACGTGGCCGCCCTGCTGTTCTTCCTGCTGGGCGGACAGATCCAGTGGGCCATCGGCATCGCCATGGGCGCCGGCCAGTTCCTCGGCGCCCAGGCCGGAGCGCATCTTGTGATTCGCAATGGCGCCCGCATTGTTCGCCCGATGCTGGTGGTGGCGTCGCTGGCCATCACCCTAAAGATCGTGATGACCGACGACGGCAACCCGCTGCGCCATCTGGTCATGACCCTTTTGGGGGCATTCTCCTGAATCCTGCGCGCCTTGCCGATGCGTCAGCCGCAGGGCTGCCATCGGATTATTGCACAAAAGCAACAGCCCCCCGGAAATCCATGGGTCTTATGACCTTAGTACTGTAAGCGGCAGTTAGTTTCCCTTTACGTCAATTTCGGTTCCTGTCACAAAGGGGGCAACAAAACAGAAGCTAGGGAGAAACGCATGATCAAGACGTTGCGTGGGGGGATGCTGCTGTCCGCGGTTTCGGCGGCCACCCTGGTGTCCGCCACAGCCCCGCAGACGGCCCATGCCGCCGGCTACGCCCTGAAGGAACAGAGCGCATCGGGCCTGGGCACCGCCTTTGCCGGGGCGACGGCCAACGGCATGAACGATGTCACCGGCATGTTCTTCAACCCCGCCGCCCTGGGCGTGCTGGAAGGGAACCAGGTGGTTCAGCAGTTCACCGGCGTCATGCCTTATGCCAAGATCGAGAACGCGCGGGGCAGCTACGCCTCGGCCCTGGGCGGGCGCCCCATCAGCGGCGATGCCAACCCCGGCGATGCCGGCCAGGACGCCATCGTGCCCTCGGGCTACGCCATGATGTCGGTTTCGCCCGACCTGAAGCTGGGCATGAGCATCACCGTGCCGTGGGGGCTTGCCACCGATTACCCGTCCAACTGGGTCGGCCGCTATCACGCCGTCGAATCGGAACTGCGCACCATCAACGTGCAGCCGACGGTCTCCTACCGCGTGTCGCCGATGATTACCCTGGGCGCCGGGCTGCAGATGCAGTACGCCAAGGCCACCCTGTCGCAGATGACCGACGCCGCCACCCTGATCCGCCGGCGCACCGGGCTGCCGCTCACGCCCGGCTCGCTGGACGCCTATGCCCGGCTGAACGGCGATGACATCGGTTGGGGGGCGGTGGCCGGCGTGATGATCGAGCCGATGAAGGGCACGCGCATCGGCCTGTCCTACCGCTCGGCGGTCAAGCACGACATCGAAGGCGACATCCAGTTCTCGGGCCTGCCCGCCGCCTTCGGGTCGGCCTTGCCCAGCACCAACGCCTCGGCCAAGGTGGTGACGCCGGAGATCGTCTCGCTGGGCGCCTACCACCAGATCAACGACCGCTGGGCGGTGATGGCGGATGCGTCGTGGACCAACTGGTCGCGCTTCCGCGAGCTGCGGGTGAATTTCGAAAACCCGACGCTGACCGCCTCGGTGACCGAAGAGAAGTGGAAGGATGCGTGGTTCTTCGCCGTCGGCGCCAATTACAAGCCGATGGACGACCTGACCCTGCGCGTCGGTGCCGCCTATGACCAGTCGCCCACCCCCGCCGCCGACCGCACCCCCCGCATCCCGGACGAGGATCGTTACTGGCTGTCGGCGGGTGCCTCGTTCCGGTTCAACGAACTGCTGACGGTGGACGTGTCCTACGCCCATCTGTTCGTGCCCGACGCCTCGCTCAATCAGGTGGACACGCTGACCGGCCCCAACGCCGCCCGCGGCAACCTGTCGGGCACGTACAAGAACCACGTGGATCTGGTGGGTATCCAGGCCAAGCTGACCTTCTGATACCATCCTCGGGGGGCAGGGCCGTGGCCCGCGGGGGGCGTCATCCCCCCGCGGGCACGTTCTCGCCCACCCCGGAGGGCAGGAACGCTTCGCACAACACCTGCCCGTCGGGCAGCCCGTGGCGGGCGGCGGTGGCCCGCACCGCCTCCACCATGGCCGGCGGGCCACACACGTAGAGATCCGGCGCCGTCCCGCCGTTTTCCCACAGGGCATGGTCCAGCGCGTCCACCGGCGTGCCGGTAAAGCCATTCCACCCCTGTGCCGGCTGGCGCACGCAGCGCATCACCGTCAACACCGGCAAGGCGGCGGCCAAGGCCGACAGTTCCGCTTCGGCAAACAGTTCCTCGTCCCGGTTGACGCCGAAGAACAGGCGCGCCTCCTGCACCTCCCCCCATTCGGCCATGCGGCGCAGCATGGACAGCATGGGCGCCAGCCCGGTGCCGCCGGCCAGGAACCAGCGCGGCGTCAGCCCCCGCTCCTGCAAGGTGAAATGCCCGGCGGGGCCGAAGGCGGTGAGCCGCGCCCCCACCCCGGCCCCGGCCAGCCAGCCGGAAAAGCGCCCGCCCGGCTGCAGCCGGATCAGAAACTCCATGGTGCCGTCCCAGTTGGGGGCGCTGGCGATGGAATAGGCCCGGCGGATGTCGGTGCCGGGTACCGCCAGTTCCATATACTGTCCCGGCTCGAAATCGGCGCCGCTGCCCAGTTCCTCGTGGGGATCGAGCAGCAGCGTCAGCCGCACCGTGTTGACCGCCACCCGCTCCAGCCCGGTGACCGTCGCCCCCCGCTCCGGCAGGTCGCCGCTGAGGATATGGGCGCGGTCGAAGGGGGCGCTCAGCACCAGATCGCTGCGCGGAAAGGTCCGGCACAGCAAAACCTCCCCCCGCGCGGCGGCGTCCGCCGGCAGGGCGGTGGCGCTGTGGGGGCCGAGTTCCACCGCGCCCTCGCTGCAGGCCGCGCGGCAGGTGCCGCAGCCGCCGCTGCCGCACAGGGTCGGCAGGATCAGGCCGGACCGCGCCGCAGCGGCGGTGACGGCCTCATCCTCGGCGCAGTCGAAACGGACCTCGACACCATCGCGGGTGGTCAGTCGGATGCTGTGGGTGGTGGTCATGGCTCTCCGGTCGGAAACGGACGGATCAGGACGGCGGCGGAAGATCCCCCCTTCCCGCCCGAGAGGGGGGAAGCGGAAAGGGGGGAATGCCACGGCATCAGGCGGCAGGCGCCAGAGCCGCGGCAAGGTCGGCCTCGGCCGTGGTGACCGGCTTCAGCGCGAATTTTTCAACCAGCGCGTCCAGCAATGCCGGCGTCAGGAAGCCCGGCAGCGTCGGCCCGAGCCGGATGTCCTTGATCCCCAGCGCCAGCAGGGTCAGCAGCACCGCCACCGCCTTCTGTTCGAACCACGACACCACCAGCGACAGCGGCAGGTCGTTGACCGTACAGCCGAAGGCATCGGCCAGGGCGCCGGCGATTTTGATGGCGGAATAGGCGTCGTTGCACTGCCCCACGTCCAGCAGACGGGGAATGCCGCCGATGTCGCCCATCTCCATCTGGTTGAAGCGGTACTTGCCGCAGCCGATGGTCAGCACCACGCCGTCCTGCGGCACCTGCTCCACGAACTCGGTGTAGTAGTTGCGGCCCGGTGCGGCCCCATCACAGCCGCCGACCAGGAAGAAGTGGCTGATGGCCCCACCCTTCACCGCCTCGATCACCTTGTCGGCCACGCCCAGCACGGCGTCGCGGCCGAAGCCCACCAGAACGGTCTTTTCCGGGGCGTCTTCCTTGAAACCGGGGGTGGCAAGAGCCGCCTGGATGGCGGGGGTGAAGTCGTGATCGGCGATGTGGCGCACGCCCGGCCAGCCCACCGGACCGGCGGTGAAGATGCGCGAGCGGTAGCGCGGCCCCGGTTCCACCAGACAGTTGGAGGTCATGACGATGGCGCCGGGGAAGTCGGAGAAGTCCTTCACCTGATCCTGCCACGCGCCGCCGTAGTTGCCCACCAGATGCGGGTGCTTCTTCAGCAGCGGATAGGCGTGGGCCGGCAGCAGTTCGCCATGGGTGTAGACGTTGATGCCCTTGCCCGCCGTCTGCTCCAGGATCACCGACAGATCCTTCAGGTCGTGGCCGCTGACCAGGATGGCCTTGCCCTTCACCGGGGTCACGCGCACCTTGGTCGGGGTCTGGGGGCCGAAGCTGCCGGTGTTGGCGGCGTCCAGCATTTCCATGACCGTCAGATTGAGACGGCCCAGCGCCATGGCCTGATCCAGCAGCGCGCCCACATCGGTGGGGTCGGTCGCCAGAAAGTCCAGCGCCGCTTCCACCCCGGCATACACCTCGTCCCGCTCATAGCCCAGGGCGTGGGCGTGGTGGGCATAGGCGGCCACACCCTTGATCCCATAGAGGATCATGGCGCGCAGCCCGGTCACGTCGTCGCCCGCCGTTTCCCGCCCGGCCAGGACCGAGGCCACCGCCGCCTGCGCCAGCAGCCCGGTGAGATCCCCCGCCGGTTCCCACACCGCCGGGCCGGTCAGGGTTTCCGGTGCGACACCCCGTTCGGCGCACGCCGCTTCGTACCGCGCCCGGACGCGCGCGCGGGTTTCCGCGGCTTCGGCGATCAGGGCGGTGAAACGGGTGGGGTTGAAATTGACGTTGGTCAGGGTGGTGAACAGCGCCAACAGCGTGAACCCGCCGGCCTGATTGTCGCCGGCCCCCAGCGCACGGGCACGGGTGGCGTACTGCGCCACGCCCTTCAGCGTGTAGATCAGCAGATCCTGCAGATCCGCCGTCACCTGATCCTTGCCGCACACCCCGCGGGCCGAGGCGCAGCCGCTGGCGGTGTCGGTGCGCTCGGTCTGTTCACACTGATAGCAAAACATCGGACCCCCTTTTCCCCTGGAAACCGCTTCCCTGTGAAGCCGTCGGCCAGAGTGGGGGGTGCGGGGTGCGGCATCCTTGACCGAAGTCAAGCCGAGGATACCTCTTTTCCCCAAGAATGCCGCAATGGTATAAGCATTTAGAGTTGCATTGCTGTCTTAATAACTGTCCCGGCCAGTCCTGTTTGCGACCGTGGAGCGATCCTATGTCACGAAGCACTGAGGGCGTCGTCAATTGGATGCACTTCTTCCGCTGGATCGTCAAACTGATCCGTGACGAATACGGCATCGATGAAACACGCCTGGTCCGCACCGCATCGCTGGAAGAGGAATGCGGCCTCAACACCGAACAGGTGGAAGAGGTGGTGGCGGAAATCGCCACGTCGTTCGGGGTGGTCTTTCCCGACGATGTGCTGAATGAAATCGTGCGGCTGGAAGAATTGTGCATGCTGGCCGCGTGGCTGCACGGCCTCTACAAGCGCCCGCCGTTCCTGTCGGACGATTTCGCCGCCCGCTGCATGGCCGCCAACGCCCGCGCCGTGGCGGCGTAGAGTCCGCCGCCAGGGCTTGTTCAGACCCCATGGGCGGTCAGGGCCGCCTGGGTGCGGTTGCGCACGCCCAGCAGCCGCAGGATGGCGGTGACATGCACCTTGACCGTGCCTTCGGTCAGGCCAAGCTCGTGGGCGATCTGCTTGTTGGATTTGCCGGCGCGCAGATGGGCCAGCACCTCGCGCTGGCGGGGGGTCAGGTTTTCGGTGCCGGCCACGCCGGAATGGGCCAGCGGCTCGTCGCTCGCCGCCTCCTCCCCCACCGGCAGGTCGCCGCGGATGGCCTGGGACGGAACATAGATGCCGCCCGCCAGCACCAACTGCAGCGCCCCCATCAGCACCTTGGCGCTGGAGGATTTGGGAATGTAGCCCGCCGCCCCGTTCTCCAGCGCCGCCAGCAGGTCCGACCGCTGCTCCGACGCCGACACCACCACCAGCAGCGCCCGCGGCAACCGCTGGTGAATCCTGCCCAGATCGCCGAACCCGGTCCATCCCGGCATTCCCAGATCCAGCAGGATCAGGTCGAAATCCTCCCCCGCATCGCACATCTGGCTCACCTCGTCGAAGCTGCTGGCCTCGACGAACGTCATATCACTTTGAAACTGTGCCAGCAGCCGGCGCAGGCCATCCCGAAACAACAAATGATCGTCGGCAATAAGAACTTTCATGGAGGTTTCGCCTTTACAGCATCATCCGACTGGTTAACCTTACCCCGCCCAGGGGAAATGCTGAAACAAGGTGGGCATAGATCAATTAAGGCCCATTGTTTCCTTGGGTAAAGTGCGCTTTTGGTGCTAGGCCGGGGCATATATGACAGATGGTCATACACCCGGAGAGGGCCAGCCCCGAACCAAAGGGCTGGCCCTTAACCCTAACAAGGAAAGGGTCAGGCCAGCGATGCGTGGCTGGTTTCGGCGGGCTGGTCGCCGATGCCATTGTTCAACGCCCAAATGGCCGCCTGGGTACGGTTGGAGGCGTTGATCTTGCGCAACAGGCTTTTCAGGTGAACCTTCACCGTCGCTTCGGTGATGTTCAGGTGGTTGGCGATCATCTTGTTGGAATTGCCGTTCAGCAGGCATTTCAGGATCTGGACTTCCCGTTGGGACAGCCCCTTGCGGCGGGTGGGCATTTCGGTGGTCAGTTCCTCGGTCTTGCCCGACACCAGCAGCTCGGCCAGATGGGTCGGCAGCACCTTTTCGCCCATCATCACCAGCCGCAGCGACTGCATCAGCGCCTCGCAGGCGATGTTCTTCATCAGATAGCCGTCGGCCCCGGCCCCCAGAGCCGCAGACAGGCGACGGGTGCACAGGTCGCTGGTCAGGATCACCGTGCGGATGTGGGGGAAACGGGCGCGGAGCGTGCGCACGCCTTCCACCTCTTCCTCGCCGCTGTTGGCAAGATCGATCAGGATCAGGCCCGGCGTCTGGGTGGCTGTTTCAATCAGGGACAAACCCTCGTTCAACGAACCCGCCTCCCCCATCACCCGGAAGGACGAGGCGTCGAACAGGCGTTTCATTCCTTCGCGGAACAGCTTGTTCGAATCGATCAGGAAAACATTCACGGGGTCCATGGTCGTAAGCCCGCCTCTGTTCATAGGGTTGACCGCATCGCCGGTCCCGGCGCCTGCCGACGCTGGGATGCTTTCGTGCGCCATCGGTGCGGAACCGGCCCGAAAGGATGTTTACCGATCTCCCTCCAGCAGGGCCGGCCTGCCCGCTTCGAGACAGACAGTAACCCGGATTCGCGGGTCAAAAAATTTCTCTAAAGTCAAAATTTCAAACGGCATTCGGCATATGCCCTAAGCCACGCCGGGTTCCTTTTCTCACCACCCAGACCGCGCTTCATATTACGGGTAGAGATCAACACATCATCTGGTTACTGTTATCGAATTCTTATGCGCTTCTGTTATTCTTTTGAAAGAAACATCGGGACCAGAAATGGCACCCCGTCGTGCACCGCATGGCCTCAGGGGCTATGGGGGGCGGACGGCATGATGTATATGATGAGGTATGAGCGATGCCTATGACGACGACCCCCTGAGCCACGCCGTTCCCGCGGCGGACAGCATGGCCCCCCATCCGGCGGCGCCGAACCGTTTCGCCTATCTCGACGGGCTGAATCCCACCCAGCGCGCGGCGGTGGAGGCGTTGGACGGTCCCGTTCTGGTGCTGGCGGGGGCGGGCACCGGCAAGACGCGGGTGCTGACCACCCGGCTCGCCCATCTGCTGGTCACCCGGCGGGCGGCGCCGTTCCAGATTCTCGCCGTCACCTTCACCAACAAGGCGGCCCGCGAAATGCGCGAGCGCATCGCCGCCCTATTGGGGATGGAGGTGGAAGGCTGGTGGCTCGGCACCTTCCACGCGCTGGCCGCCCGCATCCTGCGCCGCCACGCCGATCTCGTCGGGCTGAAATCCAACTTCACCATCCTCGACACCGACGACCAGATCCGGCTGGTAAAACAGCTTCTGGAAGCGGCCAACATAGACGCCAAGAAATGGCCGCCGCGCCAGATCCTTGCCGGCATCGAACGGTGGAAGGACCGCGGCCTGCCCCCGGAAAAGCTGACCGAATCGGACGGCGGCGACGTGGCCGGCGGCAGGCTGGTGGCGCTCTACCGCGCGTACCAGGAGCGGCTGAAGACCCTGAACGCCTGCGATTTCGGCGATCTGCTGCTGCACACCCTGTCCATCTTCCAGAACCACCCGGACGTGCTGGCGGAATACCACCGCAAGTTCCGCTACATTCTGGTGGACGAGTATCAGGACACCAACGTCGCGCAATACCTGTGGCTGCGCATCCTGTCCCAGGCGCACAAGAACATCTGCTGCGTCGGTGACGAGGACCAGTCCATCTATGCCTGGCGCGGGGCGGAGATCGGCAACATCCTGCGCTTCGAAACCGATTTCCCCGGCGCGCAGATCATCAAGCTGGAACAGAACTACCGCTCCACCGGCCACATCCTGGCCGCGGCCTCCGGCCTGATCGCCAACAACAAGGGGCGGCTGGGCAAGACCCTGTGGACCCAGGCCGACGGCGGCGAGCCGGTGCGGGTCAAGGCCGTGTGGGACGGCGAGGAGGAAGCCCGCTGGGTCGGCGACGAGATCGAGACGCTGCAGCGCCAGGGCATCCCGCTGGGGCAGATGGCGGTGCTGGTGCGCGCCGGTTTCCAGACCCGCGAGTTCGAGGAACGCTTCATCACGCTGGGCCTGCCCTACAAGGTGATCGGCGGGCCGCGCTTTTACGAACGGCAGGAAATCCGCGATGCGCTGGCGTATCTGCGCGTCACCCACCAGCCCGACGACGATCTGGCGTTCGAGCGCATCATCAACGTGCCCAAGCGCGGCATCGGCCCGGCGGCCATGCAAACCCTCTATCAGGCGGCGCGCACCCGCGGCGGACCGCTGGTGGAGGCCGGCTGGGCGCTGGTGGACACCGACGAGCTGAAGCCCAAGGTGCGCAACACGCTGCGCGGGCTGCTGCAGGACTTCTTCCGCTGGGGGGGGCTGGCCCAGACCATGCCCCACACCGACCTGACCCGCATGATCCTGGACGAGTCCGGCTACACCCGCATGTGGCAGGAGGACAAATCGCCCGAGGCGCCGGGACGGCTGGAAAACCTCAAGGAACTCGTCACCGCCATGGCGGATTTCGAGAATCTCGGCGGTTTCCTCGAACATGTGGCGCTGGTGATGGAAAACGCCGAATCCGCCGGGACCGAGCAGGTAACGCTGATGACCCTGCACGGCGCCAAGGGGCTGGAGTTTGACATCGTGTTCCTGCCGGGGTGGGAGGAAGGGGTGTTCCCCAACCAGCGCGCCCTGGACGAAACCGGCATCGCCGGGCTGGAGGAGGAACGGCGGCTGGCCTATGTGGGCCTGACCCGTGCGCGGCGCCGCGCCTTCATCAGCCACGCCGCCAACCGGCGCCTGTACGGCAACTGGGTCAGTGCCCTGCCCTCCCGCTTCATCGACGAGATTCCCCCCAACACGGTGGAAACGGACGCCGACACCGGCCTGTTCGCCGGCCAGACCGCGGCCGGCATGGGCGGGTTCCGGGATTCCGCGTCGTTCTTCCGCAACGTGCCCAACCGCCAGCCGCCGGCCCCGCGCGGGGTGACGCTGGAGGGCACGGCCTTTCACGTGGAATCGCGGCCGCGCCCCGATGCCCCCTTTGCCAAGGGGGCGCGGGTGTTCCACCAGAAATTCGGGGCCGGCACCGTGATCGGGGTTTCCGACGACAAGCTGGAGATCGATTTCGATCACGCCGGCATCAAAAAGGTGATGGACTCCTTCGTCGTGCCGGCGGATCAGGCGGAATAGGATCGGGCCCGTGTTCGGCAGAGGAACACCCAAGTTCGAGTTGCATTTGCTCCGCGATGGGCGGTGGCGGATCGAATCGACCTTCGCGGAGGAGGCCGACGCCATGGCCTCGGCCAAATCCCTGCTGGCCGCCCGGCTGGCGGAGGGGGTGAGGGTGGTGAAATACCGCCCCCTGCCGGGGATGCTGCTGGAAACCGTGGTGTTCCAGAACATCCTGCCCAAGCCCAAGGTCAAGCCCCTGGTCCTGGCCGACGAGGGCGACGGGGCGCCGTGGTGTTACAGCCTGTCCGATCTCTACGGTTTTTCCGCCCGCTCGGTGATGGCGCGGATGCTGCGGATGTTCCTTGACCGCCACCACATCACTATGACCGAACTGCTGCACGGCTGGGCCTACGCCCGCGCGCTGGACGAGCAGGGAACGCTGATGGGGGCCGCCATCCATGCCGTGGCCCGCCACCAGGGCCAGACGGCCGGCACGCCCGCCGCCCGTGCGAAGGAACTGCGCGCCCTGGCCGATGCGGCGGTGGCGCGGGCGCGCGACGGGGCCGCGGTGCTGCGGCGCCTGCCCACCTTCGATCCCGCCCAGCCGGGGGAATCCCTGGACCGGCTGGAACGGTCCGGCGAAGGGGCGGAGGCGGAGTTTCTCTTCCTGGCCCAACTTACCGACCATATGACCGGCCTGCCGTCGCTGGCCGGACGGCTGGAGGTGCTGACCGGCATGCTGGAGCGTTGCACCGCCCACCTGCCCGGCCCGCTGGTGGAAGGGGCCATGGCCGATGCCCTGGAATCGGCGGAGGTCATCAAGGACATCCTCGGCCCCCAACCCCATCTGGCCGGGGGCCTGACCGCCCTGGCCGACGCCCTGACCGGGCGGGGGCCGGGACCGAAGGACATTCCGCCGACCGCCCTGCTGCAACGGATCGCCGCGCTGATCCACCGCGGGCTGGCCCCCACCTGCCGGGTGGTGCTGGTGGAACGGCTGCGCTCCGCCATCGGGGGCGAACGCCCGCTCGACCCCCGCGACCCGAAACAGGAACCGGCCCTGCTGGACCTGCTGGTGACCCGTATGCAGGACGAAAACGGCAGCCTGCTGGGCGGCTCCGCCATGGACGAGGCCGTTGCCCACCGGCGCCTCCGCCAGCGGCAGGCCCTTTTGCGCGCCGAGGGCATCAACGAAGTGGCGGACCGGCTGCAACGGCGGTAAGAGCGGGGCGGCTGCCCCGACCCCGCTTGGAGGCTGGCGCCTCCAAACCTCCTTCTTTTTTATCGATAAAAACAAAGGGGGTTTGGGGGTCACCCCAAGCGGGTTTGGGCGGCAGCCCAATCACCCCCGCAGATCCAGAACCACACGCCCGCGGATCTGCCCGGCAATGATCCTGGCCGCAAGGTCCGGCAGCCCCGCGAAGGGTTCGACGGTGTAGACCCCGGCCAGGGTATCGGGGTTCAGATCACGGGCCAGCCGTTCCCACGCCGCCAGACGCTTAGGAATCGGGGCCATCACCGAATCCACCCCCAGCAGCGCCACGCCGCGCAGGATGAAGGGGAAGACGCTGCCCGGCAGTTCCGTCGAACCGGCAAGGCCGCACGCCGCCACCGCCCCGCCATAGGTGGTCTGGGCCAGGGCGTTGACCAGCGTGGTGCCGCCCACCGAATCCACCGCCCCGCCCCAGCGTTCCTTTTGCAGCGGCGCTCCCGCGACGGCCAGCTCCTGCCGGTCGATGATGGCGGAGGCCCCCAGCCCTTTGAGATAGTCCGCCGTCTCCGCCCGCCCGGTGGAGGCGGTGACCGTGTAGCCGCGGGCGGCCAGCAGCGCCACCGCCACCGACCCCACCCCGCCGGCAGCCCCCGTGACCAGCACCTCGGCCCCGCCGGGCTGGATATGACCCCAGGCTTCCAGCGCATCCACGCACAGCGCCGCCGTGTAGCCGGCGGTGCCGATGGCCATCGCCTGTTCGGCGGTGAAGGCGGCCGGGCGGCGGATCAGCCATTGCGGCTTCAGACGCTGGTAACGGGAATAGCCGCCCCAGGCGGTTTCCGACAGGCCCCAGCCGTTGACCAGCACCTCGTCCCCAGGCTGCCAGTCGGGCGAGCGGGATTCCACCACCGTGCCGGCCAGATCGATGCCGCCGACCATGGGCAGCTTGCGGGCGATGCGGCCTTTGCCGGTGACGGCCAGCCCGTCCTTGTAATTGACGGTGGAATAATCCACCCGCACCAGAACGTCATGGTCGGGCAGGTCGCCCAGGCCGATCTCCTTGAATCCGCCCTTGGGCTTGCCCTCCACATCCTCGATGACGAAGGCGGTAAAGCGTTCCGCGGTCATGACGTCCTCTCCCATAAGGAAAAACCCGGCCCGGTTGGATCCGGGCCGGGAGAAAGTGTTCTTCAAAACGGGCGCACCTGCAACCGAAGACGCTCAGCCCTTCCCCTGCAGCCGCTCCGACCGGCGGCGCAGCCATTCCAGCGTGGACAGCAGGAACACCGAGATCAGCGTCAGGATCACCGCCACCGCGGTGATGGTGGGGCTGATGTTCTCGCGGATGCCGCTGAACATCTCGCGCGGCAGGGTGCGCTGCTCCGGCCCGGCCATGAACAGCACGATCACCACCTCGTCGAAGGACGTGGCAAAGGCGAACAGCGCCCCCGACGCCATCCCCGGCAGGATCAGCGGCAGGATCACCTTGCGGAACACCAGCAGCGGCGGCGCTCCCAGCGATGCGGCGGCACGGGCCAGATTCATGTCGAAGCTTTGCAGCGTCGCGCTGACCGTAATCACCACGAACGGGGTGGCCAGGGCCGTGTGGGCCAGGATCAGCCCGGCGTAATTGCCGGTCAGACCCAGAGGCGCGAAGAAGAAGTACAGCCCCACCGCCGCGATCACCACCGGCACCACCATCGGCGACAGCACCAGCGCCAGCACCAGCGGCTTGAACCGGCTTTTCCACTGGGCCAGCCCCAGGGCGGCCAGCGTGCCCAGGGTCATGGCCAGGATGGTCGCCGACACCCCGATGATGAGGCTGTTCTTCAACGACAGCATCCATTTGTCGGAGGCGAGGAAATCCTCATACCACCGCAGCGACAGCCCCGGCAGGGGATAGGTGAGGTAGGTGGACGAGCTGAACGACAGAGGCACGATCGCCAGGATCGGCGCCATCAGGAAGAAGAACACCAACGTGGCACTGACAACGGTGGTGCCCCAGCCGATACGCTGGATGGTGGTGCGGGGGGCGTGAGAGTTGCTCAATTCTTCAATCCTCCCGTGTTCTGCTGGCCGTGGACCAGCTTGCCGTAGACCATCGCCAGCAGCATGGTGGCAACCAGCAGCACCGCCCCCAGCGCCGAGGCCAGGCCCCAGTTCACGGTGTCGGTGGTGTAGAAGGCGATGAAATAGCTGATCATCTGGTCGGCGGCCCCGCCCACCAGGGCCGGCGTGATGTAGTAGCCGATGGCCAGGATGAACACCAAAAGGCACCCCGCCCCCATGCCCGGAATGGTCTGGGGCAAGTAGATCCGCAGGAAGGCCACCGCCGGCGGCGCCCCCAGCGAGGTGGCGGCGCGCATGTACGCCGGCGAAATCGAGCGCATGACGCTGTAGAGCGGCAGGATCATGAAGGGCAGCAGCACATGGGTCATGGCGACGAACACGCCCACCCGGTTGTAGATCATCCGCAGCGGCTCATCGATCAGCCCGACCCAGCGCAGCAGGTCGTTGATCAGCCCCTCGCCCTGCAACAGCACGATCCAGGCGCAGGTGCGCACCAGCAGCGAGGTCCAGAACGGCAGCAGCACAAAGATCATCAGCAGGTTCGATTGCCCCGCCGGCAGGTTCGCCAGCAGATACGCCACCGGAAAGCCCAGGATCAGGCACAGCGCCGTCACCCCCAGCCCGATGCCGAAGGTGCGCCCGAACACGTCCACATAGATGGACTGCTCCTCGGGCGCGGAGACGATCGATCCTTCCATGTTGCGCTTCAGGTCCAGTGCTGCCAGCAGGTAGAAATCGGACACCGGCCCCGACGCCCCCTTGAGGGCGCTCCAGGTGGCGCGCTCGCCCCACGCCGGGTCCATGGCCACCAGCGTCTCCCGCGCCGTGCCGGGAGCCGGCAGGTCGCGGATCTTGCGCGCTGTGCCCATCACCGTGGTGCGCAGGCCGTTGGAGACGTAGTTGAGCCGCTTGGCGACCCCGGCGATGGAACGGTCCTGATAGCTCTGGCGCAGATCGGCGGCCAGGGCGGCGAAGGCCGGCTCGCCCGGCACCTCTTTCCCGTCCCACCCGGACAGGGCGGCGACGGTGCGGGGCATGGCCTGCCCCACCTCGGGATCTTCCACGCTGCGCCACAGCATCCCGCCGATGGGGATGAGGAACGTGAACATCAGGAAGGCCAGAAGCGGCAACACCAGCGCCAACGCGCGGAACTGGCGCGCCCGCTCGGCCCGGCGAAGCCGGCGCTTCAACGGAATGTCGCCTGTGGCGACGGCGGCGACCATGACGGCCTCCCTTATTCTTGGAAACCCTTGCCGAAATCCCCTCCCCCAGCGGGGAAAGGGCACGGGCGAGGGCCGGTTGCGCAATTGCGGAACCACGGCCCTCACCCGGCGCTCATCGCGCCACCCTCTCCCCCGGTGGGGACGAGGGTTGGACAGTCACACCCTTACTTCGCCGCCCACTTGTTGAAGCGTTCGGTCAGGCGGTCGATGTTCTCCAGCCAGAAGCCGGTGTTGATTTCGATGGCGCTGGCCATGTTGGCGTCCGCCGTCGGCAGGTCGGCCAGGATTTCCGGCTTCACGTGCTTCGGAGCGTCCTTGGCCGAGGTGCCATAGGCGATGTTTTCCGACAGCTTGGCCTGGATGTCCGGCTTGCCGACGAAGCTCAGGAACTTATAAGACGCCTCGGTGTTGGGGCTGCCCTTCAGGATGACCCAGCTGTCGATGGTGAACAGCGCGCCGTTCCACACCATGCCGAAGTTCTTCTTTTCCTTCTTGTTGGCGGCGTCGATGCGGCCGTTGTAGACCGAGGTCATCGCCACTTCGCCCGACGCCAGGAGCTGCGGCGGCTGGGCGCCGGCCTTCCACCACACGATGTCACCCTTGATGGTGTCGAGCTTTTTGAAGGCGCGCTCCACGCCCTCGTCGGTGCCCAGCACCTTATAGACGTCCTTCGGGGCCACGCCGTCGGCCATCAGGGCGATTTCCAGGGTGGTCTTCGGCCCCTGGCGCAGGCCGCGCTTGCCCGGATAGGTCTTGGTGTCGAAGAAATCGGCCCAACCCTTGGGCGCGCTCTTCAGCTTGTCCTTGTCGTAGCCGAGCACGAAGTCGTACACGATGGCGCCGACACCGCAGGAATTGACGGTGGCCGGCAGATACTGCGCCTCGCCGCCGATCTTGTTGAAATCGATGGTCTGGAACAGGCCTTCCTCACAGCCCAGGGCCAGTTCCTCGCTTTCCACCTGCACCACGTCCCAGGTGGCGTTGCCGCCCTGGACCTTGGCCCGCAGGACGCCAATGCCGCCGTCCCAGGATTCGTCATTCATGGCGGTGCCGGTGGCCTTGAACGGCTCGAAATACACCTGCTTCTGCACGTCCTGATAGGCGCCGCCCCACGACACCACCGTCAGATCGCGCGCGTTCGCCGCCGCCGACAGGGCCACCACCGCCGTCAGGGTGGCCATGAAACCCGCTGCCTTGCCCATGATGCTCATTGTCCCTGAATCCCTTTTTATGTCCGGTTGAGAGGTGTTTTTTTCAAAGAACCGCTGCGGCTCACACCGCGTCCAGCGCCCGGCAGTCCTCGGGCCGGAAGGTGACGGTCACCGCCTGCCCGTGGCTCAGCCCCGCGTGCCCGCCGGGGGGCAGCTTGACCATGAATTCGGAATTGCCCGCCACCTCCAGCACCGCCAGAGCGTGGTCGCCCAGGTAAATCGTTTCCAGCACCACCGCCGGCAGGCGGTTCGGACCATCCCCGCCGTCGGCCGGGGCCAGGGTCACCCGTTCGGGGCGGATGGAAAGCGTGGTGCGCCGCCCCACCCCCTCGACATTGGCGGCCAGCGCCACCACCGTGCCGCCGCCATCCAGCCGCACGGTGCAGTTGGGCTGTTGAAGATTTTCGACAACACCGCTCAACGCATTGTTTTCGCCGATGAAATTGGCGACGAAGCTGTTCACCGGCCGCTCGTAGAGGGCGTCGGGGCTGTCGATCTGCTGAATGATGCCGTCGTTGAACACGGCGATGCGGTCGGACATGGTCAGCGCCTCCCCCTGGTCGTGGGTGACGTAGACCACGGTGATGCCCGTCGTCTCGTGGATGCGCTTGATCTCAAGCTGCATGTGCTCGCGCAGCCGCTTGTCCAGCGCCCCCAGCGGCTCGTCCATCAGCACGAGCTGGGGGTTGAACACCAGCGCGCGGGCCAGCGCCACGCGCTGCTGCTGGCCGCCCGACAACTGGCCGGGGCGGCGGTTGCGCAGGGGCTGGAGCTTGATCATCTCCAGCGCCTCGTCCACCCGGCGGGCGATGTCCGACTTGAGCATGTTCCGGACGCTCAAGGGAAAAGCCAGATTTTCCGCCACCGTCATGTGCGGGAACAGGGCGTAGTTCTGGAACACCATGCCGATGTCGCGCTTGTGCGGCGGCATGTTCTTGATCGGGCGCCCGTCCAGGTAGATTTCCCCGTGGGTCGGCACCTCGAACCCTGCCAGCATCATCAGGGTCGTGGTCTTGCCCGAGCCGGACGGCCCCAGCAGCGTGACGAATTCCCCCCTGGCAATATCAAGATCCAGGCTTTTCACGACGAGATGCTCGCCGTCATAGGTCTTCTGGATCCCCTGGAACCGCACCAGGGCCTGCGCCGTGACCGTCATGCCGCCGTCCATGTGCCGAGCCACCCTCTGTTTCCCGTAATGTCGGAACCGCTTTGCGCAACCCTGCCAGCCATGCACTGGGCGCCGGGCCGGTATCGCGGAAGAGACGGTAGCCGTGTTTAAGAAAATAGACAAGCCTGTTTGAACGCTTTGTAGCCACTTTCCCTGTGTGCTGTTTTATTGTGCACTGCAAACAGGGTTTTTGCCTGTTTGCCGGTCACCGTCCGGCCTGCGGCGTCCCCGGCCCGACCCCTTGGCCCGCCTGGGCGTAGAGGAAACTGTCAAAGCTGTTTTCGGCGACGCGGAACCACATCTGTTCCTCCTCCCGAAAGCGACTCCAGGCCTGATAGACGGTGCGGAAACGCGGGTCGGCCGCCGCCCGCTCGGCAAAAAGCGCAAAAGCGGTGTGGTAGGCCGCTTCCATCACCGCGGTGGGAAAGGGTTTGAGCACCACCCCGGCCCCGACCAACTGGCGCAGCGCGACGGCGTTGAGGGTATCGTACTTCGCCAGCATCCAGGCGCCGGTTTCGCAACACGCCTGTTCCAGAATCACCCGATAGGCGGGGGGGAGTGCCTCCCAGGCGGGGCGGTTGACCATCAGCGACACCTGCGCCGCCCCCTCCCACCAGCCGGGGTAATAGTAATAGGGGGCCGCACGGGACAGGCCCAGACGGCGGTCGTCGTAAGGGCCGGACCATTCCGCCGCGTCCAGGCTGCCGGCGGACAGGCTGTCGGCCAGATCATCGCCGGCCAGCGACCGCACCGTCACCCCCAACCGCTCCATGACCTCCGCCCCCAGCCCGGAAATGCGCATGGTCAGACCGCGCAGGTCCTCCGGCCGGTTGATGGCCCGGCGGAACCAGCCGCCCATCTGGGCGCCGGTGTTGCCGGCGGGAAACGCCACGATGTTGTGATCGGCGAACACCGTCCGCATCAGCCCCGTCCCGCCGCCGTGCAGCATCCACGCCGTCTGCTGGCGGGCGTTGAGGCCGAAGGGAACCCCGGTGTCGAAACACAACACCGGGTCGCGGTCCGCGGCCAGGATGGCGGCGCTGTGGCCGCACTCCACCGTGCCGGCGGACACCGCGTCGAACACACCCAGCGCCGGGACCAGTTCGTCCGCCGCAAAGACCTGGATGTCGAAAGCACCGTCCGTCGCCGCGCGAACGCGGGTGGCGATGCGTTCGGCACCGCCGTAAATCGTATCCAGGCTCTTGGGATAGCTGGAGGCCAGGCGCCAGCGCACCGCCGGTCCGGCCCGCGCCGAACCCGCCCCCGTCACCCCGGCCATGCCCGCCAGACCGGCGGCTGTGGCCGATTTTCCCCCCACCGTCAGGAAGTCCCGCCGTTTCACGCCGGCTTTCTCCCATCCGTTTTATCGTTGGAGTCAGTTTACACGCTGGAAACGTCTGTCGTGCAAGGGGTTTAACGGACGATTGCGCGCTGCTTTTGCTTGACCCCGACGGGGGAATCGTCCATGCGACACACGGTCCCAGTCAAGCCGCCGCCCAATCATGCACGACACCCGTCTTCTGATCGATGTTCTGTTCCTATTACTGGCCGCGGTGGTGGTTGTGCCGGTGTTCCAGAAACTGCGGATTCCGGCGGTTTTGGGCTACCTCGCCGCCGGGGTGATGCTGGGGCCGCACACGCCGGGGCCGGTGGTTGACCGCACCATTCCCGATATTCTGGCCGAATTCGGCGTGGTCTTCCTGCTGTTCGCCATCGGGCTGGAATTACCGCTGTCGCGGCTGCAGGCCATGCGGCGCTTCATGTTCGGGCTGGGGATGCTGCAGGTGGTGGCCACCACCGCCCTCTTGGGACTGGCCGCCTATGGGCTGGGGCTGAGGCCGGAATCGGCGCTGGTGGTCGGCGGGGCGCTGGCCTTCTCATCCACCGCCACCGTGCTGAAAATGCTGGTGGAGCGGGGGGAAACGGTGGCCCGGTTCGGGCGCGTGTCGGTGGCGGTGCTGATCTTTCAGGATCTGGCGGTGGTGCCGCTGCTGACCCTGCTGCCGCTGCTGGCGGCCCCGGAAACCAGCATCGCGCAGGCTCTGGCCCTGGCGTTGGGCAAGGGCATCGCCGCCATCGGCGTCATCATGCTGCTGGGCCGGTTCGTGGTGCGGCCGATCTATGAATATGTGGTGGCGTCCCGCCATCCCGAGGTGTTCACCGCCATGAACCTGCTGCTGGTGCTGGCGGTGGGGTGGGTGACGCTGGAAGCGGGCATGTCCATGGCGCTGGGGGCGTTCCTGGCCGGGCTGCTGCTGGCCGACACCGCCTTCCGCCATCAGGTGGAAGCGGACATCGAGCCGTTCCGCGGCCTGCTGCTGGGGTTGTTCTTCATGACGGTGGGCATGGCGCTGGACCTGCCGTTCATGATGAACAACGCCCCCCTGATCCTGGCGGTGACCGCCGGGCTGCTGCTGGGCAAAAGCCTGTTGCTGTTCCTGCTGGGGCGCCTGTCGGGGCTGGGCACCGCCACGGCGCTGCGGGTGGGGCTGCTGCTGTCCCAGGGGGGCGAGTTCGCCTTCGTCCTGATCGCCAAGGCGGTGGGGCTGTCGGTGCTGTCGGGGGAAACCGGGCAGATCCTCACCTCCGTCGTGGCGCTGTCCATGGCGGCGACCCCGGCGGTGGGGGCCTTGGCCCACCGCGCCGCCTCGGCCATCGAACGCCGTTGGGGGGCGGAGGCCTTCGGCATCGAGACCAGCGACATCAAGGGGCATGTGCTGATCGCCGGTTACGGCCGTGTGGGGCGAGCGGTGGCGCGGGTGCTGACCCGCCAGGACATTCCCTTCATCGCCCTGGATCTGGAGCCGCAACGGGTGTCCTCCTCCCGCGCGGCCGGGCTGCCGGTCTATTACGGCGACGCCAGCCACGCGGGGGTGCTGCGCGCCGCCGGCATCGAACGGGCGCGCGCCGCCCTGGTCACCGTCAACCAGCCGGCCCTGGCGGTGCGGGCGGTGGAAAGCATCCGCCGCCACGCCCCCAACCTGCCCATCGTCGTCCGCGCCCACGATCTGGGACAGGTGGAGCGGCTGGAGCGGGCCGGGGCCACCGCCGTCGTGCCCGAAACCATCGAGGCCAGCCTGCAGATGGCCGGTCTGGTCATGCGTTCCACCGGCGTGCCGCTGGACATCGTGGACGAAACCCTGGATGCGCTGCGCCGTGACGGCTATGCGCCGTTGGCCGGGCCGAAATCCACCGCCGCCGGGGACGACTGATCTCCCAAATGGGTTTGGGCGGTCACCCAATCGCTTTCCACTGTCTCGAACGCGGCCAGCGTGTGATCGCGGGGGAAGGGGTGGTGCAACGACTCCCACTCCTCCCGTGTCATTTCGAACAGAGTGACGTCGTGGAAGCGGCCGTATTTGACGATATGGTCGCGCAGCACCCCCACCTCGCGGAACTTCAACAGGCGCTGGATGCGGATCACCGCATCGTTGCCGGCCATGAAGCTGTTGACGATCTTGTGCATCCCAAGACCGTAAAAGCAGTAATCGAGGATGAAGGTGTTGAGCAGCCCGGCCACCGTGCCCCCGGCGCTGCGGTCGCCGATATAAGATCCCGAGGAACAGCGCCGGTGCACCCGGTCGATGTCGGAATAGGACAGATAGCCGATGGGCCGCCCGGCGTGTTCGATGACGAAATGGCGGAAATCCGCCCGCCGGGCCATGGTCTCCAGCCATGCCCGTTGCCGTTCCTCGTTCGGATCGTCGATGTCGGTGTACATGAACCGGGTGATCGCCGGATCGGTGCGCCAGCGCAGCAGCAAGGGGGCATCGTCCAGAGTGGGGGGGCGGAAACGGAACGGCATGGTTGCTCTCTCTCCCCTCACACCGCCAGATAGCCGCCGTCCACCGGCAGCGTCACCCCGGTGATCCACCGGCTGCCCGGCCCCAGCAGAAAGGCGATGGCGGCGGCCACGTCCTCCGGCTTGCCGAACCCCATGGGGTGGGCGTTGCGCACGGCCGTGAACTGGTCTTCGGTGATGGTGGCGCGGAAACGGTCCATCATCTCCGTCTCCACCAGCGCCGGGGCGACACAGTTGACGCGGATGCCGTCGCGCAGCAACTCCATCGCCAGCGCCCGCCCCGCCGCCACCAGCCCGCCCTTGCTGGCGGCATAGGCGACATTGCCCGGCTGCCCGATCATCGCCGCCACCGAGGCCACGAAGACCACCGCCGCATCCGGCCCATGGCACCCCTTCTGCCGCAGCCCGCGGGCCAGCGCCAGCGCGCTCAACAGGTTCACATGCATGGTCTGGTCGAAGAAGGCGCGGTCCACCGCCCGCACCGGCTTGCCCACCTGCACACCCGCGCAATGGGCCAGCCCGTCAAAGGCCCCCGCCTCCGCCGCCTGCTGCTTGACCCAGCCGGGGATGGCGTCGGTGTCGGACAGATCGAAAGGGGCGATGCGATGCCCCGACCCCGCCAGCGCCGCGGCGGTGTCGGCCAGCCGGTCGGCATTCCGCGCGGTCAGCGTCACCCGCGCGCCCAAATCGGCCGCCGTGACCGCCACCGCCCGCCCGATGCCGGTCGAAGCCCCCGTCACCAAAATGTGGCGGCCCGACAGGGAAAAAGGTGCGGCACCGGGCATGAGGATCAGTCCTTTGCGTGGGAATCCTCCCACGCGGATACCCCCCGCAGCCTGGTCCGTCAAGAGCGGGGCTGCCGCCCCGACCCCGCTTGGAGGCTGACGCCTCCAAACCACCCTCTTTTTTATCGATAAAAGAAAAGGGGGTTCGGGGCATCGCCCCGAACGGGTTTGGGCGGTAGCCCAATCGATCCGGGAGCCGCGGCGCCGCCAGATTTTTCACCCTTCGCTGGCATCACGGTTCATCACATCCATGGACGCCGGTGTCGCCACCGCGGCGGAGATGTTGCGGACGCTCAACCCGTTGCGCACCTGCCGCACGCCGTGGACCGCCGCGGCGATGTCTCCGGCCCGGCGGCGGGCAAGCTCGTCGTTGACAAGCCCCTCCAGCACCACCACCCCATCCCGGACGGTCAGGATGATGTCCCCCTCGTCCACGCAGACGTCATAGGCAAGCCGCCGGGCAACGGCATCCCGCACGGCGGTATCGCCCGGCCCGGCGGGTTCGGCCCCGGCCATCCCGTCGAGATGACGCCGCTCCTCCCACCAGCCGTCACGCATGGCCCGGTCTTCGCCGGACCCATGCGCGATCCGCTCCCCCTGGTCGGAGGAAGCGTCGGGCATCACCATGCGGATGCGGTCTTCGTCGGCACGGGCGATCAGGCTGTCGCCGTGCCGTGACTCGTCGCGGTTCATCGGTCCCTCTCCCCGCCGGTTGCACCACAAGAGGAACAACAGGGGGAGACGGCGGGCCGTTCCTTACCGCGGGATGAGCCGCCCCAGATCCAGGCTTTCGGTCAGGGCCAGCATCACCCCATGGGCATGAACGGAGGAGACGCGGAAGATGCCGTCGCTGCCCATGGCGGGAAACTTGCTCTTCTGCAACGCCTGCTGTGCCGCATCGCGGGCGGCCACCCGCACCACCACCCCGGCCAGCCGCGGGGCCGGCAGGTCCAGCAGCGGATCGTCGCCCCAGGTCCAGCGCAGCGAATCCGGGGTGGCGACCACGATCGGCGCCGTGCCGGTGGTGACCACGCGGGCCGAGGCATGGGGCGCCGGCTCCGTCCCGAACAACCGGCCATAGGCGCCGGCCACCCCGTCCACATCCGCCGCGGTGACGATCACCGCCGCCAGCCCCTGAGCGGTGTTCTCATGAACCATGGTTTCCGTCCGCCACAGGGCATCGCGCCCATGGGTCTGGCAGGCCATGGCGCAGGCGCCGGGCGTGGCCGATGCCGCCACCGGTGTCAGCGACAGGCGCACATCCTGCCCGCCGCCCACCACGGCGGCATCCACCACATCGCCCCCCGACAGGCCGGCGGAGGCCAATTCAGCCCAGACCGCCCGCGCGTCGTCGGCCTTCAGCCCCAGGATGGCCGCCCCCTCCCGCTCTTTCAGGAGAGCGGCGGCGGGGGCGGTGGCAACATGGGTGCCCTCCAGCCCCAGCAACTCCAGGGAATCGCCGTCGGCGAACGGGATGCTGTGCCCGGCGGTCAGCAGCGCCGCGTTCCGCCCCAACGCGGTCAGGGAAAACCCCAACCGGGCATAGGTTTCCCGCGCCTTTTCCACATCGCGCACCGCAACCGCCACATGGCCGATACCGTTGATGCCGTAAGCCCCCATCTCTCCCTCGTGTCTGGACGCCCCCAAAACGGCGGCGATGGTGGAGCAGCGCGCGGCGGAGAGCAAGTCATCAACGCACGTCCACCCCCACGGAATCGCTGCGGCCATCGGCATCGACCACGGTGATGCGGGCGAAACCCGGCCCATCCGGGTGCCACGGCACGTCACGGGCGACCGGCGTGACGGCGATCCGCCGCCCGTCCACCAGCCACGTCAGCGGCCGGCGCCCGCCCGATGCGCTGATGATGACCGGCTCGTCATCCCCCGCCCGCTCCACGGTCGCCGAATCCAGGGGAAAGATCAGCCGCGGCGGGTCCGCCATGGCCGGGGCGATGCCATCCCCCTCCCCGCCGCCCAGCCGGCGGAGCAGGGTCGGTGCCTGGGCCATCTCGACCGCCGCCGCACCGCCCGGTTCCGGCGGCAGCCGGTCGAACACGCGGAACAGGATGGGGGCGGCGGTGTTGCGCCCGTAATGGCCCGGCACCGGGGTTCCGTCGGGCCGCCCGGTCCACACCCCCACCGTGTAGCGCCCCGACACCCCAAAGGCCCAGGCATCGCGGAAGCCGAAGCTGGTCCCGGTCTTCAACGCCACCGGCCGGCGGCGCCGCACCTCCTGCGCCTGCACCACACCGGCGGGCGGAGCCGCCCCTTCCAGGATGCGCAGAACCTGCGCGGCGGCGGCGGGCGCCATCAGCGGCACCCCCTCCACCCTCGGCGCATCGGCCACGGCGCGCAGGGGCGCCACCCGCCCGCCGTTGGCCAGCCCGGCATACAGGGCCGCCATATCCCACAGATCCACCGCCACCCCGCCAAGCGCCAGCGGCAGCCCCGGCACCT
The DNA here is from genome assembly GCA_937927415.1 of uncultured Rhodospirillaceae bacterium. Taxonomy (GTDB): domain Bacteria; phylum Pseudomonadota; class Alphaproteobacteria; order Azospirillales; family Azospirillaceae; genus Azospirillum. The sequence goes on from CALBDS010000003.1 coordinate 371,755, forward strand.
CCACCCCGCGCGGCAGGGTCAACCGCACGCCGCAGCGTTCCAGGGCCGCGGCAAAGCGCACCGGCCCCACCCGGTCCAGCACCGCCACCGCCGGCACGTTCAAAGACCGCTGCAGCGCCTCCCGGATGGTCAGGTCGCCGTCGAAATCGCGGTCGAAATTCCGCGGGGCGTAATCGCCGAAACGGGTGGACACGTCGGCCACCAGCGTTTCCGGGTGGATCAGCCCGTCGTTGAACCCCAGCCCATAGATGAAGGGTTTCAGCGCCGACCCCGGCGACCGGCGGGCGCGCAGCAGATCCACCCAGCCCTGGCGGCGGTCGTCCAGCGGGTCCGGCCCCCCCACCGCCGCCAGCACCGCACGGCTGGCGTTGTCCACCACCACGAGCGCCAGCCCGGCCCGTTCGTGCAGCCCGGCCGCCTCCGCCCGCGCCAGATCCTGCACCGCGCGCTGCAACGGTCCGTCGATGGTGGTGCGGATCACCACCTGCCCTGGATGGGTGCGCACCAGCCGTTCGGCCAGATGGGCCGCGTCCATCGGTGCGGGGGCACGGACCACGGGAACCGGCTCCTCATTGTCTTCGCGTGCCTGGGCCGCGGTGATGGCGCCGGCCTCCACCGCCCGCTCCAGCACCTTGGCGCGGGCGGCGCGGGCGCGGTCGGGAAAACGGTCGGGGCGCAGGGCGGTGGGCGATTGCGGCAGGGCCACCAGCAGCGCCGCCTCCCCCACCGTCAGTTCCTGCGGTTCCTTGCCGAAATAGGCACGGGCTGCGGCCCGCACCCCTTCCAGATTGCCGCCGTAGGGGGCGAGCGTCAGATAGAACGACAGGATGGTGCGTTTGTCGAACCGCACCTCCAACTGCGCCGCCCGCAGCATGTCCTGCAGCTTCCCCATCAGGCTGCGCGGGTGGGGTTCCAGCAGGCGGGCCACCTGCATGGTGATGGTGGATGCCCCCGACACCACCCGGCCCGACGCCACGTTCTGTCCCGCCGCCCGCAGCAGCGCCAGGGGATCGATGCCGCCGTGGGCGAAGAACCGCCGGTCCTCATAGGCCAGCAGCAGATGGATCATCATGGGATCCACCGGCTCCTCCGCCGCCACCGGCAACCGCCACGCCCCTTCCCCGTTCAGGAACAGCCGCAAGGGACGCCCGTCCCGGTCCACCACCGCCGGGGACAGGTCGGCCAGCCGCCCCAGATCGGGGGGGAACAGCCGGTCCAGCGCCCACACCGCCGCCCCCAGCCCGACCAGCGCCAACAGCAACCCCAGCCCCCAGCGCCGGATCCGCCGTCGTGTGGCGGTGGTGCCCATGGCGGCGTCCATGGCCGCTCCGGCGGTCAGGGCGCCGGCTGGACGGTGATGCGGCCCACCGCCTGCCGGGCAAAGAAGCGGGGCTTGTACATGTCCTCCACCTGCGCGCCGGGCAATTCATAGGTTCCCGGGGTGATGGCCCGCACCAGATAGGCCAGCTTGAAACGGGTCTGATCCTCGGTCAGATCGACGGCGGCGACATAGCGGTCGTCCCGCGCTTCCACCGACAGCGGGACCGTGACATCGGTCAGCCACGCCAGATCGTCGGTGTCGGCCCCGCCCAGATGGCCGTTCTCAATCTCCCAGCCGGCGGGCAGCGGATGGACCACCATGGCCTGATGGTAGAGGCCGGTGTTCGCTTCCCCCTCCAGCACGATGACGAAAACGTCGTTCTGGCGGATCTGGTCGAGGTTCAGCGGCTCGCCTGAGCGGGTGAAGAAGTTGCGCTTGATGCGCAGCCCTTCCCGTGCCGCCGGACGCGGTTCGGCCGGGATGCCCGACAGGGAAACCGCCTGCCACACCGCCTCCGCCCCGGCGTTGGCGACACGGATGCCCTGAGCCAGGGCATCGGGCGGCGGGGCGATGATGACCGGATCGCCGGTGCCGGCCCCGGCAGCCCCGGTGACCGTCAGCCGCAGCGGCGCCTTGCCGCGCATCAGCGCGTCGGCGGCCATGACGATCCATGCCTGCTCCTGGGTGCTGGTCTGGCGCGCCGCGGTTTCCGAGGCCGGCAGCCGGTCCACCAGGGTCTGCAGCCGGTTGCCCAGCATCTGCACCTCGCCCATCACCGCCACCAGGGCGGCGGCATCGCGCACGGTGCTGCCGTAATCCACCCACCAGGGCTTGCGGTTCAGCTGCGACACGGCGGAGGCAAAGGCGCTTTCCGCCCGCCCCTTGTCGCCCAGCCGGGCGAGCGCCGCCCCCACCTGCCCCTTGGCCAGCGGTGTGGGCAACTGGTCGAGGAAGGCATCGTGAAGGTAGCGGGCCGGTCCCGGCACCGACACCCCGGCCAGCGCCAGCACATGCAGGGCATAGGCACGAGACGCCAGATCCGCCGGTTCCCGCCCGCCGTCGATCAGATGACGGCGCAGCCAGTCCAGCCCGCTGCGCACCGGCTGTTCGGGCACCGCATAGCCCTTGGTCCGCGCCCGGACCAGGAATTCCATGGCATAGGCGGTGATCCAGGCATCGGTATCGCCCACCGCACTCCACAGGCCGAATGACCCGTCGTAACGCTGGCGGTCGAGAACGCGGGACACCGCCCCCGCCACGCGCCCTTCCAGGGTGGTGTCGGTCTTGGCCGTGCGGCCCAGGGCCGCTTCCACATCGCGGACCGACAGCAGCGGCAGGGCGCGGCTGACGGTCTGCTCGGTGCAGCCATAGGGGTAGCGGTCCAGCGCCTGGAGGATCCCCGCCAGATCGAACGGCGGCGCGGTGCTGAAGGTGGCCGCCACCCGCCCGGTGCCGGGCAGGAAACCGGCCAGGGTGGCCGCGTTCAGATCCGCCGTGCCGCCGGGGGCAAGCTGTTGCGTGACGAACTGCGTCTCCACCGGGCGCGAAGGCCGGACGGAGATGCCGTAATCATGGCGCACCGCAAAGCCCCCCGGCCCGCTCACCCTCAGCGCCACCGACCCGATGCCCGCCTGCACGCCGCGGAACGGCAGGTACAGCGTGCGCCGCTCCCCGGCGGGCAGGTCCACATCCTGCGTGGCCGGCTGGGCGGCATCGCCCACCGCCACCGCCCCGCCGCCGTCAACGGCCACGCGGTAGGTGCCCGCCGCCCCTTCCACATTGTGGATGGAAACGGTCAGGCGGCTGTCGTCGCCGGGGGCGAGGAAGCGCGGCATCACCGCATCGGCGACCACCGGATCGCGCACGGTCAGCCGGGCCGACGCCGATCCCAGCCGCCCCTTGCCGAATCCGACCGCCATCAGCCGCAATTCGCCGTTGAAGTCGGGAATATCCAAAGTGACGCGCGCCACCCCGTCCGCTCCCACCTTCACCGGCCCCTTGAACAGCGACACCACGGTGAAGGGCACCACCGGCAGGGCGGCCCCGCTGGAATCACCCCCCTGGCGCAGGGCGCCGAACGGCCCGTCCAGCATATCCAGCAGCCGCCCGTAATCGTCACGCAGGTCCAGCCCCAGCATGCGCTTGCCGAAATAATGGCGTCCGGGGTCGGGCGACTGGAAATCGGTCAGGCGCAAAATGCCCTCGTCCACCGCGGCCAGGGTGACCCAGGCGTCCTCGTTCTCGCCGCTGGCGGCGGCGACGGTCAGGGCCAGGTCCACCGGGGCGCGCGGGCGCGCCACCTTGGGCGGATCGGCGAAGGCCATGTCCAGCCGCCGCACCGCCGGGTCGATGCCCAGCCACGCCACACCGATGGCGCGCACCGGCTGCCGTTCCTTCCCCTTCACCGGCGGACGGTAGGCGGTGGCGATCACATAGGCCCCCGGTCCCCAGGCAGCATCCACGGGAATATCGATGCTGCCGCCGGTGGCCGGCACCGACAGCGTTTTCACCCCCCACACCCGGTCCGTGGCAATGGTGACCAGCACCTCCCCGGCGAAGGGCGGGGTGATTTTCAGCCGGGCGGTTTCGCCGGGGCCATAGCTTGGCTTGTCGGCAATGATTTCCAGCGTGTCGGGGGTGTCGCCGCTGCCCGAACTCATCACCCAGCCGGACGAGAAGCGGATGGAGGAAGCGACGCCGGTCGCGGTGTCCGCCACCTCCAGCCGGTAACGGCCGACCGGGCGCTTGCCGACCGCGATGACCGCCGGAGCATCGGCGCCCACGCTGATCTTGCCCGACGCCGCCGGGGCATCGCGGGTGAAGGCGCGGTAGGTGTAGCGGCCGTCCTTCATGTACCACTGATAGGTCGTGCGTTCCTCCACCAGCGACCAGGACAGGCCGGGCTTGGCCAGCGGCGAACCGTCGGGGGCGACGGCGATCACGTCGAACGCGCCCTCATCCCCCTCGTTCAGCCGCGCCCCTTCGAAGCGGGGACGGATGCCGACGGCATAGGCTTGGGGCCGTACGGGAATCGTCACCGATTCGCGGGATGGGCGCCCGCCCGGCTCGGACACCGTGACCCGCACCTCGGCCCGCAGGGGCCGGGTGGTGTCGGGCAGCGGCGGCAGGGTGACGTCCAGGCGCGCTTCCCCTTGGGCATCGGTGCCGGGGAAGGTCAGCGGCTCCACCTTCGGCTCGAACTTTTCCTGGACCAGCCCGAAACGGTAGCCCTTGTGCTGGGGATAGGGGTTGGGGTCGGGCTGGAGCGACAGCTCCGCCGTGCCGGGCAGACCAGCGGCGGGCGGGCCGTAGAGGAACCGCCCCTTCACCAGCACCTCGAACGGCTTGCCCGGCTCCAGGATGGGGGCGGAGGGGGTCAGGTCCACCGCCAGCCGTTCGGGCACGAAATCATCGACCTGGAACGACACGCTGCCCACCGGCTCCCCTTTCGGGTCGGTGAAGGCCTGGACGGTCCAACCGCCCAGCGGTGCGGTCCGGCTGAGGGCCAGGGGCAGGACATAGCTGCCCGCCGGTCCCGGCGCCGGGGTCCCCGACCAGTATTCCGTGCCGCTGGGGCGCAGCACCTTGACCGTCAGGGGGAAGTTCTCCACCGCCTCCGTCTGGGTGTCGCGCAGCAGGGTGGTGATGTTGACCGTCTCCCCCTGCCGGTAGACGCCGCGGTCGGTGTAGAGGAAGGCATCCATCGGCCCCGGCTGCGCCCGCCCGCTCACCCCCCGGTCGGACAGGTCGAAGGCGGCGGCCATCAGATCCAGGGCGGCGAAATCCGCCCCGGCATAGGCCATGATCGTCAGAGGCGCGTTGCCGCCGCTGCCCCGCGCCAGACCGGCGGCAAAGCTGGCCCGCCCGTCGGCGTCGGTGGTGGCGCGGCCCAGTTCGGCGTTGTTGCGGGCGACCAGCGCCACCTCCACCCCCGGCATCGGCTTGGCGCTGGCGAAGGAGCGGGCGAAGACGCTGATCCCGTCCGCCCCGCGGTAGGCGGTCAGCCCGATGTCGGACACCAACAGCCATTGGGTGGCACGCTGGTAGGGTCGGGCCGACTCGGGCACGTCCACCGGCTCGGCCATCACGGCGTAAAAACCGGGCTTGGGTTCCGGCACCGCCTGACGGAACGGCAGCAGGGTCGTCACCTCGCGGTTGCGCTCCCCGCTGACGGTCAGTTGCCCCTGCCAGACCTTTTCACCCCAGTCGTCGCCGATATCCTCGGCGGAATATTCCTGCAGCGGTTCCAGAATCCGGGTGCGGATGTTGGGAGCCACGTTGCGGTCGTTGACGCGGAAGACCGTGACCTTCACCTGCTCCAGATTGACGGTGACCACCGGCACGCCCTCGTTCCCCGTGCGCGGCATGATGAAGCCGGCCCCGCGGAACGCCACCGACGGCTCGCGGTCGGGCACGCGGACGGTCTGGGTTTCGTCCGCCTTCAGCGCCAGCCCGTCAACGCCCGGCAACCCCTGGCGCAGGGTGACGGTGTAGCTGTTGCCGTGGGACAGGCCGGACACGCACAGCGACGCGCCGCGGGCGTCCACCGCCCCCTTGACCGCCGGCTCGATCCGCACGAAGTCGGCGAACCGCACCTCCTTGCGCTCGGACAGCGGATCGGCGAAGCGGAAACAGGCGCGCGGCGGCGTGGCTTCGGCATCCACGGTGACCGCGGCCAGCGTCAGCCCGATGCGCACGCGCAGCCCGGCGACCCGCGCCTCCAGCCCCGGCGCCCGGGTCTGAAGGATCTCCGGCGGCAGTTCGGGAATTTCCTGAATGGCACGCAGGGCGCGCAGCGACTCCGCCGGGCGGTCGAAAACGCTGTCGAACAGGTCGGCCAGACGCCACAGCGCCGCCACCTGGATCTCCGTCGTGCCGTTCTGGTACGCCAGGAACGCGGCGTGCAGCGCACGGTCGCGGTTGGGCTTGGCCAGCCCCATCCAGGCATCGCTGAGCGACAGCCACACCGGGCCTTCCTCGGCTCCCAGGGCGATCGCCTGCTCAAAGGCGGCGATGGCGGCGGGGATGTCCTTTTTAGCAAGGGCGGCCTGCGCCTTCTTCGCGGCATCGGCCCGCTGGGCGGCGGTGGCCTGCGGCGGCGCCTTGGCATGGATGGATTGGGCGTAGGCGGCGGCATCGTTGCCAAGGCCGGGCGGCGCGTAATCGGCCCACCCCGGCGATGCCGTCACCAGCACACCCATGGCAAGACACAGGCAGAACCACAAGCGGACCAACAGCCGACCGGCCATGCTGAACCCCCGTCTGGGCAGGACCGCGCCCCGCAGGCATGGGGGCGCATGGCGGATCATAGCGAAGTTCGCGCTTTGTCCCAAGCCACCCAAAAGACAGAGGGGCCGGAAAGCAGCAACGGCGGCCCCCGGTGTCGTTCCCGGGTGCCGCCGCATCTCTGCCTGGTGTCCGCCGGCCTTGGAGCCGTTTGACGGGCACCCCCTCTCCCTGACCGCCCTTGCCGGGCCATTGCGGTTCCGCCGCCCGAATCATCGGAAAAGGGCAACGGACCGGGCCAACTGCCCTGAATTAAAATTACCTTCCCTCAAATGGACAAATCGATATTCTGCATCCTTCCCATAAGGTCAATTTATATGAGCAGCCCCTTGGGCATCGACCGCAGCGGCCATCATCTCGACTGGAACCTTCTGCGCACCTTTCTGGTGATCGTGGAGGAAGGTGGGGTCACGCGCGCGGCCTGCCGTCTGGGCCTGACGCAACCGGCGGTGAGTCAGGCGCTCAAGCGGCTCGAGGATCAGTTGGGGTGCCCGCTGATCGAACGGGGACAGGGACGCTTCGCCGTCACCCGCGCCGGTGCCCTGATCCACGAAGAGGTGCGGGATATTTTCGGGACCATCGCTCGCTTCGGCCTGCTGGTCCACGACGCACCCGGGCAGGAGGTGGTGTCGGGAACCGTCCGGCTGCTGCTGGTCAGCCGCATCGAAGCGGCAATTCTCGATGCCGTGCTGCAGCGGTTCAACGCCCTCCACCCCGCCGCCGACCTGCGAATCGACGTGATGGCCAGCGCCGACATCCACACGGCCCTGCAGCAGAAGGCCGCCTGCTGCGGCATCGGCCTGCTGCGCGACCAGCCGGCCCATCTGGAGCATCGCATGTTCACCCGCCAGACCTTCCGCTTCTACTGCGGCCCCCGGCACCGGCTGTTCGGGCGGTCGGGGCTGGAGCCGGCGGATCTGAAGGGGGAAAGCTGGGTGTCCTTCACCAGCGACCAGATCGACGGGATGATGGCGCCGCTGGCGGTGTTCCGGGTGCAGGAAGGGCTAGGCACACGCATCGCCGGTGCCTCATCGAACATGGACGAGGTGCGGCGGATGATCGTCGCCGGTCTGGGAATCGGCCCGCTGCCCATGCACGCCGCCGCCCGCGCGGTGGCCGAGGGCCGGCTGTGGCCATTGCCGCCGGAAGAGGGGGTGTGCCCCATGAACCTGCATCTGATGTGGAACCCCGCCGCCCGGCTGAACCGGGCGGAACAGGCGTTCCTGGCCGTGGCCCTGGACGCGCTGGAGTCGATCCCCCCCGAGCGCCGTTTCGATCCGGCCGCCTGTGCGGCGTGGATGCGCGACGCCCGCCCGGTGCCTAGTGGGTGATGATCGGCAGGACGGCCGCACCGAGGATCCGGGCCAGATCGGCGGGTTTCAGCACGATCTGCAGCCCGCGCCGGCCGCCGTTGACCACCATCTCATCCAGCGTCTGCGCGCTGGCGTCGATGAAGGTGGGCAGGCGCCGTTTCTGGCCTAAGGGGCTGATCCCCCCGACCAGATAGCCCGACGACCGTTCGGCCACCGCCGGGTCGGCCAGATCGGCCTTTTTCCCCTTGGCCGCCGCCGCCAGCGCCTTCAGATCCAGGCGGGCCGCCACGGGGATCACGGCGCAGACCAGCGCCTTGCCGTCCACCTGGGCCACCAGGGTCTTGTAGACCAGCACCGGGTCCAGGCCCAAGGCGTCCGCCGCGGCAAGGCCGATGGCGTCGGCGTTGGGATCGTAATCATATTCAAGCAGACGGTACGCGACTCCCGCCGCCTTGGCTGCGTTGACCGCCGGCGTCACCTTCGCCGCCATTCGCCGTTCCTTCCTTTTCCACCACCCCGCGCCGTTGCAGCCACAGGGCCATCAGCCAGCAACTGGCCGACCACGCCGCCCCCACGCACCAGCCGGCCAGCACGTCGGTGGGCCAGTGCACTCCCAGATAAACCCGGCTGCAGCCCACCAGCACCGTCAGCAGCACCGCCATCAGCAGGATGTACGCCTTCACCCGCCGCCGCGGCTGCACGCGGGCCATCAGCGCGCCCAGCGTCAGAAAGGCGACCGCCGACAGCATGGCGTGGCCGCTGGGAAAGCTGGCCGTATAGACCACATCCCCGTGCGGCACCAGATCGGGGCGGGGCCGGTCGAAGCCCATCTTCAGCAGGGTGGACAGCACCATCCCCCCGCCGACCGAGGCCAGCACCATCACCGCAGCCGCCCGCTTGGCCGTCAGCGCCAGATACCCCATGACCGCCAGGACCAGCAGGCTGAGGTTGATCGTGCTGCCAAGCGCCGTCAGGTCGCGGGCGGCGTTTTCCACCCACCGCGGCCCGATGGGGTCGGTCAGGTCGGCGGGGTTGCGCAGAAGCAGCAGAAGCGAACGGTCGAACGCCGTCACCTCCCCCTCCAGCACCGCGCCCGCCAGTTCGACGAACCCCAGCAGCAGTGCGGCCACCGCCAGAACCGTCAGGAGGATCCGCAGTTCATGACCGCCGATCCGCGCCAGCAGGGCTTCGATGCCGTTTTTCATGCCGCTTCTCCCCCGACCGGCCTCCCCTGCTTACCGTTGAAGAGCGGCGAAGCGGTCCAGCATGGCGATGTGGGCGCGGATGCCGTTCTTGTAGCACCGCAACTCGAACTTCTCGTTGGGTGAATGGATGCGGTCATCCTCCAGCCCGAAACCGACGAAGATCGAATCGAGGCCCAGTTCATCGCGCACATAACCGCCCACCGGGATCGACCCGCCGCTGCCGATCATGGCCGGGCGGTTGTCGAACACGTCGCCCAAGGCGTCCAGGGTCGCCCGCAGATAGGGGGAATCGGTGGGCACGCAGAAGCCCGGCGACTTGCCGAAGGTCTTGTACTCCACCTGGGCATCCGGCGGCAGACGGTCGGCGAAGAACGCCTTGATCCCGGCCAGAACGGCGTCGGGATCCTGCCCCGGCACCAGACGGCAGGAGAATTTGGCGGTGGCCTTGGAGGCGATGACCGTCTTGGCCCCGTCGCCGGTGTAGCCGCCGATGATGCCGTTGATGTCGCAGGTGGGGCGCGCCCACAGCCGTTCGGCCAGGGACCGCCCGGCCTCCCCCGCCGGGGTCTTCAGCCCCACACCGGCCAGGAACGCCGCCTCGTCATAGCCCAGCCCGTCCCAGATGGCCTTTTCCTCGGCCGACGGTTCGGCGATCCCGTCGTAGAAGCCGGGGAAACGCACCCGGCCCTGCTCGTCGTGGATCTGGCCCAGGATGCGGGTCAGGGCGTTGATCGGGTTCAGCACCGCACCGCCGAACATGCCGGAGTGCAGGTCATGGCTGGGGCCGGTCAGCGTCGCTTCCACATAGAGCAGGCCGCGCAGGCGGGTGGTGATGGCCGGGGTGTCGATGGTCCAGGCGTTGGTGTCGGTGATGACGCACACATCCGCCGCCAGTTCGGCGCGGTTGTCGCGCAGGAAACGTTGCAGGGACGGGCTGCCCGACTCCTCCTCCCCCTCCAGCAGCACGGTGATGCGCACGGGAAGCGTGCCGTGGACGGCTTTCCACAGGCGGAACGCCTCCAGGAAGGTCATCACCTGTCCCTTATCGTCCACCGCCCCGCGGGCGACCAGACGGGGGCCGTGCTGCGCCTCGACGATCACCGGGTCGAAGGGCGGGCTGGTCCACAGATCCAGCGGTTCGGGCGGCTGGACGTCGTAATGGCCGTAATAGAGGATGTGCGGCGCATCCGCGGGGCCGGGGTAATGGGCCACCACCGCCGGCAGCCAGCCGGTTTCCCGAATGCCGGCGTCGAACCCCAGCGCCTGCAGTTCCGTCGTCAGCCACGCGGCCGCACGGCGGACCTCCCCCTCATGATCGGGCTTGGAACTGACGCTGGGGATGCGCAGCAGGTCGATGAGGCGGGCAACGGACTGGTCGAAAGCCCGATCGGCCTCCGCCAGAACCGGCGCTTGGAGCAGGCTGGTCATGGTTCCTCTGTCTCTTCCCCGTTTCCCGCCCGTTGGCGGACCGACGGTTGCGCCCAAAAGGATGGGGAGCCGTCGGCTGCCTGTCAAACCCATTTGCCGGGCGGCAGGGTGGCGTTAGGATGGCCGCCCCCAACACCCCGCCAGCGGTCCCGCCCATGCCCGTGTTCCAGTTTCCCGACGATGCCGATTGGGATTTTTCCCAGGACCGGCTGGTCTTCACCGTGCAGGTGGGGGAATACGTGGGCAGCGTGTTCGTGGACAAGCGCACCTTCACCTCGCTGATGGAGCGCCGCCCGACGCCGGAGGAAGCCAACGCCTTTTTCCACGACAACCGCCCGGCGTTCGAGCGGGCGGTGGAGATGCGCATCATGGACCGGCGCCTTGACCCGGACGCCAACATCCACCTGACCGCCCGCGACGTGCGCCAAGCGGGGCGCAGCCCGCACTGACTCCAGGCGGGGCGCAAGCCCCCAGTGACGGGATCAATAGCGCCGGATCAGCCCGGCCAGACGCCCCTGCACCCGCACACGGTCGGCGCCGAAGATGCGGGTTTCGTACGCGGCATTGGCCGGTTCGAGCGCCACGGTGTTGCCCTTGCGGCGCAGGCGCTTCAGCGTCACCTCGTTGTCGTCCACCAGCGCCACCACAATGGCGCCGCTTTCCGCTGTGTCGCACCGCTGGATAATCACGGTGTCGCCGTCGAGGATGCCGGCGTCGATCATGGAATCCCCCGCCACTTCCAGCGCGTAATGGTCGCCGGGGGTCAGCAGGGCGGTGGGAACGTCGATGAAATTGGTGGTATCGCGCAACGCCTCGATCGGCGTGCCGGCGGCGATGCGGCCATACAGCGGCAGCGACAAAGCTTCGCCCGCCCCTGTGCTGTCGCGGCCCATCAGGGCGTTGGCGAAATCGCCCTTGATGACGTTGGGCTGGAAGCGGGTGCGGCTGCTCTTCGCGGCGGGGCCGTTTTCCAGCCCTTCGGGCAGGCGCAGCACCTCCAGCGCGCGGGCGCGGTGGGGCAGACGGCGGATGAAGCCGCGTTCCTCCAGCCCGGTGATGAGGCGGTGGATGCCGGATTTGGATTTGAGGTTCAGCGCGTCCTTCATCTCATCGAAGGAAGGCGACACGCCGCCCTGGCTCAGCCGCTCATGGATGAAAAGCAGCAGCTCGTGCTGTTTGCGCGTGAGCATGGTCGCCTCCGGCCCCAAAAACTGGAACAAATCACACACATATGTTCTAGTTTGGTTCTGAATTCCCGTCAAGCCGGAAGCGTATCGCCGGGATAAAATTTCTGGCTGTCACAGCCCCACGGCACCACCCGTCAGGGGAAGCACCGTCACGGTTTCCCCCACCGCAGCCGCCGGCGCATGGGGGGAACGCAGGATCAGCCCGTCGGCGCGGGCCAGACGGGACATCATGGCGCTGTCCTGGCGGGAAAAGGGGGTGGCGATCCACCCGCCCCCGCCGTCGCGGCCAAGGGTGACGCGCACGAAATCGGCGCGTTCGTCGCACGGCGGCAGTGCGGCCGCCAGCGTGGCCGGCACGGTCGGCGCATCCTCCGCCGCCATGCCCTGAAGCGCGCGCAGGATGGGGCGCAGGAACACCACCGCCGCCACCGCCGCCGACACCGGATTGCCGGGCAGGCCGAGGAAGCGCGGCCCGCCGCCGGTGCCGAACAGCACCCCCTTGCCCGGGCGCATGGCCACACCATCCACCAGCGGATCCCGGCCCAGCACGGCGCGCACATGGTCGTGGTCGCCCTGCGCCGCCCCGCCGGCGGTGACCAGCAGATCGGCCCCGGCCCCGTCCGCCGCCAACGCCGCCAGCGCCTCCGGCGTGTCGGCGGCGACACCGAGGTTGTGGGGAATGCCGCCTTCCACCGTCACCAGGGCGCACAAGGCGATGGCGTTGGAACTGACGATCTGCCCCGGCGCCAGCGGTTCGCCGGGCAGGCGGATTTCGTCGCCGGTGGCCAGCACCGCCACCCGCGGGCGGCGGTGGACACGCACCCAGGCGGCGTTGGCCCCAGCGGCCAGCGCCACGTCACGCGCGCTCAGCCGGCGCCCGGCGGGAATCAGCACGTCCCCGGCGGTGAAATCCAGCCCGGCGGGGCGGATGAAACGGCCCGGACGCGGCGCCAGCGGAAAATGCGCCCGGTCGCCGTCCGCCGTCACATCCTCCTGCATCACCACGGCGTCGGCGCCGTCGGGGATGGCTGCACCGGTGAAGATGCGCACCGTCTGCCCCGGTCCCAGCCGCCCGGCGAACGGATGACCGGCCGCCGATTCCCCGATGCGGGTCAGGGTCACCGGCGCACCGGCGTGGGCGCCGTCGAGATCGGCGGCACGCACCGCCCAACCATCCATGGCGGCGTTGGCAAAGGGCGGCTGGGTCAGGCGGGCGGTCACCGGCTCGGCCAGCACCCGGCCCAGCGCCTCGGTCACGAAGACGGTTTCCGCCGGCAGCGGCGGACAGGCGGGCAGGATGCGGGACAGAGCCTCGGCGACGGAGATCATGACGCCGCCACCCACTCGCCGCTCTTGCCGCCGGCCTTGTGGACCAGCCGGATGTCGGTCAGCACCATGCCGCGGTCCACCGCCTTGCACATGTCATAGACGGTCAGCGCGGCGATGGACACGGCGGTCAGCGCCTCCATCTCCACGCCTGTACGGCCCCGCAGCTTGCAGGTGGCGGTGATGTCCACAGCGTTGCGTTCGGGGGCAAGGGTCAGATCGACGGTGACGCCGGTCAGCGCCAGCGGGTGGCACAGCGGGATCAGGTCGGGGGTGCGCTTGGCCCCCATGATGCCGGCCAGCCGCGCCACCGACAGCACGTCGCCCTTCTTCACGCCGCCCTCGTGGATCAGGCGCAGGGTGGCCGGCTGCATGATGACGCTGCCGCGGGCGGTGGCGGTGCGCTCCGTCTCGGTCTTTTCCGACACGTCCACCATCACGGCGCGGCCCTCGGCGTCGAAATGGTTGAAGCCCATCAGACTCTTTTCCAGAAAGACGCTGCGTTCCAGCGGCGGATAATCGGCAAAGGGGCCGCGCTCGTGGAAGCCGGCGGTGCGGTAGAGGCCCAGCGCCTCCGGCTGCTTGACGCCGGTTTCAAGCATCAGCCGGGCCAGGTTCAGGCCGCGCGCCTCCGCCTCCAGCCGGTCGAGCAGACGGCGCCCGACGCCGGTGCCGCGGGCCGACGGCACCACGAACATCCGCTTCACCTCGCCATAGCCGTCGGGGTCGAGACGCAGGGCGGCACAGCCCACCGCCACGCCGTTGGACAGGGCCAGGAAGAAGCGCATGTCCGGCTCGGCCAGCCGATCCACGTCGAGCAGATAATTCTCGCCCGGGTCATAGGTGGCGTTCAGGGTATCGTCCAGCGCCGACACCAGCCGCCGGGCGTCGGGGGAACGGGGGTCGGCAGCCTCGATCACCAGATGCGCCATGGCGGATTCCTTCCTCTCTCAAGGTCACGTCATCGGGGGCGCTGCCCCCGATACCCCCGGCAAGGGCGATGGCCCTTGCATCCCGATGAATGGGGTGCAGGGGCGGTTGCGCCCCTGCCGGGGAGTGTCGAGGGGAGGATCCCCTCGACCGGCGAAGCCGTCAGCGGGCCAGCAGGGCGCGGGTGGCGGCGGTCACATCATCCTGGCGCATCAGCGATTCGCCCACCAGGAAACACGAAGCCCCCACCGCCGCCATGCGGGCAAGGTCGGCGGGGCCGTACAGCCCGCTTTCCGCCACCAGCATCTTGCCCGCCGGCACGCCCGCGGCCAGTTCCTCGGTGGTCTTCAGATCGACCGCCAGGGTCTTGAGGTTGCGGTTGTTGACGCCCAGAAGCTCGGCATCCAGGGTCAGCGCCCGCTCCATCTCGGCGCCGTCGTGGACCTCCACCAGCACATCCATGCCCCAGTGACGGGCGGCTGCCAGCAGGTCCGCCGCCCGGGCATCCTCCAGTGCGGCCATGATGAGCAGGATGCAGTCGGCCCCCAGCGCGCGGGCCTCGGCCACCTGATAGGTGTCGAGCATGAAATCCTTGCGCAGGCACGGCAGCTCCACCGCCGCCCGTGCCGCCACCAGATAGTCGTCGCGGCCCTGGAAATACGGCTCGTCGGTCAAAACCGACAGGCACGACGCCCCACCCGCGGCATAGGCCCGCGCCAGGGCCGGCGGGTCGAAATCGGCGCGGATCAGCCCCTTGGACGGGCTGGCCTTCTTGATTTCGGCGATCAGCCCATAGCGCCCCTCGGCCACCGCCCGTTTCAGCGCCGCCTTGAACCCGCGGGGGGCCGACGCCGCACGGGCGGCATCTTCCACCACGGCCAGGGGGCGGGCCGCCTTGCACGCGGCCACATGGGCGCGCTTGTCGTCGCAAATGCGGGCGAGAACGTCGCTCATGCCACCACCCCTTCGTTGGTGGTGGTGACCAGACGGTGCAGCACCGACCGCGCCCCGCCGTTGTCGATGGCCGCACGGGCCATCTCCACACCGTCGCGCAGCGACTCCACCCGGCCCGCCACCACCAGCGCGGCCCCGGCGTTCAGCACCACAATGTCGCGGTAGGGGCCGGGTGCGCCGTCGAACAGGGCGTGGATGGCGGCGGCGTTGGCGGCGGGATCACCGCCCTTCAGATCCTCCGGCCGGGCGCGGAACACCCCCACCTCCTCCGGCAGGATCTCGAACACGCGGACGGTGCCGTCGCGCAGTTCGGCGACCGTGGTCGGGCCGGTGGTGGTGATCTCGTCCAGCCCGTCGGAGCCGTGGACGATCCACGCCGCGTCCGACCCCAGCCGGTGCAGCACATGGGCCAGCGGCTCCACCCACTGCTTGGCGTACACCCCCAGAAGCTGGCGCTTGGCCCCCGCCGGGTTGGACAGCGGCCCCAGCAGGTTGAAGATGGTGCGGGTGCCCAGTTCCACCCGCGTCGGCCCGACGTTGCGCATGGCAAGGTGATGGCGCGGCGCCATCAGGAAGCCGATCTTCACATCCCACAGCGCCTTCTTCACCAGCGCCATGTCGCAGTCGAGGTTGACCCCCAGCGCCCCCAGCACGTCCGCCGCCCCCGATTTGGACGACATGGCGCGGTTGCCGTGCTTGGCGACCGGCACACCGCAGGCGGCGGCCACGATGGCGGCGGCGGTGGAGATGTTGTAGGTCCCGGCCCCGTCGCCGCCGGTGCCGCAGGTGTCGATGGTGCCCGGCGGTGCCTCGACCGGCACGGCCTTGCTCCGCATGACGCGGGCGGCCCCGGTGATCTCGTCCACCGTTTCGCCACGCACGCGCAGCGCCATCAGAAAGCCGCCCATCTGCGCCGGGGTGGCGTTGCCCGACATGATGGTGTCGAAGGCGAATCCGGCCTCCGCCTCGGTCAGCGCCGACCCGGCGGCAACACGGGCCAGCACGGCCTTCATATCGGTGATGTCACCGGCGGCGGGGGCACTCATTCGGCGGTCTCCGTTTATTCGGCGGTTTCGAGAGTGAGGGACAGGAAATTGTCCAGGATGGCGTGGCCGTGCTCGCTCTCGATGCTTTCGGGATGGAACTGCACGCCGTGAATGGGCAGGTCGCGGTGCTGCATGGCCATGATGAGGCCGTCTTCGGTCCAGCCGGTGACCTCCAGGCAATCGGGCAGCGTGTCGCGCTCCACGATCAAGGAGTGGTAGCGGGTGGCGCGGAACGGGCTGGGCAGGCCGCGCAGCACCCCCAGCCCGGTGTGATGGATCGAATCCACCTTGCCGTGCATGGGCACCGGCGCGCGGATGACCCGCCCGCCGAACGCCTGGCCGATGGCCTGGTGCCCCAGGCACACGCCGAACAGCGGCACCCGCGACTCCGCCGCCGCGGCGATCAGCGGCAGGCAGATGCCGGCCTTGTCCGGGTCGCAGGGGCCGGGAGACAGCACGATCCCGTCGGGGCGCAGGGCAAGCGCCTCCTCCACCGTCAGGGCATCGTTGCGGCGAACCTCCACCTCCGCGCCAAGCTCGCCCAGATAGTGGACGAGGTTGTAGGTGAAGCTGTCGTAGTTATCGATGAGCAGCAGCATTGCGGCGTCCCCGGCGTTCCGGCCCCGTTCCAGATGCCGGCTACCCTATCCCCGTGCGGCGCGGATTTCCAGCGTCGCGGCATGGATGCGCCCTCTTGACCTTCCCGCCGCTGGAAGCCTTACACCCCTGTCCCGTGCAAGCACCCTGTTGCAGTCCCGGTGCCCCGGTGCCACCCTGGCGCCCGTGCGGGCCGAGGGGCGTCGGCACGGGTGACCGGCAAGGCAGAATGACATGAACATCGGCACGGCGGCCAAACGCTCCGGCGTTCCGGCCAAGACCATCCGCTATTACGAAGGGGTCGGGCTGATCCCCTCCGCCGGGCGCACGGCGGCGGGATACCGGGTCTATTCCGATGCGGATGTGGAAACGCTGCGCTTCATCCACCGTGCCCGCTCCCTGGGGTTTTCGGTGAAGGAGGTGGCGGCCCTGCTGACCCTGTGGCACGACCGCGGCCGCGCCAGCGCCGACGTGCGGGCGCTGGCGCTGGACCATGTGGCGGGAATCGACGCCCGCATCGCCGAGTTGCAGGGGATGCGCCGCACCCTGATGGCGCTGGTGGACCGCTGCGCCGGGGACGACCGCCCCGACTGTCCGATTCTCGACGGGCTGGCCGCGGGCGCGTGCTGCCAGAGCGGCGGGGGGGCCGCCTGATGGCCCGCACCCGCAAACCCGCGTCCGGCCGCAAGAGCGGCCCCCGCTCCCGGCGCAAGACGGCAGCACGCCCGGGGATCATGGCGCGGGCCGCATCGGCCTTCGCCACGGTCCAACGGCTGGCCGGGCATCCGGTGGGGCTGGCGCTGTCGGTGCTGGCGGCCCTGACGGCCACGGTGGTCACCGCCGATCATTTCCTCAGCCGCCCCGCCACCCGCCCGGCGACGGCCCCGCCCGCCCAGGTGCAGGTGGCGGTGAAGCCGCCCCCCGTCCCCGCGGCCCCGCCCCTGCCCGCCCAACCCCTGCCCGCCGTTCCGCCGGTGGCCGAAACGCCCGAGCCGGTGGAGCCGCCGCCGCTGGGCGTCACCGAACCGGAACCCGGCACCAACCCCGACGCCGCCCCCGCCATGGCGGCGCCGGAGAAACCCGCCGAAACCGCCCTGCTGCCCCCGCCCGTGGCCGCCCCGCCGCCGCGCACCGGCGTGCCGCTGTGGCAGCGCAACGCCGTGCCGACGCGGGTCACCCCCGACCGCCCGGCCATCGCCATCGTCATCGACGACATGGGGCTGGACCGCAAACGCTCGGCCCGCGTGGCCGGGCTGGCGGGGCCGCTGACCCTGGCGTGGCTGCCCTATGCCCACGACCTGCCGACCCAGACCAAGGCGGCGCGGGCGGCGGGGCATGAGCTGATGCTGCACCTGCCCATGGAACCCAGCGTCAAGGCCGATCCCGGCCCGAACGCCCTGCTGACCTCGCTGCCGGCGGAGGAGATCCGGCGGCGGCTGACGGCGGCACTGGCCAGTTTCGAAGGGTATGTGGGGGTGAACAACCACATGGGCAGCCGCTTCACCGCCGACCGCGCCCTGATGGCGCCGGTGCTGGCCGAGGTGCAGAAGCGCGGCCTGCTGTGGCTGGACAGCCGCACCACCCCCAACAGCGCCGCAAGCGGGCTGGCGCCGCCGCTGCACCTGCCGTTCGCCGGGCGGGACGTGTTTCTCGACAATGTGGAGACGGTGGCGGCGGTGCGCGCCCAGCTTGCCCGCACCGAGGCGGTGGCCCGCCATCAGGGTGTCGCCATCGCCATCGGCCACCCCCACGACGCCACCATCGAGGCGCTGGCCGCGTGGCTGCCCGATGTGCAGAAGCGCGGTTTCGCCCTGGTCACCGTCAGCGCCGTCGTCCGCGCCCGCGGCGTCGGCGGATGATTTCCCAACCCCAAGGAGTGCTTATCATGGCTGAACAGTACAAGGTGAACGGCATGACCTGCGGCGGCTGCGCCCGGTCGGTCACCAACGCCATCACCAAGGCCGCCCCCGGCGCCAGCGTCACCGTGGACCTGCCCACCGCCACCGTCACCGTGGACGGGGCCGACGCCGACGCGGTGAAGACCGCGGTGGAAAAGGCCGGGTTCGAGTTCGCCGGCAAGGCCGCCTGATAAGGGGATGCCCCCGCGCCGGGACCGTTACAGGAAGGCCCGGCGCGGCCCCTCGGCGTTCTTCCACGCCCATTCCACCAGCGCCGTGACGAGCCGGTGGAGCGACGGCCGCACCACGTTCGCCCGGTCGTCGCGGAAACGGAACGGGGCCTCCTCGTCCATATAGGTGATCTGGCTCAGTTCAAGCTGGATGGCGTGGATGTTCTGGTCCGGGCGGCCGTAGGTGCGGGTGATGTACCCGCCGGTGAAACGCCCGTTCAGCACGGCGGAGTGCTTTTCATCGGCGCCGAGCGCCGTCATCACCCGATGCGCCAGCGACGGCGAGGCGGTGCCCCCGCCGCCGGTCCCCATGTTGAAATCGGGCAGCCGCCCCTTGAAGAACCGCGGCACCCGCGAACGGATGGAATGGGCATCGAACAGCACGGCCACCCCGAAACGGTCGCGGATGGCCTGCAGCTCCGCTTCCAGCTTGTCATGGTAGGGGCGCCAATAGGCATCGATGCGGGCCTGGACCTCGGCCGCATCGGGTTCCTGGCCGGGCCGGTAGATCGGTTCCCGGTCGAAGGTGGACAGAGGGCAGAGTTCGGTGTTGTCCGCCCCGGCGTACAGCGCCACCCCCGCCGGATCGCGGTTCAGGTCCACCACATAGCGCGACCACGTGGCCTTGAGGAACCCCACCCCCAGCGCCGGGGCGAAGTGATAGAGCCGGTCCAGGTTCCAGTCGGTATCGGGCACCGTCAGCGCCGTATCGGTCAGCCGCGGCTTGAGATCCTCCGGCAGCATGGTGCCGACGTGGGGGATCGACAACAGCACCGGCGTTTCACCCGGCTGAAACCGGAAATTGTCCATCTCGATACACCTCTGCCCATGAACCGGAGGCAGCGGATTGTTGCGCTGCGACATGCAGGACTATGCTGAGAAGGGGCCGAATCGTCAAATACTATTACGTTTTTATTACCCGACTCGGCCTTTGCGGGTAAGGATGTGGCGGCCCCCTCCCCTGCCCCCCGTGCGTTTCCCCCTTCAGCCCACACCCCAGCCGCCGGTATCGGGGAACGGCACCGAGGGGCGCGGGGCCTGGGGATCGGTGCCCAAGGGCGTCAGCAGGCCGATGGGCAGCGGGCGCGGTTGCGCCGGTTCCGGCAGCAGACGGGCGGCGCGCACCCACCACGCCGGCCGGGCCGCCTGGATGGCCTCGGCCGCCCGCCCTGCCTCGTCCGCGATGGCGTAAAGGCCGAAGCAGGTGGCCCCACTGCCCGACAGGCGCGACAGCAGGCAGCCGGGGGTTGCGTCCAGCGCGGCCAGAACCGCGGCGATCTCCGGCGCCACGGTCAGGGCCGGTTCGGTCAGATCGTTGCGCCGCTCGGCCAGCAGCGCCGCCAGCGCGCGGGCGTCCGCCGGGGATTCGGTGAAACGGGCCAGCGAGGAAAAGGGGCCGCTGCGCGCCTTGAACACCGCGGGCGTGGACACCGGCACGCCGGGGTTGACCAGCACCGCATGGGTTTCCGGCAGGACCGGCGCCGGGTCGAGCTGTTCGCCCAGCCCCCCCAGGAACACCGGACGCCCGGCAAGGCAGGCCGGCACGTCGGCCCCCAGCGACACCCCCACTTGATAGAGCAGGTCGTGATCCGCCTCCACCCCCCACAGGCGGGCCAACGCCAGCAGGGCGGCGGCCGCATCCGCCGAACCGCCGCCGATGCCCGACGCCACGGGCAGGTGCTTGTCCAGCAGCAGCGTCACCGACGCCGGCCTTTCCAGGGCCGCTGCCAGCAGATGGGCGGCGCGGTTGACCAGATTGGTGGCCGGATCCTCCCCCATCAGCGCCCGCCCGAACGGGCCGGACAGCGACAGCCGCGGCACCGGGGCCGCGCGCTCCACCCCGCGCAGCGGCGGCGGGGCCGGGGTTTCCAGCACCGTCACCCGGTCGCCCACGTCGGCGAACACCACCAGACTGTCCAGCGCGTGGTACCCGTCCGGCCGGCGGCCCAGCACGTGCAGGTACAGGTTCAGCTTGGCCGGGGCCTGTTCGGTGATGCGGGGACTGCTCATCGGGCGGGATCCTTGGGCGCTTTGTCCTTGGGGGCGGCATCCTGGACCGCCGCGGCCCTCTGCTCGGCCAGGCCCTTTTCCAGCTTTTCGGCGATGGCCTGCTTGGACGGCTCATCCTCGGCGGTGCGCAGGGCGCGCTGCCACTGGAAGCGGGCCTCGATGCGGCGGCCCACCCGCCAATAGGCGTCCCCCAGATGGTCGTTGATGGTGGGGTCCAGCGGTTTCAGTTCCACCGCCTTTTCCAGCCTGGACACCGCCCCTTCGTAATCGCCCAGCCGGTAGAGCGCCCAGCCCAGGCTGTCCATGATGTAGCCGTCCTTGGGGCGCAGATCGACCGCGCGGGCGACCATGGCCTTGGCCTCGTCCAGGTTGATGCCCCGGTCGATCCAGGAATAGCCCAGATAGTTCAACAGGTACGGCTCGTCGGGCTGGAGCGCCATGGCCTTTTTCAGGTCGGTCTCCGTCTCCGGCCAGCGTTTCAGCCCGTCCCACGCCAGGGCGCGGGCGTAATAGACGGCCCAATGGCGCTGTTCCGGCTCGCCGATGCGGTCGAGCGCGCGGGTGTAGGTGTCCGCCGCCGCCTGCCAGTCCTTCTTGGCGCGATAGAGGTCGCCCAGACGGACCAGGGCCTCGGTGCGGTCGGGGCGTTGCTCGGTCAGGGTCTGGAGCTGGGCGATGGCCTCGTCGGTGCGGTCCAGGCGGGCCAGGACATCGGCGGCGCGCAGCCGGGCCACCCAGCCCAGCGCCGGGTCGGCGGCCAGCACCTGATAATCGGCCAGTGCGGCACCGGGCCGTTCGCGCCCGTCCAGCACGTCGGCCACCATCAGCCGGGCCAGCGTCATGTTCGGCTGCAAATGCAGCGCGATGCGCCCGAACAGCAGCGCGGTTTCCTCCGCCCCCTCGTGGTGAAGGGCGCTGCCCAGATCGAACAGGGCTTCGGCCAGACCATCCGCCGCGCTGGCGACCACCGGCGGGGCGGTCTTGCCCGTCTCCAGCGCCCGCAGCGCCGGTTCGATCATCACGCTGTCGGAGGAATCGAGGAAGGCTTCGTACAGGGCGCGCGCCTTGTCCGCCCGGCCCGTGCGCTCGAAGAAGCTGCCCACCACCTGCACCACCCGCAGCGGCGACTGGGTGGCGGTGACGGCGGCGTAATGCCCCTCCGCCGGGCCGGACCGGCCGGCAAGGTCGAGGATCAGGCCGGAATGCAGGTGGTAGAGGGCGGAAAAGCCCGCCTCCTTCTCCAGCGGAGCCAGGGCCTGAAGGGCATCGTCGGTCCGGCCCTGCGCCACCGCCAGCCACGCCCGCGCCATGGGGGCGATGTACTTGCCCAGCCCCTGCACCGGCAGGGCGGCGGCGAGCGTCGCCGCCTCGTCCAGCCGCTTGCCCTTCACCGCGTCGGCCAGCAGCAGCAGCGCGCTCAACTGCGGGTCGCCGTCGGTGGTCTGCAGGCGGCGGGCCAGCCCCAGCGCCGCGTCCAGCCGGCCCTCGCTCAGAGCCAGGACATAAGTGCGGCGCAGCAGCCCCAGATCGCCGGGGTTGGCGTCCAGCGCACGGGCCATATAGGCCGCCGCCGCCGTCCAGTCGTCATGCTGCTGGGCGAAACGCCCGGCCAGATAGCTGCCGGCGGGGGACACGGTGTCCGCCGCCCCCGCTTCCGGGGTGGCCGCCGCCAGCGACGGGGCCAGCGCCGCCCCGGCGCACACCACCAACGCCCACACCCCACGCCGGTTCCAGGGAAAGCCCATTGCCGATACCCCACGCCTCAACCGCACATGCGAAACACACCAACGGTAAGGCCGAACGCCCTACCCGTTCAAGAGCCAGTCCCCGCGCACTCGACCGATCACGGCGGGACGGAAGATATCCACCACCCGCGCATCCAGATGCGTGCGCAATTTTTCGGGCATTCCGTGGGACAGGCGGGCACCGTCCACCCGCCACCGCGCCATCCACGTCATGGTGCGCAGCCACGTCAGCCGGCGCATGGGCACCAGCCACGGGGCGGTCGCCGCCGCCAGATCCGCCGGCACCGCCGCCGCCCAGGCGGCCAGGAAGTCCGCCACCTCGGCCCGCGACAGCTCCGCGTCCACCTCGGGCGTCCAGCGGGTGGAGGTCAGCAGGCTAGCGTGGGCCAGATCGATGGCCGGCAGGCTGTAATGGGCCTTTTCCAGGTCGGTGAACCACGCCTTTCCGGCGGCGTCGATCAGAAAATTCCCCGGATGGGTGTCGGCACCGCACAGGGCCACCGGCACCGGCGCCGCGGGGCGGCTGGTGCGGGCGGCGTCCAGTTCGGCGTCCAGCAGGCGGCGGACCTCCGGCTCCAGCCCGGCGTCGTCGAAGGCGGCGGCCTGCCGCTCCACCTGCGCCAGCAGGGCGGCGGCGGGGTCGGCGGGGGCCAGCAGCGGCGCACGAGCGGACGGCGGCGGCAGGGGCAGCGCGTGCAGCGCCGCCAGCGCGCGGGCGATGGTGGCCATATCGGCGGGCAGGCGCGGCGGGCGTCCGGTGATCTCCGTCACCACAAGGCCCCCCATGGGCAACCCGTCCGGGGCGGGCGGCAGCACCGCCACCAGTTCCGGCGTGTGGCCGCACGGGGCGGCACGGCGGAAGGCTTCGGCCTGATAGGCCAGGTTGGCGGCGGGATCCAGCCCCTGCTGGCTCCACCGCGGCAGACGGGCCACCAGACCGCGGCCCGCCAGCCGCACATGGCCGTGGGCCACCCCCTTCAGCGGCAGCGGCTCCAGCGCATCCCACGTCAGCCCGGCGCGGCGCAACGCGCCGTCCAGCGCGGGCAGCAGGGCCGTCAGCGGTGGCGGGGACGGGATCAGTTCCGGTGCTCCTGCAACCGCGGCATCAGTTCCACCAGATTGCAGGGCCGGTGACGGTTGTCCAACTGGAACACCAGGATATCGTCCCACGCATCGCGGCAGGCGCTGGGGGATCCCGGCAGGGCGAAGACATAGGTGCCGTTGGCCACGCCCGCCGTCGCCCGGCTCTGGATGGTGGAGGTGCCGACCTTGGCGTAGCTCAGCCAGCGGAACAGTTCGCCGAAGCCGGGGATGGTCTTTTCGAACAGGGCTTCCACCGCTTCCGGGGTGACGTCGCGGCCGGTGACGCCGGTGCCGCCGGTGGTCAGCACCACGTCGATGGCGGGATCGGCGATCCACGCCTGCACCTGGGCGCGGATGGCGGCCACGTCGTCGCGCACGATGGTGCGGGCGGCCAGCCGGTGCCCGGCGGCGGTCAGCCGCTCGGCCAGCGCGCTGCCGGAGCGGTCGTCCTCCGGCTGGCGGGTGTCGGAGACGGTCAGAATGGCGATGTTGACCGCCAGGAACGGGCGGGAATCGTCGATCTTCGGCATGTCCGGTCGCAACCCTGGAGGAACGGGGGAGGAATGGATCAGTTGTCCGGCGTCTGGGCCACCTGCTTGTCGGACGTCTTCGGCAGCAGGGCCAGACGCCCATCCTCGGGCATATAGACCGGCCAGCGCCCGGCCGCAACGGCATCCAGCGATTCCAGCCCCTGCCCCAACCGCATCCGATAGGCCCAATAGTTCGCCAGCACCTTGTGCACGTAATCGCGGGTCTCGGCGAACGGGATGCTTTCCACATACAGCAGCGGGTCGCTGACCGAGGCCAGCGTCTCGCGCCGCCAGCGCAGGGCGTTGCCGGGGCCGGCGTTGTAGGCGGCGGCCAGATGCACCAGATTGTTCCCCACCTCCGGCATCGCCAGCAGCTCGGCCAGATACCGCTGGCCCAGGTCCATGTTGATGGCGGTGTCGAACAGGGCGGACCGCTCGGTGTCCTCCCCCTCGATGTCGTCGTGGCGCTCGCGGACGTGCTGGGCGGTGGAGGGCATGATCTGCATCAGCCCCAGCGCCCCCGCCGGGCTGACCATGGTCGGGTCAAAACGGGATTCCTGCCGCATCACCGCAAAGATCAGCGCCCGGTCCAGGCTGAAACCGTTGCGCGGCGCCCAGTACGGCAGCGGGAACAGGGCGGCGTCATAGGGGGCGCCGTCCGGCCCCGACACCGCGTTGCCCACCTGCAGCGCCAGCCCCGGCAGCCCGGCGCGGTCGCCCAGCAGCAGCAGCGCCTCCGCCGCCAGCCGGTCGCCGCGGGGATGAACCCGGCGCAATTCCCGCTCCGCCATGTCCTTGCGGCCCGCCTGCAGCAGGCCGATGGCCCGCGCCCCGGCGGGATGGGCGGCCAGTGCCGCCAGATGCCGCCCGGTCAGGTCCGGCATGTCCCAGCGCAAGGGCGCCGCCACCCCCAGCGACCGCCCCGCCAGCAGCCCATAGAACGTGTGGGGATAGCGGGCGGCCAGTTGCAGATACCCACGCGCCTCCGCCTTGCGGCCCAGGCGCACCTCCATCCGCGCGGCCCAGAAGGCGGCGGCGGCCATCTGCCACGGCGACGACGGGGCGGCCCGCACCATGGCGGTGAAATGGGCATCGGCCTGTTCGACCTGTTTCAGCCGCCACGACGCCAGCCCGGCGATCCAATGGGCCAGCGGCACCCGGTCGCCCGACCGTTCGGCGCTGGCCCCGGCCAGGGACAGGGCGGTGCGCACGTCGCCGCCGTAATAAAGGGCGGCGGCGATGCGGGCGCGGGCGGCATCGTATTGGGCGGTTTCCAGATGGCGGCTGTACTGGGTGTCGTTCAGCAGCGCCAGGGCCGCCGCGGGCTTGCCGGCGGCGATCAGGTCGGCGATGCGCCCGGTGACGGCAACACCGCCGCCGCCGCGGCCCGAGCGGCTGGACGGGGCCACGGACTGGATCGCATCCTCATCGCCCTCATCCTCGGATGAGCGCGGGCGGGCGCCGGCCAGCCTCTCCAGCGAGCCTTGCAGCCGGTCCACATCCACCGGGCTGCGCGGCGCCTTCTGCCCGGCGGGCTGGCGGCGGACGGCCAGGGTGTGGATGCGTTCGGCCCCGGCATGGTCGGCGTAACGGGCCAGCCAGCCCGCCAACTCGTCGTAACTGGCCTTGCGCCCCGGCAGCAGCAGCCGCTGCCGTTCCACGTGGCCCATCAGCCGGCGGTCGCGAAGCTGGCGGATCTCGGCGTCGGCGGCGTCCAGATCGCCGGTGGCCTGAAGGGCGAAAATACGGGTGTAGCGGGCGGCATCCTCCGCCGTCATCTGCGCCCGCGCGGCAGCGGGATCGGTGGCGGCCAGCAGCAGGAACGGCGGCACCGCGGCCACCGGCGCATCCTGGGCCACCGCGGACACGTCCTCGACGGCGGGAACAGCCGTATCCGGCCCGCGAACGATCAGGGCGGCCCGGCCCGTGCCGGAGGAACCGAAAACCACAGCCGCCAGGGCTGCGGCGCACGCCGCCCTAAGGATGTCTGTGCGCGGAACCGCGATCCGGCGGCCTGTCGCGCTGCACCAAGTCCTTAGCATTTGATGTGATTTATGGAGGCATTCGACGAATCGCAAGCCCCGGTTTCATTCGTGCGCGAAAAAGATGACAAGAGTGGCAATTCGGTCAATGGGTTGGCTTGACCGATAATTCGGACGGGGCGCGGCTTTACCCGATGATGGCGCCTATCCCGCCTGGGCCAGACGCTGGCGCAGGGTCAGCATGTCCCGCCACGCCTCGCGCTTGGCGGCGGGGTTGCGCAGCAGATAGGCCGGGTGCAGCATGGGCAGCACCGGCACCGACGCGGCGGCGGGATAATCGAACCAGCGCCCGCGCAGGCGGGTGATCCCCTCCGCCCGGTTCAGCAACGCCTTGGCCGCCGTGCCGCCCAGCGGCACCAGAACCGCGGGCGCTATCAGCTCCACATGGCGGTCCATGAACGGCATGCAGGCGGCGATTTCCGCCTGGGTCGGGCTGCGGTTGCCGGGGGGGCGCCAGGGCAGGATGTTGGTGATGTAAACGCTGGTGCGGTCCAGCCCGATGGCCGCCAGCATGCGGTCCAGCAGCCGGCCGCTGACCCCGACGAAGGGGCGGCCCTGGCGGTCCTCGTCCTCCCCCGGCGCTTCGCCCACCAGCATCACCCGCGCCTTGGGGTTGCCGTCGGCAAAGACGGTGTTGGTGGCGGTGAATTTCAGCGGGCAGCCGTCGAAGGCCCGCACCGCCGCCTCCAGCGCCGCCAGGTCCACCGCCTCGCGCGCACGGGCGCGGGCCGAGGCCCCGGCCTCGCTGGCCCCCAGCGGGGTGCCGGGGGGAACCGACGAAACCGGCAGCGGTGTTGACGCATACGTCATCCGAGTCGCGTTTGCGTCACCCCTGGCGGCGGGCCTCGTCGGTGCCGGGGACGCTGAGGCTGCCGGAGTCGGGGCCGGACGGGCGGCGATGGTGGTCCAGTCCAGGGGAATTTCCCCAATGGATTCATCGCACCCGACCTCAACATGCCAGCGAAGGGCCGCGAGGATGTCGCATGTGTCACTCATGATTTGACCTTAGCACCAATCTTATGGTCATACATGGGGGGTTGGAACATTCGGGAGCGTATGCTCGCCGCCGCACCCCCGGCAACGGGGGCGGTTTTCTCGGATCTGGGAGGTTGGGGCCATGGAGCGCGAACCGCGCGAGGTGATGGAATATGACGTTGTGATCGTCGGCGGCGGCCCGTCGGGTCTGTCGGCCGCCATCCGGCTGAAGCAGCTTGCCAACGAGGCCGGGAGCGATCTTAACGTCTGCCTCATCGAAAAAGGATCGGAAATCGGTGCGCACCTTTTGTCCGGCGCGGTGTTCGAGCCGCACGCGCTCCAGGAACTGATCCCCGACTGGCAGGCGAAGGGGGCGCCGCTCCACACCAAGGCCACGGAAGACCGCTTCATCTTCCTGACCGAAAGCAAGTCGTTCACCTTCCCCATGGTGCCGCCCACCATGCACAACGCGGGGAACTACATCATCTCGCTCGGCAACCTGGGCCGCTGGCTGGGTGAGCAGGCCGAGGCGCTGGGGGTGGAGATCTACGCCGGTTTCGCCGCGGCCGAAGTGCTGTACGACGAGGCGGGCACGGTGAAGGGGGTCGCCACCGGCGACATGGGCATCGGCAAGGACGGCCAGCCCACCGGCAACTACACCCCCGGCGTGGAACTGCACGCCAAGCAGACCATCTTTGCCGAGGGCTGCCGCGGGTCGCTGACCAAGACGCTGATGACGCGGTTCAATCTGCGCGACGGCGTGGATCCGCAGACCTACGGCATCGGCATCAAGGAATTGTGGGAGATCGACCCGGCCAAGTCGCGCCCCGGCCTGATCGAACACACCATCGGCTGGCCGCTGGACCCCAAGACCTATGGCGGGTCGTTCCTCTACCACCTGGACAACAATCTGGTGTCGGTGGGCTTCGTGGTCGGGCTGGATTACGAGAACCCGCACCTGTCGCCGTTCGAGGAATTCCAGCGGTACAAGACCCACCCGGCCATCCGCCCGACGTTCGAGGGCGGGCGGCGCATCGCCTATGGTGCGCGTGCGCTGTCGGAAGGCGGGTTCCAGTCGATCCCGAAGCTGACCTTCCCCGGCGGCCTGCTGGTGGGCGACACCGCGGGCTTCCTCAACGTGCCGAAGATCAAGGGCAACCACACCGCCATGAAGTCGGGCATGGTGGCGGCGGAAGCGGTGTTCGAGCATCTGACCAAGGACACCGCCGGCCGCGAGGTCACCGAATACCCCGAGCGTCTGCGGGCGAGCTGGGTGTGGGATGAACTCTACGCCGTGCGCAACATCCGCCCGGCGTTCCGCTGGGGGCTGTTCCCGGCGCTGGCCTATGGTGCGCTGGACACCTATGTCCTGAAGGGCCGCGCGCCGTGGACCTTCCGCCACAAGCACGCCGACAACGCCACGCTGAAGAAGGCCAGCGAGGCGCCGAAGATCGCCTATCCCAAGCCCGACGGCAAGGTCAGCTTCGACCGGCTGTCCTCGGTGTTCCTGTCCAACACCAACCACGAGGAAAACCAGCCGGCGCACCTGACGCTGAAAGACGCCGAAACCCCGATCCGGGTCAATCTGGCGCTCTACGACGCGCCGGAAACCCGCTATTGCCCGGCCGGCGTGTACGAGATCGTCCGCAACGAGGACGGCACCAACCCGCGCCTGCAGATCAACGCGCAGAACTGCGTGCACTGTAAGACCTGCGACATCAAGGACCCCACCCAGAACATCAACTGGGTCGTGCCGGAAGGCGGCGGGGGGCCGAACTATCCGGGCATGTGATCCCCCGCTCCGGCCTTTTTTCCCCGTGCCGGCGGGCGAGCGGCACAGCCGTATCGCCCGCCGGTCCCGGTAAGACCGCGCAGGCCTTGCGGCACGGCGGCGATCACGGCGCGCCCACGCCCCGTTCGGCCAGGGGAAGGGGGGCGGCGTCCAGGCGCTGTTCGATCTTCCAGGCGGCGGCGCGCAGATGCGGCAGGTACCGCTCGGCCCCTTCGGAAATGGTCACCGCCTTTTTCAGAAAGACGACGTTGATCGCCCCCAGAACCCGCCCATGATGGCGCAGGGGCAGGGCCAGCGCCGACACCTTGCTCTGCTGCGTCCACTCCCCATCGTTGCTGGCATAGCCCTGCTGGAGAACCCGTTCCAGAACGCGGTCAACCTGAAGCCGGTTGCGGGCCAGGGCTGCCTGTTCGTCATCACCGGCCAGGATCATCCGTAAAATCTCCTCCCGCTCCTCCGGCCCGCAATGGGCCAGATAGGCGCGGCCCGCCGCGGTGGTCAGCACCGGCATCCGCTGGCGGATCATCGCCCGGTGAAAGGACAGCGGGCTGAAACGGTGGGTGGTTTCACGCACCAGCATGCTGGTGCCGTCGATGGTGGACAGGTCCGACGGCCACACCAGCTTTTGCAGCAATTCCCCCAGCACCGGCGCGCCGATTTCCGAAATCCATTCGTCGTCCGTGAAGCCGTCGCCCAACTGCCGGATCTTGTGCGCCAGCCGGTAACTGTCGTCGGAGGCGCTGCGGCGGACATACCCCTCCGTCTCCAGGGTCTTCAAAAGGCGCCGCACCGTTGTGCGATGCAAACCCGTCACCGCGCTGAGATCGGTGATGGTGGCACACCCATTCGTGGTACGGCTGATGGCGTGCAGGATCGCCAGACCGCGGCTCAATCCCTGGACATGACGGTACGGACCATCGCCGGAAACGCTCATAAGGGCCAATCCTGCCTGAAAAATCCCTTTGCCTTCAATCTTGTGCACAGAGTGCACGTCGATGAGAACAAGATTGTTATCACTCATCCCATTCCATAAAATGCGCCAACCAAATAAAAAAAGACATTTCGGGAGATGAAAACGCCCATGATGAAGACGATGATGTCAAATCCATCGCTGCGGCGCCGCAATCCCCCCTTATAGCATAAAAGAAAATTAGGAAAATTGTCTCTGCTCCTTTCGGAGTAGACGGGAACCTTTTGCCTATCGGGGGCCATTCATGACCATCACCGTCAAATGCCTGTCACACACGCCCTTGCGTGGCCTGAATGATCCCGGCGACGATGTCGTGCGGGAAGTCGATGCGGTTCTGGCGCAGTCCCGTGCGGAGGTCGAAGCCTTCGACCCCGAGTTGATCGTGATCTTCGCGCCGGACCATTACAACGGTCTGTTCTATGACCTGATGCCGCCCTTCGTCATCGCCACCGCGGCGGAATCGGTGGGCGATTACAACACCTTGCCGGGTCCGCTGTCGGTGGACGGCGACACGGCCCTGGCCATGGCGCGCTTCATCCTGGACGCCGACGTGGACATCGCTTTGTCCCACCGCCTGCAGGTGGACCATGGGTGCACGCAAACGTTGGAAGAGCTGACCGGCAGCCTGACCCGCTATCCGGTGGTGCCGATCATCATCAACTCGGTGGCCCCGCCCTTCGCCCCCTACCGCCGCGTCCGCAAGCTGGGGGAAGCGGTGGGCCGCTTCATCGCCACGCTGGGCAAGCGGGTGCTGGTGCTGGGCACCGGCGGCCTGTCCCACGAACCGCCGGTGCCGCTGCTGGCCGGTGCCCCCGGCGAGATCGCCAATTTCCTCATCGCCGGCCGCAACCCGACGCCGGAGGCCCGCGCCGCCCGCCAGGCCCGCACCATCGCCGCCGGCAAGGTCTATGGCACCCCCGACAGCCCGCTGACGCCGCTGAACCCCGACTGGGATCTGGGCTTCATCGACACGCTGCTGTCGGGCCGGCTGGAGGATGTGGACGCCTTTTCGGTGGAGGAGATTTCCAAGGCGGCGGGCCGCTCCACCCATGAAATCCGCACCTGGGTGGCAGCGTTCGCCGCCCTGGCCGCCGCCGCCGGCCCCTACACCGCCCGCAAGGATTACTACCGGCCGATTTCCGAATGGATCGCCGGTTACGGCGTGGTCAGCGCCCGGCCGGCCGCCTGATCCGGCCCCCGCCTGCCCGCTCCCTCCCCCCTCATTCTTCTTCTAAGGAAACCCGGATCATGAACAGCATGACCATCGCCGTCCCCAGCGAAGACGAAATCGTCGGCCGCGCGCGGGATATGATCCCGTGGCTGCGCGAACGCGCGGATGCCTGTGAACAGGCGCGCATGGTGTCCCCCGAAACCATCCAGGCGTTCCACGACGCCGGCTTCTTCCGCATTCTCCAGCCGCGGCGCTGGGGCGGCTATGAAATGCACCCCAACGTCCTGAACCGGGTGCTGATGGAACTGGGCCGCGGCTGCCCGTCCAGCGCGTGGAACGTGATGGTGCTGGGCGTGCACCCGTTCGAAGTGGGCCTGCTGGATCCGCGCTGCGGTGACGAGCTGTGGGGGCAGGATGACACGCTGCTGGTGTCGTCGTCCTACGCCCCGTTCGGCACGGTTAAGGCGGTGGACGGCGGCTATGTGCTGAACGGCGACTGGCTGACCTCCAGCGGCTGCGACCACGCCAAGGGCGGGGCCTTCGTCGGCGCGCGCCTGTTCTCCGACGACGGCAAGCTGATCGACTACAAGGCCTTCTGGGTCGAGGCCAAGCATTACGAGATCATCGACGACTGGCACGTGGTGGGCTTGGCCGGCACCGGCAGCAAGAAGCTGCGCATCCGCGAGGTGTTCGTCCCCGCCTACCGCACCCACAGCATCATCAACTACACCGAGGAAAGCCACGGGGGCCTGAACAACCTCTACAAGATGCCCTTCCTCTATGTGTTCTACGCGGCGGTGTCGTCGGTCATCACCGGCATGGCCCGCGGCATGGTCGATCTGTACGTCGAGCACATGAAGCCGCGTCAGAACATCTCCCAAGCCGTGGGTGCGGCGACGCAGAACCCGTTCGTGAAGGGCAAGCTGGGCGAGGCCGAGGCCAAGATCACCGGGGCCGCCGCCCGCATCCTGATGAACACGGACGAGGCGTGGAGCTATGTGTCGCGCGGCGAGCTGGTGCCGCTGGACGTGCGCGTGCGCCACTTCGCCACCAACATGTTCACCGGCGGCGAGGTGTTCGAGGCCGCGCACATGGTGTTCAAGAAGACCGCCACCCGCGGCGTCTGGCTGAACAACCCGATGCAGCGCCAGATGCGCGACATCCTGGTGGGTGCCAACCACATCACCCAGAACCAGGACGACATCGGCGATCTGCTGGGCGGCTACATGCTGGGCAACCCGCTGCCGGCGGGCAACCAGTTCGGCGTGCGCGCGTAACCCCGCAAGAAAGGCCCGTCCCATGACCACTGCCCTTCCCAACGGCCACACCGTCAACCAGTTGCTCGACTGGGTGCCCAACGCCACGCTGATGGAAATGCCCACCGTCGGCGCCGGCGCGCACAAGCAGAGCATGCGCCACGTGGCCGCCAGCGTGTCGGTCATCGCGGTTCATGCGGACGGCGCCCGCGCCGGCCTGACCGCCACCGCCGTGTGCTCGGTCACCGCCGATCCGCCGCGGCTGGTGGTGTTCGTCAACAAATCCGTCGCCGCCGACGAGGCGATCCTGAAAAGCGGATCCCTCAGCGTCAACACCCTGGCCGGTGACCAGGAAGAGGTCGCCAAGGCCTTCGCCGGCATGATCGAGGGTGTGCGCGGCGAGGACCGCTTCACCTACGGCCAATGGGGAACGCTGGTCACCGGCGCCCCGGTGCTGGCCGACGCGCTGGCCGCGTTCGACTGCCGCGTGGTCAAGGTGTTCGACGAAAGCACCCATCACGCCTTCCTGTGCGAGGTGCTGGACACCCGCGAACGGACCGATGGGCAGGCGCTGATCTATCTGAACGGCGCCTTCCGCCGGGTGGATCAGTAACCGGCACCGCACAACAAAGAAAACAGCGAAGAGGAAACGACGATGAAGGTTCACCAGCGCCTCGCCCTTGCGGCGGTCGGTCTGACGGCGGCCCTGGCCGCCGGACCGGCGGCGGCGGACATCACCATCGGGGTGATCGCCTCCCTCACCGGCCCCGCCGCCGCCCTGGGGGCGGAAACCCGCAAGGCCGTCGCCCTGTTTCCGCCCACCATCGGCGGGGAAAAGGTGAACGTCATCCTGCTCGACGACGCCACCGATCCCACCAGCGCCGTGCGCAACGTCCGCAAGCTCATCAGCGAGGACAAGGTTGACGCCCTGCTCGGCCCCAACCTCATCAGCACCGCCACCGCCATGGCCGACGTGGCCAACGCCGAGGGCGTGCCCATGGTGTCGGTGGCCCCGCTGGATGTGACCGGCGACAAGCGCACCTTCGTCTTCCGCTCCGAGCCGAGTGCGGACCTGATGGTTCAGCGCATCGTCGAGGACATGGTGGCCAACGGCGCCAAGACGGTGGGCTTCATCGGCTTTTCCGATTCCTGGGGTGATCTGCTGCTGAAGGCGCTGACCCGCCTGACCGACGGCAAGATCCGCATCGTCGCCACCGAACGCTATGGCCGCACCGATCCCAGCGTGCAGGCGCAAGCCCTGAAGGTCATCGCCGCCAAACCCGACGTGGTGTTCATCGGCGCGTCGGGCACCCCGGCGGCGATGCCGCAGATCACGCTGCGCGAACGCGGCTACAAGGGCCGCATCTACCAGTCCCACGGCGTGACCAGCAAGGAGTTCCTGCGCGTCGGCGGCAAGGCGGTCGAAGGGGCGGTGCTGCCGGTTGGCCCGGTGCTGGTCGCCGAACAGCTTCCCGACAGCCACCCGGCCAAGGCGACCGGCACGGCCTTCGTCAAGGAACTGGAAGCGAAGAACGGCGCCGACACCCGCTCCACCTTCGCCGGGGCGTCGTGGGATGCGTGGCTGATCGTGCAGAACGCCATGGCCGCGGCGCTGAAGGACAAGATCCAGCCGGGCACTCCCGCCTTCCGCACCGCCGTGCGCGACCACATCGAACGCACGGACAAGCTGGTCGGCACCAACGGCGTCTACAGCATCAGCGGCGCCGATCACGCCGGCTACGATCCGAGCGCCATCGTGCTCGTCACCGTCAAGGACAACCAATGGCGTCTGCTGAAATGAACGATACCGCGCTCTCCCCCGACGCCGCGGCGGCCCTTCTTCGGGCCGCCGCCACCAGCGGCCAGCCCATCGACCCGTTGCGCGACCGGCTGGACAACGCCGGCCCCGACACGGCCTATGCGGTGCAGGAAGCCAACACCCGCGCGTGGCTGGCCGACGGCCGCCGGCTGGCCGGACGCAAGATCGGCCTGACCTCGCTGGCAGTGCAGAAGCAGCTTGGCGTCGATCAGCCCGATTTCGGCATGCTGTTCGCCGACATGGCCGTGGGCGACGGGGAGCCGGTGGCGGCAGGCCGCCTGATCCAGCCCAAGGTGGAAGCGGAAATCGCCCTGGTGGTCGGCCGGGACCTGACGCGGGAGCGTCACACCTACGCCGACATCATCAACGCCACCGACTACGCCCTGCCCGCCATCGAGATCGTGGACAGCCGCATCGCCGGCTGGAACATCCGCTTCATCGATACGGTGGCGGACAACGCCTCCAGCGGGCTGTTCGTGCTGGGCGGACGGCCGCGGCGGCTGTCCGATTTCGACATCGCCGGCTGCGCCATGGAAATGACCCGCGACGGCGCGGTGGTGTCGCACGGCAACGGGCGCGCCTGTCTGGGCAACCCGCTGACGGCGGCGGTGTGGCTGGCCGACATCATGGTGCGCTGCGGACGGCCGCTTCTGGCCGGCGACATCGTGCTGACCGGCGCGCTCGGCCCCATGGTGGCGGTGTCCCCGCACGAAGGCGGGCGTTTCGAAGCCGTCATCGACGGGCTGGGCAGCGTCACCGCCCTGTTCGACCCCGCCTGAAGAATGGCACGGCCTGAAGAATGGCACGCCTGAGAGAGGAAGGATTCATGACCGCGAAGATCAAATGCGCCCTGATCGGTCCCGGCAACATCGGCACCGACCTGCTGGCGAAGCTGCAGCGCAGCCCGGTGCTGGAGCCGGTGTGGATGGTGGGCATCGACCCGGCATCCGACGGGCTGGCCAAGGCGCGGGCGCTGGGTCTGAAGACCACCGCCGAGGGCGTTGACGGCCTGCTGCCCCATGTTCAGCCCGACGGCATCCGCATCGCCTTCGACGCCACATCGGCCTATGTGCACGCGGAAAACAGCCGCAAGCTGACCGAGTTGGGCGTCACGATGATCGACCTGACCCCGGCGGCCATCGGCCCGTTCTGCGTGCCGCCGGTCAACCTGAAGGAACTGATCGGCCGCCGCGAGACCAACGTCAACATGGTCACCTGCGGCGGTCAGGCGACCATCCCGATCATCGCGGCGATTTCCCGCGTGCAGCCGGTGGCCTATGGCGAAATCGTCGCCGCCATCAGTTCGCGCAGCGCCGGCCCCGGCACGCGCAAGAACATCGACGAATTCACCCGCACCACCGCCGGCGCCATCGAAAAGGTGGGCGGGGCCAAGCGCGGCAAGGCGATCATCATCATCAACCCCGCCGATCCGCCGCTCATCATGCGCGACACCGTGCATTGCCTGACCGACGGCGAGCCGGACCGCGCGGCCATCACCGACTCCATCCACGCCATGATCGCCGAGGTGAACACCTATGTCCCCGGTTACCGGCTGGTGAACGGGCCGGTGTTCGACGGCAACCGCGTCTCCGTCTTCCTGGAGGTGGAGGGGCTGGGCGACTACCTGCCGAAATACGCCGGCAATCTCGACATCATGACCGCCGCCGCGGCCCGCACCGCCGAGATGCTGGCCGAAGAGATGCTGCGCAACGGATCGCCGGCCCTGGAGCCGGCGGCGGAATAAGGGGGGACACGGGCAATGACTCTGCGCGGCACAAAGATCACGCTGCACGACATGACGCTGCGGGATGGGATGCATCCCAAGCGCCACCAGATGACCCTGGACCAGATGGTCACCATCGCCACCGGCCTGGACGAGGCCGGTGTCCCGCTGATCGAGGTTACCCACGGCGACGGGCTGGGCGGTTCGTCCATCAACTACGGCTTTCCCGCCCACACCGACGAGGAATATCTGGGCGCCGTCATCCCCCGCATGACGCGGGCCAAGGTGTCGGCGCTGCTGCTGCCCGGCATCGGCACGGTGGACCATCTGCGCATGGCCCACGGGCTGGGCGTCAACACCATCCGCGTCGCCACCCACTGCACCGAAGCCGACGTGTCGGAACAGCACATCACGCTGGCCCGCAAGCTGGGGCTGGACACCGTGGGCTTCCTGATGATGGCGCACATGGCCAGCCCGGAAAAGCTGGTGCAGCAGGCCAAACTGATGGAAGGCTATGGTGCCAACTGCGTCTATGTCACGGATTCCGCCGGCTATATGCTGCCCGAGGATGTGACCGTGCGGCTGGAAGCGGTGCGTGCGGCGCTGAAGCCGGACACCGAACTGGGCTTCCACGGCCATCACAATCTGGCGATGGGTGTCGCCAACTCCATCGCCGCGGTGAAGGCCGGGGCCACCCGCATCGACGCCGCCGCCGCCGGGCTGGGTGCCGGGGCCGGCAACACGCCGATGGAAGTGCTGGTGGCGGTGTGCGAGCGCATGGGCATCGAAACCGGCGTGGACACCTTCAGGATTGGCGACGTGGCCGAGGATCTGGTGGTGCCGATCATGGATCACGTGATCCGCATCGACCGCGATTCCCTGACCCTGGGCTTTGCCGGCGTCTATTCCTCGTTCCTGCTGTTCGCCAAGCGGGCGGAAAAGAAATACGGCGTCTCCGCCCGCGAGATCCTGGTGGAACTGGGCCGCCGCGGCATGGTCGGCGGTCAGGAGGACATGATCGAGGACACCGCCCTGACCATGGCGCGGGCGCGCGGCCTGGCCGTGTGATCCCGAAAGACGCCGGGTGCGGTCCCACCGGGGCCGCACCCTTTTGCGCCTGAACCCGCCAAACCGGGATTGCGTTATGGACGATACGATCTTTCTTCTGCTGGCGCAGGACGGCATTACCAACGGCGCGATTTACACGCTGCTGGCGCTGGCCCTGGTGATGGTGTTCGCCGTCACCCGCATCATCTTCATCCCGCAGGGCGAATTCCTCGCCTGGGGCGGCCTGACCATGGCGGCGCTGGAAGCCGGCAGCTTTCCCGGCATCGCCTGG
This sequence comes from uncultured Rhodospirillaceae bacterium, assembly GCA_937927415.1. GTDB lineage: Bacteria > Pseudomonadota > Alphaproteobacteria > Azospirillales > Azospirillaceae > Azospirillum. The sequence continues at coordinate 408,931 of CALBDS010000003.1, forward strand.
ATTCTGCTGGGCACCGGCGCCATCGCCTTTGCCATGGATCTTTACGACGCCGGGCGCCGGGCGGGACGGGGGCGGAGCGCCGCCCACCTTGCCCGGTCGGCGGCGTGGAATCTGGGCTATCCGGCCGTTCTGGCCGGGGTGGTGTGGGTTCTGCCGCTGGGCGCGCTGCCGCTGGCGGTCAAGGCGGCGCTGACGCTGGCGCTGGTGGTGCCGCTGGGGCCGATGGTCTACCGCATCGCCTTCCAGCCGGTGGCCGAGGCCTCGGTCCTGGTGCTGCTGATCGTGGCGGTGGCGCTGCATCTGGCGATGATCGGGGTGGGTCTGCTGATCTTCGGCCCCGAGGGGTCGCGCACCAGCCCGTTCAGCGACGCCATGCTGGACGTGGGCACCATGCAGATCGGCGGGCACACGCTGGCGGTGATCGCCGCGTCGGCAGCACTGATCGCCGGGCTGTACCTGTTCTTCGGGCGCACGCTGCTGGGCAAGGCGCTGCGGGCCACCGCGGTCAACCGTGACGGCGCGCGGCTGATGGGCATTTCCCCGGCCTTTGCCGGGCGGCTGACGTTCCTGCTGGCCGCGTTCATCGGCACGCTGTCGGGCCTGCTGTTCGCACCGCTGACCACGGTTTATTACGACAGCGGCTTTCTGGTCGGGCTGAAGGGCTTCGTCGCCGCCATCATCGGCGGTCTGGGCAGCTATCCGCTGGCGGCGGCCGGGGCGGTGATGGTGGGCCTGCTGGAATCCTTCTCCTCCTTCTGGACCAGCGCCTTCAAGGACGTGCTGGTGTTCACGCTCATCATCCCGGTGCTGCTGTGGCGTTCCATCGCCTCCCACCATGTCGAGGAAGACGAATGACGATCCGATCCTCCACAGCGCCGCGGGTCGGCGTGCTGCCGGGCGGGCCGTGGGTGCCCGCCCTGTTTCTCGTCGGGCTGGCGGCGGGGCCGCTGGTCCTGCCGGAATTCTATGTCACCCTGCTCAACTATGTCGGCCTGTCGGCGCTGGTCGCACTGGGCCTGGTGCTGCTGACCGGCGTCGGCGGCCTGACCTCGTTCGGGCAGGCGGCGTTCGTCGGGGTCGGTGCCTATACCACCGCGGTGCTGACCACCGCGGGGCCGGACGCGCTGCCCGGCTGGCTGGCCTTCGCCGCCGGGTCGCCGTGGCTGGCGCTGGGGGTCGGGCTGCTGCTGACGCTGGTGATCGCCGTCATCCTGGGGTCGGTGACGCTGCGGCTGTCGGGGCATTACCTGCCGCTGGGCACCATGGCGTGGGGCATCAGCCTCTATTTCCTGTTCGGCAACCTGGAATTCCTGGGCGGCCATTCGGGCCTGTCGAACCTGCCGCCGGTGTCGGTGTTCGGGTACGCGCTGACCGACAACCGCGATTATTATTATCTGGTCTGGGTGTTCGTCCTGGCCGCCCTGTTCACCACCCGCAACCTGCTGGATTCCCGCGAGGGGCGCGCCATCCGCGCGCTGAAGGGCGGCATGGTGATGGCCGAGGCAATGGGCGTGGACACGTCGCGCGCGCGCATGGTGATCTTCGTCATCGCCGCCCTGCACGCCTGTGCTGCCGGCTGGCTCTACGCGCATCTGCAGCGGTTCGTGAACCCGACGCCGTTCGGGCTGGGCATCGGCATCGAATATCTGTTCATGGCGGTGATCGGCGGTGCGGGTCAGGTGTGGGGGGCGCTGGTGGGTGCCGGCGTCATCACCATCCTGAAACAGTGGCTGCAGGACATCCTGCCCCGGCTGCTGGGCAACGCCGGCAATTTCGAAGTCATCGTCTTCGGCGTGATGATGATCGTCGTGCTGCACCACGCCCGTGACGGCCTGTGGCCGCTGCTGGCACGGCTGGTGCCGGTGCGCCAGCCCCCCCGCCGCATCGACGCCGCCGCCCCCGCCCTGCCCCGCAAGGAGCAGCCGCCCCACGGCGACGTGATCCTGGAGGCGCGCAACGTCACCCGCCGGTTCGGCGGTCTGGTCGCCAACAACGACATGAGCCTCAAGGTGAAGGCCGGGGAGATCCTGGCCCTGATCGGCCCCAACGGGGCGGGCAAGAGCACCATGTTCAACCAGCTCTCCGGCGTCGATACACCCACGTCCGGCGAGATCCTGTTCCGCGGACGGCGCATCACCGGCATGGGCACCAGCCGCATCGCGGCCCTGGGCATGAGCCGCACCTTCCAGCACGTGCGCCTGATGCCGCGCATGACGGTGCTGGAGAACGTCGCCATCGGCGCGCACCTGCGCGGGCACAAGGGCGTGTTGTCGGCGGCGTGGCGCCTGGACCGCGCCGAGGAGGCCCGCCTGCTGCGCGAAGCCGCCATCCAGTTGGAGCGCGTCGGCCTGGGCGACCTGATGGAGGAGGAGGCGGGCAATCTGGCGCTCGGCCAGCAGCGCATCCTGGAAATCGCCCGCGCGCTGTGCAGCGACCCCTGCCTGCTGCTGCTGGACGAACCCGCCGCCGGCCTGCGCCTGAAGGAAAAGGAAGCCCTGGCCGAGCTGCTGCGCCGCCTGCGGGCGGAGGGCATGGCGGTGCTGCTGGTCGAACACGACATGGATTTCGTCATGGGTCTGGTTGACCGCGTGGTGGTGATGGAGTTCGGCCAGAAGATCGCCGAGGGCCTGCCCGACGACGTGCAGCGCGATCCCGCCGTGCTCGAAGCCTATCTGGGAGGGGTGTGAGCCATGACCACCGGCAACATTCTCGAGGTCAAGGACCTGTCCGTCGCCTATGGCAAGGTGGAAGCGGTCAGCAAGGTCAGCCTGTCGGTGCCGCGCGGCAGCATCGTCACCGTGATCGGCCCCAACGGGGCGGGCAAGACCACCACCCTGTCGGCCATCATGGGCCTGCGCCCGTCGTCGGGCCGCGTCACCGTTGACGGCACCGTGGAAACGGTGCCGGAGGTGGAGCGCATGGTGGTGCGCGGCGTCAACCTCGTGCCCGAAAAGCGCGAGCTGTTCGGGTCCATGACCATCGAGGACAATCTGCTGCTGGGCGGTTTCCAGCGCCACCGCCAGGGCCACCGCGACCAGCGCGACACCATGGAAGAGGTCTATGCCCTGTTCCCCCGTCTGCGGGAACGGCGCCAGCAGGCCGCCGGCACCCTGTCGGGGGGCGAGCGGCAGATGCTGGCGGTGGGGCGGGCGCTGATGGCGAAACCAACCCTGCTGATGCTGGACGAACCCAGCCTGGGGCTGGCCCCGCTGATCGTGCGCGAGATCTTCCGCATCATCGCCGAACTGCGCCGCCGCGGGGTGTCGATCCTGCTGGTGGAACAGAACGCCCGCGCGGCCCTTCAGGCCGCCGACTATGCCTATGTGCTGGAGAACGGCGCCGTGAAGATCCACGGGGCCGCCCAGGATCTGGCCAACGACCCGCGCATCATCGAAAGCTATCTGGGTCTTGCCAGCAAGCATCAGGAAAGGCTGTCCGCATGAACGCCCTGCGCATCCTGTCCGACGAGCATCAATCGCTGGCGGCGGTCCTGCACGCCATCCGCTTCATGCTGAAGGACATCGCCGCCGGCAAGCTGGAACCCGACCGCGCCCTGTTCCAGGCCATGGTGCATTACCTGGAAGCCTATGCCGAGCAGCGCCACCACCCGAAAGAGGACCGGCTGTTCGCCATCCTCAAGACCCGCACCGCGCAAGGGGCCGAGGCGCTGGCCACGCTGAGCGCCGAGCACGCCGCCGGGCCGGAGCGCATCGCCGCCCTGCGGCGCGCACTGGCCGATTTCACCGCCGACCCGCGCACGCTGGACGCCTTCGCCGCGGCGTTCGACCAGTACGCCACCTTCTACCGCACGCACATGATGCTGGAGGAGGAAGCCGTCCTGCCGCTGGCCCACCACGCCCTGACGCCCGCGGACTGGGCGGAGGTCGATGCCTTCTTCGCCGAGGCGGAGACGGACAAGGGGGGCGAGGATTTCTCCGCCCTGTTCGACCGTCTGGTCGAATGCGCGCCGGAACCCATCGGGCTGGGCGCCCGCCCCTACGCCGCAACCCGCTGATTTTCAAGACGGAAGGATTTTTCTGACATGACCGGCACCACTCCCCTGACCGAAGCCGCCACCAGCCGCTTCGCCCGCATCGCCGAGGGCGATCTGAACCTGCAGATCCACTACAACGACGCCGGGGAAGGCGCGGAAACGGTGGTGATGCTGCACGGCTCCGGCCCCGGCGCCAGCGGCTGGGCCAATTTCAGCCGCAACATCGACGCCTTCGTCGCCGCCGGCTACCGCGTCGTCCTGATGGACTGCCCCGGCTGGAGCAAAAGCGACCCCATCGTGTGCACCGGCTCCCGTTCGGAATTGAACGCGCGGGCGCTGAAAGGGCTGCTGGACGTGCTGGGGCTGGACAAGGTTCACATCATCGGCAACTCCATGGGCGGCCACAGCGCCGTGGCCTTTGCGCTGGCCAACCCCGCGCGGGTGGGCCGGCTGGTGATGATGGGCGGGGGCACCGGCGGTCCCAGCCTGTTCCAGCCCATGCCGCTGGAAGGGATCAAGCTGCTCCAGAGCGTCTACCGCGATCCCACGCTCGACAGCCTGAAGAAGATGCTGAACGTCTTCATGTACGACGCCAGCAAGCTGACCGACGCGCTGATCCAGGAGCGGCTGGACAACATGCTGTCGCGCCGGGATCACCTGGAGAATTTCGTCAAGAGCCTCGCCGCCAACCCCAGGCAGTTCCCCGACGTCAGCCCGCGGCTGGGCGAAATCGCCGCCCCCGCTCTGGTCATCTGGGGCCGTGACGACCGCTTCGTGCCGCTCGACATCGGCCTGCGCCTGCTGTGGGGGATGCAGAACGCGCAGCTCCATGTGCTGAACCGCTGCGGCCACTGGGCGCAGTGGGAGCATGCGGAGACGTTCAACCGCATGGTTCTGGATTTCCTGGCAAACGCACAATAAGGCCGCGGGGGCCGGTTGCGGCCCCCTTCCCTCACGCCGCCCGCACCGTTTCGGAGAACTGCCGCACCTCGTGTTCCAACTGCGAAAAGCTGTGGGTGACGAGGTGGGTGGCTTCCAGCACCGCCCCCGCCACATCCCCGGCGCTCGACACATTCCGCGCCACCGAATCGATGGAATCGGCGACCGTGCGGGCACCGGCGGCGGCCTGCATCACGCTGCGGGAAATATCGCGGGTGGCGGCACTCTGCTGCTCGATGGCGCCGGCGATGCTGAGCACGATCTCCTTGGATTCCGTGGCGACGGCGGTGATCTTCTGGATGTCCTCCACCGCCTGCATGGTGGCGGCCTGGATGGCACCGATGCTCTGGGTGATCTGGTCGGTGGCCTGCGCCGTCTGGGCGGCCAGCGCCTTGACCTCGTGCGCCACCACGGCGAAGCCCTTGCCAGCCTCACCGGCCCTTGCGGCTTCGATGGTGGCGTTGAGCGCCAGCAGGTTGGTCTGGCTGGCGATGGCGTTGATGAGGCCGACCACCTCTCCGATGCGGGCGGTCAGGCGGACCAGATCCTCAATGGCGTCCTTCGACGCCGCGGCGGCGGACGCGGTGTCGCCGGCCTTGGCCGCACTTTCGTTGACGCGGCGGGCGATTTCGCCGATAGCGGCGGTCAGTTGCTCGGTGGCGGCGGACACGGCGTTGACGTTCTGGGCGGTGTCCTGGGTCGCCGACGACACGGTGGTGCTGCCCGCCTCGGCCTCCGACATCCGTGATTTCATGTCGGCGGCGGCGTCCCGCGACCGTTCGGTCGCATCGCGGACCGACGCCAGGACGCCCACGAAATGCCGCTCGAAACGGTCGGCCAGATCGGCCAGCAGATCCTGGCGCGACCGTTCCGCCGCCGCCTTCAGGGCGTCCTGCTCGCCGGTCAGGCGCTGCACCTCCCGGGCGTTGCGCTTGAACACCTCCACCGCGCGGGCCATGCCGCCGATCTCGTCGGAGCGGTCGCGGCCTTCGACCACCGTGTCCAGCGCACCATGGGCCAGCCGGTCCATCACCACGGTCAGCCGCCGGATGGGCGATGCCAGACGGGTGCCGGCAACGGCCCCCGACACGCACACCACCACCAGCGCCACCCCGGCGACGATCAGCAGCAGACGGCGGGCATCGGTCAGGGTGCGGTACAGTTCGGCCTCCGGCACCTCGGCCACCACCGTCCAATCGAGACCGGCGATGCGGGCATAGGCGCGCTTGCTGCCCGCCGGTCCTTCGACGAAGCCGTCCGCGGCATCCTGGCGGGCCAGCAGCGCCGCCAGCGCCCCGTCCCGGCCGTCGCGGGCGGTGGTGGTGCCGCGGCGGTCGGCCAGCACCGCCCCCGCCCCGTCCAGAATCATCAGCCGGGCCGACGGCATGCCCGCCGCCGCCAGCGAATCATGGGACCGCGCCAGGGCATCGTCGAACACCTCCAGCCCATAATAATTGACCCACACCGCGTCCGCCTTGCCGAAGCCGTTGCGCACCGGGGCGGCGATGGCGATCACCCGCCCGTCGTCGCCATAGAGCGCGCCGATACCGGCATTGACCGACAGCGGGGCCACGGTGGCGGTGGTGGCGGCCCCCACGCGGGCGCCGTCGATCACGGTTTTCAGCCACGGTTCCCCGGCGATGCCCGGCCCGTCGAGAAAGCGGTCGATCGCCAGCTTGGCCCCGTCCGGCCGGGTGGTGTTGGCGACGTACGGCGCGCCGTCGGCGGCGAACAGGGCGGCCAGCCGATGGCCGGGGCTGGTGCGCACCAGGGCGTTCATGCCACGCACCAGCGGGTTGTCGGCGCCGCGGTCGTAGAAATGCTCGGGATCGGCGGCGTCGGGGCTGAGCGCCGCCGCCTGGGTTTCCAGCCGCAGGGTCGCCAGCCGCGACGCCACCGTTTCCGCCAACTGCCCGGCGGATGTCCGCAGCGGCCCGTCGAAGGTGCGGTGGAATTCCCCCTCCATCGCCAGGAAGGCCGCCAGCGTGCCCACCCCCGACAACAGGCCGGTGACGAGCAGAAGGGCGGTGATCTTGGTGCGGATGCTGCGAAGCATGATCGGCGGTCTCCCCAAACGCCGCGGCGGGACACCCCGCGCGGTCCTCGGGCTTTTCCTTGCCCCTCCCCCGCCGGGGGGTCGAGTGAAACTTCGGTGACGCCCGCTGGACAACCCGAGGGTGCTGTCACTGAACATTAACGCAAGGGGCACCCACGTCGGCGGTACAAGTCGGACACCCAATCACCCGCCCTCACACCAAACTGGGAGCACCGGGCCGTCATGACCGTCCGCCTTGTCATCGCCGCCGCGGCCAGCGCCGCCGCGGTCCTTGCCGCCGCCTCCGCCGATGCCGCGACCAAGCTCACCGTCTACACCGCGCTCGAACCGGAACAGCTCGCGCCCTACAAAAAGGCGTTCGAGGCCGACAACCCCGACATAACCATCCAGTGGGTGCGCGATTCCACCGGCGTGGTCACCGCCAAGCTGCTGGCGGAAAAGGCCAACCCCCAGGCCGATGTGGTGTGGGGCCTGGCCGCGTCCAGCCTGATGATCCTGGACCAGCAGGGGATGCTGGACGGCTACGCCCCCGCCGGCCTTGCCGGGATCAAGCCGCAATTCCGCGATGCCAAGGATCAGCCGACCTGGGTCGGCATGGACGCCTGGATGGCGGCGCTGTGCTTCAACACCGTGGAAGCGGCCAAGAAGAACCTGCCCAAGCCCGAATCGTGGGCCGATCTCGCCAAGCCTGTCTACAAGGGGCAGGTGGTGATGCCGAATCCGGCCTCCTCGGGCACCGGCTTCCTGGCCGTGTCGGGCTGGCTGCAGATCATGGGTGAAAAGCCGGCGTGGGAGTATATGGACACGCTCCACGACAACATCGCCGTCTACACCCATTCCGGCTCCAAGCCGTGCAAGATGGCGGCGGCGGGTGAATACCCCATCGGCCTGTCCATCGAATACACCGGCGCCCAGCAGAAGACCAAGGGTGCGCCCATCGACGTGATCCTGGCGAAAGAAGGCACCGGCTGGGACATGGAAGCCACCGCCATCGTCAAGGGCACCAAAAACCCGGACGCCGCCCGCAAGCTGGCCGACTGGGCGTCCACCACCAAGGCCGCCGCCCTCTACACCCAGTATTACGCCGTGGCGGCGGTAACGGGGGTGACGAACTACCCCGCCAATTACCCGGCCAACGCCGAAGCGGCGATGCTGAAGACCAATGACTTTGCCTGGGCTGCCAGCCACCGCGACGCCATCCTGGCGGAGTGGAGCAAGCGTTACAACGCCAAGTCCGAACCCAAATAACGCTCCCACCCCACCCCGCCGCGGCCCCCGTCACCGGGGCCGCGGCGGCAGCGCCGTTTGCACAAGAGGCCGCCATGACCGCGACGCCGTACCTGCGCCTGTCCAACGTCGTCAAAAGCTTCGGCGCCTTTCAGGCGCTGAAGGGTGTTTCGCTCGACATCGGGCGGGGCGAGTTCGTCTGTTTCCTGGGGCCGTCCGGCTGCGGCAAGACCACCTTGCTGCGCATCATCGCCGGGCTGGACCCGCAGACGGCGGGGACGGTGGAAATCGCCGGGCGCGACGTGTCGCGGCTGCCGCCGTCGGCGCGCGATTACGGCATCGTGTTCCAGTCCTACGCCCTGTTCCCCAACCTGACGGTGGCCCGCAACATCGCCTATGGCCTGAAGCTCAAGCGCAAGGCGGAGGAGGAGCGGGTGCGCGACCTGCTGGCCCTGATCGGGCTGCCGGACATCGGGGCGAAATTCCCCTCCCAGCTTTCCGGCGGGCAGCAGCAGCGGGTGGCGCTGGCCCGTGCGCTGGCGCCGTCACCGGGCCTGTTGCTGCTGGACGAACCCCTGTCGGCGCTGGACGCCCAGGTGCGGCTGCACCTGCGCCGCCAGATCCGCGAGCTTCACGACCGGCTGGGCATCACCACCATCATGGTCACCCACGACCAGGAAGAGGCGCTGACCATGGCCGACCGCATCGTGGTGATGAACCATGGCGACATCGTTCAGACCGGCACGCCGGGCGCCGTCTACCGCGAACCGGCCACCCCCTTCATTGCCGATTTCGTCGGCACCATGAATTTCCTCAAAGGCACGGTGGATGAGACGGGGCGCATCCGGCTGGGATCGATCCATCTGCACAGCGCCCGGCCGCTGACGCCGGGGGCCGATGTCACCGTGTGCGTGCGGCCCGAGGATGTGGTGATCCACCGCCCCGGCCCGGTGAACACCATCGACATGCGCATCGACGCCATGGAATTCCTCGGCCCCTTCCACCGCGTGCGGCTGACCGCCGACGGGTTCGGGCCGCAGCCGCTGACCGCGGATTTCTCCGCCAACCTCGTGCGCGACCACCGGCTGGCCACCGGCGACCGCCTGCCGGTGACGCTGCCGGCGGAGCATCTGCGCATCTATCCGGCGGCGTGATCCCATGACGGCGAACGCTCTTCCCCTCCGGATGAAACGCACCGGCGACGCCTTGGCGCTGGATGGTGCGCTGGTGCTGCTGGGCCTGTTCCTGGCCGTTTTCATCGTGCTGCCGCTGGCGATGGTGGCGCTGTACAGCGTGTACGACCGCAACGACGCCTTTGTCGGGCTGGCGAACTACGCCGCCTTTCTCGACACGCCGTCGCTGGCGCACTCCATCGGCAACAGCCTGACCATGGCGCTGGTGTCCACCGCCATCACCACCGTTCTGGCGTTCACCTACGCCTTTGCCATCACCCGCACGGCCATGCCGGGCAAGGGGGTGTTCAAGGCGCTGGCGCAGATCCCCATCCTGGCGCCGTCGCTGCTGCCGGGGATCTCGCTGGTCTATCTGTTCGGCAATCAGGGGCCGCTGCGCGTCCTGTTGATGGGGGAGAGCATTTACGGCCCCATCGGCATCGTCTTGGGAGAGGTGTTTTACACCTTCCCCCACGCGCTGATGATCCTGACCGTCGCCCTGTCCACCGCCGACGCCCGCCTGTACGAGGCGGCGGAATCCCTGGGCGCCGGGCCGCTGCGGCGGTTTTTCACCATCACCCTGCCGGGGGCGCGCTATGGGCTGATCTCGGCGGTGTTCGTGGTGTTCACGCTGGTCATCACCGATTTCGGCGTGCCCAAGGTGGTGGGCGGCCAGTACAACGTGCTGGCGACGGACGTTTACAAGCAGGTGGTGGGCCAGCAGAATTTCGGCATGGGGGCGGTGGTCGGCATGGTGCTGCTGCTGCCGGCGGTGCTGGCCTTCGCCGCCGACTGGATCGGCCAGCGCAAGCAGACGGCCCTGCTCTCGGCCCGCTCCGTTCCCTATGTGCCGCCGCGCCGGCCGTGGTGTGATCGGGTGATGTTCGCGCTGTGCGTGGTCATCGCGGCCCTGCTGGTGGGGATTTTGGGAACGGCGGCCTTCGCGTCCCTGATCCGCTATTGGCCCTATGATCTGACGCCGACGCTGGCGCACTACGCCTTTGCCGAGGTGGATGAGACGGGGTGGCGGTCCTATGGCAACAGCCTGATCCTGGCGGGCCTGACGGCGGTGGCGGGCACCCTGATCGTGTTCGCCGGGGCCTATCTGGTGGAACGCGGCCCGGCGCACACGGGGATCAAGGCGGCGGTGCGGCTGCTGGCGATCGTGCCGCTGGCCGTGCCGGGGATGGTGCTGGGCTTGGCCTATATCTTCTTCTTCAACCACCCCGGCAACCCGCTGAACGCGCTTTATGGCACCATGGGGATTCTGGTGCTGGCGACCGTGGTGCATTTCTACACCGTCAGCCATCTGACCGCCGCCACCGCGCTGAAGCAGTTGGATGCCGAATTCGAATCCGTCTCCGCCAGCCTGAAGGTGCCGGTGTGGCGCACCTTTTTCCGGGTGACGGTGCCGCTGTGCCTGCCGGCCATTCTCGACATCGCGCTTTATTTCTTCGTCAACGCCATGACCACGGTGTCGGCGGTGGTGTTCCTCTACGCCCCCGACACAAAAACCGCCTCGGTCGCGGTGCTGAACATGGACGACGCCGGTGAGATCGCCGGGGCGGCGGCCATGGCGATGATGATCGTCATCACCTCCGCCGCCGTGCGCCTGCTGCACACCGGCCTGTCCCACGGGCTGTCCCAGCGCACACAGACGTGGCGCAAACGCTGAAATAGCCCTCACCCCACCGGGGAGAGGGTTGGGTAAGGGCCGATTTTCACAGCGGAACGCTCGAAAAACGTCAGTTTGGGGTTGCTTCGCAACGGATGTCGGGCCTGACGGCGCGACATCCGGCCCTCACCCCGGCCCTCTCCCCGGGGGGGAGAGGGGGAGCGGAGGAAGGGGCGCGGCGGCCCCCGTCCTCTCCCGCGCGATGTCCAGGAACGCCCGCACCACCGCCAGCCGGCGGCGTTCGCGCAGGCAGATCACGTATTCGTCCATCTCCAGCGCCGCACCGGCCACCGGCACCAGCGCCAGCCGCGGGTCGCCGGTGAATTCCGCCGCCGAGATGAACCCCACGCCCAGGCCCGCGGCCACCGCCTCCACCACCGCTTCGCGGCTTTCGATGTCCAGGGTGTCGCCCATGGGCAGGGCCGCATCCTCGAACGCCCGTTCGATCAGACGGCGGGTGACCGATCCCGCTTCACGCAAAATCAGCCGCTGACCGGCCAGATCCTTCAGCGACACCCCCCGCCGCCGGGCCAGCGCGTGGCCGCGCGGGAACAGCGCCTGCACCGGGTCGCGGCGCAGCGGCAGCACGTGCAGCCGCGAATCGCCGGGCGCGTCGGCCAGCACCGCCACGTCGATGCGCGTGTCCAACAGCCCCGCCAGCAAAGTCTGGGTGTTGCCGACGGTCAGCGAGATCTTCGGCCCCGGATGCCGCTGGGTGAAGGCGGCGATCAGGGGCATGGCATGCACCGGCCCGTCCGCCCCCACCGTCAATGATCCCGCATCCAACAGCCGCGCCCCGGCCAGCAGTTCCAAAGCCTCCTGCTCGGCGGCGAACAGGCGGCGGGTAACGGCGAACAGCGCCTCCCCGATCACGGTGGGGGTGACGGTGCGGCGTGAGCGGTCGAGCAGCAGGACGCCGTGCGCCTCCTCCAGCGCCTTCACCTCCTGCGACAGGGTGGGCTGGGTGACGTTCAGCAGCCGGGCCGCCTTGGTGAATCCCCCCTCCGCCGCCACGGTGTGAAAGGCGCGGAGCTGGGCGATGTTCATGGATTTCATCTATGGGACCATAGGCAAAATGGATTGGAGTTATGATGCCCGCCAGCGGCAGAAAGGTCCACCCCACCGCCCCCAGGAGAGGCGCGATGCCCGATCCCTTGCTGCTCACCCCCGGCCCCCTGACCACCACGCGCACCGTGAAGGAAGCGATGCTGCGCGACTATGGGTCACGGGACGGGGAATTCATCGCCATCAACACCCACATGCGCGCCCGTCTGGCTCAACTGGTGGACGCCGCCGACACCCATGTGGCGGTGCCGGTCCAGGGGTCCGGCACCTTTGCGGTCGAAGCCATGATCGGCACGTTGGTCCCGCGCACGGGCCGGCTGCTGGTTCTGGTCAACGGCGCCTATGGCAAGCGCATGGTGCGCATCGCCGAGGTGGCGGGCCGCTCCGTCACCATGATCGAAACGGCGGAGGATGTGCCCGCCTCGCCTGAGGCCCTGGATGCCGCCTTGGCCGCCGATCCGGCCGTGACCCATGTGGCCGTGGTCCAGTGCGAAACCACCGCCGGCCTGCTGAACCCGGTGGCGGAGGTGGCGCGGGTGACGGCCAAGCACGGCCGCCGCCTGCTGATCGATGCCATGAGTTCCTTCGGCGCCCTGCCCCTGTCGCGCGCCGCCGTGCCGTTCGAGGCGGTGGCCGCCTCGTCCAACAAGTGCCTGCAGGGCGCCCCCGGCTTCGGCTTCGTGATCGTGGACCGGGATGCGCTGGCCGCCGCCGCCGGCAACGCCCACGCGCTGACGCTCGACCTGCACGACCAATGGCGCGGGTTCGAAGCTAACGCCCAATGGCGATTCACCCCGCCCACCCACGTCATCGCCGCCTTTGGTCAGGCCCTGGCCGAGCATGAGGCCGAAGGCGGGGTGGAGGGCCGCGGCCGCCGCTACGCCGCCAACTGCCGCATCCTGGTGGACGGCATGCGGGCATTGGGGTTCGAAACCCTGCTGCCCGACGCGGTGCAGGCGCCGATCATCGTCACCTTCCGCATGCCCGCCGATCCGGCGTTCGACTTTGCCCGCTTCTACGACGGGCTGCGGGACAAAGGCTTCGTGATCTACCCCGGCAAGCTGACGGTGGCCGACAGCTTCCGCATGGGCTGCATCGGCGACCTCGGTCCCGCCGACATGACCGCAGCACTGGACGCGGTGAAGGCAACGCTTTCGGAAATGGGCGTGGCCTCCGGCCGCCCGTGAGGAGATTTCGGATGACCCATACCTACAGCCGCCGCTACACCGGCCCCCTGCGCGCCGTGATCCTGGACTGGGCCGGAACCACCGTGGATTTCGGCTGCCAGGCCCCCACCGCGGCCTTCACCGCGGCGTTCGCCGGCTTCGGCGTGCCGATCACGCTCGCCCAGGCCCGCGCCCCCATGGGCATGCCCAAGTGGAACCACATCCGCACCATCCTCGACATGGCGCCGGTGTCCGCCGCCTGGATCGAGCGCCACGGGGCGGCCCCCACCGACGCCGACGCCAACGCCATCTACAACCGCTTCCTGCCGCTGCAGGTGGATGTGGTCGCCAGCCACGCGGATGTGATCCCCGGCGTGATCGATACGGTGGCGGCCCTGCGCGCCCGCGGTCTGTCCATCGGCTCCACCACCGGCTATCCCCGCCCGGTGATGGAGGTGGTGATGAAGGCCGCCGCCGCCCAAGGCTACGCCCCCGACGTGACGGTGTGCGCCGGTGAAACCCCCAGCGGCCGCCCCGGCCCGTCCATGGCGCTGAAGTGCCTGATCGAGCTGGACGTGTCCCCGGTGGAGGCGTGCGTGAAGATCGGCGACACCGTGGTCGATGTGGAAGAGGGCCTCAACGCCGGCCTGTGGACCATCGCCGTCACCGAAACCGGCAACGAGGTGGGCTTGCCCCACGCCGAACTGGCCGCCCTGCCGGCGGCGGAACGGGCGCGTCTTGCCGGGGCCGCCGCCGACAAGCTGGCGCGGGCCGGTGCCCATTACGTGGTGCCCAGCCTCGCCGAGGCCCTGCCGCTGCTGGACGTGATCGAGGCCCGCCTGCGGCGCGGGGAAAAGCCGTGAGCCTGCCCGATACCGCCGACGTCATCATCGTCGGCGGCGGCATTCTGGGCCTGTCGGCGGCGTGGCACCTGACCCGTTCCAGCACCGGCGCGCGGGTGCTGGTGCTGGAGCGCAACGGGTTGGCCACCGCCGCCACGGCGCAGGCCGCAGCCCTGATGACCAGCGCCAGGCCCGACGCCGCGACAGCCGCGCTGGTGGCCGACACCTACGCCGCCATCCCCCGACTGGAGGATGAGACGGGCGAAAGCCTGGACCTGAACCGGGTGGGCACGCTGCATGTGGCCGCCTCCCCCGCCAGCACGGCGGCGCTGGCGGCCATGGCCGGCGGGGCCGAGCGCCTGGACGGGGGGCAGGCGGCGCGGCTGGCGCCCTGGCTCGACGCCGACGCGGTAACCGCCGCGTGGTTTGCCCCCGATGACGGTTATCTCGACCCTGCCCGCCTTGCCAACGCCTATGCCCGCGCCGCCCGGCGCCGCGGCGCGGTGATCCGCACCGGCGTGGCGGTGCACCGGCTGGTGGTGACCGCGGGCCGGGTGATGGGAGTGGAAACGGACCGGGGCCGCGTGTCCGCCGGGGCCGTGGTGCTGGCCTGCGGCGCCTGGAGCAACGTTCTGGCCGCCACCGCCGGGGTGGGGCTGCCGGCATCCCCGGTGCGCAGTGAATACTGGATCACCGACCGCTCCCCGCTCTACCCGCGCACAGCACCGGTGACGATCCTGCCCGACGCCGGGGCCTATGCCCGGCCCGAATTGGGGGCTCTGCTGTTCGGGCTGCGCGGGGCGACCACCATCGCCGCCGATCCCCGCACCCTGCCCGACGATGCCACCGGCTTTGGGGCCGGTGATCCGTGGGAAACGCTGGCGGCGGGGGCGGAGCGGCTGATCCGGCTGGTGCCCTCGGTCGGCACCATCGGGCTGGCCCATTACGTCGCCGGTCTGTCCACCTACACCCCCGACGGACACTTCGTGGTCGGGCCGGTCGCGGGGGTGGCGGGGCTGGTGGCGGTCACCGGCTGCTGCGGGGCGGGAATCGCCGCCTCGTCGGGGTTGGGGCGCGCCGCGGCGGCCACGGTGTTGGGGGAAACGCCGCCAGCGGACCTGTCCGCCTTCGATCCGGGGCGGTTCGGGACGGTCGATCCGTTCGACCCCGCTTTTCTGGATCGCTGTGCCGCCGCCCGTTCGGGAAAAACAACCGGCTGAAGGACACAACCACCATGACCATCGACCAGAGCGAAGGCGACAGCAACACCTCCGCCCGGCGCGCCCGCTGGGCCGCCGATGCGGTGGGGCCGCGGTCGCGGGATCTGGTGGCGCGGGACGCCGGCGTGTTCCTGCGCCAAACCCTGTCCACCCCCTGCCTGTCGGCAGTGCGCAAGGCGGAAGGCATCTGGATCGAAGACGCCGACGGGCGCCGGTTCATGGATTTCCACGGCAACAGCGCCCACCACATCGGCTATGCCCACCCGCGGCTGGTGGCGGCACTGAAGCGGCAGATGGACGATCTCAGCTTTGCCCCCCGCCGCTTCACCTGCGAACCGGCGGTGGAACTGGCCGAACGGCTGGCGGCCAGCAGCCCCATGGGGCCGGGATCTAAGGTTCTGTTAGCGCCGGGCGGATCGGAAGCCATTGAAATTGCGCTGAAGATCGCCCGCCTCGCCACCGGACGGCACAAAACCCTGTCGTTCTGGGATGCCTTTCACGGTGCGGGTTTCGGGGCGGCCAGCGTCGGGGGGGAGGCGCTGTTCCGCTCCCACGGGATCGGCCCGCTGCTGCCGGGGACCGAGCATGTGGCGCCGTTCGCCTGTCTGCGCTGCCCCTACGGCTTTCCCAGCGCCAGCGCGCGGCCCGATCTCGACGCCTGCCGCATGGCGTGCGCGCGGATGCTGCGCTACGCGCTGGACAAGGAGGGCGACGTGGCGGCGGTGATCGCCGAGCCGGTGCGCGCCGTGCCCTATCTGCCGCCGCCGGGGTTCTGGGCAGCGGTGCGCGCCGCCTGCGACGCGGCGGGGGCGTTGCTGATCTTCGACGAGATCCCCACCGGGTTGGGCAAGACCGGCACCTTCTTCAGCCATGAACCCCATGGCGCCGTGCCCGACATGGTGGTGCTGGGCAAGGCGTTGGGTGGGGCCATGCTGCCGGTCGCCGCGGTGATCGCCCGCGACGGGCTGGATGTCGCCGCCGACCGCGCGATCGGCCATTACACCCACGAAAAGAACCCGCTGCTGGCCCGCGCCGCCCTGACCACCCTGTCCATCATCGACGAGGACGGGCTGACCGGGCGCGCCGCCGACCTGGGCCGCCACGCGCAGACCCGGCTGTGGGATCTCGCCGCCCGTCACCGCTGCATCGCCGAGGTGCGGGGGGCGGGCCTGCTGCTGGGCATCGAACTGGTGGACACGGACGGCACCCCCGATCCCGACCGCGCCGACGCCGTGCTGTATGCGTGCCTGGAAGCGGGGCTGAGTTTCAAGGTGACCATGGGCAACGTGCTCACCCTGTCGCCGCCGCTGACCATCGGGCGTGACGATCTGGACCGGGCCATCGGGATCATCGGCGAGGCCTTGGCGCGGACGGAGTGATTGGGCTGCTGAACCACGCCGAGTTTGCCGGAGGCTCCATTTCTTAAGAGAATGAGGGCATCATGACGAAACAGGCATCACCGAAATACGCCCCTGAAGTGCGCGAGCGCGCGGTGCGGATGGTATTCGATCACGAAGGCGAGCATGCCTCGCAGTGGGCGGCGATCAGTTCGATCGCGGCACAGTGACCAGGGGCAGCCAAGGCGGATTCAAGTGGTCGTCGCAACATCCTCTTCTCGTCCTCCCTTATCGATGGATTGGAGCAGTTCGTCCAGCGCCTCAGCCGGAGTTTTCCAGCCGAGGGTTTTTGCGGGGTCTTGTGTTCAGGGCGATGGCAACGGCCGCCAGGGTATCGGCGTCATGCACGATGAGGTCGGTTCCTCCGCATCTTCATCGCAACCTCCTTCGTCAGGCTGTTGCGACGACCGCTTGAATCCGTCCAATACGTTGCCATTCGCTACACCGAGCGTCTCACCGACGCCGGCGTCGAACCCTCCGTCGGCAGCGTCGGCGATTCCTATGACAACGCCTTGGCCGAGACCATCAACGGCCTCTACAAGACCAAGGTGATCCGGCGCCGCGGGCCGTGGCGCACCCCGGAGGCCGTCGAGTTCGCCACCTTGGACTGGGGGGACTGGTTCAATCACCGGCGCTTGCACGAACCCATCGGCAACATTCCTCCCGCCGAGGCCGAAGCGCGCTATTATGCCCAAACCGAGCACGTCGCCATGGCGGTGTCACTCAACCAAACCGGCCTCCGTCAATCCCGGTGCGGTTCAATACATTTTCAGGCTCTCAGCCCACCGGCAGGTCGCGGGCCGGTGGGCCGTCGTAGTCGAACAGCACGTCGGGGGGGATCGGCGACTTGTTGCGGGTGCCGCGCTGCATCTCCTCCAGCGCGTGCGCCATCAGCCCGACCATCCGGCCGAGGATGAACAGACCGCGCGCATGCGGCGGCGTGAACCCAAGCTCCGCCAGCACCACCGCGGTCGCCCCGTCGATGTTGAGCGGGATGAGCCGCCCCTTGCGGCGCTTGAGTTCATCCTCGATCGCCTGGGCGATGCGGGCGAAGCGGCCCTCGATGACACCATCGGCGCGGGCCTCACGCATCAGCTCCATCAACCGCGCGGCGCGCGGGTCAACCGGGTGCAGGTGCTTGCCGTAGCCGGCGACGAACTTCTCGCCAACGGCTTCACGCCGGTCGAATTCGCCCGCCACCACGCGCTCGACATCGCCGTCGCCGTCGATGCGGGCGGCCAGCTTCAGAAACATCTCCATGCACTGCTGCCCGGCCCCGCCGTGGTGGTCGCCCAGCAGCGCGATGGAGGCCGACAGCACGCCGTTGATGCCAATGCCGCAGGTGGCGGCCATGTGCGCGGTGGCAGCCGACGGCGACAGCGGCCCGTGATCGACCGAGGCGACCAGCGCCGCCTCCAGCAGCCGCGCCTGGGCCGGGGTCGGCAGTTCGCCGCGCAGCATCAGCCACGTGGTGGAGGCGAAGTCCAGCCCACCGATCACCTGCTCGATGGGGTAGCCGCGCAGCCGCACCACGCCCGGCTGAAGCTCGGTGACGCCGCTCTTCCAATGGCGGCGCAGTGCCGCGGCATCGATCGCACCCTTGTCCGTCGCCCCGCTCATGTCAGATCACTCCCTTGTCCTTGAGGGCGGCCAGATCGCCCTCGCCATAGCCGAGTTCGCCCAGGATCGCCGCGGTGTCGGCGCCCAGCGTCGGCGGCGGGCCGCTCACGTCCGGGTCGCCGCTGGCCAGCCGGAAGCCGCTGCGCGTGATGCTGAGGTCGCGCCCCAGCCCGGGCACCGCGCCGGTGGTCTTGACGAAGCCGCGCCCGCGCACCTGTTCGTGTTCGAGGATCTCCGGCACGCCGAGAATCCGGCCGGCCGGCACATGCGCTTCGTTGAGCAACGCCTCCCACTCGATGGCCGACTTGGCGGCCAGCGCCTTTTCCAGTTCGGCCTTCAACTCGGCGCGATGCTCCATGCGCGATTCACGATGGGTAAACAGCGGGTTGTCCGCCAGGTCCGGGCGCCCGACGACGGCGCACAGTGCCTTGTACTGGTCGTCCTTGTTGGCCGAGATGTTGAGCAGGCCGTCGGCGGTGTGGAAAGCACCGGACGGGCTGGCGGTGCTGTTTTCATTGCCGTGCGGCTGCGGTGCCCGCCCGGTCAGCAGATAGCCGCCGGTCGCCCAGCCCATCGCGTGCAGCGAGGCTTCGAGCAGCGACAGGTCAATGATTTCGCCCTTGCCGGTCTGTTCGCGGCGGTACAGCGCGGCGACGACGGCGAATGCCGCGGTAAGGCCGCCCACCGTGTCGCACACCGGGAAGCCGACCCGCAGCGGCGCCGTCTGTGCATCGCCGGTGACGCTCATCATACCGGTCAGGCCCTGGATGATCTGGTCATAGGCCGGGTTGTCGCGCATCGGCCCGTCCTGCCCGAAGCCGGAGATGGCGCAATAGACCAGCCGCGGGTTGTGGTGCTCCAGCAGGTGTTCCGGTCCGAGGCCCAGGCGCTTCATCACGCCCGGCCGGAAGTTCTCCAGCAGCACGTCGGAGCGTTCCACCAGCCGGCGGAAGATGACACGCCCCTCCTCCGTCTTCAGGTTCAGCGTGATCGACTTCTTGCCGGCGTTCTGGGTCAGGAACCCGGTGCCCATGCCAAGCCGGCTCAACGCCGGATCGGTGCCGAACTGGCGGGCGAGATCGCCGGAACCGGGCACCTCCACCTTGATCACCGTGGCGCCGAGCTGGGCCAGTTGGTTGGAACAGAAAGGCCCCGACAGCACGTTGGTCTGGTCGAGTACCGTCACGCCTTCAAGCAGGTTCGCCATGGTTGTTTCCTCCGCCGGCCAGGGGCGGGCCGGTTCCCCGGCCGGCCCCTGGCGGCACACTGCTAAGTAATAGGACTGGGCCAATGAATAATAGGACCGGGATCGTTTCAGCGGTGCGGGTCGGCGTGCCGACGCCGGTCGGACGGGCCTCCGGTGCGGCGCGCCGCCGCGCCGCGTCTGGGCGGACGCACACGGAACAGCAGCGCAAAGACGATGACCACCACACCGATCCAGGCAATGGTGGACGCATCGCTGCCGACCAGCACCAGCGCCTGACCGACCACGATCGGTCCGGCGACGTGGCCCATGCGCTCCAGGAAGCGGTAGGTGGCGGCAACGCGGGCCGAGCCGACCTCGCGCGCGATCGCCAGTTCGGCGACGTGGGTGACCACCGGCGCGTTGACGAAGCCGTGCGCCGCGCCGATCACCAGCACCGCGACGATCATCATGGCGGTGACCAGGATCTCGTGGTTCGGCTCACCGGCCAGACCCGGCCAGGCGGTGGCACCGATCAGCAGCAGGCCGATGCCGCTGATGAAGCTGCCGATGAACAGCACGCGCCGCGTCTCGCCGATGCGGTCGACGATGCGGGACACGATCGGGCTCGTCGTCAGCATGCCGGCGGCGTAGAACATGATGATCTGGCCGATGTCCTCGGCCGACATCCCCTGCTGGCTCAGCAGCAGGGGCAGCGCGAACAGGATGATGCCGGTCATCACCGCCTTGTTGGGGATACCGACCAGGAAGGTCGCCCGGATGAAGGCGAGGCTGGTCAGGGCGCGCGTGGTATTGCGCCCGAGTTCGCGCAGCGCATAGGACAGCCCGCCGCCGGCAATGGTGATCGGCCGCGCCAGCGCCGGCAGCAGCCCCTGGGCGAACGCCAGCAGCATCAGGGCGATGCCGGCCGACAGCAGGAACACGCCCTGCGCGCCCAGGTGCTCCACCAGCAACGAGCCGAGCGCGATGCCGGCGATCATGCCGGTGTTGAAGCCGTAGACGACGATCGCGGTGCCGCGGGTGCGGTGGCCGACCGCCGCCACTTCCAGAATGTAGGACTGCACGCCGATCAGGATCATGCCCTGGCCGATGCCGACCATGAAACGCGCCAGCCCCATCGCCAGTGCGTCCAGAGTGAGCGCCATCAGCCCCATGCCGGCCGCCACCAGCGCGGCGCCGATGGTGACCAGCGGCTTCGGCCCGTAGCGTCCGGCGATCTGCCCCGACGGCACCAGGATCAGCGCGAAGCCGAAGAAGTACGTCATGAACAGCGCCGAAGCCACGCCGGGCGGCAGGCCGGAGCCGGCGGCCACGTCCTTCAACAGCGCCGGCAGGAAGGAATAGCCCATGTTCTCGATCAGCACCGCCAGGAAGAACACCGGCTTGACGCGTTCCAGCGTCGCCTCGCCCAGTTCGCGCGCTCTGGTGCGCAGGCCGAGCAAGCGGCTGCCGTCGGTGCGCAGCGCGCCGACCATTTGCTGGAAAAGCTGCGCGAGAAAGCCGGCGGCGGCCAGCAGAACGGCGAAATTCTTGACCGTGCGCCGCAGGTCCGCCCGTTCCAGCAGCACCAGCGGAGAGGTCCGCACCACCACCTCGTCCAGCCCCGACGCCGACGCAGCGACCACGCGGTGATCGTGGGCCAGCGCCGTCTCCGCCCAAGCTTCGCCGATGCGGTCCGCCTCCGCATGGGCGACGATCCGACCGTCACGCAGCACCGCGGCCTCCACCCCGGCCACCGCCACGCCGTCCAGCAGGCCCGTCACCGCCACCGGAGACGCCCCGGCAGCACCTTCGGCAAGCTGCTGGCCGATCAGCGCCGACAGGACGCGCGCCTTGGTGTCGAGGCTGTCGAGATGCAGGCCTGCCAGCGTGCCGCCGACCAGCACCGCCATCGATACGAACAGCAGGCCGCCGGCAGCGAACGGCCCCCGCTCGCCAAACCACCCCCGCATCGCGACGGCAAGCCCCGCGGCCACCACGGACAGCACCGCCATCATCACCAACAGCCCTGCGAACGGGCGGTCGAGCGCGCCCTCGGTGTCATCCTCCACCGCGACGGCAAGGCGCCGGCCGTCGCTCAGCGCCACGGTCGCCGTTGCCGCCGGAACGTCCGCCGCGGTGCCGAAGCCCGGTCCGGCGGCGGCCAGCGTGCGGCCGTCGGCGTCGGTGAGCGTGACCGAGCGGACCGACGGATCGGCGTGCGCGACAATCGCCGCGCGCCGCACCACCGTGGTGGCGTCGTCCGTCCTGACCCCGGCGGCATCGCGGTCGGCAGCAAGGCCGACTCCCAGAATCGTCGCCAGCGCCGCGGCGCGCTCGTCACGCACGCCCGGCCAAGCGCGTTCCGCCTCAGCATAGCCCACGTAGACGAGCAGTATTGCCGACAATAGGGAGACCGCCAACGCCGACAGGAAGTCAACGACCCCCCGCCGCATCCCCAGCGGAGCCCGATCAGTGATCGCGGTGGTGCCGGACACAGACATGATGTCCTTTGCCTCCATCGGCCGGGAGCAGCCGACCCTGCCGTCGATGGCCTGCACCGACACGTTCCGTTCCCTTCGCGCGTTGCGAACAGGCCCGCTGCGATTCCACCACCGGGATTCAGCGTGATCCCCTCGATTGCCACCACGGGACGACAATATTACGCGACGGTCACGCGACGGTTATGGCGCGTCGAATGACTGTAATCAAGATAATTTACCTGAAATTAGGTATGCCGCCTATGGATGATCTGAAATCGTCTTCAATCCGAAGGAATGCTGCATACCAATGTATTTATCTGCGTATTTATTTGCTCGGTGGTCCATGCGGAAAGCGGGTGGCAACGTGTTTGCCACGCCGGCGTCGGCAGAGGGGCTACCCGCGCCCTCCGACCAAGCGGCCGAACAGGCGGGACAACCCGCGCCGCCCGGCGGTATCCGGCACCGCCGGCAGCGGTGCTGCGGCTGCCGGGAACAGCCCCGGCTCCCGGTCACGCAACGCCGTCACGATGTCGATGAATGCCTCGACGACGACCGGATCAAAATCGCTCCCCGCCCGTTCCCCCATCCACAAGATCGCTTCGTCGATCGGCCATGCCTTGCGGTAATGACGATCGGAGATGAGCGCGTCGAACACGTCGGCCACGGCGGTGATGCGCGCCGCCAGTGGGATCCGCTCGCCCTTCAGGCCGTCGGGATAGCCCGACCCGTCGTAACGCTCGTGGTGCCCACGCGCGATTGCCGCCCCCATTGACAGGAAGCTGCGTCCGCGCAACGGGCGCGCCGCCTCCAGCAGGACCCGGTGGCCGACCTCGGCGTGGCGGTAGATGAGATTGAGATCTTCCTCGACCAGCTCTCCGGGGATGGTCAGGATCTCGTCCGGCACGCAGATCATGCCGACGTCGTGCAGCATGCTGGCCAACCCGATGGTCGCCACGAAGGTGTCGTCCATCATGCCCGGGAAGGCGTCGCGGCGCAGCAGTTCGCGGGCCGTCTCGGTGGTCAGCCGCTCGATGCGGGGCAGGTGGCCGGTCGAGCCATAGTCCTTGTACTCGGCGAGCGTGGCGAGCGCCAGCACCGAAGCCTTCTGCGCCGCGTTCAACTCCTCCAGCAGGCGGATGTTCTCGAACGCGATTTCCGCCTTGTTGCGGAAGATTTCAAGGAACTGCCATTCGAACGCGGTGGACGCGAACCGTCCCTCGACCAGGATCACGCCGGTGATGTCGCCGTGACTGCGCAGCCGGAGCACGCAATGGTCGGGCTTCAGCACCGTGTCGCTGTCGCTGGCCGCGTTCAGCGTCTCGAGTGCTGCGACCACGCGGGCCTGCACGTCCGGCGGCACGTCGGCCCCGGATCGGCCGGAAAAGCGCCCCGTTCCGGCCCGCACCACGAGCTGCGTCGCCGCCGGGGGCTCCTCGAACGTCATCAGCAGCGCATCGCGCCCGACCCCCGGCAGGGCGACCAGCTGTGGCAGCACGCAGCTGTAGAACTGCTCCGGCGTGCGCAACTGCACCAGCCCGGCGGTCGCCATCAGGAAACGGGCCAGCCCGGTGCGTTTGGTGGCCAGCGCCACGATGCTGGCGTACGTGCGCAGCGCGCCGGTCAGCGAGGCCCACACCTGATCGGCCCCGGTGCCCGACTTCAGTCGGTAGTCGTGGATGTCATGGCTGGCCATCAGCGTGCGCTCGGGCGCGATCTCCGGATGGCCGGTGCGGACGATGATCCGGACCCGCTGGTTGCTCAGGTCGCCGCGCACGTGGGCGATCAGGTCGAGCCCGGCCTGCGGCGTCTCCAGCATCAGTTCGGTTACCACCACCACGATCGCCCGGTGGCGCGTCAGCAGGTCGCGGGCTTCGGCGGCGGATCGTGCCGTCAGCAGGTCGAGACCGCGCCCATCGAAGATGAACCCGGACAGCGCCGCGCGCGTCTCGGCCTGGACGCGGTCGTCGGGATCGACCACCAGAACGGTCCACGGCGGGAGGGCATCATGGTCCGTCATCAGCGACAGCTCCGGCGGGGCAAGTGGGTAGGGGGCGGATAAGGAGCGGCCGCCGCGGACGGAGCCGTGGCGGCCGGCCGGAGGTCAGGCGGTGCGGACACGACCGAGGAAGCTGTCAACGCGCTCGCGCATCAGGCGGGCCTGACTGTCGAGGTTGGCGGTGGATTCCTCGAACTGCGTCGCCTGCTCGCCCGTGGTCACTGCGGCGTTCATGACCTTGGTGATCGACACCGACACGTTCTGCGTACCGGCTGCCACCTGCTGGACGGAGCGGGCAATCTCGCTGGTCGCCGCGTCCTGCTCCTCCACCGCCGAGGCAATCGACGTCGAGATTTCGCTGATCGCGTTGATCGTCTTGCTGATGTCCTCAATGGCGTGGACCACATTGCCGGTCGCTTCCTGGATGGCGCTGATCTGGGATGTGATCTCCTCGGTCGCCTTGGCGGTCTGGTTGGCAAGGCTCTTGACCTCGCCGGCGACGACCGCGAAGCCCTTGCCGGCCTCCCCGGCGCGCGCCGCCTCGATCGTTGCGTTGAGCGCCAAAAGGTTGGTCTGGCTGGCGATCATGGTGATGAGCTTGACCACCTCGCCGATGCGTCCGGCGGCAGACGCCAGCCCCTGGACGATGGTGCCGGTCTGCTCGGTGTCCGTGATGGCGCGCTGCACGACATTGCGCGAGCGCGATACCTGGTGGCCGATCTCGTGGCTCGATGTTGACAGCTGTTCGGCGGCGGCGGCGACGGTCTGGACGTTGGCCGAGGTCTCCTCCGATGCCGCGGCAGCCGAATGGGACACCTTGTCGGTCTCCTCGGCGGTGCGGCGCATGACGATGGCGACGTTGCGCATGTCCTTGCTCGACCCGATCAGCCGATCGACCACCTCGCCGACGGTCTGCTCGAAGTCGTCGGCCAGTGCGATCAGGGTTCTGCGGCGGGCTTCGGCCCCTTCGGCGCGTTCCCGGGCGAGCCGCTGATCCGCCTCGCGGGCGTCGCGGGCGGTGTCGCGGAACACCTCCAGCGAGCGCGCCATCAGCGCGATCTCGTCGCCGCGGTCGGTGTACGGGATGTTCACCGTCAGGTTTCCGCCCGCCAGCGTGCTCATCGCGTGCTGGAGGTGGGACAACGGGCGGCTGACCGTCCGCATCAGCAGGACCACCAGCAGTCCCAGCACCACGCCGAGCACGACGACCGCCGCCCCGCCGGCCGATAACGCCGACTTCTTGGCCTCGTCGAGGATGACGTCGCGGTTCCACACCGCAACCAGCGTGCCGACCCGCTGGTTGTCCTTGCCCGACGTGACCGGCGCGATCACCAGCATGCCGCCGGGGACATCGTTGACGGCGGAGGTCGTGGCCTGAACGGCGCGCGCCGCCAGGTCAGGCACCACCGAGAACGAAAAACCGGCGGCAAACGGGGCGACGTATTCGGTGATGGCGTTGCCGTCCTTGTCGAGGATGCGCAACGCGGAAAGGCTGCGGTCCTCGCTCGACGACAGCACCTCGTGAGCGTTCTGAAGTGCTGCGTCCTGCTTGAACTTGACCGCGGCCGACACCTGGGTGGCCAGCATCTCCGTGGCCTTGCGCTGGAACCCGCCGGCCATCTTGATCATACCGTCAACCTGATTGACGGTGGCTGTCGCGATGATGACGGCCGTGCCGAGGATGATGGGCAGCGCAACGCTGACGACGATCTTGCGGCCGATGGTCCACCATGAACCGCCGCCGTTGCGCGCATCGGGGGCCGCGGGAGAAAAGCCGACGCCGGCGGCCGGCATAACCGAACTGGTGTGCATCATAAGAGACTCCAAAGGCGCTGGCGCCAGATCCTCATTCGGGAGGTCTATCGGTGTGAGGGCCGCCGACGCCGGTCAGCCCCCCCCGGCTTCCACCACCGGCCCGACCGCCACACCGTTCGGCGGCCGACACACCACCGTTCATTCGATGACCTTGGCCGCGTTCAGGATGTCGAGCGGCACCTGGACGCCGAGTGCCGCGGCAGTTTTCATGTTGAGCACCAGCGTCGGCGTGGTGTCGAGCTTGATCGGGATGTTGGCCGGCGCCTTCCCATTCACCACCACCTCGACGATCGAGTCGGCCAGCATGGTGCCAAGCTCGCTCAGGTTCACCACCAAACCCGCCAGCGAACCCTTGTTCACCGCGCCCTCGTTGAGCGCCATCACCGGGATCTTGCCGGCGGCTGCGACCATCTCGGCGGTGCTGTCGATGAGCACGCCCTGGTTGCCCTGGACGATGAAATCCCCTTTGACCGCGCCCGACTTGATGGCCTCGACCGCGGCGGCGGCGTTGTCGACGGACACGATGGTGCAGGTGAACTTCGACTTCTCGCACGCCTTGCGCATCTCGCCTTCGTCGATGGCCGAGCCGGGATGCCCCTTGTGCGTGATCAACGTCAGGCTCTTGGCGTTCGGCAACACTTCGAGGAAGCTTTGCAGCACCGTGTCCATCGGCGTGAAGTACGACACGCCGGTAATGTTGCCTCCCGGTTTTTCCAGGCTGTCCACGGTACCGTAGTAAACAAGGTTGTTGACCCCGCCGACAAAGGTCGGAATGACGGGCTTGTTCTTGGTGAGCCAGGATGCAGCGGAATCCCGCAGAAGAATTTGTGCCTTCTTTTCGGCCTGGAACCGCTGTGATGCGGCCGCCAGATCATCGATGGAAGCGAGTTCGGGAAGCACTTCAATGCTGATGTTGGGCGCCGTCTTTTCCAGGCGGGCCTTGGCTGCATTGAACAGAGTCGTCGTCGCACCGGACTTCTGCACCCAGGCGGCGCCGATCGCAATTTTATCCTGGGCCACCGCAACCGACGTACCCAGAAGGATGATTGCGCTTACAGCAAAGGCTGCCGCACGCTTCATGGCATCCACTCCTTTTTGTATCAACAAGTTCGATCATTAGTTTTGGGATGGAAAGACTGCCACAGAACCAACCGGCAGTGTAGTCATATTGCACAAACTGCGATATTAAAGCGCAGCCATCCTGACGTTTCCTATTTTTTCTTTGTAACATTCCGCTAAAAAACAACCAAATATCTTCATTAATCACTGAAATGCACCCCATGCAAGTGCATGCGGCAAAATGTCGCGCGTCATACTCGCGTGTGCAATTTTCATTAGATTGTTGTCGATTTTTTTCTCTTATAACGGCAAAAAATCCCGTCTGCGTCTTGCTGTCCGTGTGACTGTCCGTTATCGATCGTGCGACACGCATGGTATGGCCGGGTCGATACCGCTTTTTGGGAGAATACACCATGGCTGTCGATGGTCTTTGCGAGCGCCAGGTATTTGGCGCTGGTCACGATGTCTCGAAAAACATCATCAAGGTTGAAACGACGGAAAGCCTTTCGGCATCGACCATCGAACGGTTCCTCGACACCTTCAATCGCTACGGTTTCGTGGTGTGGCAGACGCCGGTCACCGGCCGCGAGACCGACAATCTGATGCCGCTCAGCGCCTTGTTCGGCACGCCCATCGTCCACAACCGCGCCGCCGCTGACGGCGTCCTCGTCATTGATTCGAGCAAGCCGGTCGCCGGCTACCTCGGTTCCATGCCGGAAGCGCACCCGCTGCATACCGACGGTGCGCTGCTCACCGAGCCCGAACACGTCCTCACCTTGAAGTGCATCCGCAAGGCCGATCTGGGTGGCACGTCCCAGCTCGCCAGCGGCAAGGCCGGTTTCGATTACCTCGCCCGGACCTGCCCCGACGATCTGCCGTTCCTGATGGAAGCCGACGCCATCGTCATCGACCGTGCCACCGATCATTATCAAGGGCCGGTGTTCTGGAAGGTCGGTGAGCGCATCCATTTCCGCTTCCGTATGGACGACGTGGCCAACGTCGTCCCCAGCCCGCGCGCCATGAAGGCGTACCGATTGCTGAGCGAGTTTTACGAGGATCCCGCCAACCGCATCGAGGTGACGTTGGAACCCGGCCAGATCCTCACGCTCGACAACCGCGAGATGTTGCACGGGCGCACCGACTACGCGGGCGGGCGCCGCCTGCTGCGCCGCAACTACGACGGCGCCGGAACGCTGGGCGGCAAGATGCTGTTCGGCTTTAAGCCAGCCAAGCCGATCGGCTGAGGCGGCCGCGTCCGTCCGGCGGTGCGGCGTGGACGGGGTCATGGCTCCTCCAGCCGCGCGTACGCCCGGCCACCCATGAGACGTCGGGCGGTGCGGTAGGCGGCGCTATGGGTGACACACCAGCCGCCGGCGCCGTCGGGGGTGACTGCGGCGGCCACCGGCAGGCAGCCCGACGGGTTGCCGACGCGGACATCCGCCGTCGGTGACGCGTGGATACCGGCCGCTTGCCCGCGCGCCACCGAGCCGGCCGGATCGACGAAGTCGCCGTCGGACACCGCCACCAGCCCCTCGTCCACCGCGAATGGCCCGACCGCCGACGACAGGTTGCCGCAGTTGGCGCCATAATCGACCACCGGCCGGTCCACCGCGACCTGGGCGAAGGTATAGTCCACGTCGGCGTCCGGGTGCGTCGGCGGGCCAATCACGGCCGCTTTCGAAAGCGACGAGATTCCGCCACCCATCCCGTCAAGCTGACGCCCGAACGGATCGGGGCTGCCCAGCGCGGCCAGGAACAGGCGGTCCCGCGCCTCGCGCGATGCGGGCAGATCCCGGCTGTGAAAGATCACGCCCTTGCTTGACCCGCCGCGCATATAGACTGCCGGGATTTCAACCTGCGCCATAGCCGTCCCTTCTCGCCACGCCATGGGCGCGGCATTACCCGTAACGGGAGTGAGAATATTTGTTTTTCCCTCTATGGGCAATACGCTACATTGCTTTCTCGCGACGCTGCGTTGCAGGTAGTAAGAAAATTTACCATAAATTGTATGCTGAATTGCGAGGCCCGAGTTGACAGCAGTGGATCGACCTTTGGCTTCGGGAGCGGCCGAAAAACAGTGTTTGACGGTGGGTGGCGTCCGCTATGCCACTTTCAGCGTGACGGCTGCTGCGGCCGACCTTCCCGGGCTTGCGACCCTGCCCCACTCGCTGCGGGTGCTGGCGGAAAACCTGCTCCGCCACGCCGACGACACCACGCCCGTCCGCCTGCGGGCGCTGGCCGACCGCGACCATGACGCGGAGATTCCGTTCCGTCCGGCGCGCGTGCTGCTGCAAGACCTGCTGGGGGTGCCGGCGCTGGTCGATCTGGCAGCACTGCGCGACGCCGTCGCCAGGGCCGGCGGCGATCCGGCGACGGTCAACCCGCGCATCCCCGTCGATCTGGTGATCGACCATTCGCTGTGTGTGGACGTCGCCGGATCGCCCGACGCCATGGCGCGCAACGTCGCCCTGGAGTTCGAGCGCAACGCCGAGCGGTTCGCCTTCCTGCACTGGTGCCACCACGCCTTCGCCAACCTCCGCGTGGTGCCGCCCGGCAAGGGCATCCTGCACCAGATCAATCTGGAATTCCTGGCCGAGGGCGTGCGCGTTGACACCGGCGGGACGGGCGAGGGGCTGCCGGTGGCCTTCCCCGACACGCTGGTCGGCACCGACAGCCACACCACCATGGTCAACGGGCTGGGCGTCCTCGGCTGGGGGGTTGGCGGCATCGAGGCGGAGGCGGCGATGCTCGGCGGCCCGCTGGTGCTGGCCCTGCCGCCGGTGCTGGGCATCCGCCTGACCGGCCGGGCACGGCCGGGGGTGACCGCCACCGACGTGGCGCTGACCATCACCGAGCGGCTGCGCCGCCATGGTGTGGTTGGGCGTTTCGTCGAGTTCCACGGTCCCGGCCTCGACACGCTGCCGGTCGCCGACCGCGCCACCGTCGCCAACATGGCGCCCGAGTACGGCGCCACCTGCGTGTACTTCCCGATCGACCGGGCGGTGGTGGACTATCTGGCCTTCACCGGCCGCGATGCGCATCGGGTGGCGCTGGTGGAAGCCTACGCCCGCGCCCAGGGGCTGTGGCGCGACGCCAGCGCGCCAACCCCGGTGTTCGACGAGAATCTCGAACTGGATCTGTCGGAGATCGGCACCTCGCTTGCCGGCCCTCGGCGCCCGGAGCAGCGCCTTGCGCTGTCCGGCGTGGCGGCGTCGTTTGCGCGCGACCGCGCTTCGCTGCACCGGGACGGTGCCGCCGGTGAAAGGCGAGCGGCGGAGGCGGGCGGCGGCCGAACGCCCGGTGGTCGGATGCTCGGCGATGGCGATGTCGTGCTGGCCGCGCTGACGAGTTGCACCAACACCTCCAACCCGGCGCTGATGATCGCCGCCGGGCTGCTGGCGCGCAACGCAGTGACGCGCGGGCTGACCACCCGGCCGTGGGTCAAGACCTCGCTGGCCCCCGGCTCGCGGGTGGTGAGCGACTATCTGGCGCGCGCCGGATTGCAGGAGCCGCTCGACGCCCTGGGCTTCCATCTCGTGGGCTTCGGCTGCACAAGCTGCAACGGCATGTCCGGACCGCTGTCCGAGGCGGTGGCCAGGGCGATCACGCAGGGCGACCTGACGGTGGCCGCAGTGATGTCGTCGAACCGCAACTTCGAGGGCCGCATCCATCCGCTGGTGCGCGCGGCCTACCTCGCCTCGCCGCCGCTGGTGGTGGCCTACGCGCTGGCCGGATCGGTGACGGTTGACCTGTCCACCGAGCCGCTGGGCACGGGGCGCGACGGCCGGCCGGTGTTCCTTGGCGACCTGTGGCCGTCGCCCCAGGAGATCGAGGCGGCGATGGCCGCCGCCATCACGCCGGGGCTGTTCCGCGACCGCTACGCCAGCGTGTTCGACGGCGACGACGCCTGGACGCGCCTGGATGCGGGCGGAGGGACCACCTGGCCCTGGGATCCGGACAGCACCTATCTGCGCCGTCCGCCCTATCTCGACGACCTGCCCGCCGGACCGGCGGAGCCAACCGATCTCGCCGGCCTGCGGCCGCTCGTCGTGCTCGGCGATTCGGTGACCACCGACCACATCTCGCCGTCGGGCGCCATTCTGGCGGACAGCCCGGCCGGGCGGTTCCTGATCGACCGCGGCGTCGGGCCGGCGGATTTCAACTCCTACGGCACGCGGCGCGGCAACCATCTGGTCGGCATGCGCGCCACCTTCGCCAACCCGCGCCTGCGCAACGAACTGGTGCCCGGCGTCGAGGGGGGGGTGACCCGGCAGACCCCGGACGGCCCGGTGATGAGCGTGTTCGACGCGGCGGCGGCGTGGCGGGAGCGCGGGCAGGGCATGATCGTGGTGGCCGGGCACGACTATGGTTGCGGCTCGTCGCGCGACTGGGCGGCCAAGGGGCTGAGCCTGCTGGGCATCAAGGCGGTGGTGGCGGAGAGTTTCGAGCGCATCCACCGCTCCAACCTGCTTGGCATGGGCGTGCTGCCGCTGGAGTTCGCCGGGGGCACCAGCCGGCGCGACCTGCGTCTGCGCGGCGGCGAGGCGATCGACATTGTCGGCCTGTCGGCTGGGATCGCTCCGCGCCAACCGGCAACGCTGTCGGTCCGTTCCGCCGACGGCGGCACGGTGACCGTGCCGGTGACCTGCCGGCTCGACACCCAGGACGACATCAACTGCTACCGCCATGGCGGTCTGCTGCCGCGGGTGTTCCGCGACCACCGGGGCACCATCCAGGGAGAGGGACGATGAGCAGCGACTCCATGGCCGGCCGCCACCGGCCGCCGCGCCCCGCGATTCCCCGTGCCCGGCGGGCTTCGCCGCGGTTCCTGCTCTACGCCGCCTCGCTGCTGACCGGGCTGGTGGTCTGGGATCTGGCGGCACGCAACGTATCGGACTTCATCCTGGCCCCCCCCACCTCGGTGCTGGCGCATCTGGCGGGGATGGTGGTCTCGGGCGAGCTGCCGGCCATGCTGGGGCAGTCGGTCGGGCATATGCTGCTGGGCTTCGCGCTGGCCGCCGCGGTGGCGGTGCCGCTGGGCTTCCTGATGGGGCGCGAGCCGCGCGTGAACGCCATGATCGACCCGCTGGTCAGCGCCTTCATGGCGATCCCGGCGGTGGGTTTCGTACCGTTCCTGATCATCTGGTTCGGGCTGTTCTTCGAGGGCCGGGTGGCGCTGGTGTTCCTGATGTGCGTGTTCGACATGCTGGTGGTGATCGCCGCCGGGGCGCGGGATGTCGATCCCCGGCTCAGCGATGTGGGACGCGCCTTCGGGGCCGGACGCTGGCAGCGGTTCCGGATGATCCTGCTGCCGGCCTCGCTGCCGTTCCTGCTGACCGGGGTGCGGATCGGGCTGGTGCGCGCGGTCAACGGCCTGATCACCGCCGAACTGTTCTTCGCCGCGGTCAACTTAGGCGCGTACATGAAGGCCGCCGCCAACCGCTTCGACAGCGCCGGCGTGCTGTCCATCCTGGTGGTGCTGAGCCTGACGGGCCTTGTCATCCAGGAGGGCCTGCGCGCGCTGGAGCACCGGCTTCTCCCCTGGACCGTGAGGCACTGACATGGAAAGGCAAGCCCTTCTGCCTTGGCGGCTGGCCGGCATCGTCGGCACGCTGGTCCTGTGGGAGATTGCCGGCCGGACGCTGGGCGATGAACGGCTGGCCGCGCCGACGCTGGTCGCCGTCGCCGCCTGGGATCTGATCGCCCACGGCCCGCTGGTCACCGAACTGCTGGGGTCGCTGCGCCAGCTTCTCGTCGGCTATGGTCTGGCCTGTCTGGTGGGGATGCCGCTGGGGGCGGCAATGGGCCGGTCGCGCCGGTGCGACGTGATCGTCCATCCCTGGCTCAGCATGCTGGTGGTGACCTCGGCGGCGGCGCTGGTGCCGCTGTTCCTGGTGCTGTTCGGCTCCGGCCTGATGTTCCGGATGGCGATCGTGTTCATGGCGTCGGTGTGGTTCATCACGCTGACCACCTACGAGGGCGCCAAGCGGATCGAGGCACGTCATCTCGACGTGGCGCGTTCGTTCGGTGCCTCGCCGATGCAGAGATTCCGGTACGTGCTGCTGCCGGCGCTCTATCCCTACCTGCTGGCGGGGGCCCGTATCGGCCTCATCCATGCCCTGCGCGCCATGGTGATGGCGGAAATGTTCGTCCTGGTGGGCTATGGCGCGCTGATCCACCAAACCGGACTCGATCTGTCAACAGCACCGCTGCTGGCTCTGCTGGTCGTGCTGATGACCGTCAGCCTCGGTGCCAACGCGGTCCTGCAGCGCATCGGGCGCGTCTGCGCTCCTTGGTACGAGAACCGCAGGCGCGCGCGTTGACCCGCCGCCATCCACAACAAGACACGGAAGGATTCTCGATGCCCCTCACCCGACGCAATGTGTTGACGGCGATGGCGACCGCCGGCGGGGCTGGCCTGTTCGGCGTTCCGGCGTTCGCGGCCGACAAGCGGGTGCTCGACATCTCCATCGTCGGCTTCACGCTCGGCATTCACATTCCGGCGGTGTACGCGCTGCGCCAGGGCATCACCGAAATGCCCGGCTATAGCCCATCCAACGTGTCACGCATCGACCGGCTGCCGGTGATCACCCAGTCGATCGTGTCCGGCCAGGGCGATCTCGCCGACGGTGACGTCGTGTCCACGCTGAAGGCCGCCGAGGCGGGTGCGGATGTCCGCATCATCGGTCTGACCTACAACAACACCAGTCAGGTCTTCGTCGCCAATGCCGCGCGCGTGCGCAGCATCGAGGATCTGGCAAAGCCCGGTGTGACGGTGGCGGTCAACGCCATGGGTGATTTCATGCACGTCATGCTGATGGGGCCGCTCACCAAGCGCGGGATCGACCTGGACAAGCTGACGGTGATCGAGATCGGCGGCTCGGGCAACCGCATGCGGGCGCTGATGGCCGGGCGGGTGGACGCTGTGCCGGTCCATTTCGATCAGGCCCGGGAGATGGCCAGGAAGGGCAATTTCATCACCCTGATCGAACCGTGGACCGAGTACGACGCATGGTTCGGGCAGGTGCTGTTCACCACCGACCGCTGGCTGTCCAAACCGGCCAACCGGCGCGCCGCGGTGGACGTTCTGAAGGCGGTGCTGATCGCCTTCCGGCGCGCCAACCGTGATCTCGACTGGTTCACCGAACAGTACCGGGTCTTCGCCACCACCAACCAGGCCCGCGACGCCAAACGCGAAGACCTGCGGGACACCTGGGCGACCTTGGCGGAGACCATCCGAGCCTGGCCCGACGACATGGACACGCTGACGCCCGAGCACTTCGCCAGCCTGCTGCCGCATTACCGCCGGGCAGGGGCGCTCAGCGGCAAGATCGACTTCAAGCAGGTGATCGACCGGTCCTGCCTCGATCAGGCGCTCCACGAACTCCAGCAGACATCCAACCAACCGGGCTGATCCATGCCGCATTCCAAGCTGATCATCGAGGACATCTCGAAAACCTTCCGGCGTGACGACGGCACGCAGATGCCGGTGCTGCTCAACCAGTCGATGGAGGTGGCCGATCGCGAGTTCGTGGCGCTGCTGGGACCATCGGGGTGCGGCAAGTCCACCTTGCTGCGGATCATCAACGGGCTGGTCGCAACCGACACCGGCCGGGTGCTTCTCAACGGCAAGGACATTACCGGCCGGCCGGGCGAGGGCTGCGGCATGGTGTTCCAAAGCTCCGACCTGCTGCCATGGCGCACCGCGCTCGGCAACGTGGAGTTCGGGCTGGAGGTGCAGGGGGTCGGCAAGGCGGATCGGCAGCGGGTCAGCCGCGACCTGCTGCGCCGCGTCGGGCTGACGGAGTTCGAGCACGCCTATCCGCACCAGCTTTCCGGGGGCATGCAGCAGCGCGTCGGCATTGCCCGCGCCTTCGCCATCAACCCCGAGGTGCTGCTGATGGACGAGCCGTTCGGCGCGCTCGACGTGCAGACCCGCGACGACATGCAGGTGGAACTGCTGCGCCTGTGGGAGGACAACCAGAAAACCGTGCTGTTCGTCACCCACGGTATTGAGGAGGCGCTCTACCTCGCCGACCGGGTGATGGTGTTCAGTCCGCGGCCGGCGCGCGTGCTCAAGGTCTTCGACATTCCGTTCCCGCGCCCGCGGCGCGAGGAGATCAAGACCGAGCCGCTGTTCCTGGAGATGCGGCGCGAGATCGGCGGCCTGCTGCGGGCGTCCCGAGAACCCGCCCTGGCATAAAGGATGACGTGCCGTGTTCGCTCCTCCCCGCGTGCTGCCGACCACCGTTTTCGCCGAACTGCCGGCCGCCCTGTCGCTGGCGGGTGAGCCGTCGGAATGGCTGTTCGGCAAGGACAAGCCCGACCACGGCGCCTTCCTGGAAGGCCCGGTGTTCGACCCGCTCGGCAACCTGTACGTCGTCGATATCCCGTTTGGGCGCATCTTCCGCATCGCGCCGGACGGCCGCTTCGCCATGGTGGTGCGCTACGATGGCGAGCCGAACGGGCTGGCCCGCCACCCCGACGGCCGCCTGTTCATTGCTGACCACCGCCGCGGCATCCTCGCGCTCGATCCGGACTCCGGCCGCATGGAGGCGGTGTTGACGCGGGCGCGGCGCGAGGGCTTCAAGGGTACCAACGACCTGATCTTCGCGTCCGACGGTGATCTCTACTTCACCGACCAGGGCCAGACCGGGCTGCACGACCCGACCGGACGGCTCTACCGGTATGGTGCCGACGGGCGCCTCGACCGCCTGCTCGACAACGTACCCAGTCCCAACGGACTGGTGTTGACTCCCGACCAGAAGGCGCTGTTCCTCGCGGTCACCCGCGCCAACCAGATCTGGCGCGTGCCGCTGCACTCGGACGGTTCGGTCGGCAAGGTCGGGCTGTTCATCCAGCTCCAGGGCGGGCTGACGGGTCCCGACGGGCTGGCGATGGACCGTTCGGGCCGGCTGGCGGTGGCGCATTGCGGGATGGGTGTCGCGTGGGTGTTCAGCCCGCTGGGCGAGCCGCTGTACCGCATCAACTCCTGCCGCGGCCTCTCCGTCTCCAACCTGTGTTTCGGCCCCGACGGCCGGACGCTGTACATTACCGAATCCGACAGCAGCACCATCCTGCGCGCCGAGCTGCCGGACTGACCAGGGGAAACGCTTGAACGGCTTCAAAGTGTCTGGCGGATGTCGCGGACCGCCCACACCGGCTTCGTCCCGGACACTCTGGAGCAGGCGCTTCACGAGCGCCGGCCAGCCAAGGGCGGCGGCCTCATCCACCGCTCCGACTGCGGGCCGCAATACGTTGCTATCCGGTACACCGAACGCCTCACCGAGGCCGGCACCGAACCTTCGTGGGCAGCGTCGGCGATTCGTACGATAATGCCTTGGCCGAGACGATCAATGGCCTCTGCAAGACCGCAGTGATCCGGCGCCGCGGACCCTGGCGGACCCGGGAAGCCGTCGGGTTCACCACCCTGGAATGAGTGGTCTGCTTCAACCACCGAAACCGGGGCTGCCGCCCCATAGGCGCTAGGATAAGGGTGGACGAGAGGAATCTCGGTG